>JAFPZK010000060.1 GCA_017417315.1 Bacteroidales bacterium
CGGTCAGTCGGTTCGCGCCGTGCGGTGCATGAATTAACCATGTTTCGGACGGAACGAAAAAGAAGCGAAACCGAAACGAAAAAAGAATAACGAAACGAAATTATTTTTCGGGCAGGGCGCGGACAGCCCCGCCGCCCCGAGGCGGCGTGAGGGCTGTCAGGCGACCTGCCGCGAAAAATAATTTAACAAAAAAACAAGTGATAACGGAAATAATACGAAAAAATGCCACAACAAACAGAAATAGTTGAAAAAGAAAAACATAGGAACGATTTGCAGCAATGCCGCACGGCGCGGCTCTACCGCGAAGGCGGATTTCTTCGCGCATACGAATGGAGCGCGTGGCTGTTCGTAAAATATGTGAGCGACTTCAAGGTGACGTGCCGAATGGTCAAGGCTGTAAAACAGCCTGTTGCGATGATAGGTTTCCCGCCTGCAAGCATGACCAAGTTTACGCCCGACGGTGCTGCGGTAGAGCCGCAGGCTGACGGTTCAATCATCGTCGTTTTCCCATCTTCGGCTATTCCTGACGACACCGACATTCAGGCGTTTGCCGCCGAATACGAAGAGTGGAAGTCTGCGCTGCCCGTTGTGGAAAAAAAAGAAAGGGAAACATCGGAAAGTCAGCCGCCTTTTGTTCCTGATGCGCCGCATAGTGGCGGAACGCTCACGGGCATAATGCAGCGCATACTTGCTTATCCCATTGAAACCAAAAGTCCTATGGAGAGCATTGCATTTTTGTCAGAAATAAAACGTCAATTGTCGGCATTGATATAAAAAAAACAAATGCGCCAAGTGCAGAAACATGGTAAATTCATAGGCTGACCTGCGTGCTTTCTTGAAAAAAGTGTGAAAAACCGAAAGTGCAATCAGGCTCAAAATTACTTGTTCCTTTTTGCACGAGTATCAGAGGTCAGCCGAAACAAGTGGCAGTTTTCCTTCCGGCTGCGGGCTACTGCTTCGGCACCGACCGCAACAACGACGGTTCCAACGGCTACTATTGGTCGAGTACGCCTAACGGGGAGTCCAACGCCTACTACCTTAACTTCAACTCAGGCAACGCCAACGTGAACAACAACAACCGTAACTACGGTCAGTCGGTTCGCGCCGTGCGGTGCAGCACTTACCTTGAAAATCTTTGGCGCATTTTTTAATCCATAATTTAATTCGTATTCCGTTGAAACTCTCTTTTACACAAATACTTATCGATTTGCATACGGCATACCTTGCAGCCCGCCATCATAAGCGTTCAAGACAATATCAAGTTGATTTTGAGAATAATATGGAAGAAAACCTCAAACAACTTGCCGATGAATTGTATCATCATATCTACAAGCCTCGTCCGTCAGTATGTTTTGTCATTGAAGACCCCAAAAAGCGCGAAGTCTTTGCCGCCGACTTCCGCGACCGCATCGTCCATCATCTCTATTACAACTACACCCATGAACTATTTGAACGCAATTTCATTGCCGACAGTTATTCGTGCATCAAAGGTCGCGGTACGCATTACGGAATCAGCCGTCTTGAAAATCATATCCGCAAAGAATCCCTCAACTACACCGAAAAGGTTTATATTTTGAAAATGGACATTTCGGGATATTTTATGCACATAGACCGCAGTTTGTTATTGAAAATAACGCAAACCCGCCTTGCCAAAATACGTTGGCACAAAATATCTTCACATTCGTCCGAAGTTTGGGACGACGTTGTTGATTTTGATTTTGTCAACTACCTGAGCGAAAATATCATTTTGATAAATCCGACGGAAAATTGTGTTTTTCACGGCAAAAAATCGGATTGGGAAGGCTTGCCGCATAACCGCAGCCTTTTCAATAGTCCCGAAGGCTGCGGCTTGCCCATCGGCAACCTCACGAGCCAACTTTTCAGTAACATCTATCTTTCAGTTTTTGACGATTTTATGAAGCGTGACATAAAAGTCGGGCGTTACGGGCGTTATGTTGACGATTTTTATGTTGTCAGCAACGATAAGGATTATCTTCGGTCGTTGATTCCCGTTGTGTCAGCATTTTTGTCCGCCCGCCTGAAACTTTCGGTTAACCAATCCAAGACCCAAATATGTGCCTCTGACAGCGGAGTTTGTTTTATCGGTGCATATTTAAAGCCTCACCGCCGTTATATTTCTCGTCAAACACTTCGTCGTATTCATAAAAAACTGCCGAAAATTTTAAACTCACGTAATTCAAACCAAATAAATTCGTATCTCGGCATTTTGTCGCATTATTCGGCATATAAAATAACGAAACGCTTGTTTTTTTCTATTCAAGGCAAAGGCGGCTATTTCACTAAGTGGATGAAAAAATGGGTGGAATATCCTTTGGGGAATTAATAAAAAAGTTTTATTTTTGCCGTCAAAACAATTTTAAAGCGCAAAATCATGGGAAAATATATCAGTTTCGATTGGTTTATAAAAAAACTCTTGCGCAACAAAGGCAGTTTTGTTGTGTTGGAGGGCTTTTTGAGTGTATTGTTGGAAAAACAAATAAAGATTCAGTCAATTCTTGAAAGTGAAAGCAATCAAGAAAATTCCGACCAAAAATTCAACCGCGTAGACCTTTTGGTTGAAGACGAAAACAAAGAAAAAATCATTATCGAAGTTCAAAACGATCACGAAATAGATTATTTTCAACGTATGCAGTTCGGTACGGCAAAAGTCGTAACCGAATACACAAAATCAGGAAATGAATATCGTACCGTTCCGAAAGTGTATTCTATTAACATCGTTTACTTTGGTTTGGGACAAGGTAAGGGTTATATTTATAAAGGCACAACCGTTTTTACGAATTTGAACAATAAAAAGGATGTCCTGAAACTTACTAAACGTCAGCAGGAACTTTTTGAAACAAAAGAAGTCAGCGGCATTTTCCCGATTTATTATATTTTGCGTGTTAACAAGTTTGACGAAGAGGTAACGACACCTTTAAAAGAATGGATTTCGTTTTTGAAAACGGGACATATTCCTGACAGTTATACGGCGCAGGGTTTGAGTGAGGCGCGTAATGTTTTGCGGGTTGATTCGCTTAGTGAAGAAGACCGAAAAGCGTATTTCAGGTATATGGACAGCCTTAGTTTGAGTAAAAGTGTGTTATGGTCAAGCCGTGTTTTAGGTTATGACGAGGGGGAAAAAGCGGGCATTGTGAAAGGACGTGCAGAAGGACTTGAACAAGGACGAGCGGAAGGACACAAAGAAACCGCTTTGAATATGCTCAAAAAGGGTATGTCCGTGGAACTTGCCGCCGAAATTTCTATGCTTTCAGTTGACGAAGTCGAAAAATTAAAAGCAACTTTGACGATTTAACCTTTATTGTTAATACAAAAACGACTATCGAAATGCTTTTTTTCGGTAGTCGTTTTTTGTTTGCGGAAATTTCATACAAGAAACTCTATGTAATTTTCGGGTGTTACAACGTTGAAAGATTTTACGGGATAAGTTTCTTCAAATATTTTGGGTAATTTTGCATTGGCTTTCTTGGGATTCCATTTCATCTCGAAAGTTGAAAACTCACCATCACATTCTTCTACAAAATCAATTTCTTGCTGTTGTGTGCTGCGCCAAAAATAAACATTGGAAAAATGTCGTGTATATTCGTTGCGCTTAATGCGTTCTGAAATAAAAAAGTTTTCCCACAATGCTCCCATATCATTGCGCAGTGCCGGACGGGCAAAATTTTGAAGTATAGCGTTTCGGATTCCATTATCGTAAAAAAACACTTTACGACTTTTTTTGAGTTCGGTGCGTAAATTCCGCGAAAAAGCGTAAAGCCTAAAAATAATGTGGCATTTTTCTAATAAATCAACGTATTTTTCTACCGTTTTTGGGTCGCTGCCAATAGTCTGAGCCAATTCGTTGAAAGAAACTTCACTTCCTATTTGCAAGGCTAATGCAACGAGTAATTTTTCAAGTAATATCGGACGTCTGACACTTTCCATTTCAAGGACGTCTTTGTAAAGATAACTTCCGGAAAGATTCACAATCAACTCCCGCGCCATTTCAGGATTACTTACAATATCGGGATACGAGCCGTAGATTAGTCTTAGTTCAAGCATTTCCTTGGTTTGCATATACCCCAAAGACGATATAAGTTCTGCTGTCGAAATAGGGAAAAGTTTGTATTCAAATTTTCTGCCCGTTAGCGGCTCATTGATGTCGCTTAGAAGTTCCAACGACGACGAACCTGTTACAAGTAATTGAACATCGGGAAAATTGTCGGTAATAAGTTTTAGTGTCATTCCGATATTTCTTACACGCTGAGCCTCGTCAATTAAAACTATTTTTGCACCGCCTATAATCAGAGACAAGTCCTTAACGTTGACATTTTCAAAAGTCTCGCGCACGCTTTTTATATCGCAATTGAATTTTGCCACTTTGACCTTTGCTTCCGAGATCAACATTTCAAAAAGAGTACTTTTGCCCACTTGTCGTGCGCCTATAAGGATTATTGCCTTACCTTTGTACAGATGCTCGTTTATAACATTTGTAAGTTGTCTTGTAATCATCGTTTTATGTTATTTTTTCTGCGCAAATTTAGAGATAAAGATTCTTATTTCCAAAAAAATATGAAACTTTTTGGATTGTAATCCAAAAAATTATACGAAATTTTGGATTATAATCCAAAAAATCATACGAAATTTTGGATTGAAATTTTCGGTAGTCGTTTTTTTGTGAAAACATAAAAAATCATTACCTTTGCAACCTGCAATTAAAACTGCAAATTGTTTATAAAAGAACGAAATTTAGTTATGAAATACCATCTTGTAACGCTTGGCTGTCAGATGAACATTTCGGACAGCGGCAGAGTAAAATCATATATCGAAAAACTCGGTTATTCTTTTACTGACAATCCGCATGAGGCTGATTTATTGGGAGTTATTGCCTGCTCAGTTCGTCAGAAAGCCATTGACAAAGTATATAATCTGATTGCGGTTTGGAATCGTCAGAAGAAAGACCGCCCTTTAACGACCTTCTTGACCGGCTGCATTTTGCCCGATGACAGAGAAAAATTTTTGAAAACTTTTGACATGGTTTTCGACATGAGGGATTTGACCAAATTTGCCGAAATGCTATCTGAAAAAATCCACGAAGGCACTTATTATCCGAAACTTAGTCGTGAAGAACAGGCTTATCAAATGGATTATTTTTGGAAATTGGAAGGTCGTCAGCCCGACAAGTTTGAAGCCTTTGTGCCGATTCAAAACGGTTGCGATAAATTCTGTACATATTGTGCAGTGCCCTATACACGCGGACGGGAAGTTTCACGCTCGTCGTCAGAAATTGTTGAAGAGGTAAAATGCCTTGTTAACGCCGGTTTTAAGTCGATAACGCTTTTGGGGCAGAATGTTAATTCTTACGGTTTGGACAAAAAAGGCAAAGAATTAACCTTTGCTCAACTTTTGGATTTAATCGGACGTTACGGTGATGAAAGCGGCAAAGAGTTTTTTGTCTACTTTACTTCACCTCACCCGAGGGATATGACGGACGATGTTTTGGAAACAGTTGCGAAATACCGTTGCCTCGGGAAATGGATTCATATTCCTATTCAAAGCGGTGATAATGAGGTTCTTCAACGCATGAACCGCAAATACGACATTGACCGTTATCGCAGTGTTATAAATTCTATTCGGAGGATTTTACCGACAGCGACAATTTTTACGGACATAATTGTCGGTTTTACGGGCGAGACTTTGGAAGAGTTTTCTAACACGAGAAAAGCGATGATGGAATTTAAGTACAATATGGCGTTTATTGCGATGTATTCTCCGCGTCCGGGTGCAAAATCTTCCGAGTGGGTAGATGATATTCCAAAGGACGAAAAATCAAGACGTTATGCTGTTTTGTCAGAAGATTTAAAGGCTGTTTCGAGTCAGTATACGGCTCAAATGGTCGGCAAAGATTTCCGCATTTTGGTTAACGGACACGACCGTCTTGAAGGCTATCTTTCGGGCTTGACGGAAGGCAAGATTGCAGTGCGTTTCAAATCTCAAAATGAGAACCTTATCGGCAGTTTTGTTAATGTCAAAATCACAAAATCAAGCGATTTTTCGGCAGAAGGAGAAATGATAAACTAACAAACATTTTGCGGAAAACGGAAAAAACGCGAAAAACATTTTGCGGAAAACGGAAAAATCATAAAAAACATTTTATTTTGCCGAGCGAAGAATCTAAATTAACCATGTATCCTATGGATTATGAGGAGTTTAGGTGGGCTTTGGGTGATACGGCAACGGTAGATTTGTTGAGAATGTTTTTAGAAAAAATGAAGCCGTTAGGCGATGCTGCCCACCGCAAATTGATGCGTGATTTTCGTCTTTATATGCTTGTCGGCGGTATGCCGCAGGCTGTCAGCAAGTATTTGGAAACCAATAATATGGCAGAAGTTGATATTGTAAAGCGTGAAATACTTTCATTGTATGAGGACGACTTGATGAAACTTGATGAGTCGGGTAAATCTTCTGCAATATTCAAGGCTGTGCCATCGCAGTTGAGTAAAGGAATTTCGCGTTATCAAGTTACGACAGTATTGCCGAATTATGCACCGTCGAAGGTTTATGAAACCATTTATGAACTTGCCGATTCGATGACTGTTAATGTGGTTTTTCATTCTGATGACCCGAAGGTCGGACTTGCATTGACAAAGGACACCTCGCGGTACAAACTTTTTCTCGGCGATACGGGATTATTTGTAACTCAGGTGTTTATGGATAAAGATGTTACAGATAACGTTATTTACGAAAAACTTTTGAGCGACAAACTTAGCACTAATCTCGGCTACGTTTATGAAAATATGGTTTCGCAGATTTTTCGTGCTTCCGGCTACGAACTTTTTTATCACACGATAAAAAAAGACGACGGCAAAAGTTATTATGAAGTTGATTTCCTATTGTCAAAAAGCAATAAATTGCTGCCGATTGAAGTGAAATCTTCGGGTTACAAGTCGCATACTTCGCTTGATAAGTTTTGCGAAAAATTTTCGGATAGGATTGGTAAAAAATATCTTGTTTATACGAAAGATTTGAAAAAAGAAGGCGATATTTTGTACATTCCTATTTATATGGCAATGTTTATATAAAAATGAAAAAAGTATCTTTTAAAACCCTCGGTTGTCGTTTGAACCTTTATGAAACGGACAGTTTGGCATCAAAATTCCGCGAAAAAGGTTTTTCAACTGACGGTGATTTTGAACATTCTGATGCGGATATTTTCGTGATTAACACTTGCACGATAACCAATCAGTCTGACAAAAAAAGCCGCGAATACATTTCACGTGCTTTGAGAAAAGGCGGTTTGGTAATCGTAACGGGTTGTATGGCAGAGCAATACGCAAAAAAATATCTCTCTGACGACAAAAACATCATCGTCGTTGACAACAAGCATAAAAACCAAATTTTTGAAATTGTTGACGCTCATTTAAACGGAGAGTTAGTGTGTGTAGAAAATTTTGAAGGCGACGTTTTCGGTTTTGAAGCCGCAAAAGAGACTTTTCACACTCGCTCGATTATAAAAATTCAAGACGGTTGTAACAATTTTTGCAGTTATTGTATCGTGCCTTTTGTGCGCGGACGGGCGGTTTCAAGACCCGTGGACGAAGTCTTGAAAAATATTCAGCAGGAAATTGATTTCGGGTTCAAAGAAATTGTTTTGACTGGTGTCAATATTTCAAAATACAATTATGAAGGTGTCGGTTTTGAAGAATTGATAAAAAGAATTTTGGCTCTTGACGGCGATTTCCGTTTGCGCATAGCCTCCATTGAACCCGACGATTTTTCTGATAGTTTTATCGAACTGTTTAAAAATCAAAAACTTGCACCGCATATTCACCTTTGTTTGCAGTCTGGAAGCGACGAGGTTTTGAAAAAAATGCACCGTCATTATACGATGAACGATTTTTTCTATATTGTGGATAAATTTAGGAAAATTATTCCTGATTTCAATTTTACTACGGATATAATTGTCGGTTTTCCGGGTGAAACTGAGGTAGATTTTTCTTTGACAATGAAAGCCGCCGAAAAAATCGGATTCGGGCATATTCACGTTTTTAAATATTCGCGGCGCAGCGGTACAAAAGCCGACAAAATGGAAAATCAAGTGGACGAAAAAATTAAAACTCAGCGGTCAAAAATTTTGCGCGAATTGTCTGAAAAAATATCTGAAAAAAAATTAAAATCAATGGTCGGAAAAACACAAAGAGTTTTGACCGAAACCATTGAAAAAGACGGTTTTATCTACGGTTACGGCGAAAATTATTACCGCACGAAGATAAAAATTTCCGACAAAATAAAGACAAACGAATTTTATAATGTCAAAATCGTAAAAGCCGAAAAGGACGTTTTGATTGGTGAAATAATTTAGCGGTTATTTCACCACAAATTTTTTTGCGGTTTTGTTTTTGTTGTCGAAAATTTTGAAAATGTAAACGCCTGATTTTAAGCCGTTAACAGAAAATTCGTAAGGCGTATTTGCTGTTAAATCTCCGATTTTGGCAAAAACTATTTTTCTGCCGCTTAAATCAATGATTTCAACCGAAGCGTTTTGAAAGTTTTTGCTGCTTTTGAAAGTGATTTTTTCTGTTGCGGGATTCGGGTACAAAACCTCTATAACGTCTTGATTCTTAGGCGTTAAATCGGTAACGGGTGTTTCTTTTTGTGTTCTGAAATCAAATGTTACGGTATTTTGAATATTTGAGGTTTTACCGTCTTGGTAGACATTCAAAACGTAAAATGTATACGACATCTCCTTTTCAACCTGATATTCAAGCGTAGTTGTCTGAATGTCAGTTGATTCCATAACTAATTCGTTGTTACAATAGAGATTATAGCCTATTAATTCTTCATCGGAAAAAAGGCTTGGGTCTTTGTCTATTTTTATGTTGTCCAACAATAATGCCGTGGAGTTTTCTATCGGTGTTATGTTATTGAAATTAAGATATATAGAGTTCCCTGCGTATGCTTCTAACGGGACATTGTATTCTGTCCATTCTTCCGGCACGGAAATTTCTTGTACCTCTTGATAACGGCTCGGTTTCGTGTTTTGAGAAAGTTTCAAGGTTGAAGTCCCGCCTATGGATTTTGCCGCAAAACTCAACACATCTGATTTTGAAATCAGTGTTTTCGGTAACGTGAGATAATCGTTTGTATTTTTGTCTGTATTGGTAAAACTTGCAGCATATTTATTACCTTCAAATGCCTGATTATCATCATTTTGCAAGACCCAAGCCGTATTAAGACCGTTCATACTGACGTTTGCTAAAAAAAAATTATCCATTTCGTCGGTAGTTTCAAAAGTTTCAAAGCCGGTTTCAAAACTGCTTGTTTTTGCAGGTTGCCAATATAGGGTTACGATTGTGGTATCTTCGTTAACACTGCCCGAAATCTCTGATTTTCTGTAATTTGAGTTGATGTCGTATGGGTTGTAGGCTTCTGTTTCGGTGATTCCTGAGCCGCCTGCTAACCAATATTTCAATTGGTTTTCTTTTGCCGGAAAACTGTCCCATGCTTTGGAAAACATTTGAAAATAATCATTCACAGGGTCGGTACAACTTGCGTAACCGCCTGATAATATGCCGATTATCTTTTTTGACGAGTTAAGTAGCGCAGAGCCTGACGAACCCGTTTCCGTTGTTCCCGTATTCCATTTTGCGATGTGCCAATGACAATTTAAATCGTAATTTGTTTCATCGTCTTCGTTGGGATAAGTATCAATGTAAGGTACTGATTTTGAGGTAGATATTTTTTTGTAAGTGCCTTGCGGGTGATGTATGCAAGCAACGGTTTCAAGGTCTTGGGTTTCGTTAACGCTGAATCCGGCGTAATATGGTTCACAATCGGGAGTAGGTGTGGACGAAAGTTTCAAAAGTGTAAAATCCATTTCCGGCACTTCAAAACTTCTGCCGAATTGCGGTTTGTAAGTTGTTTTCGGAGCGGTTGCAACAAGAGTTGCGCCTTCAATCGTTTGATAAACAGCGGATTGTCGGTCGCTGCACGAAAGTTTCTCATAATTGAAATAAGCCACCACCGTTTCGGCAATTTCGTTTGAGCAGACACAATGAGCCGCCGTCAACACGTATGGCGTTCCGTCATTTTGATAATTATTTATCAGAGTTCCGCTGCACATATAAACTAAACCGTTTTCTTCAAAACTATATTTCAGAACTGCGTGTTTAATATCTTGATAATCAAAACCTTCGTCGCAGTTAATGTCAACTTCGCTGCTGCATGCGGAATTATCGCTCTTGATTTTCAATAATGTGTTTTTAGGATTTGTTATGCCTTTGAAATCGTAGTATACTTTCCTGATTTTAAAGGTTTTAGGCTCAAAATCTTTTTTGACGTGAAGTTCTATAAAAACGCTGTCGCCGGTTATTTGCGATGTTCGTAACGTGTTGTCTTTCTGCGGTAGAAGTTCTGTTGAAGACAACGAATCCGTACTGTGGACAAACAATTTCTCTTCATCGGAAAAAAATAAATCCGTAAAATAAAATCCTAACGAAAAGGCTTTCTCTGAATGAATTATAAGTTTGTATATATCAGAGTTTTGATAAGAAAATTTTGTTGAATTTTCCAAAAAGTCGATGTCTGTTTCCAAAACTTTTGCAAAGCAAAATTTGCTGTTATCATTTTCGTCAACTTGAATATTTTGGGGTGCGGCCACCGTTATCGTATTTATTTGCGCAAGAGCGGCGTTAATCAAAAATAACGTCGAAACTAACGTTAATATTAATTTTTTCATTTTGTGTAATTTTTCTTTGCGCAAATTTATATGAAAATTTTGTTTTTTCAAAAAAACTCTTTATCTTAGCCAATAATTTTGCAAAAAATGTAACTATGGAAAACAATTGCGCAGGTTGGCTCGTACTTCATACAGAAGGCTGTGAGCCAAAGACTTACCCCTTGAAAGAGGGTAAAAACCGAATCGGTAGAAAAACAGTTTCTAATGCTCCCGACATTCCTGTCGAGAACGATATTTTTGTCAGCCGAAATCATGCGATGTTGGTTGTCAAAAGAAAGGAAAATCTTGATTATGAGTATATTATAGCCGATAACACGGAACTTCTCGGCAAACAGAGTCTTAACGGCACTTTTATTAACGGCAGTCCTGAAAGAATTGATGAAAAACCCGTTAAATTAAAAGACGGCGACACGATTCAGTGCGGTGTAACAAAGTTTGTGTTGCAAAGTACAAAAGCCGCAATTGACGTTGAAAATGCCGTTAAACTGACTTCAAAACTTGACTTTACGCCGACCGTCCAAATTAATAATTCGGCTGCAATTTTAAGAAAACGTGTAAATTAAAATGTTAAAAAAGTTATTTATAGTTGTACTTTTGGCAATATTACCGTTTGTAGTCAAGGCGCAAAATTTTACTGTTTCCGGCAATGCGAAAACATACGCCGGCGACACGTTAAAAATGTACGTTATTGACGACTATATCTCTAAAAACGAGACACTTATCGCAACTGCTAAGGTTGATAAGGACGGTAATTTTACTTTCACGGGCAGACTGCTTGAAACTATGCCCGCTTATATTGATTTAACCGTTTTTAGAGGGCGTTTATTTCTTCAGCCGAACTTAAAAGAAGAAATCGTATTGCCTGAAAAACAGCAAATTACGCTTCAAGATAAACTGAATCCGTATTTCAAAAAAACGGAGTTTTATGTAAAAACCGTCAAGGCTGACAAAGAGGATTTAAATGTATTGATTCCCGAATTTGAAAAGTATTTTAATTCGGCAATCTCGAAAGTTTTTTACAACGTCAAAGGCATTTCAAAGGCTTCGACGGATAGTATGGAAAATGCTATTAATCAGAAATTTACGACTAAAAATCAGTTTTTTCTTGACTATAAGGATTATCGTTTTGCTTTGCTTGATTATGCCGCTTATCATAGAAATAAAAGTGATATTGTTGAAAAACTTTTTACGGGAAAAGCACCTTTGATGCATAATCCTGCATACGCGGAACTTTTTGATGAATTGTTTTCTAACATTTTTTTCTCGGGCAAAACTGCTGCAATTTCGGTGAAAGATTTGTATCTCGGCGTTTATGACAAAAGTTATAACACGTTGAAAAAGAAAATGTTGCAAGAGCCTAAAATTGGTAATGAACAATTTGCAGACTATTTGATTTTAAAAGGTTTGCGCGATGCGTATTATGCAGATAGTTTTCCGAAAGAGAATATTGTTGCCGTTGCAGATTCTATGGCGGGGGCTTCTAAGGAGAAAAATTTTAGGAAAATTGCTACAACGCTTTCAAAACAATTCACGACTTTGTTATGCGGATTTCCGCCGCCGCAAATTATTTTGAAAGACGTTAACGACCGGGATTATTATTTAGGAAAATCTTCGGGAAAATTTGTGTATTTAACATTTTATAATCCAAATAGTTATACGGCTAATGCCGATTTGGAACTCCTGAAACAAATTTATAAAGAAGTGCCGCCCGAAATGCTGGAAATCATTACGGTTTTTGTTTCTCAAAACAAGGAAGAAATGAAAAAAACTTTGGACAATGATGCAGAAATAAAATGGAAATTTCTTTGGTATGGTTTTGATAATCAGTTACTTAAAGACTATAATATCAGAGCTTATCCTATGTACTATTTAATAAACCCTGAGGGTAATCTTGTTATGAATCCTGCTCCGAGTCCACAGGAGGATTTTCCGGCGAAATTTTCCGCGCTTTACAGAAATTGGAAAAACGAGCAACATCGTAAGCAATATCGTGAAAATCAAGGAATTAAGTGATTGGTATAATAAAACAGATATATAAAAACGGTCTCTCGAAGTTTCAAAAATCAAGATTGAGGGCGATAATTGACAACGTGTTGTTTTACACCGCGATTGTCATTTTTTTCGTTGCGGTTTATGAAATCGGATTTTTAGGCAACGATGTAGACACGCATGTTTTACATCAAGCATATTATACTTATCTGTTTTTTTATTTTGTTTTTTTCTCGGTAAAGATGCCGTCTTTCCTTAAAAACAGGGGGCGGACTATTTTTGAAACCGTCATAAAAGTTTTGATTCTTATTATGATGGTTTTTTACCTTTTTAACGTCAATTTTGTCTTTGATTCTGTTGATTATCACGGAGTTGTTTATCGTTTTTTAACAAGTCCTAATTTGGTTTACTTGTTGATTTTTGCGGTTTTTTTCATTGAAGTTTCCAAGACAACGTTCAAAATTTTGGTTGCGAAAATCAAACCTCAGGCACTTTTTGCATTGAGTTTTTTTGTTTTGGTTTTTATCGGAGCGGGCTTTTTGAAACTTCCTAATGCCGCTTACGAAAAACTTCCCTTTACGGACTGTCTTTTCATGGCAACGAGTGCGATTAGCATAACGGGTTTGCAGTGTGTGGACTCGGCTGAGAGTTTTACCCTGTTAGGACAGATTATCTTGTTGACACTCTTGCAGATAGGCGGTCTCGGCGTGATGACTTTCACGTGTTTTATTGCGTATTTTTTCAAGGACACGAGTTCATTTAAAGCCGATGCGATGCTCGGAAACATGGTCGGCACGCAGGGTATGGGTTCGGCTCTGAAAATGGTTTTGACAATCGTAGTTTACACGTTTACGATTGAAATTTTCGGTGCGGTTGCCATTTATTTTTCTATTTGCGACGAAGGCGTTTTCAATGATTTTACAAGTGAATTGAAATTTTCGGTATATAATTCAATATCAGCATTTTGCAATGCCGGATTCACGACGATTCCGGGCAGTATGACCGACAAAGCGGTTTTTCACAACTATTATTTAAAGGTAGTTATCGCTACGCTTGCGATTTTGGGCGGTGTCGGTTTTCCCGTGTTGATAAACCTTCAAAACTTTTTGTATCACAAATTAGTCAACCTTAAACGTGTGATTATCAATCATAAACGTTATATTTACGAACCGCGATTGATTAACGTCAACACCAAACTTGCTGCAATAGTTTCTACTTCGATGTTTTGTTTCGGAACTTTGACGTTTTTGTTTTTTGAGTGGAACAACACTTTGACGGCTCACGACGGCTTTTGGAAAAAGTTTATTGACTCGTTTTATTACGCAGTAATGCCGAGGAGTGCGGGTTTCAACGATGTTGCGCTGACGTCAATGCGTTTACCGACGATAATGTTGCTGATATTTCAGATGTGGGTCGGGGCTTCACCGATTTCTACGGGCGGCGGCATAAAAACGACTACTTTCGGCGTGGCGTTTTTGGTGATAACGGGGATTTTGCGCGGCAAAGACCGCATTGAGATTTTCCGCAGAAAAATCGCTAACAGCACCGTCAGAACGGCTTTTGCGGTGATAATGGTCTCGTTGATTTTCTTGTTTTCGGGAAGTTTTCTGATTGCGATTTTTGAGGAGCACAACGAGAAAGTTAACTTCATAAGTATAGTTTTTGAAACGGTTTCGGCGTATTGCACGTGCGGTTTAAGTATGGGCATAACCGATTCATTATCAACTTCAAGCAAACTTGTTCTGACGTTTTTGATGTATGTCGGCAGGGTTGGTGCGTTGACGTTAGTTGCGGCGTTTTTCACCCCCGTCAAATCGCAAAATTATATGTACCCGAAAGAACAAGTGTATATCGGGTAAAAAATTGTGGAGGTTATACCGTTTCTACTATTTTAGGCATTAAAACCAAATCAAGTGCGGATTCTATTTTGAAAATAGTTTCCAAAGAAAGATTTTCACAGCCTTTAAGAATTTTAGAAACATATTGCTGACTGCAATTCATACGTTCTGCTAATTCTTTTTGGGTAATATTTTCTGCATCCATTTTTTCAAGCACTTTGATTGCAATATGCCGCGAAAAATTCAGCCATTCTTTGTTTTCCTGTCTGAATTTTACTCTTTCTCTCCATTTTGACGGAGTTTTAGAGGTATGCTCCGATAATTTTTTTACAATTTCATCCATGGTTATAATGTATTAACAAATTCAGTAAATGAATCATTATCAATGATATTTTCAGACAAGAGATAGTTGCGGACAATTTCCATTTTCCGTAATTCTTCTTTTGTATGCTCTCTGTCTTGCATTTTAAAAGTCAGTTTTATTGCGCCGCCGGTAATTATATAAATTCCGTGTTCAAGTTTTATCGCATAAATTCTGAGCCATGACGAATGACTTTTTAACCTTTTCGGACGTGCTTTTTCTTTTCCTAACAAACTTTCAGAAGTACGGAAATTGTCTAACGGACGGAAAAAATTATCTAAATCAATTTCCGCCGGAATATCCAAAAACATATTTTCTAATTTTTCGCAATCATTGATTGTATCTTTGATTGCTGTTGTGATATTAGAAATTTTGTAAAATCCGTTCAAATCAGTTTGGTTTTCTTTGAAGAAATTATGCAGCCACATAACATCGTTCCATTGCTCAAACAATGTATAAAGTACGTTATCTTCTTGATTATCATAACGTACTGCCCATAATCTTCCGTAATCGTCTATTTGGTCAAAAGTCATTTTTATGTTTCAACTTTTTTGCAAAGTTAAAACTATTTTTTAGTATTTACAACTTTTAAGTTGTATTTTTGTGGAAAATTTAATTATATTTTGCTTTTTTTGAAAAAAAAGTACAATTTTGCAGAAATAAATTTAATACATACAAACTATGAGTACGACAGATTTAACGGTTTAGTGGATTTTCTTTGTTCCACGTTAAAACCATACGAATTGAAACAAGTGTGTGAAATGCTCGGCAAATACATTCAAAAGTATGAGCAACCGCAGCAAAATCCTTATACAAAAGAGGAACTTAACGCTATGCTTGACGAGGCAGGAGACAAATTGCAGTATGTGAAACGGTTTCCGATGAAGAATCGTTTCGCAAATATGAAGAAGAATTTGCCGCCAAAAATTGAAAAAAAATTTTGGAAATAAAATAAAACGTTTATAATTTTGCATTTGTAAAATAAAATCAGCGGCGGCTGTTTCCGTCAAAAATTTAATTTTTTTTACAGAACAAGAAAAGAATATTAAGATATAAATAAACTTAAAATGCCCAAATCTTCTGTTGCGGAAGTCTGGTAAACTTAAAGCAGGACGAAGATACGGCACGAGGCGAGTTCACGCTTATTTAGGGCGTGAGCCGTTACGTGTATATCAGTCCTACGGGTTTTACCAGACACCTCGCAACGTGATATGCACTATTGAACGGTTCAAGTCCTTTTTTATTTGCATATCGTTAAAAGAGATTCGGACTAAAAAAAAATCGAAACGTTTAACTATTAATATTTAACGATATGAAAAAATTAAAATTCTTAGCCGCATTGTGTCTTGCGGCAACATTGCTGCCGTCGTGTATGAAAACGCAGACATACATCGGCGATTATCAAAAACTTACCTACAACGGTAGTGAAAATTATTACGAGTATTACAAAGGGAAACAATGTTATTTATTGGCGGGATTGATACCGTTGAAAAATAATCAACCCACAACGCCTCCCGAAACCAACTGCGAAATAAAAACGAAAATGACTTTCGTTGACTGCATTGTTTTCGGCGTAACCTACGGTATTTTTTATATGCAGACCAAGGAAATTAATGCCGTAAGACATGAAGATAATAAATAACCATTCAAGAAAGGAGAAAATAATGAGAAAAGTATTTTTTGTAGTTATATGTGCGTTTTTGTTATCGTCATGTATGACAACGCATAATTATGTAGGCAAATATCAGGAAATGACTGATTTCGGGCGTACAAATGACACTCTTTACGATAAAACAAAACAATGTTACGTTATCGGCGGACTTGTGCCGTTAGGTCAGAAAAGAGTTAAAACACCGCAAACAAATTGTGATGTTAAAACGCAAATGACGTTTATTGACGGGTTGGTCAGCGGTTGTACCGGCGGCTTTTTTACAATGTAGACAATTAAGGTATTGAAAGTTGTCGACCCGAATTTAAGACCTGAACATATTGGACGTAAGGATAATAGACTTCCTCTTTTGGAAAGTGGCTTTGAATTGGAATGCAGTGCTGGATACCCATCTTCCGAATTCGGTTTGCTTTATAAGTTTAATAATTATTTGAGTTTGGGAATCACAACAGGAATTTATTATGAAGGTGCAAAATGGTTTATAAAGGATAATTTGGATAGTGATGCTCTTAAAAGGGGGACTAAATTTGCATTACATGCTAATTATCGTTTTTTAGATAAAATGATTAGTCCAATATTGTCTTTTGATTTTGGACTGCAAAATAGAAAAATTTCTTATGGAACCTACCAAGTGAGCAAAGCAGAAGAATTAAAGGGAATAAAACCTGGAATTTCTTTAGGATTAGGAGTTTCATGTAGATTAAGAAATAACTATCTTACTTTAAAATTTATGCCTGAATATTTAATTGGACGTTTCAAAAAGACAGAAACATTTTCTTATTATTCTTTCTATTCAGGTGAAAGAACAGTAAAATACCGTTATCCTAATTTATGGGTAGGGATTTCATATATCCACACATTTAACTGGAAGTTCAGCAAACTTGAAGGTCAAGGTGCAAACTGGAAATTGCCAATAGGTGATTAAAATTTTAATTAAATCTTTTTTCATGTTATTCCCCGAAAATTATGTTATTGATTTTTCGGGGATTTTTTACGTCTGCTGCAATACAACTTTCCTATATGCGCTTTTTGTCATTTTGCCTTTTTGAAAATTTTGTTTTATATAAAAACTTTTGTTAACTTTGCGCAAAACTAATTAGAAAAATTATGAGTAGGGAATTGTTACAAAATTTAGGGAATTATCTTTTGGGAACACTGACAAAGGATGATACGGCTTGGCTTGTTCAATATCTGATGGAGAGTTCATATCACAGACCGTTAAGACCTTATACAATGGAAGAAATCAACGCTATGATTGACGAGAGCGAACGTCAAATTGCTAACGGCGAGTATTTTACTAGCGAAGAAGTTTTTAAAGAATTGGAAGAAGAAGAAAAATTAGAACTTGAAGCCGTATGAAAGTAATTTGGTCCGCAAATGCACGAAAACAACTCAATGATATTGCGTATTATATTCAAGAGGAGTTTAGTCGTACAAAAAAATTGAAGTTTTTGCGTGAAGTAAAGGATAATGAAAAACTTATCAGAACGCATCCGTTTATAGGAAAGATTGAACCGTTATTAATAGACCGTTCAATTTCGTATAGAAGTTTTGTTATCAACAATTTGAACAAAATAGTTTATTATGTTGAAGAACAACGTATTGTTATTGTTGCCTTTTGGGATGCTCGTCAAGAGCCGCAAAGGTTGGTAAATCAGATAAATTAGGTTTTAGTCTTATCAATGAATAAATATGTTATCGTCGGATTGGGAAATTTCGGGTCGTCGCTCGCTATAAAACTGACTAATGCAGGCAGCGAAGTTTACGGCGCAGACACCTCCGATAAAAAAGTTGAAGCATTAAAAGATAAAATCACTTCGTCCGTAAAACTTGACTGCACGGACGTTAACGCCATAAAAGCCGGTCTTCCCGTATGGAAAGATGCCGACTGCGTTATTATCGCAATCGGTGAAGACATCGGACAATCAATACTCGTTACGGCGACATTTCACCAAATGGACGATTCTAAACGCCTGATTTGCCGCGCTATAAACGATACTCACCAAAGAGTTTTGGAAGCCATTGACGACAAAATCGAAATCGTCCACCCCGAAGAAGAATCCGCCGAAAGACTTACCGACCGTCTGACTTTGGCAGGTGCTCACGAAGTCCTAAGCGTTTACGAACAACATAAAGTCGCCGAACTCGTTTTGCCGAAACGCTATTTCGGTATGATGATTAAGGACGTTGACATCAGAAAAAAATACCAACTGAACGTGTTGTCAATTTTGAGGTTTGAAGAGCGTACTAACTGGCGAGGAAAAGTCATTCGCGAAAGAAAAATTATTGACCCGAAATTCGATTCACTGCTTTTGGAAGGCGACAGCGTAATCGTTTTCGGGCTCTCAAAAAACTTAAAGGCGTTTGTCGAGGATTAAACCTCGTCCAACGTCTTTTTCAATAAGTCTGCTGCGTAATCTATCTCTTCGTTTGTAATCGTCAGCGGCGGCGTAAAACGAAACGCATGGTCGCGGAATATGAATAAATCCGATAAAACGCCGTTTTCCAAGGCTTTATGAAGAAATTTCCACATATCAACTTTTTTGTCAACCTCTATGCCGCGGAATAGCCCTATGCCCCAAGTACGTTTTACTTTCGGGTGGTCTTTTATGAGGCTCTCAAAATATTCACCTTTTGAAGTTGCTTTTTCAGGAAGTTTTTCGTCAATTATAAAATTCAAACTTGCTAACGCTCCCGCTGCACTTACGGGGTGTCCGCCGAAAGTCGTTATGTGTCCGAGAGGCGGCTCACAAAAAGCCTCCATGATTTTTTTATCGGCAACAAATGCTCCGATAGGCATTCCGCCGCCTAATGCTTTTGCTAAATTCACGATGTCGGGAACGATGCCGAAATTCTCAAAACCGAACATTTTGCCGGTGCGTCCCATACCCATTTGAACCTCGTCAAGAATCAAAAGCGCACCCGTTTCGTCGCAACGTTTCCGTAAGGCTTGCGCCCATTCAATATCGGGAATGTTAAGTCCGCCTTCGCTCTGAATTATCTCCGTTATCACACAAGCCGTTTTGTCCGTAATTTTTTCTAAATCTGACATCTTGTTGAAATTCAAGCGTTTAACACCCGGCAAAAGCGGTTTGTATGCTTTGTTGTATTTGTCAGACCCCCAAATAGACATCGCGCCTATTGTGCTGCCGTGATACGCATTTTTGAAAGAGATAATTTCTTTTCTGCCGGTATAACGTTTGGCAAGTTTCAACGAGCCGTCCGTTGCCTCAGAACCGGAATTTACAAAGAAAACATTGTTCAAACTTTTGGGCAAAACATCTGTTAACCGTTTTGCTAACTTTACTTGCGGCGACTGAATCATTTCGCCGTAAACCATCAGGTGCATATATTTTTCGGCTTGTTCTTTTACCGCCTGAACAACTTTCGGGTTACAATGTCCGACGTTAGAAACCGAAATTCCTGATACCGTGTCAATGATTTTTTTTCCGTCAGGCGTATACATAAAAACACCTTCCGCCTTAGAAATCTCTGCTGCCAAAGGCGTAAATGAGGTTTGCGCAACATGGCGCATAAACATCTGTCTGTTAGTCTCTTGAATCATCGTAATTAATACTTTGTTATTTTTACCGGCGAATGTTTGAACGCTCTTTCGTTAATTCTGCAATCCTCAGGCACTAACGCTTCCGTTAATTTGCGGCAATCCCTGAATGCCGAACTGCCGATGTCTTTTACGCTTTCAGGAAGTTTAATAGACTTCAACGCAGTGTTTTGAAATGCGTGTGCGCTGATTTCAGACAGCATTGAAGGCTCTTCAAATTTAACTGTTTGAAGTCTTTCGCAGTTTTCAAACGTGTTGCCGGCAATTCGCGTTATGTTTTTCGGGATAGTTACTTCGGTAATTTTTTTGCAGTTTTTAAATGCGTAACCGCCGATATATTTTAGTTTTTTCGGAAAATTGATAGTTTCCAATTCAGTACAATCTTCAAAAGCGTGTCCGCGTATCGTGTCGATATTGTCAGGCAAAGTTACCGATTTCAGAGACGTAGAATTGAAAACATCGCCCCTTAATCCCACAACTTTTTTGCCGTCAACTTCGTCGGGAATTATCAGATTGTCTTCGCTCATTAAACCTTCCGTATAAAATCTCACGTATTTTCCTTCGGGCGAATCCTCGTAAAAAACATGCGGTTTTAAGAATATCAACGCCGGAAGCAAAAACGTGCATGCAACGTAAATCAACGCCCTTAACAATCTTGCGTTTTTGCAACGGTCATAAAGTTGAGGTGCGATGACGTCAGAAAAATTTTCGTCAGGTCTGGATTTTATTTCCTTGATAAAAAAGTCTGTTACGGGGGCTTTGGTAAATTTTCGCCAAATCAAAAAATTGATAAAAATCAAGAATATAAGCCCGATAACAGTATAATGAAAAACTTGGAAAACAATAATCAAAATCAGATTTATCGGTGCAGAAATTAGTGTCGCCGTTAGTTTTTTCTTTTCCAAATGCGACAATGATTCTTTTTTTGTGTCAAAGTTTATTTTTGACAATTCTCCGTTAATATAGGTTTGAAGAATTTCGTTTTCTGACTTCAAATATAACGGGTCGATAACTTGTTGAGTGTTGTTGTTTTCCATGTTTTTTTGTTTTTTAAAGGTTATTTTTTTATCGGGTCGCAGGTTAAATCTACGCCGAGTTTCTTGAAAATTTTTCTGTCGATTTCAGAAAGCATAACCGTTGAATGTACCTGACAGCCTTTGAGTTTCGGTAATTGGTCGAGTGCTTTTTTGCAGTTTTCGTCCGTTGACGAAAGCATTGCTAATGCCACCAAAACCTCGTCCGTATGAAGCCTCGGATTGTTGCCGTGAAGACAATTAACTTTCATATTCTGAATCGGTTCAATCATTTCAGCCGGAATCAGTTTTACCGAGTGGTCTATGCCTGCAATGTATTTTATGGCGTTGAGAATCAGAGCCGCTGACGGTCCGAGCAGTGTCGTGGTTTTTGAAGTTATGATTGTGCCGTCTTCGAGTTCGATAGCCGCAGCCGGAAGTTGAGTTCTCTCAAAACGGTCTTTTGCCGCCTTAACAACTTTTCTGTCTTCTGACGAACATTTTGCCTGACGCATCAAAAGGCTGATTTTATCAACTTCATTTTCAGAGGCTTTGCCATCAACGAGCGAGTTGAGCGACGAATAATATCTTCTGATAATTTCCTGTTTTGAAGCCTGACAGCAAACCTCATCGTCGATTATGCAATTGCCTACCATATTAACGCCCATATCGGTCGGCGATTTATAAGGATTTTCGCCGTAGATGCCTTCAAAAATCGCGTTCAAAACGGGAAAAATTTCGATGTCGCGGTTGTAGTTGACGGTGATTTTGCCGTAAGCGTCCAAATGAAACGGGTCAATCATGTTGACATCGTTCAAGTCTGCCGTTGCTGCTTCGTAAGCCATGTTGACGGGGTGTTTTAACGGAAGATTCCAAATCGGGAACGTTTCAAATTTAGCGTAACCGGCTTTTACTCCGCGTTTAAATTCCTGATAAAGTTGGCTCAGGCAGACTGCCATTTTTCCGCTGCCCGGTCCGGGTGCCGTTACCACAACGAGCGGTTTTTCGGTTTCAACATAATCGTCCTTGCCGAAACCCTCGTCAGAACAAATCAGCGAAACGTTAGTCGGATAACCGTCAATTTTGTAATGACAATACGTTTTTATGTTCATGCGGTTGAGACGGTTGATGAAAATGTCAGCCGCCTTCTGACCTGAATAATGCGTTACGACAACACTGCTGACACAAAGTCCGCGTTTCAAAAACTCTTCTCTGAGCCTCAAAACGTCTTTGTCGTAAGTGATTCCGATGTCACCGCGAATTTTGTTTTTTTCGATGTCGTCAGCCGAAATCACGATGATGATTTCCGCAAAATCCCTTAACTGCATAAGCATTTTTAGTTTGCTGTCGGGTTGAAATCCCGGCAAAACCCGGCTTGCATGATAATCATCGAACAATTTGCCGCCGAACTCCATATAAAGTTTGTCCCCGAAACGGCTGATTCTTTCTTTAATGTGCTGCGACTGTATTTTTAAATACTTGTCGTTGTCAAAACCTAATTTCATAATTTTAATTCTCCTTTTGAAGGGTTTATAATTTTTTTGAGAATAAGACAATCGTCAAACATTTCAGAAGAGTTTTTGAGTTTTCTGACATCAAAACTCTCTAAATTCAAAGTAGAAAGGTTTTTGCAACCTGCGAACATTTTTTCGGTGGTTTCGAGGTTTTCAGTCTTGAATCCTGACAAATCTATGAAACTTAAAGTTTCGCAGCCTGAAAACATTTCAGAAAAGTCAGTAACGTTTTCCGTTGAAAAATTTTCCCCGAAATACACCGAAGAAAGCGTTTTGCAGTTCGAGAACATTCCGGACATATTTTTGACGTTTTTCGTCTCAAAGCCCGAAAGGTCAATTTCCGAAAAAGGCATATCGGCAAACATTTTTTGGCAGTCTGACAACTTAATTAAGTCTTTCCCGCCGTAAAAAACATCGCCGTCTTCAATCCATAAAGATATGCCGAAAGATATTATTTCTTGGGTTTCTATACCGGACGGAATTTGGGCGGAAAAATTCAGGTTAGTGATTTTTCCGCATTTGCCGCTTAAAAGAAGTTTCTTTATGGCGGACACAAATTCTTCCTCAAAACTTCCGCTTTTTTCTTTTGTTTTGCTTTCTTTTATCGCTTTAATATAGTTAGATAAAAGGGCGAATACAATTATAAAAGCGAAAATTAAAAATACCCATTTCATTTTTTTCTTCTAATAATCGTCATCATCGTCCTCAGGGTAAATCCTCGGACGTTTTGGTCTTTCAACCGGTTCTGAATGGTTAGAGTAGTAAACGTTGTTGTCAACTTCGAGTTCTTTTTGCATTTGGAACAAGAACATTTCGTTGTTTACCGAACCTTCCATTTCTTTCAGCAAATATTGCATTGCTTCTACGGAATTGCGTTCTGAAAGTTGTTTTTTGCGCAAATCCCAAATAATATCCAACATTTGTTTGTCTACGAGCAAATCGTCGCGTCTTGTGCTTGAAGCATTTATGTCGATTGACGGGAAAATTCTCTTGTTTGAGAGTTTTCTGTCGAGTTGAAGTTCCATGTTACCCGTGCCTTTAAACTCTTCAAAGATAACATCGTCCATTCTTGAACCCGTATCAATCAATGCCGTAGCGATAATTGTCAGCGAACCGCCGTTTTCGATGTTGCGTGCCGCACCGAAAAATCTTTTTGGTTTATGAAGTGCATTAGCGTCCACACCGCCGGTCAAAACCTTTCCCGAAGCAGGCTGAACCGTGTTGTAAGCCCTTGCAAGCCTTGTGATTGAGTCAAGCAGGATTACGACATCGTGTCCGCATTCAACCATACGTTTTGCTTTTTCGAGAACCATGTTTGCGACTTTTACGTGCTTGTCGGCGGGTTCGTCAAAAGTTGAAGAAATAACCTCGGCTTTAACGCTGCGTTTCATATCCGTTACCTCTTCTGGACGTTCGTCAATCAAAAGGACGATTAAGTAAACCTCAGGGTGATTGTCGGCGATTGAATTAGCGATGTCTTTTAAGAGTATTGTTTTACCGGTTTTCGGCTGAGCAACGATAAGACCTCTCTGACCCTTTCCAATCGGGGTAAACATGTCAACGATTCTGCATGAAATATTTTTTTCATGACCGTTGCCCGTAAGATTGAATTTTTCGTCAGGGAAAAGCGGTGTTAAAGAATCGAAATTGATTCTGTCGCGGATATAATCTGGCGTTCTGCCGTTGATTTCCAACACTTTGATAAGCGGGAAATATTTTTCGGTTTCTTTGGGCGGACGGATAGAACCTTTTACCGTGTCGCCGGTTTTTAAGCCGAAAAGTTTTATTTGTGATTGAGAAACATAAATATCGTCGGGAGAGTTAAAATAGTTGAAGTCAGCACTTCTTAAAAATCCGTAACCGTCGGGCATAACCTCCAAAACGCCTTGATTTTCAATCACGCCGTCAGCATCATAAATTGATACTCTGCGGTTATCTTCCTGAATTTGAGGCACTTCTTCCGGTTGTTCTTCCTGTCTTTTTTCAACGGGAGGGTTGTTGACTATTTGAGGTTGAACGGGGATTTCCTCATGAGGAATAGGCTGTTTAGGTTGAGGTTGCGGTTTTGGTTGTGGTTTTGGTTGCGGGGTTTCCCTGATTTCGGGTTCTTTTGTTTGAGAACTTGTTACCGGTTCAGAAGTTTTTTTGGTTACAACAAGTCTGCGTCTTCTTTCTTTCGGTTTGTTTTCTTGGGTGTTATCTTCCGTATTTTCAGCCTGTTGAGTGGTTTCCTGTGCCGGTTTAGGTGCGGGTTTTGTAACCTGAGTTTTCGGTTCTGCGATTTGAACGGGTTTTGCATCGTCTTTTCTTGTTGATGCGCTTGCATTGTTGATTGCTTGTTCGTCAAGGATTTTGTAGATTAAATCCTGTTTTTTATAAGTTTCCGCTCTTGTGATATTCAAAGTTTTAGCAATTTCCCGCAATTCGGGAACTAATTTGCTGTTTAGTTCAAGTATATCGTACATTGTTTATTAGATTGATTTATAGAAAGCGCGAGTTCGCCCTCGATAAGATGATTCTTTTTTTATATTTCAGTGCAAAAGTAACAAATAGGCAACAAAATTCAAAATTTTTTTTTATATTTTTTGTTTTGTATGGTTATTTATCTGATAATCAGTTTTTTAATTACGACATTGTTGTCCTCGAAAGTAATTTTTGCACTATAAATTCCGGGTTCCTTTTTGTCAAAAGTCAGTACCATGTCATCGCTGATAGAATATTTGTTTACCTGAGCCACTATGCACTGACCGATAATGTTTTTTATTTCAACACTTTTAATAATACCGCTTGTCTTGATTTTCAGCGTGTTGCCCACTAACGGATTAGGATACAACTCCGCATACGGACGGTTGCAGTATTGATTGACGATTCTAAAATCCTCGTCATATACTGCCGCTGTGCCGGGTGTCTCGGTTCTGTCCTGCTGTCCGAAAGAACAAAGCGGCAACGCCACAAAACAAAAAGCGGATAAATATTTAACAAAGTTTTTCATTTTTCCTGATGATTTTTTTTGTTTTATACAAAAAACGTACCAAAAAACAAAATCAGTCCGGATTCATTGTCTTGATAATTTTGTCTAAATCTTCCGGCGTATCTACCGCAAGGCTCTGAAAATCAGTTTCTGAAACTTTTATTTTATAACCGTTTTCCAACCAGCGGTTTTGTTCGAGTTTTTCTGAGAGTTCGAGACTGCTTTGCGGAAGTATAGTGATTTTCTGCAAAACGTCATATCTGTAAGCGTAAACGCCTATGTGTTTGAAATACGTGTGTTTTTCTTTCCACGCTTGTTTTTCAACACCGCGCATGAAAGGTATCGGAAACCGTGAAAAATACAAGGCTTCGTTATTTAGGTTTTTAACTACTTTTACTGCATTTTCGTTAAAAAGTTCTTCTTCCGTTTCAATTTTTTTGACGAGCGTTGCTATTTGAACTGTCTTATCTTCAAATAATTCGGCTAATTGTTTCAACTGTTGCGGCTTGATAAAAGGTTCGTCGCCCTGAATGTTGATGACAACGTCAAATTCTTGTTCTTTACACTGATTATAAACAACCGCTGCTTCGGCACATCGGTCTGTACCTGATTGATGATTTTCGCTTGTCATAACCGCCTTGCCGCCGAAAGACTGAACATTAGAGAAAATTTTGTCATCATCGGTGGCAACAACCACGTCATCAAAAGCCTTTGATGCTTGTTCATACACCCTTTGAATCATCGGTTTAGAACCAATCATCGCCAAAGGTTTGCCCGGAAAGCGCGTTGACTTGAACCGCGCCGGAATTATGCCTAAAACTTTCATCTTAAATAGTGTATTTTTATAACGGCAAATGTAAAAATAAATTATTGATTTAACAAATTTTTTTTCACTTTTCTTCACCAACTGACGAGGGCGTAACCCCGAAATGTTTGGTAAAACACCGCGTAAAATATTTCGGGTCGTTGAAGCCTACTTCCCAAGCAATTTCAGAAATATTCATATTGTGCGTGATTTTGTTTTTGATGATTAAATCGTGCGCAATTTTCAGCCTGTAATTTCTGATAAACTGGTTTGCACTCTGCTTTGTCAGGGCTTGAAGTTTCTTGTTCAGAACCGCTTTCGTAACCGACAGAGCCTCTGCAAGTTCCGTTATGTCAAAGCCTGAATCCTTGTAATTTTCCTTCACGATTTTCAGAGCCTTGTCCAAGAGTTTTTTGTCTGCCGAATCCTCCGAAATGTTAAGGCTTTCTATCTCCATATCCGTGCGGAAACGTTCACCGTATTTTTTGCGGTTTTCTATCAATGAAAGAATTTTCGCTTTCAAAACCACCTCATCGAAGGGCTTTGTAACATAATCGTCAACGCCGGAGCGGAAACTCTCTAACTGCGAGTCGCGCGAGGTTTTTGCCGTAAGAATTATTATCGGAATGTGCGAAATATTGATGTCCGCTTTTACTTCTTTTGCGAGTTGAAGTCCGTTCATCTCCGGCATCATCAAATCCGAAAGTATGAGGTCAACTGTTTGTGTTTTAAGAACTTGCAAAGCGTTTTTGCCGTCCGAGGCCTCAATTACGGTGTAAGTATCGCTGAGAATAGAACGGATATAATGCCGCATTTCGGAATTATCTTCCACGACCAAAACGCTGAGACGGTATGCAGAATCTTCCGGCAACGAATCGTCGATTTCGTCATCGTATTCGTTGACCGAAATGTGCTCTATGACACCGCTTGCGGGTGCGGTTTCTTCCGTTTGAACGGGTGTCAGCGGAATCGTCATTCTGAAACTTGCGCCTTTGCTGCGGTTGTTTTTTGCGAAAATGTCGCCGCCCAAGAGATTTGCAAGCCTTTTGCAAACATAAAGTCCTATGCCCGTTCCCTGCTGAAAATCTGCATTTATATCTGCTTGATTTTTAGATTGATAAAACGAATTGAAGATTTTTTCAACGTCTTCTTTTATTATGCCTTTGCCTTGGTCTGAGACTGCAAGGTAAACTTTTTGCGAGTTTTTCAGCGAGGCGGCATAAACGTTGACTAAGGTCTCCGGCGGCGAAAACTTCAATGCGTTGCTTACGAGGTTTGTTAAAATCTTTGTCATCGCCTCGCGGTCAAACATTATGAACGGATTTTTCAAATGTTGAAAACAATTTATCTTGATTTTGTTTTCCTCAGCCAAGGCTCTGAACGGCAGCAAAACATCGTCAACAAAAGTTGCAAAATTACCCGGCTGCAACGAAATCGGCATATTGCCCGTCTCCACTTTGCGGAAGTCCATAAGTTGGTTGACAAGCGAGAGCAAATGTTTTGAATTGTTATTAACAAAATTCAACTGCTCAATTACTTTCGGATTCGTTGAAAGTTTCAAGGCGCGTTCTATCGGTCCGATTATCAGGGTCAGCGGCGTTCTGAACTCGTGAGTTATGTTGGTAAAAAACGCGAGTTTGTCAACGGTGAGTTCCTGAATTTTCCGAGTCATTTTTTCCATTTGGTTTTTCTGCCGCGAAATCTCTTCGTTTTGGCTGAAAAGTATTTCGTTTTGACGCGCTAATTCCTCCGATTTGCTTTCTAATGCGGACGTCCGTTTGTTGACTTCGTTTTCGAGGTGGGTTTTCTGACGTTTTAAATTTTCAACGCGCCAACGGATAATCAAGTTGATTATAGCAAAACCTGCTAATGCAGCCAAAATCATAAACCACCATTGTTTGTAGAAATATCTTGCTACGTGAAGCCTTATGCGGGTCGGTTGCGAAAAATCCCCCTGACCGGTTGCACATCTTACGCAAAAAGTATAAGTTCCGGGAGTGAGATTGGTATAAAGCGCGGCTCTGCGGTGTCGTTTGTCGGTTTTCCAATCAGGGTCGTAACCCTCTAATTTATACTGATATACTATTGCCTCAGGCCAATGATAGTCGAGTGCTGAAAATTCAAACAAAACACTACGGTCTTTTTCATGAACGTAAATGTCTGAAACGCTCGTAATGTCGCTTTTTATATATTCTCCGTCGCCGGCAAGGACATATTCGTCGTTGACTTTCAGCCCCGTTAAAAAAACTTGATTTAAAGCCGGATTGTTGTTATAACGTTCAGGGTCTATTTCAACAAGACCGTGCATGCTGCCGAAAAAAATGTTACGGGTAAACGGATTTTTGAAACAGCCGTTCCAAAAAAACTGATTGTCGCAAAGACCTTCATGTTTATAATAATTGGTAATTCGTTTACTGTTAGGTGAATAACAACTTATTCCGTTTGCCGTCGCTATCCATACAAGTCCGTTGTCGTCCTGAGAAATAAGGCAGACAATGTCATTTGCCAAAGCATTGTCGGTAGTTATGAAATCGTAGTTTTTGGTTTCATGATTATATTCCACAAGTCCGTAACCGTCGGTTCCGAAAAAAATGTTGCCGTCAGTATGCTGGTATATGTATGTGATTTTGCTTAAAAAATCGGTTGTATGGTCGTTGACTTTCGGATATTTTATACTGTAATTTAGGATTTTACTTCTGACGGTATGCAAATCAATGGCTATCAGACCGATGGTCGTACCGATTAAGAGATTGCCGTTTTGAGTAATTGTCGCGCCTAAACAGCCGTTGATTTTTTCGCGTATTTCTTTCGAGAAAAAGTCGGTAAACTCGTTTGTTGCAGGGTCGTAGAAAAAAATGCCGCCGGTGGAGCCTATCCAAAAACCGTTGTTAATGGTATCTTTTATGGCAACGCCCGTAAAATGTATGTCGATGCCGTGTGTTAAATTGTCTTCATCGGTTTCGGGGTCAATGGTTTTGATTCCGCGTTTTTGTTTTTTGTCAAAAATCGTAAGTCCGCCGCCCCAAGTCCCGAGCAAAAGGGTGTTGGAGTCTATTTCAGAAATATAACTTACCGAATTGTGCGAAAGCCCGTCTTTTACCGTAAAGTGCTGAAACTTATCAGAATTTTTTTCTTTTAAGTTAAGCCCTCCTTCTATGACACCGACCCATAAGTTTTCTTTTTTGTCAACAAAAATAGAATTTACACAACCTTTTGAAATCGTTGTTTGGTCAGTAACGGAGTTTTGATAATTTTTTACCGAGAGTACGGGTTTTATCATTTTGTTGAGTCCGCCGCGCTCCGTGCCTATCCAGAGGATTTTGTCATCGCAAAATATAGTGTTGACAAAATCACAATTCAGCGACCTGAAATCAATTTCTTTTTCACTCTGATTGACGTGTTTAAAACCGTCAGTGAGTGGGTCATAAAAGTTTAAGCCTTTGAGAGTTGCTGCAATCAAAACTCCGTCTTTTGAAACTGCTAAATCGGAAATCAGATTTTGGCTGAGAGATTCAGGCTTGCTGTCAGAATGAACGTAAATTTTAAGGGTTTCGTTTTCCGGCGAAAATCTTACTAAACCGTTATCAGTGCCAATCCAAAGTTCGTTTTCTTTTTTCTCCATACATTTTATATTAATGCAGTCGAGTTTCAAGAGGTTAGAAAACGGTACGGCTACGAGTTCGCCTTTGTCGGTAACGGTGATTTTAGAAACAATATTGTTGATTCCCACAAGCATTTGGGAGTCGAATTCAAAAATCGCGGTTATAGGGGAAGTGATTTTTGTATCTTGTCGTAAAGTATTGATTTTGATGATATTGCCTTCGCTGTCTAAGTCAAATCTCGTTATTGAATTTGCAGAGGTTGCCCAAATGTGTCCGCCAGAGTCTTTTAAAAGTTTTATTTTCGGCGTACTGAAAACACCCGTTACGTCTTCCTCTTCGTTTAAAATAGGACTTTTTTGGTAATTTTTAAGTTCCATAATGTCAAGACCGCTTTCCGAGGCAATCCAAAGTCTGTGAAAATTGTCTTCAACAACGTCCCTTATGAAATTGCTTTTTAACGGGTACGCACTTCTGTTGTTGAAAGCGGTAAAAGTGTAACCGTCGTAACGGAGAAGTCCGCCCCCGACGGTTGAAATCCATAAAAAACCTCGGCTGTCTTTGTATATTCCGTCCGTAAAATTATTTGTAAGTCCGTAATTTACAGTGATGTACGAAAACAAATAATTATCAGCATAATTATCTTGTGCTTTTAGAGTCGCTGTTAAATAAAATAGCAATAATAGCGGCAAAAATATTTTTTTCAAGGTGGATAGTGTTTTTACTTGTTCATTTATTTGCGCTACAAATTTATGAAAAAATTTCCGTTTTGCAAATTTTTTTGTAATTTCGGGCGTTAAAAAAAATGATTTTAGATATGAGCAAATTTTTGACTTTATTATTGTCGGCTCTCTTGTGTTTTCAGACACTTTCGGCGCAGACCAAACAGAGGATTTCTGTTCTCGGTGATTCTTATTCGACCTTTGAAGGCTACATTCCCGAAGGCAACGAACCTTGGTATTTTCAGAAAATTGACACTTCGCGCTCTGATGTCCTGAGTGTCCGTCAGACATGGTGGTGGCAACTTATCAAAGACGGCGGTTATCTTTTGGAAAAAAACGAATCTTACAGCGGTGCGACTATTTCTTACACGGGTTATAATGACGACGACTATTCTCCGCGCTCGTTTATAACACGTTTGCCGAGGGTCGGCAGTCCTGACATTTTGCTGATTTTCGGCTGTACAAACGATAGTTGGGCGGGCGTTAAAACGGGGCAATACCAGTATTCGGATTTTAAGCGCGGCGACCTTTATTTTTACCGTCCTGCCTTGGCGAAACTTTTGGAAGAAGCACTTTCAAGACTGCCGAATGTTGACATTTATTTTATCATCAACAGCGAGTTACGCTCTGATATTGTGGAGTCTACCATTACGATTTGCAAGCATTACGGCATAAAATACATTCAACTCGAAAACATCGAAAAGCGTTGGGGACACCCTACTGCAAAAGGCATGAAATCAATCGCAACACAAGTCGCAAAGGCAATAAAGTGAAATTGTTAGTTTTCAAAATAATTATGGAACTCTATTGCGTTTTCAAAACGGTAGAGAGGACTATTTTTGAATTGCTGTTTGAGCCATCTTTTAGCAGTGCCGGTGAGAATGTTTTTCTGAAATAGCACAAAAAAGGCGTTCCCAAATGCCATTTCGTCGGTTTTTACAAGGCTTTTGGAACAATCAAGTTTTTGGCGGAGGTCGTTTGACGAGAGATTTTTGACATTCTTTTGTCTGAACTTTGCATCGGCAAGTATGTATTTGTTTTTTACAATGCATATCAGAATGTCCGCCGATGCTTTTTTGTCGGAGTGATTTCGCTTAGACAGCCGTGTTTGAATATCATCAAGAGCAATTGCCTTCTCATTGTCGGTGAAAAGGTTTTCGCTGTCAATACAACCCTCGTTTTTGAGAATTGTATGCAGTCCTTTGATGTCGATTGATTGCAACCCGTCAATACGAATAATTGCGGGATTGTCTATTTTGTATTTAGATTCCATTGTCAACTCCGTATTTTTCAATTAAATCAAACGATTTGTTGAACGATGCAAAGATTGGTTCAATGTCTGTACCCAATTCATTGTAGCTGAACGTATCGGCATTGTTGTTCTGTTCTGCGAGATAGAATGTGGTGTCGTCAAGTACGCCTTCTTTCTCCGCTATATAACGAATCGCCGACACCATGTCAGGGTCGTGGCTTGCCAACATGATGAAAAGCCCTGTTTCTTTGTGGATTTTTACGAGCATCCTCGCAAACTCCACAATCCACTGCGGGTGCAGGTGCGCTTCCGGCTCGTCAAGTATGAGAATGTTGCCTTGTGTCAGGTAGCCATTTTCCAAAAGCCTATCGAGGTAGGCGAATGACTTTATGCCCGTCGCCATCTGTTCAAGTTTTATGGTGAGGTTGTCGCTTGCTTTTTTGAAAGAGAGCTCTTTGTTGCCAAAAATGTCTACCTTGTCTATTACAGCACCACCGGTAATGTCGTGGATTTTAGACAGAATCTCTTTGATGTTTTCAGCCTCGAAATTTTCGACTTTTGTATTGAGACATTTGCGCAGTTCATTCCAAAATGGATTGTTGGTTTTTGTGACATTGAGTGCCATTGGAGTGTCAATCAAATACGCCGCTTTCAAACCCAATATGGTTCCTAGTCTTGGGGGGGTGATAATTTCCACACCGTCTTCTTTGAAGGACAAATTTTGTGGTTCGCCACTCTCGTCGAATTTTTCTGTATACTTGAAAAATTTTTCTATTGGTCGTTCTTTTAATAATTTAATATAGTTGTCTATAATTTTATTTGCTTTTCCTATTTGTGTTTTTTTAAACCTTTCAAGTGCCTCTGCATCGGATTCTCCTTTTTGTTTTTTGATTCCAAGATAGTTGAAAATACGTTTTTTGTCATTAGAATCCATTCCTTTTAAATTTGATTGCATAATACCAACGATATCACCTATTATTGTACCAATAATAGGTTCACCTGTATTTATTGCTCCTGCAAATACTATTTTATCATACTCTTTGCTTTTATCAATATTTTTGTATTTAGAAACCAAATCAGTTATTTCTTTCGTATATTCAATATTTTGTTCTTCTTCAAACTTGCTTGAAAAATTCACAATATAATACAGCCACCTTGCCAATGTGCTTTTGCCGCAGCCATTGATGCCAGCCAAAACCGTTATGCCGTTGATGGCAATGTCCGCTTTGCTAATTGAATGGTAGTTTTCTATTTTGAATCTGTATGTGTTCATTTTTTGTTTGGTATTTAACGTGCAAAGATATATTTTTTGGAGAAAAAGCAGAATTATTTTTCAATTTTTTTTGTTGTTTTTAAAAAAAAGTTTTATATTTGAGACTTGAAGTTTTCAACCTTAAAATCTTATTTGATTATGAAAGATAACAAAAAAACATTTGTGCTTGATACAAACGTTATCTTGCACGATTTCAGAAGTATATACAATTTTGAGGAGAACGATTTGGTTGTTCCGATTGTCGTTTTGGAAGAGTTGGACAAGTTCAAAAAGGGCAACGATACAATCAATCTCAACGCCCGCGAGTTTATGAGAACCCTTGATAATCTTACTGAAACTTGTACCAATATGGAAGACGGCATTTCTTTGGGCGAGGGGAGAGGGCAACTTTTCATTACAAGCGGAAAACCTTTTTCTAAGGAAATGCAACTCTCGTTTTCTGAGCCGATTCCTGACCATAAAATTCTCGCAGTGGCGGTTTGGGAGAAAAAAACTTTCCCCGAAAAAAACGTCATTTTGGTTTCGCAGGATATTAACCTCAGAATGAAATCCCGTGCCTTAGGCATTGAGGCTCAGGACTATAAAACCGGCAAAGTGGAAAACGCAGAACGACTTTTTCAAGGTGTAAGATTAATAGAAGAGCCGACCGGCGAAATCGTTTCAAAAATTTACCGAGACGGTTCTATTGATTTAACGGAAAGCGGCATTCAGGCGGAACTTTCGCCTAACGAATATTTCCTGTTAGGCGACGAAAAAACAAATGCGATGTGCTTTTATAGTAAGCAGGACAATCAAATCTGCAAGGTTACCAAGCACCGTTCGAGCGGAATTATGCCTCGAAATGCTGAACAATCTTTTGTTTTTGACGCCCTTATGCGCCCTGAAATCACGCTTGTTACCATAACGGGAAAAGCCGGTACGGGAAAAACGCTTTTGGCTCTTGCGGCGGCTTTGGAGCAGGAAAAACAATTTATGCAGATTTTTCTTTCGCGCCCGATTGTACCGCTCGGAAACAAGGATTTAGGTTATCTTCCGGGTAATGAAAAGCAGAAAATCAACCCTTACATGCAGCCGCTTTTCGACAATCTTAACGTCATAAAAACCACTCTCGGACTTAATTCCAAAAGTTCGCAAAACATCGACAAAATGTTAAAAGAGGAAAAACTTTTGGTATCGCCTTTGGCATACATCAGAGGTCGCAGCCTTAACAATTCGTTTTTCATTGTTGACGAAGCGCAAAACCTTACTCCTCACGAGGTTAAAACTATCATCACGAGAGCGGGAGACGGCACGAAAATTGTGTTTACCGGCGATGTGGAACAGATTGACTCACCCTTTTTGGATTTGCGTTCAAACGGACTCTCGTATCTTGCCGACAAGATGAAAGGTCAGGACTTTTTTGCTCACATCAATCTTGTTCACGGAGAAAGAAGCCGCATGGCGGATATTGCAAGTAAAATTTTGGATTAAAAAATGGACGGATTCAAGTTAAATGAAAGATTAGAATTAGCGTTCAATTACCTTTTTTATACCGGCAGAAATGTTTTTCTGACCGGCAAGGCGGGTACCGGCAAAACTACTTTTTTGAAAGAGTTGAAAGCCCAATCCCCTAAACGTATGGTTGTTACCTCGCCGACGGGCGTTGCTGCGGTTAATGCCGGCGGGGTAACTCTCCATTCGTTTTTTCAACTGCCTTTTGGTACGCAGATTCCGGGAATGTCGCGGAAGGAGAGCCGTAAGTTCAATTTTCAGAAAATGAAAATCGACATTATCCGCTCCTTAGAATTGCTTGTCATTGACGAGATTTCTATGGTCAGAGCCGACCTTTTGGATTCGGTTGACGCGGTTTTGAGACGGTACAGAAACAGCGACAAACCTTTCGGCGGGGTTCAGATGTTGCTTATTGGCGATATGCAGCAACTATCGCCCGTTGTTACGCCCGACGAGGCAGAAATCTTGCGCCCTTATTACGACACGTTTTATTTTTTCGGGTCAAAGGCTTGGCAGCAAACAAATTACGTCTGCATAGAACTCAACGAAGTTTTCCGTCAGACAGACGAAAATTTTATTTCGGTTTTAAACGAAATCCGTGATTCAAAGGCAAATCAAAGTACGATTGAAAAACTTAACGCTCAATACCGTCCCGGATTTAAGCCGCTTGACGGAGAAGACATCGTAACCCTCGTTACGACAAATAATCAGGCGGACAGAATTAATCAGACGCATCTTTTGGCACTTGATACGCCCGTTCAGACTTTTACGGCTGAGGTTGAAGGCGACTTTCCCGAATCTGCTTACCCGGTGGAAAAAAATCTGACTTTGAAAAAAGATTCTGTCGTGATGTTCCTAAAAAACGATCCGTCGTCGGAAAAAGCCTTTTATAACGGTAAAATCGGCAGAATTACGGGCTTTGAAGACGGCGCAGTGAAGGTAAAATGCAAAGGCGACGATTTTGAAATCACCGTCAATCCGCTGGCTTGGGAAAACATGAAATATTCCGTTGACGAAACTACAAAAGAAATAACGGAAGAGGTTGCGGGGGTTTTTAAGCAGATTCCTTTGAAAACGGCTTGGGCGGTAACAATCCACAAAAGTCAGGGCTTGACTTTTGACAAAGTGATGATTGACGCTTCTAATAGTTTTGCTCACGGACAGGTTTATGTTGCGCTGTCAAGATGCAGGACTCTGGAAGGTTTGATACTGTTGAAACCGTTAGCAATCAGGGATTTAATATATGATTCTACGGTTAATTCGTTTTCAAAAACCGTTGAGCAGAAAACGCCTGACAATACGCTTTTGATTCGCGACAAAAGGGATTATTTTTTTGACACGGTAGGTGATTTATTCGACTTTTTGCCGCTTTTTAACGCTTTGAAAACTCTTCAACGGCAGTTGGATATAGCGGGAGGCTCTGTTTTTGGTAATTTCAAAACGGTGAAAGGTTTGGATTCGGTGGTTTATGAAAACTTTGTTGTTGTTTCGGAAAAGTTTTTGAAGTTTATCCGTTCAAACTATGCTTTGTCGGAAAACATCGATAAGGAAGAAAACCTTTTGTCAAGAATCCGCAACGGTTGTTCGTATTATTTGGACAAATGCAAAACTCTGTTGGACAGCGGAATAGAAAATTTCGATTTTGTCTCGGACGACAAAACAAAATTGGAAAAAATCGCCGAGGCTGCTCAAAATATGCTTTTTATTTATAGTTTCAAAAAAGCGGTTTTGGACTTTTGCAAAGACAAATTTTCCGTAACTTCGTACTATTCTCAAAAGGCGAAACTCTCGATGCCTGACGGTTTGAAAAAAGTTAAAAAGTCCGTTGCTCCGAAAGAAAAAGGCTCGAAACATTTTTCTGCGTTGGTAGAGTGGAGAAAACAAGTTGCTGATAATTACGACGTTGACGAGAGGGAAATCGTTTCTACGAAAACGCTTCAAGAGATTGCCGACAAAAAACCGCACACGACAGAGGCTCTGCTTGCAATAAAAGGCATGGGCGGCAAGGCAAAAAAATATGCCAAAGATATTCTTTCTGTTTTGAAAAAATTGGGCGAGGACATTCCGCAAAAAGAACTCGAAGATGCGGAATACGAAAGTCTGTCAACTCAGGAAAAAACTTTGCGGCTCTATCTTAACGGCGGGACTATCCAGAGGATTGCTGAGAGCAGAAAAATCTCCGTTGAAACGGTTTTGGGACATTTGGCAAAATACGTTTCAAGCGGCGAAGTTTCAGCCGAAAACCTTATTTCAAGTGAGCGTTTGGAAGAACTTGCAGGCTTTATCCGCAAATATCCGAACTTAACAGACAAGGAAATCGTCAGCGGAAACAAATTCTCTTACGGTGAGATAAAAATCGCAAGGGCTTATTTAGAATCTCCTTTGTGAATTTAATAAAAAAACATTATCTTTGCAACAAATCAAAAACAATATTAGATGGAATTTAATAAAACTACTAATGACAATCAGTTGAGCAGCGGCGGATTTAGAAGATTGGGATTTTGCAATCAGCAGAGTTATCGGTGTTTTCATAATGAATTTTTATGACCCGAACGAGAGCCAGAAGATTGCTCGGAATTGTTGGATGAATGAGGAAACCCATAAAATATCTTCAAACCTTCAAGAATATTGGAAAGTTCAACTTCCGTATTTCAGGAAGCATAATTTGAAAGCGGAGAATTGTACTTCAAAA
>JAFPZK010000061.1 GCA_017417315.1 Bacteroidales bacterium
AATAATGTTAGAACGCAGTATTACAAGTACATAATGGAAGAATATGATAAATATGTGCATATCAATATAGAACATCTTAATACTGCTTTTGACAATGCCGCTATTGACGGCAACTATGCCGAAATGTTTTCTTACATCGCCAAAATGTACAAAGAAGTTGCCGTAAACCGCAATTCCATTGAAGGCGAGCGAAATATTCAAGGCTTTTTTATGGCATATTTGTCGCTGAATCCTTACTATTTGATGAAACCCGAAATAGAACTCAATCACGGTTACGGCGACTTATTTCTTATGCCCGACAAGCGTTTCAACTTTGTGAACCACTGTTACATAGTTGAATTTAAGTACACTGCCGCTTCGACAACGGAAAAGGACACAACAGAGGCGTTAGAAGCCGCTACCAAGCAATTAAAACTTTACGCAGCCGATGCTCAGATTATAAAAATGATTGGCACGTCAAAACTGCATAAAATTGTGATGGTTTTCAAAGGGTTTGAAGTGGAGAAAATAGAGGAAATTTGAAAACTTTTTATCCTCGGCGTAAGATTTTGATATTTTTTTGTATTTTTGCAAAAAATAAAACTTTACGGTTATGGAAGACGAAGTAAAACTTTTACCATCAGGGATATATGATTTTGCGCAAATAAGACGCGAAAACCTTTACTATGTGGATAAGACAATGTACATTCCAAAAATAGAAAAAGACTCGCACTTTATGCTTATCGTCCGTCCGCGCAGATTCGGTAAAAGTTTGTTTCTCAGCACGTTAGAGAGTTACTACGACGTTAAGGCGAAAGATGATTTCGATGAACTTTTTTCGGGATTATATATTCACGAACACCCTACTAAATGGAGAAATTATTATCAAGTACTGACACTTGATTTTTCACAAGTAGGCGGAACGATTGAGGATTTGGAAGTAAAATTCAATAGTTATTTAGCAGGTAGATTGGCATATTTTGTTCAAAAATACGAGGATATGTATTATCCGGGATATGCAAAGGGAATCAACAAAGAACCAGTCGTTACCGCAAGAATCAACAAAATAGCCAACGAAGCAAAACTTCATGGTTATCACCTTTATCTTATTCTTGACGAATATGATAATTTTACCAACACCGTGTGGTCGCTGAAAGGTGCTGATATATACAAGACTATCACTCACGGCGAAGGTTTTTATAGGGATATTTTCAAGAAATTTAAAGGTAACTTTGAACGCATATTTATTACGGGAGTTTCGCCCGTAACCCTTGACGACCTTACAAGCGGTTTTAATATTGCCACATACGCTTCAAATGAGCCGGGTTATAATCAGATGTTCGGATTTTCTGAAAGCGAAATTACCGAAATGATAAAGTATTATGTGTCAGCAGGTATGATAGACGGCGAACCCGATACGGTGGCTAAAAATATGGTTGAAGTGATAAAACCGTGGTGCGACAATTATTGCTTTTCGTATAATAGTTTCGTGCGGAATGAACCCAAGATGTTCAACGGAATGATGACGTTAGAATATTTGAGTTATTATATCAAAAACAAAGAGTTTCCGGAAAACATGTACGTTCCTAACGCGATGATTGACTATCCGAAACTTGACCATCTTATCCGTTTGGACAAGGAAAATTTCCGCGATTCCATAATTCGTAAAATTGTTGATGAAGGTGTCGTTTACGAAAGAATTAGCACACATTTTCCA
>JAFPZK010000062.1 GCA_017417315.1 Bacteroidales bacterium
AGTATCTCTTTATCAAGAAGATTTTCAAGCAAAACGGTAGCAGCCCGCTCGTTTTGCATCATATATTTGAATGCCGAATCGTAAATCGGATTTGCAATTAATTGTGCCATGACAAAGTATTTTTTTGATACAAAAAATTTCCAAATTTAGTTTCATTCGCAAAGTTAAGAAAAATTTTCGGAAAAAAGAAAACAAAAATTATTTGCACAACTTAAAATTTTTCTTTACTTTGGCACTAAAAACAACAATAAAATGTTAAAAGTAACTCAAAATACAATAAAAGTGCAGGATACCTTACATGGGGGGGTAAAATTATCCCTTTCAAAATCAGTATATGACAAATTGTACTTCACATCGCCAGAAATTACTACTGAGATAGGTTCTTACAAAACATTGCGATACACTATTCGACTTGTTCGTAGTGTATCGCAATAGTTTATTTGCAATATACAACATTTATCCGCCGTCCGAGATTTTGAAAGAAAAAATTTTCGGACGGTGTTTGTTTTGTTTTATAAAAAACTTTTGCTACATTTGCGCAAACTAATTTTATGGGAAAAGACTATGGCAACACCACATAAATATCCCACAGGCAGGGCAGACTTCGAGTCAATCATCAACGAAGGCTTTTTATACGTTGACAAAACAGAAAGAATGTACGAGATGATTGGCAGTAGGAAGTTTGTGTTTTTTTCAAGACCGCGACGATTCGGCAAATCGTTGTTAGTGAATACGTTACACGCATATTTTGAGGGCAAGAAAGAACTTTTTAAAGGCTTGAAAATCTCGGAGTATGAAAAGGATTGGATACAATATCCCGTCATAAAACTTGATATGTCGGCGGTAAAGGACGTTGACATTGACAAAATTTCGGGTGCTATTGCAACTCAACTCGTCGAATATGAAACAAAATATTCAATTCCGCCCAATGAAAAACTTGACAATGGTTCGCGCTTTTATAACATTATAAAAACCGCCAAGGCGCAGACGGGCAGAAACGTCGTTGTGCTGATTGACGAATATGATGCGCCGCTAAATGCTCACCTTTACGACGGAAAACTAAAAGATGTCAAACCCAAACTTCAAGAGGTCTATCAACAACTGAAAGTCTTGGAAAAAGATGAGCGTTTTGTGTTCATCACGGGAATATCGAAGTTTTCGCAGGTCTCGATTTTTTCAACAATCAACAACCTCGAAAAACTTTCGATGTGGGATCAATTCTCTGACATTTGCGGCATTACTCACGACGAACTTCATCGTTACTTTAAAGAGGACATCGAAGTTTTGGCAGAAAAACACCATTGCACCTACGAAGAAATGATGAAACAATTGATTTTTCAGTACGATTGTTATCATTTCAGCGAAAACTCACCTGCGATGTTCAATCCTACAAGTATTGTTAACGCCTTTGCCGAGGGAAAACTCAACAACCACTGGTTTGGCACGGCTACGTCGTCGTATATCATCGACCATTTGAAGCGTCATAACGCCGACATTAAGAGGCTTGTGCCGAAGACATTGTTTGCTGATGATTTCGATGTTTCGCCCGAAGATTACGACAGCCTTTGGTCGATTCTCTATCAGGCGGGCTATTTGACAATCAAAGGTTATCTTCCCGAACGTAAACAGTATGTCCTTGACTATCCTAACAACGAAGTCCGGGTGGGAATGATGCAGAATATGATACATTACTATTTCTATCCGCAAAATTTGTCATCGGGCAAAAACTATATGACGGACTTTTATTTTGCCTTAAAAGAAGGACAGATTGACGAGGCTTTCACTTTCTTGAAGGACTTTCTGATAACGATTCCCAATGTCCTCAACAACAAGGAAGAAAAGCATTTTCAGACAATACTTTACGTGATGTTTACGTGGCTCGGATTTTACACCGAGGTAGAGGTCAACACTGCCGTCGGGCGGACAGATGTTGTCATCAAAAACGCCAAAAACATCTTTGTCTTAGAACTCAAAGTTGACGGCACGGCTGAGCAGGCGTTGGCGCAAATAAATTCAAAAAATTACGCCATACCTTACAAATACGACGGTCGTGAAATCATCAAAATCGGCGTAAACATTTCGTCAGACAACAATGTCAGAACGATAGATAAATGGGTAGTGGAAAAGTAATTTCTTAACACTAACTTAACCATAAATCCTTGCTTGTTAAAATTATTTAATTTTACTTTGCCGCCGAAAATAAACCAATACGAATAAAGATGAAAAAATCTAATATATATCAAACTTTACAAAACGTAAATCAAAGGGGGTAAAAAGCACTTTACAATTTACTTCCTCTGAAAAATTTTACGAATCCCTTGCGGACAATAGTTTTATTGCTGTTGTCCGCAAGGGATTTTTTTGTTTAACAAATTATTTCTGGTGTATTTTCCGTTTCTGACACGAAGAAAGTTTATTTTTCAAAAGGTAATTTGCAGTACAACACAGCCACACAAAAATTCCAATTTGCAGAGCATCAATACGATACTATTGGTCACTCAGGAGCAAATACGGGTACAACAAGCATTCGTGATTTGTTCGGTTGGGAAACATGGCTTGAAGGTGAAGATCCTATGAAAAGTGTGTTTTATGATAACCGCAAATATCTTCATAAGGTAAAGAAGGAGGGTTGGCTTATGCCGTCTCGGTTATAGCGGCTACTATTGGACAGCGACGGCTATTGATAAGAACTGTGCAGACTTCTTTACATTCAGTTCCCAAGAGGCGGAAAACGGCGGAGGCTATCCCCGTTTTTTCAGACACTCGGTTCGGTTGGTTCGAGTTGTGGAATAATTTAACCACCTTCGGACGAAGTTTATGAAACAACGACTATCGAAGTTCATTTTTCGGTAGTCGTTTTTTGTTGGTTTTGATGAAGGTTTATTTCAATTTTTCAACTTCTTCCACGGAAATTTTCAAAATTTTTGAAATTTCTTCTATCGTCATACCTTGTGCAAAAAATGTTTTAACAGAAATAGACAAAATTGCATTAATTTGCGAGTCCTTTTCCTGCAACTGAGATTTCTGTTCCTGCAACTGACTATCTTTTTTTTGTAATTGACTATCTTTTTCTTGTAATTGTTGACGGCTTTCTTGCAATTTTTGTTGACTTTGTTCTACTAAAATATGTAATGCCTCGTTTTCGTCAGTTACGTATTTTACATTTTGAAAATGGATTGACATCTCATCTTCAATGGTCATTACCTTTCTAACTTTTGGGTCGGAAACTGCATATTGTAATGGTCGTGCCAATTCTTTAAACTCCTCAGAACGATGCTCAAAATCGTCAAATTCAAGCAGTTGGTCTGATTCGGAAGATACATAATCTTGACAGAAAATTTCCAAC
>JAFPZK010000063.1 GCA_017417315.1 Bacteroidales bacterium
AACAAGGACGATCGGATGGAGATAGACTTTCTCATCGCGAAAAGCACGATTACCAGCCGACATAACATTTCGCCCATCGAGGTGAAATCCTCCACCGGATTCTCCACCGTCTCAATGGAGAAATGCCTCAAGAAATACTCAGCTCATCTGTCGCAAGCCTATATCGTTCACACAGGTGATGTTGAACGGGATGGGGATTATCTCTACATACCGCTGTATATGGTGCCTTGTCTATAACTTCCCTGCTTTCGATTGCTCCTGTTTGTGGCCAAAGATGGCTTAAACATCTGTCACGCTATGGAACGGCATAAGAAAAACGCAGTCGTGCTGTTTGACCGCGTTTTTGTTTACCTTAATACCGCGACAACGATTGCAGCGGTTATGAGGACGTAAGGACGAAATTCGAGCGGAAAGCGTGCCCGGTCGCCCAAAAAATGTTAAGAATATAATTCTTCTATCTTCCTGCACTCATTTTGGTATTCATTTTCTGACATCATTCCTTGTTCAAAATATGTTTTAAGTTCATGGAGAAATCTAAACTTGTTATAATTTGGTATTGGACGGGTTTTGACTGGAGTTCCAGATAAGGATATCATAAACATATTTGATGTAACATCAGAAGAAATATTGCCGAAATCAACTTTCAAGCCGACTATAGCATTCGCTTGTAAAAATTCAGCATTACTTTTTAACATGTCCAATGCCGTATTAAATGCAGTATCTAACATTTCTTTATACTTACCCGAGAACCCTCCAACAAATGCCCTGAAGCCAACAAAAAACTCCTTTACGACATTGGAACTGATAACTGCATTTGATGTGACGACGGGAAGGTACTCTACAATCTCGAAATTATCTATTGAGTTTGTCGTTGTCACTCTAATTTTTGATTTTTCGTATTTAGCTTCAAATTCTCCCCTCGTCTGTGAGTCTAATGATGTTCCACAAAAAGGGCATTTAGTAAATTCGGCACTCAATTCTTTGCCACACAATCTATTGGGGCAGGTTATTGTATCCATATATTAAAATTATATTCGCGGCAAAACTACAAAAAAAGCCGTTACAATTAGCAACGGCTTAATCATATACTTCGATTTTTCTCATGTGTTCTTTGTAGGCTTCAAGCCATCCTGTTTTCCATTCTAATGAAATGCCAATTTCAAAAATATGAACACGAACATAAATTCGTCTCTTGACAAGTTCAAGATTATTGGCCGGGCGAGGCTGTCCAAACTCAAAAAATCCGCTTCCACGCAATACAAATACTTCCCATGTGGTATGAAGATATGCAGTATAGGAACATCCAGGGTCTTCCGAAAAAGAAAGGTCATCAATAGTAATATCTTCCACATCCTCCAGCTCTTGAATTGTCATGGGAAGTCTGTCGTTTTCTTCATCAAGTATGCGTTTCTTGACTTCTTCCAAATGTTTTTCCTTTTCTTGTTCTCGCAAAAACCAATTAAACATAGCAGACTGTTTTCGTACTAATTATTTCTTTGTATTGAAATACTTTAACAGCAAAGATTGTGCGGATGGGCAATTATTATTAGCTGCCTCTTGAAGTAAAACAAATGCTTTATCAGTGTTTTTTCTTACACCGTTTCCAAACAAAAAGCATTTCCCCAAATACAACGGGAGATATTTCGGATGAAAAGAGGATTTGGAAATCGCATCAAAAATAGCATAGGAAAACACATAGTCACCGAGTTTATATAAATAAACTCCGCCATCAAACAACATTTTTTGATTTGTTTCAGACTGGCGGTGTTCGTATGATTTTCTTAACCAATAAATGGCTTTTTTCCTGTCTTCATCATTTTTCGTTTGATCGGAAAAAAAACAATTAGCGAACATAGCGCCTAACTTAAACTCATATTTTGTGTTATTAGTCGCATGTGAGAAGGTGTTGATATATTTTTCCAACCAATAAATGGCACTTCGCACATCTCTATTGTATTTTTCTCTCGAATAATACGTTATTAGTTTTTGAAATGATTTTCTATCTCCTTTTAAGGCTGATAATTGATAATATTGACATGCTGATTTAAAATCTTCTACCAACTCGCATACTTTTGCTTTTTTCACAATGTCATCTATTTCAATTTTTTCTAAATCTTCCATACGTCCGATAAATAAAAACCATGCGGCAAAACTACAAAAAAAGCCGTCACAAACTGCAACGGCTTTCAAAAACTGATCAAACAACCGAAAATGCGATTTTGGTTTAGGGTGTCACGGGTTCGTCATCGAGGTTGGTGGACTGTCCGATGAGGGAGTCCATCTCGCC
>JAFPZK010000064.1 GCA_017417315.1 Bacteroidales bacterium
TCTCGTCTTTGTGAGTCCTCGGATTATATCTTAGCTGTGACATAAAATGCATAACGGCCGCAAATATAATGTTTTGCTACGACTTTGCTGTGTACTACAAATGCATTTTGGAGTGATACAAATTAATGCCATTGCTGATTTTCAGTATGTTATGTCAAATTTGTAGGCGAAATATTTACGAAAAATCACTAAAATTTTTTTTGGGGGTCAAAGTTGGGTTAAGAATCTGTCCCCATTTTGTATACCATCTGTCAAGCAATGCAGTAAACTCTTTCTCGCTACAATGGACAAGTGCGGCTGAAACGGCTTTAAGCTCTATTGCAGCAGCCGTTTTGGGCTTCTTAGTCAGGTATTTGGTGACGTTTTTGACCTGATGGAACTGACATATTTGAACTGGAATTTCAGGGAATGCCCGTACAATACCCTTCCGACCGTCGCAGACTATGGCTGAAACTTTGATGCCACGAGTTACTATGCGGGCGATGCCTCTGACATAATCAGAAACCGTTTCATTGTTTACAAACTTTATCAACAGTATAATTCCTGCGGATTCAACCTTTTGCCGCCCAAAAATTGGCGACCGCAAGCATGGCATTTATACAATTGACGCCCTTTTACCATGCCATTTTTCTTCGTGATTGGGCCATCACAAAACGGACATTTTTTTCATCATAACAATAAAACGATATAACTAATTGATTATTATAATTGTTACAAAGATTTTAGCCTAATATTTGTCCATTACCCCAAAATGCCAAATTTTTTTGACTCTTCCCTGCTATTTTTCGTTAAGAGGACTTTTTAGACAGCCCCTTTTTATCATCTCTAACGCAAATTTGATTTTTCTCTCCATAGGCAGCCGAGCGTCAATCCATAAAATTCTCATTCCCATGCGCTCCATACGGCGAAACCATGTCATCTGACGTTTAGCAAACTGACAAATCGCAATGTAAAGTTGCTCAAACATTTCTTCATACGAAATTTTACCAACAGCATAAAGTGTAACGTACTTATATTCAAGCCCGTAATAAATCAAATCTTCTTCTTTTACACCGCTATTCATAAGGGTTTTCATTTCGTCAACCATGCCGTTTCTGAGACGTTCTTCAAGGCGAAGTTTTATTTTTTCGCGCTCTAAGTCCCTCGGATTTTTTATGCCGAAAATTATGCTGTCAATTTTAGGATAAGAAGGGACTACCTTGGGATTTTCACGGATAAAGGTCTCTATTTCAATGCCTCGGATTGCGCGTTTTTTAGTGTCAGTGTCCGTATCATTATGAAGGGTTTTCATTTTTGCAAGCATTTCTTTTAACTCTTCTAACGAATATTTTTCTAATTCTTGTCGCAATTCAGGATTTGCCGGAACGTCAATTAACTGGTAATTTCTTATGACCGATTCCAAATAAAGCCCCGTGCCGCCGCAAAGAATCGGAGTAGTAGGAATGGTTTTAAAAGCATCAAAAAAGTCCTTTTGATAGCGGAAAACATTGTATTTTTCGCCGGCGTTTAAGATGTCAATTAGATGATACGGAATTTGTTTGCCGTTTATAGTATAGTCGTCCAAGTCTTTGCCCGTACCTAAATCCATTCCGCGATAAACCTGACGCGAATCCGCGCTGATAATTTCAGTGCCGAGTGCGTAAGCGAGGTTTGCTGCAAAAGATGTTTTGCCCGATGCAGTCGGACCTAAAACCGTGATTAAATTCATAATGTTAATAATTTAAATGGATTGTCTAAAAAGACCTTTTTAGACAATCCATTTGAAAAACTATATCGTCCTTCCCGGATATTCTTCCAAACCTTTTTCCAAACAAATTAACGCTTTTTCCAAGTCATCGGTGTTAATCACGTATGCTAAACGTACTTCGTCGCGACCAAGACCCGGTGTAGCGTAAAAACCTGCTGCCGGAGCCATCATAACCGTCTGATTTTCATAACGGAACGTTTCCAACATCCAACGGCAGAAAATCTCTGAATCGTCAATCGGCAATTTCGCCATCGTGTAGAAACTTCCCTTCGGCATAGGACATCTTACGCCCGGAATTTTATTCAGACCGTTAATCAAACAGTTTCTGCGCTTAACGTATTCTGCTCTTACCTCGTCGAAATATTCTTTCGGAGTATCAAGCGATGCCATTCCGATTAACTGTCCGAAATACGGCGGTGAAAGTCTGGCTTGCGCAAATTTCATAATCGTATCCAAAACATCTTGATTTTTTGTTACGACAAAGCCGACACGTATTCCGCACTCACTGTAACGCTTTGAAGTTGAATCAATTAAGATAGCGTGATTTTCTAAGCCCGCAATCTGCATTACTGAAATATGGCGCGTTCCGTCATAACAAAAATCTCTGTAAACCTCGTCCGAAATCACATATAAATCGTATTTTAAAGCGAGGTCTCTGATTTGCAAAAGTTCCTGCATTGAATACAGATAACCCGTCGGATTGTTAGGATTTGAAATCAAAATCGCACGTGTTTTGTCGGTGATTCTTTTTTCAAATTCGCTAATAGGCGGCAGTGCAAAACCGTTTTCAAAACTTGACGGCACGGGAACAACTTTCACGCCCGCCATCGTTGCAAAAGAATTGTAATTCGTGTAAAAAGGTTCGGGGACAATCATTTCGTCGCCCGCGTCAAAACAACTCATAAGAACGTAAATCAAACCTTCCGAACCGCCGAAAGTTACCATAATCTGATTGGGATTAACCTCAATTCCTATTGATTCATAGTATTTTGTCAAGGCGACACGGTACGTTTCCAAACCCGCTGAATGACAATATTCAACGACTTTTCCGTTATATTCCTTCAATACCGCCAAAGCGTTCTCCGGCGTGTGAATATCGGGCTGACCGATATTTAAATGATAAACTTTTACTCCACTTTTTTTTGCCTGCTCAGCGTAAGGCACAAGTTTTCTAATCGGTGAGGCGGGCATCAAACGTCCCGTCTTTGAAATTTTAGGCATGTTTTTTAATTCTGTTTAACTGTGATATTTCCCCTAATCGTCAACACGACGGGGGAATTTGTTGCATTACTGTAAACCGTAATCGTCTTTGAAAAATTTCCGATTCGGTTTGAATCATACTTAACTTTTATCGAGCCGCGTGTTTTTGACGGCACGGGCTGATGTGTCCATTCGGGTGTCGTGCAGCCGCATGACGTTGCTACATTGTTGATTATCAAATCGTTTTTACCCGTGTTGACAAACTCGAAGTTGAAAGAAACGTCCGAACCCTGTTCCATAGTTCCGAAATTATGGTCGGTATATTTGAATGTCATTTCTGCAACGCCTTCTTTAAGAGAGGCTTCGAGTGCTGCAACTGAATCTGCCGCCGCTTTTGCTTCGGCTTTGAGTTCTTTTCTTGACTTTTTCTGGGCGGCACAATCCGTCGGAAACATTGCAACCGCCAAAATCGCGGCTACTGCTAATAACAAAAACTTTTTCATAATCTTTAACTATTTAAATTTTATTTTTTAACTACGAAAAGCACTAAAAACACTAAAATTTATATTTTTTTCGCGTTTTTCGTGTTTTTCGTAGTTCTTATACTAATCCAAAGTATGAATTACCAAACCGCTGCGGAGTTTGGGTTCAAACCAAGTCGTCTTTGGCGGCATAATGTTGCCCGTGTCGGCAATATTCAAAAGTTGCTCCATGCTGACGGGATAAAGTGCGAAAGCACATTTCATTTCGCCCGAATCAACACGTTTTTTCAACTCTTTGAGACCACGTATTCCGCCTACGAAATCTATACGTTTTGACGTCCTTAAATCTTTTATATCTAACAGTGGTTCAAGAACTTGCTCCGTCAAAACGGTAACGTCAAGACTGCCTATCGGGTCAGAATCGTTGAAAGTGCCTTCTTTTGCCGAAAGTTTAAACCATTTTCCGCCGAGATACATTGAAAACTCGTGAAGTTTTTGCGGAGAATAAACTTCTATTCCTTTGTCAGAGATTTCAAACGATTTTGAAAGTTTTTCTAAAAATTCCTGCTCAGAAAGACCGTTCAAATCTTTTACGACACGGTTGTAGTCCATGATTTTCAACTGGTTATCGGGGAAAATCACGGCTAAGAAATAATTGTATTCTTCTTTGCCAGTGTGGTTCGGATTCTTGGCTTTTCTTTCAAGACCGACCCTTGCAGCGGCTGCCGTGCGGTGATGACCGTCAGCGACATAAAGCGCGGGAACTTTTTCCGCAAAAAGTTTCTCGATTTTTTCGTTTGTTGCTTTGTCGTCAATAACCCAAAATTTATGCCCGAAACCGTCGTTTGAAGTAAAATCGTATTCGGGTTGTTGATTGTCAGTAATATTTTTAACGATTGCATCTATCTCAGGTACAGCGCGGTACGAGAGAAATACGGGTTCAGCATTAGCGTTGATTTCTCTGATGTGAACCATACGGTCGTCCTCTTTGTCGGGACGGGTAAGTTCATGTTTTTTGATGATTCCGTTTTGATAATCCTCGCAAAAAGCCGCTCCCGCAATTCCGTACTGAGTTCTGCCGTTCATCGTCTGAGCGTAAATGTAAAACTTTGGCTCAGAGTCTTTTACGAGATATTTTTCGTCTTGAAACTTTTTGAAATTTTCAATCGACTTATTATAAACGACTTCTGAATGAGGGTCGATATTTTCGTCCAAATCGATTTCAGCGCGGGTTACGTGCAAAAACGAATACGGATTTCCTTCCGCCATTTTAGCCGCCTCTTTTGAGTTCATAACGTCGTAAGGCAGGCAAGAAAGTTTGTCCGCTATTTTTTTGTCGGGGCGCAAACCCTTAAATGGTTTTACTGTTGACATAGTCTATAATTTTTTTTAAAACTACGAAAAACACGAAAAGCACGAAAAAAATTTAGTGATTTTAGTGATTTTCGTAGTTATTAAAATTAACAAAAAAGGGAGGTTTTTCCGGCCTCCCTTTCGCTAAAACATTAAAATTCTACTTGTTGACTTGAAATTTCTTATTGCCGGTTTTGAAGAAGTCAACAATCTGGTTCGCCGCGGCGAGACCCGCGTTGATGTTGGCTTCCGCCGTCTGAGCACCCATCTTTTTGGGCGTAGCGAAATATCTGCCTGCAAATTTTGCGGCAAATTCTTCGTTTTTGTCAGGAGCGATGTCCGTAATGTATTTCAAATCAGTACGTTCTTCCATAAGTTTTATCAATTCGTCTTCGTTGATAACCTCTTTTCTTGCGGTGTTGATAACGATTCCGCCTTTTTTGAGTTTTGAACAAAGAGCGTAGTTGATTGACTGTTTGGTTTCAGCCGTTGCGGGAATATGAAGCGATACGATGTCGCACTGTTCAAACAAAGCATCTTGATTATCAACTGCTTTAACGCCAGCCTGTTCGATAACTTCTTTCGGACAGAAAGCATCGTAAGCATAAACTTCCATATCAAAACCTTTTGCAACTCTTGCAACGTTTCTGCCGACCTGACCGAAAGCCAAGATACCGAGTTTTTTGCCTTTGAGTTCCGTACCTGATTTTCCGTTGTAGAAGTTTCTAACGGCGAAAACCAAAAGACCGAAAACGAGTTCAGCAACTGCGTTAGAGTTTTGACCCGGAGTGTTCATAACGACAACACCTTTTTTAGTAGCGGCTTCGAGGTCAACATTATCGTAACCTGCACCTGCGCGAACTACGATTTTAAGGTTTTTAGCAGCATCGAGAACCTCAGCCGTAACTTTGTCAGAACGGATGATAACAGCGTCAACGTCTGCAACTGCGTCCAACAACTGCTGTTTATCAGTGTAATTTTCGAGTAATGCGAAAGTGTTACCCGATTTTTCAACTATATCTTTAATACCGTCAACTGCTTGTTTAGCAAACGGTTTTTCTGTTGCAACTAATATTTTCATTTCTTTATTTTAGTTTTCTTTTTCAAAATCTTTCATTGCTTGAACCAAAGCGTCAACGCTTTCCATCGGGAGTGCGTTGTAGAGCGAAGCTCTGAAACCACCTACCGAACGGTGTCCTTTCAAGCCGACCATATCTCTTGCTTTTACGAAGTCTAAGAATTTGGCTTCCAAATCTTTGTATTCTTCGTTCATAACAAAACATACGCTCATTCTCGAACGAGAATCTTTCTGAACCGTACCTTTAAATAATTTGTTGCGGTCGATTTCGTCGTAAAGTTTTGTTGATTTTGCGATAGCGCGTTTTTCCATTTCTTCAACGCCGCCTTCTTTGATAATCCATTCGAGGGTTTTAACGCCTGCATAGATAGGAACAACCGGAGGAGTGTTGAACATAGAATTTTTCTCGATATGTGTCTGATAGTTAAGCATTGTCGGGATTGCTCTGTCAACTTTGCCCAAAAGTTCGTCTTTCACGATAACGAAAGTAACGCCTGCGCAAGAAAGGTTTTTCTGTGCGCCACCGTAGATAAGACCGTATTTGCTAACGTCCAAAGGACGAGAGAAAATATCCGAACTCATGTCGGCAACAACGGGAATCGGAGAATTGTAATCTTCGAGAACTTCGGTTCCGTAGATTGTGTTATTGGTTGTAATGTGCATATAATCACAATCTTTGGGGATTTCAAAACCTTTGGGAATGTATGTGTAATTTGCTTCTTTGCTTGAAACGTGGTCATCTACTTCGCCGAAAAGTTTTGCTTCCTTAGCGGCTTTGTTAGCCCATGTACCGGTGTTAACATAAAAAGCCTTTGTACGCAAGAGGTTCATCGGAACCATTGCAAATTGCAAACTTGCACCGCCACCCAAGAAAATAACCGAGTAGCCGGAAGGAATGTTAAGGACTTGTTTGAAAAGTTCAACGGCTCTGTTCATAACAGCATCAAATGATTTGTCTCTGTGAGACATACACATCAGGGAAATACCTGTGCCGTTAAAATCCATGATTGCTTTTGCAGTCTCTTCCACGGTATAGTCGGGAAGTATTGACGGTCCTGCGAAAAAATTATGCTTTTTCATTCTATAATAAAATTTAATTAAAGTTTCGTTTTTTAAATTCTACGCTGCAAAAGTAATATTTTTTATTTTAATAAAAACATTTTTTCTGAGAAAAAAACGTTAGCAACGAAAATTATTTTTTTTTATTTTGATAATCAAAGAGTTAATATACTAAAAAAATTTTTTTTTGTAAAAAAGTATAAAAAAATTTTGTAGGAATAAAAATTCTCCATACCTTTGCACCGCAAAAAGAAAAAATCGGCGGACTATGTAGCTCAGTTGGTAGAGCACATCCCTTTTAAGGATGGGGTCCTGAGTTCGAGCCTCAGCATGGTCACATAAGTTTTATTTTTGTTTAAAAATTTTAGACGGTTTTTATTTTTTGTTTTTTGGTCGGACTACGTAGCTCAGCTGGTAGAGCACATCCCTTTTAAGGATGGGGTCCTGGGTTCGAGCCCCAGCGTGGTCACAAAAAAATGATTATGTTAGTGTGGACTATGTAGCTCAGTTGGTAGAGCACATCCCTTTTAAGGATGGGGTCCTGAGTTCGAGCCTCAGCATGGTCACATTTTTTTTTATTTGTTATATTTACTTATATAGAAATTTATCTAATTCCCCTAATGGAAAATCCGCCGATGTGAAATCGCCGGATTTTCGCTTTTTATAACGGATATGAAAAAACTCAATATTAATTTCCATATTTCATGGCTTGATGTCGTAAAACACATTTTAAGGATTGTTTTTGCGATTTTAGCGATATTGGCTTTCAATAAATACTTTCCTCAGCACTTAATTCCGAAAGATTTTATTTTCAAAACGGCTGTTTATGCTTGTATTTACGTTTTAGTCAGCCTTATTATAGAAATCGTTTTCAAAAAGTTTGAGAAAAAATAAGCGAAGTTATTTAGTATCAGACGTGACTGTTTTCCTAATCGAAAACTCACAACCGCAATAAAGTTGATTATAAAAACCGTTTTCCTTTAAGAGTTCGTTTCTGCGCTGTTGAAGTCCGCCTTTACGCCAGTTTTTTGCTAAATAACTTACGGTTTCAAGACCTTTGACGGCAAATTCTCCTGCTTCGTCAATTTGATCAAGACGTTTCCAACGCGAAGACGACAAAGTGCTTGCAATCGTGTCAAAACCACGTTCTGCGGCGATTTGTGCCGTTTTTTTGAGCCGCATTTTAAAACATTTCAAGCACCGCCCTCCCCTTTCGGGTTCGTTTTCAAGTCCTGAAATTTCTCTCAGCCATTCGTCGTGATTATAGTCGCCTTCAATCATTTCGATACCGAGTTTCTCAGAATATTTTTCACATTCGTTACGGCGAATTTCGTATTCCTCTTGCGGAAAAATATTAGGATTATAATAAAAAATTGCAGGTTTTATGCCGTCATTGATAAGTTTTTCCAAAATAGGCGCACTACAAGGCGCACAACAGGCATGAAGCAGAATTTTCATTTTTTTCAAAAAATTTGGCACGTTAATTGGTTTATATTAATTGACAATAAATTAGTTAGGTTAGGTTGGTTAGTTTTTTTAGCAGGGCTGTCTTTTTTTAATGACAGCCTTGTTTTATTTTTTCTTTTCTTTTCCGCCGAAAATAGCAAGATTAATATATTTTTTCGGGTGTTTCTCAAAATCGTCAATCAAAGTATTTAGTTTGGTCGTCAACCTCTCTACATTGTTATAGACGGTGTCTGTTGTCAAAAATTTTTGAACCGTTCCGTCAGAAGCATTAACCGTATTAAGCAACGTATTAACATTTTGCAAAGCCGTCCTGGCCTCGTCAAGCGTTTTTGAAAGTTCCAAAGCATTCAAAGTATCGCTCAAAGCCGCAAAATTTTGAATCGCGCGATCAATATTTCCGCTGTTTTTTCCCATTGTACGGCTTAGTTTCGTAAAGTTAACAAGCATTGTATCAACAAGCAACATTTTTCCTGCTAAATTTCCCGAAATTTCTTGAAGGTCTCTCAAACCCGATTCTATATAATTGATATTCTGAGGATTAAGAAGTCGGTTAACGGCGTGCATAACGGAGTCGGTTGTCAGCAACATTCCCGCTAAATCGTCCTTCATCGGCATAATCAAATCCAAAAGTTGATCAATAATTCCGCCTTCAACTACACCTATAAGCGTATCGCCGTTTTCGTGATAACCCGTAAAATTTTTCGGACGGATAACATCAACACCCTTTGTCCCCATAATGTCTACGCTGACGATTTTCATCACCGTACCTTTCGGCAAACGAAAATCATCGTTAACCTTAAAACGGACATAAATTTTTAATTCGTTATCCTCTTCTTTAAAATCAATGCTTTTGACCGAGCCTATACGATAACCGCTCAACAAGACGGGATTGCTTTGAGCAAGATTGTCTAATCTGTTATATACCGCTACAAATTCGTTTTCAGTCTTAAAAAGATTTTCGCCTTTCAAAAACGAAAGACCCCACACCAAAAGTACAAGGGCTATAATTGTCAGGATACCGATTTTTATGATACTTTTACGCTCCATAATATACAAAAAAAGGCTGTCATACAACAGCCAACAACCCATAAAAACATAATTATTAGTGACCTCGGCGGGATTCAAACCCACAACCTTTTGATCCGTAGTCAAATGCTCTATTCAGTTGAGCTACGAGGCCTAAACCTCTATAAATTAATTCAAATAATAAAAAGTGACCTCGGCGGGATTCAAACCCACAACCTTTTGATCCGTAGTCAAATGCTCTATTCAGTTGAGCTACGAGGCCTCCTTAAAAAACCGCTGCAAAGGTAAAAAGTTTTTTTTTACTTGCAAAATTTTATTACATTTTTTTCTCAGATTTCTTTTAACATGCTGAATTACATGTTAGTATCTTTCTTCATATCTTTATCCAAAAAGATTGTCATCGAAAACAAAGAATACTCATCGTTAAGTTTTGTATACTCGTATTGAATTTTATGCTTACTGCGGTTGATAATGGCAATCAAACCGTTACCTTTGGTATCAGGCAGAGTCAAAAGTCTTGCCCTCTCCTCTTTATCCGTTTGATTGAGAGAATCAATGAGTTTTTCAGTTTCGGGAATTTTAGAAGTCAGAATATGATTAGCCGCCGAAAGAATCAAATGTTCAGGTGTCTGACGTATGAAAAACATTCCGAAACAACCCTGAATTTCCCGCGTTTTAACCGGCTTATCGGCATGAGCGAGAATATTCTGCAAAAGTTCTATCATCACGCAATAAACCTTTGTTCTAAGACCTTTCGAAACGTTAATTTGCCTTGACAAAATGCTAAGCAAATTTATAAGGTTTTCCTGATTTAAAATGCCGCTGTAATGTAAGAAAATTTTGTTTTGTTGAAGTCCGATATGAAATTTTATCAGTTTGTCAAGCGAATACTTTTGAATTTCTTCTTTAACTTCCGGCTTATCAGCATCTTTTTTATTGAAAAGCACGTCAATATGCTGGTAAAAACGCGAATAGCCACATTCTGTCGGCACAAAACCGTATTTAATTTTGCTACCTGCCTTACGCGCAATTTCGATAAGACCGAGACCGGCACCGCCTTTTTGAGAATACTCTCCGTTGGCAAGGATTTGACGCGAATAAATTTTCAATTCGTCAGAATCCTTAGAATTTACGATGTCAAGTTTTTGTTTAAGATTTTCACAATGTTCGTTTTTAACCAAATTGGCGGAAGTTATATAATAACCGTAGCGTCCGCGTCTTATGATAAAAAGCCCGTATTGGTCAAAATTCTCACCTGCCGTCGTCGCTTCAACATCTTGATGACGGGTTATGTTTTGAAGACTTTCAACCATGATAAAATAGACCTTTTTTCTAACTAAAAGTTTTTCTTTCATATCGCCGAAATTAGTTTCAGCAAGCGAAAGAATATTCTCAACCACGTCAGAATTAACATTACCTCTATAAGTATACTCCAAACCTTCCGGCGAAGTATGCTCATAAAGATTATACGCTATATGTCCGCTAAACATTACGCTTTCAACTGACATCTTTCTACTTTTTTATAAATAATTAGAAAAACAAATCTGTCCGTAATTATAAACGTAATTTTCGGGATTTTGTTTCGATTTTGTTGCATTATTTTTTCATAATCAAAACAAAATCCTGAAAGTCAAACGTTTAATTAAAATACTTTTTTATAGATAACGTTCAGAAAGAATTTTTTCAAGTTCTTTATAATCGTTTTCTATTTTTATTGAGGTCTTCGGCTTGTCAAGACATTTTTTCAAAGCCTCGGGCAAAACGGGTTCCGTATTTACCGCACTTTTTACAACGTCAAGAAACTTAGCCGGATGAGCCGTTTCAAGGAAAATTCCCGGACTATCGGGAGCATTATCCCTCAAATATTTTTCGATTCCCAACATACCGACCGCGCCGTGCGGGTCAAGCATATAACCGTATTCCTGATAAACGACATTCATTTTCTTTTTCGTCATCTCGTCAGAAAAACTATATGACGAAATCGTTGCTCCGAACTCTTTTGACGAATGAGAAAAAATCATATCAAGTCTTTCAAAATTGCTCGGGTCGCCAACGTCCATCGCATTAGAAATAGTCTGAACCGACGGTTTCGGCGTATAAACACCCGTCTGCAAATATTGCGGAACGGTATCGTTAGCATTAGTTGCCGCAACAAAATGTTTTACTGGAAGTCCTGATTTCAATGCCAAAACACCGCCCGTTATGTTGCCGAAATTTCCGCTCGGAACGCAAATTACCGACTCGTAACTTTTCACTTGTTTTACCGCATAATAGTAGTAAAACGATTGTGGAATAAGCCTTGCGATATTAATCGAATTTGCCGAAGTCAGTTTAAATTTGCCCTGAGTGTCAAAATTAGCAAAAGCCGTTTTCACCAATGCCTGACAATCGTCAAAAACGCCGTTAACTTCCAAAGCGGTAATATTTCCGCCGTTAGTTGTAAGTTGTTTTTCCTGAATTTCGCTGACCTTTCCGCTCGGATAGAGAATTATAACATCAACGCCCGGAACATTCAAAAAACCATTAGCAACCGCACTTCCCGTATCGCCGGAAGTGGCAACCAAAATAACGGTTTTCTCATTTTTCCTTGACGAAAAATACCCCAAACATCTTGCCATAAATCTCGCTCCGACATCTTTAAATGCACAAGTCGGACCGTGAAACAATTCAAGACTATAAATTTTATCCTTAACCCCGACGAGCGGAATTTCAAAATTAAGAACCTCTTGACAAAGTTTTTTGAAATCTTCGTCCGGAATTTCGTCCCCGACATATTCTTTTCCGACATAATAACCTATTTCAGGCAAAGTCATATCGAAAAGATTTGCCCAAAACTCTGCGGGCAGTTTTATGTAATTTTCGGGCATAAACAAGCCCTTGTTAGGAGCAAGTCCCTGTTTGACAGCCTGTTCAAACGAAACTTTTAAGTTTTTATCCCTTGTGCTTATATATTTCATACCTAATGTTTTTCTTTAAAAAAATGCTGCATGCAAAGCGTTCAACGCCTTAGCAGAATCATCAGTCTTGATAACGATTGATACGTTAAGTTCAGAACTACCCTGAGCAATAAGGTGAATGTTGATGTTATTTGCACCCAAAGCCGTAAACGCTTTTCCGGTCATTCCGGCAGCGTTTTTCATACCCTCGCCTACCATAGCAAGAATTGAATAGCCGGTTTCAGCAACAATCGGTTTGATATAGTTTTTACGGATTTCAAAATCAAACTCTTCATTTATCGCGTTGACAGCCTTTTGAGCGTCAGTTGCACTGATAACCACGCTGATAGACATCTCAGAACAAGCCTGAGAAATGATAATAACGTTAACGTCTTTCAAAGCGTTGAAAAGTCTTCCGGCGATTCCGCTGTTTCCTACAAGTCCCGTACCCGTGAAAGTCAACATCGCGATATTGTCCATCGTAGAAAAAGACTTTATCGGTTTTGAATTATCCGTTTCTACCGTAACCAAAGTACCTTTGTCGTCAGGACGGAAAGTATTGAGAATTACCATCGGAATATTTTTCTCCAAAACAGGCTGAACTGTTGGCGCGTAAATAACTTTTGCACCGAGGTTTGAGAGTTCCAAAGCCTCTTTGTAAGACATTTTTTCAAGCGGTTTAGCATCTTTAACCTTTCTTGGGTCTGCGGTATAAATTCCGCTTACGTCAGTCCAAATTTCAAGAATCGAAGCGTCCAAAGCAGCGGCATAAATTGCTGCTGTATAATCACTTCCGCCTCTTCCGAGGGTTGTCGCATAACCTTTCTCGCTTTTTGAAATAAAACCCGGAGCAACAGTGATTTTATAATCCTTGTTCCAATTTTCCAAAATATTTTTATTGGTAACCGAGCGGTTTACGTCTTCTTTGCCGTTAACGGTTCTCGTTATGATAATCTGCGACGAATCCAAATAATTAACGCTACCGTTATTAATTGTTAAATATCTGAAAATTATAGCGTTAGACATTTTTTCTCCGAAACTTACTATTATATAATAAGCCCTTTGAGAAAGTTCGTTCAAGAAATAAACTGCCTCCAAAACTTTTTCGAGACTTGCAATATGATTATGAATCGTCTGTTTCAAATCACCTTGCTGCTCTTTTTGAATAAGTTCGTCAATAAAATCGTAATGACGTTTTTCGATTTGGGCGCAAACTTCTTTGTACGAAACATCACCTTCCGAGGCTTTCTTAGCAGCCTCTTCCAACATATTGGTAACCTTGCTGAGTGCTGAACACACAACTATCTGGTTTTCAGAAGATTTTTTAAGAATCTCACTGATATTTTTAACCGTTTGAACTGAGGAAACCGATGTTCCTCCGAATTTTAAAACTTTCATATACGTTATAAAAACTGTTAATAATTTTAAGTTGCAAATATATGTTAATTTTTTTAATTACAAACCAAAAAACATAATTTTTTTGTTAATAATGCCGCGAAGTTTTATTAAATTTTTCCATATTGCTCTGCAACTGACGGATATTTCTTATAATTCTCGGCGCATCGCCCGAATTAAAAGTATCTTTTAATATCTGAGCATATTTAAGAGCGGTTTCAGTATCGTCCAAAACGTAATATAAATATGCGAGATTTTTAATCATAGCCTCTTTTGCTTTTTTCTGGTCAGGTTTTCCGGTGTCAAGGTCGGCGGCAATCATCTGAAATCTCTCTATCCATCTTTCGATGTTAGGCGAAGTTTTCAAAACGGCTTCGTCCGTTTTTATTGCCTCCATATCGGCTTTTATACCTTCACGAATTTCTTGCATAGCCGTTTTGTAAGCGCATTTTTCAGCCAAAAGGTAGTTAATAGGAATATACTCGCTTCCGTCGCTGTCCGAAAAACGTTCATTAATAAGCCCTTTAACATCTTTGAAAAACTCTTTTAAAGCCTTTCCTGCAATATCAGATTGAATAGAAGCTTTGTTTTCGGCGATATAATTATTAGCCTCTTCCCTACTCGGAAAATCAATTTTTAATTCATAAACATTGGCAATTTGTGCAGTTGAGGCTTTTACCGGCGGTCGCCATTCAAAAGTCTCGTAACTGCATTTAAACTGACATTTCAATACAAAAGTATATTTAATAGTCGGGAAAAAGTGGTTGACAATCACCAAACCGTCAGGAGTGTCTTTTTCTACACGGTTGTTTTTTAAATCCACTTGGTCAAAAACCACCGTCGTCGCCGAGAAAAATATTGTCATAAACGCATCTTTATCGTCGTAAGTTTCGCTCCAGTCCTCGAAAGCGTCTTCAAACTCCGTACGCAAATACGCCTCGTTAAAACGGTCTTTAACACCGTTTTGCTGAATTTTCAAAAAATAATTCCTTTTTCCCTGTTCTACAAAGTAACGCGGAAACAATTTAAGATTGACTTTGTAAGTTTCTCTGGTCAAATCGTACTGTTGTGCATTAACCGGCAACCAAGCCGCAAAGCACAACAACAATGCTATTATAAATATTGTTCTTTTCATAGTGTTAAAATTTTTATCGCAAAATTAATAATTTTTTGGTTAATTGTATGTTTTTATAAGAAAAAATGAATAAAAATTATGCCAATAAGCATTATTTAATGTTAAAGTAACAAAAAAACGGCAGGATTTTCGTTTTTTTATCGAAAAACCCTGCCGCCAAATTATGAGCTAAATATAGAACTACAATTTCGGACCTGCTGCAACGAGTGCTTTACCGGCTTCGTTGGTGGTGTATTTAGCAAAGTTCTTAATGAAACGACCGGCCAAATCTTTTGCTTTGGTCTCCCATTCAGAAGCATTTGCGTAAGTATCTCTCGGGTCGAGGATAGCAGGATTTACGTTCGGCAATGCAGTCGGAACCTCGAAATCGAAGAACGGAATCTTTTTGGTTTCAGCCTTCAAAATAGAACCGTCGAGGATAGCGTCGATAATACCGCGAGTATCGGGAATAGAGATACGTTTGCCGGTACCGTTCCAACCGGTGTTAACTAAGTATGCCTTAGCACCTGATTTCTGCATTTTCTTAACAAGTTCTTCTGCATATTTGGTCGGGTGGAGTTCCAAGAATGCTTGACCGAAACAAGCCGAGAATGTCGGGGTCGGTTCGGTAATACCGCGCTCTGTACCAGCCAATTTAGCGGTGAAACCTGACAAGAAATAATATTGTGTCTGTTCAGGAGTCAAGATAGAAACCGGAGGCAATACGCCGAATGCGTCAGCTGAGAGGAAGATAACGTTCTTAGCAGCAGGACCTGCGCTCTTGCCAGCAACTTTCTTAACTACGTTTTTGATGTGGTCAATCGGGTAAGAAACACGGGTGTTTTCAGTTACGCTCTTATCAGCGAAGTTGATTTTGCCGTTGTTGTCAACAGTAACGTTTTCCAACAAAGCGTTGCGTTTGATAGCACCGTAGATGTCGGGTTCGTTTTCTTTTGAAAGGTTGATAACTTTTGCATAGCAACCGCCTTCGAGGTTGAAAACGCCTTCATCGTCCCAACCGTGCTCGTCATCACCGATGAGCAAACGTTTCGGGTCGGTAGAAAGGGTGGTTTTACCTGTTCCTGAAAGACCGAAGAAAATAGCGGTGTTTTTACCTTCCATATCGGTGTTAGCAGAGCAGTGCATTGAAGCGATACCTTTGAGCGGCAAGTAGTAGTTCTGCATAGAGAACATACCTTTCTTCATTTCACCGCCGTACCATGTGTTGATGATAACTTGTTCGCGGCTCTTTGTGTTGAAAGCAACGCAAGTTTCAGAGTTCAAGCCGAGTTCTTTGAAGTTTTCAACTTTTGCCTTAGAAGCGTTGTAGATAACGAAGTTCGGTTCAAAGTTTTCGAGTTCTGCTTTGGTCGGCTGAATGAACATGTTAGTTACAAAGTGAGCCTGCCAAGCAACTTCTACGATGAATCTTACAGCAAGTCTTGTAGACTCGTTAGCACCGCAGAATGCGTCAACTACGTAAAGATTTTTGTTAGAAAGTTCTTTCTTAGCGATTTCTTTTACTTTTGCCCAAACGTCTTCACTCATAGGGTGATTGTCGTTTTTATAAGCCTCAGATGTCCACCAAACGTTGTTGTGGCTTTCGTCGTTATCAACGATGTATTTGTCTTTGGGTGAACGTCCGGTGAAAATACCGGTCATAACGTTTACTGCGTTGAGTTCGGTCTTCTGACCTTTTTCGTAACCCTCGAGAGCGGGGTTAACCTCTGCATTGTAGAGTTCTTCGTAAGAAGGGTTGTGTGCGATTACAGTAGAACCTGTAATACCGTACTTGGTTAAATCTAATTTACTCATTTTATTATATTAAGTTTTATAAATGAATTATCTTCTCATTTAACGACCGCAAATTTACTCTTTTTTTTTCGGAATAAAGGCATAAAAGTATGTTAAATAATTTTAATTTTTTCGTAGCGATAAAAATATAAGTTAGTGTTAAAAATTACTCTACCACTTTCCAATCCGTAATGTTTTTCTCTTTGCTCGAAAAATTTACGCCGACTTTTAAAAGTTTTCTGCCGTCCATTTTGAAACGTCCCGCATAATCTTTTTCGTTGATTTGATTAACGGCTGTTTGTGCATCGCAATCCATCTTAAACTCAAAAATGTAAACGTAATTCTGATTAATCAAAATTGTATCGGCTCGTCCTTTTGACGAATGTAATTCTGAAATCACAAACTGTCCCAAAATAGTGAAAACCAAATAGATTACGTTCTGAAAATCACGTTCAAGATATTTCACGTTATTGTCATTGGCATACGGCAAAGAACTATATAAGGCTTGAAGTCTATTGATTACACCGTCGATATTTCCCGAAAAAAAATCATCTAAAAAATAGGAATAGTTGAAGCCCGACAAACTATCAGGTATTTGATAAAATTCGTCAACCAAACCGTTTAAGAAACTGAGTTTTATTTCGTTGTTAGGGAATCCTAAGGTGTATGCACGGGTCGGACGGTCGTAACTTTTTATCGTCAAATAGCCTGAATAGTAAAGCAATGCTACCAAATCCGCCTTAAATTCGTCGTCTTTGTGCGATTTCAACAAGTCTTTCGGATATTTTACGTCGTTTTCCAAATACCTGAAATCAAAATAAGAATTGTGAATACGTTGCATCAAAATCGTCGGATTGCCGGTGTCGTACCAATAATTCTGAAAATCCTCGTTGGCAAAAGCACACAACAAACTTACCGGATTAAACACCTGAACGCCCTTTTCATGAAAGAGGTAGCCGTCGTACCAATGTTTCAATTCTGCCACACACTCGTCAAAACTAAATTCCTGATTTTCTGCAAGTTTTTTGATTTCAATCGAAAAATTTTCAATCAATTCTTCGTGCGTGATTCCGCAAATTGCCGATAATTTTTCGTTTGAAGAAATGTCGAGCGGCTGGTTTTGTCCGCTGAAAATTGACGTTTTAGCAAATTTCGTTACGCCCGTGATAAAGGCAAATCGGATATATTTGTCGGCGGATTTCAGCAGGGAAAAAAATCCACGATAAATCTTTTTACTTTCGGTGAGATTCTCACTTGTAATCAACGGATTATCATATTCGTCAACGATTATGACGGTTTGCAAGCCGGTCTTTTCGGTAACCGCACGCATATCGTATGCAAAACGATACGACAATTTTCTACCTTCCGATTTATCTTCGTCTTTTTCTAAATCCTCTTTGATAAAACTTTCGTCGAATTGTATTCCGTTATAATGTTCAAATTCTTTCACCACAATTTTGATTTTGGTAATCAGAATGTCAGGTGCAGAATAATCACCGTCAACAAAATCAAAATATGCAATCGGGTATTTTATCCAATCTTTTTCCAACGTTTCGATTTTCAGTCCTTTAAAACACTCTTTTTTGCCTTCAAAATATGCTAATAACGTGTTGGCAAACAGACTTTTACCAAAACGTCTGGGACGCGCAAGAAAATAAGATGTTGTTCCCGAATGTGCTAAATAATACACATAATCTGTCTTATCAACATACATACATTTGTCTTCGATAAGTTTTTCAAAACTCTGTACGCCGATCGGTAATTTGCGTGATATATCGTCAAGTGAAATAGCCATAGCAAGTTGTGGTTTAAAATGTTCGTCGCAAAAATAAAACTTTTTTAGAAAAATACAAAAAAACTTTCCCTACCACGTATAAATCGACCCCTTTCGCCACGAAGCGACAGCGGCGTCCCAATACGGCTTAAATTCGGTGTTGCGCATCAAAACATATTTCTGCTTGTACATGGCGTTTGAACGTTTCATAAAAACAAACTTCACTTTATCGCCGCTGCGCGAATCCTTATATGTCCAAACCTCTGAATTTGAAGTTAATGCAAGAATCTTCGGCGGTCCTAAAACCACATAAATCATACCTCTGTCCGTCAAAACGCCGTCCCTATAATCAGAAAAATACATATTCGCAAAAACCGCTCTCGTGTAAAATATCTTTAACAATTCTTTCGCTCTCCGCGTGTCATTCGTGCATGAAAGCCAAAAATCGTCAATCGCAAGTTTTTTATGTTCTGAGTATCTGATACAGTCAAATTCCTCTTTTGAAGTCAAGTATGCAAGCGGTTCGGCTAATTTGTCAAGCCTCGTAATATTAGGATAATTCTCTGAAAAACAAGGAATTACAAGACCGTTACGGCTCAAAGTGTCAGCCGTCAAATAAAAATATCCTTCTCTTTGCGCACCCAAAATCAATGAGCGGCCGAGACTGTCAGCCTCTTTAAAACATATCGTATCCTTTAATGCAGGGTCGCTCGCATACGGTGAAAGCGGAATCAAACTGTCAGGCGGAAAATACATTTTATACAGTCCGCTAAACTTTGAATGTTGATAATCAATCCTTGCTGCCTCTCCTACTTTCAAAAAATTATCCGACAAAGGCTGTGAATTTTCAATTTTTGAAACCGCAAAATTGTCTCCGCAAAGGCTGTCTGACTTGTCAACCGGCGTAAAAGAAAGGCTCATTTTGCCGCGAATCAAATCCGTAACGGTGGTTTGAACCACAAATTTTTCCGGCTCAACGGTTTTTAATTTCAGTTTTACGGCGTATGTTTTCGGCGTGTCAGACTTATGAAAACTCAAAATTTTAACCGCCGTATCAAGCGTTGCAACGTTTTCGTAACTTTCCATCAGTTTATAAAAAATCCTGACCTTTGCCGTACTTTGATTTTGAGCGTTAGCCTTTGAAAATAGCAACTCCGAATCGTTAATAATCACGTATAAATCAATATCTTCCTTGTTTGTTTTTCTGACAAAAACCCTCGGATGAATAGTCGTTGCAGCAGGGTTGTAAATGTATGCCAACTGCTCAGAGCCGGTCGAAATAACCGAAGCCTCCACGTTTTGTCCGCCTAACGACGGATTAAGCAGCCTGCAACCACAAAGTATTGTTGTTAAGGTAATTATAGAAATCAAAAAATAATTTTTCATAATTTGTCTCATTTTATTCCCGCCTCTTTTAGCAGTTGTAAAATTTCTTTATCACTAATTGTAGATTGTTCTGATTTGTCATAAATAGACATCAAGCACACTCTGCCATCGTCTATTCCTGCCAAAATTTCAGTGTGAGTTATAACCCTCGCTCCGCCACTTTTGCCACCGCCTTTTGATTGTATTGCTAAGCGTATTTTGCGAACACCTTTTCCGAGTTCTTTACCTATAAACGGATTGATTTGCAACTCTTTACCAAGTTGCAGAATATCAGTTTTCAATGAGCGGTAACGTTTTGCCAACCGTTTTAATTCCCTATCAAAGGACTCTATCGTTCGTATTGTATAACTCATAATTCATTTACGACTTCAAAAAAATCCCTTGTTTTAACCTTTCCGTCTTGATAATCTTTAAACTCTTTGAATGCAGAGCGTAAATTTTCCCGAATTTCATCATCAGTATCACAGACTATTTTTTCAGAAGCCTTTTTAATTGTAAAAGACTTCAAAAAACTAATTATTCTATCCAAAGCGGTTGCATCATCAAGCATCGGAGTTAATACGCTGAATAACTCCGCCCGCAATTCCATCATATTAGCATTCATAATGTGAATTTTAACACTGTAAATGTAAAATGTTTTTTTGCAAAATTACAAAATTTTTTGATTTTTCGCCAAAATTCCGGCAGAAAATTTTTCCGTACCCTCAGGCGACAAACGCCAAAAACCGCTTTTGAGTTTTCCGTTTTCAAAAACCGGCTCTTCTTCTATGCCAAAAGGCGGCTTATCGTTCTGAAATACAAAAAATTCCGCCAAAGAATTTTCATCAATTTTTTCTGACAATTCCAACGCCAAACGCCCCATGGAATTTCTGCAATTAATTTCAACACAAGGGTGAACTTTTTTCTCGCCGTTATCGTCATAAACCATACAATCAATGCCGAGATTGCCGGAAAAATTTTCTCTAAAAACCATATTTATCAAAACGTTTTTTTGCATTTCTGACAATTCATAGACCATTAAAAAATCAACGCCCGGAATTTCAGAAAAGTTTTTCACGTAACTCGACTGATAAAAACCGTTGTCAGCAGTCTTAAAAACAGACAAACCTCGAAACGAAATTTCACCGCCCGAAAAAGTATAGTGCATTGAAAAATCCGTCAGCCTTTCAAAGTAAACTTCACATTCCACAAAGCCCTGAGTTTTTATCACAAAATCCGTCCACTGCAAAATGTTGTCCGTCAGTTCGTTTTTCTTAAAAATTCTGACACCACGACCACTCGCCGCAAAAGGTGCTTTAAAAACCACACCTTTATAATTATGCGCAAATTTTTCTTTGAAAAACAAAAATGCTTCTTCGGCGGTTTTTGCAATAAAAGGCAGTTCATTTTTCTTCGGAAATTTTTCTCCCGACGGAAACGCCGAAAGAAAATCAACCGTATTTTGTCTCGAATAAAACTTTTTTAAATCAGCAATTTCTGTCCTGTTTTTAACCCTTACGTTCCTAATTAAGTTAAAAACCCTCTGCGAGGATCCCCACGGGAAAAAATTGTCAAACTCCATAGTTTCAGCCTGTTGAAGCGAAATAAAACGGTCTCCCGATGTTGGTTTTAACGTCAAAATATAATCGTCCTTTTTTGCAAATGCCAAAGGCAAAGTCCTCAAATCGTTTTCAAGCATTTGGGGATATTTTTGAAGGCTATAATTTTTGTCGCCGTTAGAGACCTCCAACTCACAAGCCGGATTAAAAAAGTACAAATCCATTTTAATTGTCTCTCCAATTTTGAGTTTTCTTGTATTCCACGCCTTGGAACATCGCAGAATTGATTGACAATCTGAAATTGTAACTCTTTAACATACCGAAAGGTATGATGTAAAAACTCAGGTTAAAACAGTGCAAATCCCTCGAAGCCGTTACGCGCGTTGAAGTCATTTTTTTCGCGTCAAAGTCGTAACCCGAACTTACCGAAAAATGCCACTTTTGCGTAAAAGTTATCGTTCCCGAAAAGTTCAAAGTCTGAGAAATTATCGGATTCTTATTGTTATTGTGCGAATAGTTGAAACCGTAATCCGCCGAAATAGACCACGGACACGAATAATAATCAAATTCGCCGTCCTTCTCTTTTTGAGAAATTTTTGAAGTTTTGCGCTTTTCCTCCACTTCTTCCGCCGTTGCTATGATGTTGCCGTCTTCGTCGGTTTCTGCCTGAGAGGGTTCTTCACCATATTTAGAAGCAACGGCTTCTTTTTCTTCTTTTTTCTTTTTGCCTAACGATTTAGAATCAATCGAAAAACCCGTACTTGCACGTGCCGCCGTAAAACGAGCCCACTGACGTCCGCCGGTCTCCTTAAACAAATAATATTTTGTCCGTCTGCCCGCCGAATCCAACTGATACGGGTCAAAAGTTCCCGAAAACGTCAGCGTCATTTTGTCAAACAACCTCGTACTACCGCTCATGGAAATATTAGAGAGGTTCATACTATCGGCTGCCATATTGTAACTTCCTGAAAATCCGAGACTTTCTAAGATTTTTATTTTCGTATATTTGCCTTCTATCGTGTCGTTTTTGCCCTTGACTTTTAACTCGAAATTGTTACCCAAAGAAAAGTTCAAAGACGCATTTTTGCCCGAAGGCGGTGCGCCGTAAATACCGTTTTGATAAAGGCTTAAACGTTTTTTACCCGTTGTATCATACGGGTCGTTTTCATAAAATTTCCAAAACTCCTCCGAAAAATCAGGTCTCCAAGACACACCTACGCTCGGCGTTAAAACGTGGCGGAAAGCCTTGATTCTCTTTGCTTTATTAAATTGGAAAATACCGTAAAGTTTTGTGCTTGCCGAAATCGAAGTCGAGAAATCATAACAATGTCTCCAAGCGTCAACGGTATCCGTGCCGTAAGTATATTTGTCAGGATTTTCGCCCGAAAGGTCAAACGTCCCCATCATATAACGGTGCAGATAATTCGGATAAAGTCTTCCCGTATAATTAATTGACGGAGAGACGTTTATGTATTTTAAAACGTTGAACGACGTACTCAGCGGAACGGCGTATTTCATACCGTATCTCATCTTGTCGAACATTCCCTGCTTAAAAAGCATAGAATCCGGAAGCGTTGAAACCGAGTTAGAAAAGTTCATCGTAAACGAACTACCGATTTTTTCGTACCAACGCTGCGAACCTACCTGAACTTTCCGCTTAAACGGGAAAAATCTTTGTAAAGAAAACGTTGCACTCGGCGCAGTAAACGACAATGTTGAATCATAAAGATTTTGTGTCATGTTGGAGGCAATACTCAAATTACCGAAACCTCCGAAAAGTTTTTTCTGATAACTGACACTCGAAGAGGTAGTACTCCGCGCATAATCCTGAACGCTTTCAGCATTATAACGCTCATAATTTTGTTTATCGTATGAAATATTCGCACTGAAATTACTCGTCGGATTTGCCTTCGGGTCTTGCGTAAAATTAAATTTCAACATAAAAGAGTTTGACGCATCGTAATGAATATCAGCGTTAGTGGACTTAATAAACTCTTTTTCGCCCTGAACATTTTTAGAAAACTGAAAACTGAAATTTCCCGAAAACTTATATCTCCATTTGAATTTTGAATTTGCCGTCAGCCCCCAAGAGCCGTAAGTGTAATACGAACCTAAAAGTTCCAAGTCGGCATAATCGCCCATCGCAAAATAATAACCGCCGTTTTCAAGGTAGAAACCGCGCCTTGATTCTTCTCCGTAACTCGGTATCAAAATGCCGCTGTGATGTTTTTTTGACTGGGGGAAAATTCCGAAAGGCAATCCCAAAACATAAACCGGCACGTCAAGCAACACAAAATACGCCGGTCCTGAAACTATCTTGTCGTTAGGAATCACTTTTGCTCTCGTGAGTTCCATATAAAAGTGCGGATGGTCTAAATCGCAAGTCGTATAACGTCCGTTCTTTAAGTGTATCTCTCTGTTAGCGTGCATTTTAGTCAACTCGCCGAAAAGATAACCACTCTGCTGTTCGGTTACGACATCGTTAACAAGACCCTCTTTTGTCTTAAAATTATACTTGATGGTTTTAGCCTCAAACTCGTCTTTACCGTCCTTGAAAACAGGCGTGCCGACAAGTTCGTTTTTAGATGTGTCCATACGCCCCTCGGCATATATAGAATTGCTTTCCATCTCCATTTTCATATATTCCGAAGACAATTCCATACCCGTAGTCTTGACGTTAGCCTTTCCGTAAAGAAAAACCCGCTTGTCATCAAAAGAAATCAACATCGAATCGTCGCATTTGTATTCGATAGGAAACTCGACGACTGATTTCGGTTTCTTTAATTCTAATGAATCAACGGAAACATTAGTTGAATCCGTACTGACATTCAGGCTGTCGGTTACATTTTTCAAAGTATCCGCTTTAATATCCTCCTGAGCATAAAGACTGACGTTAAAAGTCAGCAAAATTAGTATGATAAAAATTTTTTGCACGAAAATTGCCGTTTTTTGTTGTTAATGGTTTACCTTTGCAAAGTCAAAAAACCACAAAGTCAAAAACCAAAGTGCAAAATTAAAAAAAAATATATAAATGAAAAAATATTATTTAAAGGTTGTATTGTTGTTTTTAATTGTTATGATTGCCCAAGAAAGTTTTCCGCAAGAAGACGGCGGTTATCACTTAAAAAAAATCTGTATTGACCCCGGACACGGCGGCAAAGACCCCGGCGCATTGGGAAAAAACTCGAAAGAAAAAGATATTTGTCTCGGAATCGCCTTAAAATTAGGACATTACATCAACACGTACATTCCTGACGTAGAGGTGGTTTATACCCGTAAGAAAGATACTTTCATAACGCTTATGGACAGAACCATTATCGCAAACAATGCCAAACCCGACCTTTTTATTTCGATTCATATCAACGCTTGTCAAAACAAAAAAGCGTATGGCGCATCAACGTATGTTGTCGGTAAAGGTATGGAACACAACAACTTAAACATCGCTCTTGAATATCAGGAAAACGGCGGCACTTTTTCCCTCGACAGCATTGACCCCGCCGACAAAATTGCGTTACAAACACTTCAAAAAGAACACAAAGAACAAAGCACGACTTTTGCGGGCTTTATTCAGAAAGAAATGGGAAAACGCGCAAAAGAAAAAGACGTTAAACAGGCAAATTTTGCCGTACTTTGGAGGGCTCAAATGCCGGCAGTTTTGGTGGAATGTAGTTTTATCAGCACACCGCGAGAAGAAGCGTTTTTAAAATCAGAAGAAGGTCAAAAAGTCTATGCCTCAGCGATTTACCGCGCCATAAAAAGTTACGGTTACAAATACGACAAAAGTTTCAAAGCGTATAGTTCTACAAATCCGCCTCCGGGAATGACGGTTTCTGAGCCGCCCTCAGCAAAACCCGTTGTTACAAAACCCGCTGACCCGAAACCCGTCGTCAACGCCGATGATATATATTATAAGGTGCAACTGAAATCTTCCGCCGTTAAAATTCCGCTTAACGACAAAAGTTTCAAAGGAATCGCAAACATCGAAGAAACAAAAATCGACGGCGCATATAAATACACCGTCGGTAAAAGTAAGAGTTTGAAGGAGATAACCAACCTTCAAAACGAAGTTCGTAAAAAAATTCCCGATGCTTTTGTCATCGCCGTTCAAGGCAACAAACGAATCGACATGGCAACGGCAAAAAAATTGTTACTTCCTTAGACATTTTTTTACTTCCGCCTCAATATCGCCGCCGCGTAAACCGCGTTTTACGATTTTGCCGTCGGGAGCAAAAAGAATGATTTCAGGGATTCCGCGTATTCCGTAAGCATCAGAACCGGCTCTTTGTGCGTTCATAATCTGAGGATAAGGAATTTGCATTTCGGCGATTGCGGCTTTTGTGTCATCAGGCTCGTCCCAAGTTGCAACGCCGAGAACTTCAAATTTCGCACCTTTATATTTATTATAAACTGAAATTAAGTTCGGAATTTCGCCTCTGCAAGGTCCGCACCATGAAGCCCAAAAGTCAACCAAAACATATTTGCCTTTGCCGACATAATCGGAAAGTTTTTGAGTTTTGCCTTCGTATTCTGCCGAAAAGTCAATAAACATTGCACCTTCGGAGGTTTTTTCTAAGTTTGCAGCAGCCTCCTGCTCGGCTTTTTGTGAAGCCTCAACTCTTTCTAACTGCTTATCAAACAAAACTTTGAATCTGCCGTTACGCATTTCGGGCTTCATATTTTCAACGAGTTCATTTATAGGAGTAATGCCCGCAATAGTAGCGTAAAAAACAGTTCCTTCTTCGTTTTGATGATCCTTAACGTATTGTTTCACTTTCTCCACTTCTGCGGCAACTTCCATATTAAAAGCATTAATAGCCTCCTGAGAAAGGTCTGGTAAAGCCCTCAAACTGTCTGCCTTAGCATTAAATTTATTACGCAAATCAGTACTTTTTTTATCAAGTGTATGCCATTGATGATAAAACGGTGTTCCGTCAAGTTCATAATAGCCGTTACAAACCTTTAAATCGGCTTTTTCGCCCGGCACCAAAACAAAATCCACGTAAGCGGGACAAACTTCACCGTTTTCAAAAATAGCCTGCAACCATATCAAACGCGGCTCTTTTACATTAGAAGTGTAAGAAAATTTTTTGTCTTTTACGATAATAGTATCAATGGGAGCGGTGTTTTTAACGTCAATGTTAAAAGCAGTATCGCCGAGATAGACAAAATATGCCGTATCTTTGATTTCGTCAGCAACCGTACCATTGATTGTGAATGTTGACTGCTCTTTCGGTTGTGAGCAGGCTGCAACGGCGCATAAAGATAAAACCGCACCGGCAGTTTTAAGAAAGTGTGTTTTCATTGTTAAAAAAAATATTTATTATGTTAAATTTTATGCCGCAAAGGTAATTTTTTTTTGTCAATGCGAAAAAAAATCTTTTCCTTTGCGAAAAGATTTTTTATGATTAAAGCACTTTTTTTTGACATTGACGGAACGCTCGTGAGTTTTTCAACGCATGAAATTCCGTCGTCGGCTATCGAAGCGGTAAAAGCCGCAAAAGCCAAAGGCGTAAAAATTTTTATTTCGACGGGACGGCCTAAGGCGTTTTTGACCTCAAATCTTGACCCTATCCGCCCGCTTGTTGACGGCTACATCACCAACAACGGCGCATTAGTGGAAGTCGGCGAAGAAGTCGTTGTAAATCATCATATTAGCGCAGATGACGTAAAAAAACTTCTTCTCGATGCACATCAACACGACTATCCGATGATTTTGATGAGCAGAAACGATTTTGCAGTTTTTAACCGCAAACCCGTAGTTGAAAAAGTTTTCAACGTCGGGCTGCATATCCCCGTTGACGTCAATATGATAGAGGTGGAAGATATTGTAAAACAAGACATTATGCAGGTAACTTCGTTTTTTAACTTTCAGCACGAACAAATTTTTATGCCGAAGATAAAAACCTGCGTTGCGGGACGTTGGTCGCCTGAATTTGTTGACATCACCTCCGTCAACGCTGACAAAGGCAAAGGTCTTGCCTCGGTTGCAAATCATCTCGGTATTGACATCAAAGAAACGATGGCTTTCGGCGACGGCGGCAATGACGTCCCGATAATTCAAAAAGCGGGAATCGGCGTTGCGATGGGCAATTCTATGCCCGGCGTTCAGCACCACGCGGATTTTGTAACTTCAAGCGTTGACTCTGACGGCATTCTCTTGGCTTTAAAACACTTTAACGTTATCTAAAAATGAAAATACTTCTTGACGAATTTGACTCTAAACGTGTTGAAACACTTAACGTTACGATAGAAAACAACGCGGCGGTTTTGGAAATTTTGGCTGATTTCTTAAACACAAAAGAAAAAAGCATTACAACCGAAATGTTGAACGAAATCGCCTTAGAATACGATATGCCTTTTGCGACGGCTTTTTCAATGCTTTTGGCTTCGTCCTGCGGCTTGGAAATATATGAAAATCAACTTCATAAAGAACTTTTCAACGATTATTTTCTGCCGTCGGTTAAGGAATTTCAGGCAAAAGATTTTTCTGATGATTTGTACTTAAAAACAATAAAATTTCCTTTAAAAACATTCAAAAACTGGGAATTGAAATTTTCAGAATACGCGCCGTGTGAGGCGTTTATTTGTGATGAAATTGTCGTAACCTCTGATTTCAGGGAATATCCTCAAATCGGATTTTTTAGAGAAAAGTTTTCTTATCCGGCTGTTTTTCAAGACGGTAGAGAATGGATGGCGGTAAAGCCGAACGAAATTTTCACGATGCAACAGCCCGTAGAAAACTCTTTCGGCAAGGTATTGACATTCGGTTTAGGATTGGGATATTTTGCGTTTTTGTCATCAACAAAAAAGAGCGTAAAAAGCGTTACGATAGTTGAAAAAAATGCAGACATAATCGAATTGTTTTCGACTGAGATTTTACCGCAATTTCCTGAAAAAGAGAAAATTAGAATCATAAACGACGACGCTTTTTCTTTTGCGGAAAATATCAAAGAAGGCGATTTTGACTATATTTTTTCTGACATTTGGCACGATAGTTTTGACGGTTTGCCGCTGTATTTAAAGTTAAGAAAAATTTTGGAAAAACTTCCGAAAACCCGTTGCGATTATTGGATTGAAAAATCATTATTATCAAGTTTAAGGTATAATGTTTTTTCACAACTTTACAAAATTTTCAAAAATCCGTCAAAAACCGCCTCAGAAAACGAAAAAGTCATAAAAAATTATCAGGAATTTGTAAAAATGATTTCTGACAAAGAATTGAAAAACATAAAAATTCATAATTAACAAAAAATGAAAATCAGATATTCACAAATAACGGTAATTCCGGGCAACCCGCAAAAGAACTTTGAAACCTGTCTTTCTGCGGCTCAACGCGCTAAAAATGACGGCGTTAACCTCTTGATTCTGCCCGAAATGACCATTCCCGGCTACATGATTGGCGACAAGTGGGAAGAAAGCGATTTTATTGACGACTGCGAATTTTTCTCTAACGAACTTGCAAAAGAAGCCGACGAAAATTTTTCGCTAATTTTCGGCACTGCTGCGTTTTTGGAAAGCATTACGGGCAAGCCGAGGAACGGTTTTGACGGCAGGAAAGCAAAGGTCAATACCGCTTGTATCGCCACAAACGGCAACATTCAGTATCAGTTTAAAACCCTTTTGCCGAACTACCGCGAATTTGAAGAGCCGAGACATTTTTTCAACAATTTGACGGCGAGCCTTACTCCCGGCGACGAGGAAGACCGCCTGATGTTCGACACTTACGAAATCTGCGGCACGAAATTCGGCGTTACAATTTGCGAAGACGGTTGGGACGACGATTACAATCTTAAACCTTTTAAAATTTTAAAAGAAATCGGTGCTGACATAATTGTCAATATCAGTTATTCGCCTTTTACCGCCGGGAAAAATCAAAGCCGCAACCGTCATTTTTCTAATCACGCAAAAACTCTCGGCAAAGCGGTCATCTACGCTAACGGTCTCGGACTTCAAAACAACGGCAAGACGGTTTTCTGTTTTGACGGCAGTTCGGCGGCATGGAACTCAAAGGGCGAACTCATCGCTCATTCCAAAATGTACGAAGAAGAAGACGTTGATTTTGAGTTTGTTAATAATGAACTGTTGCCCGCAAAACCGTTGCAATATAAAGAAACCTCAGAAATCGAGGACATTCATAAAACCCTCATTTACGGCATACGCAACTATATGAAACAGAGCGGTTTGAGCCGTGTCGTAATCGGTGCTTCGGGCGGCGTTGACTCTACTCTTGCTGCCGCTCTTTACGCCGAGGCAATCGGCAAAGAAAACTTGCTTTTGGTCAATATGCCGACAAAATTCAACTCTCAAACCACAATCGGAATCGCACAAAAACTCGCCACAAATCTCGGTTGTTGGTACACTTCCGTCCCCGTTTCTGAAAGTGCGGCTCTAACAAGACGTCAAATCGACGGTTTAAAACCGACAAATGCAAAAGGCGAAAACATCGAAATCAACCTCTCGTCCTTTAATATGGAGAACGTTCAGGCGCGGGACAGAGGATCGAGAATTTTGGCGGCAATCGCGAGCGCGTGGGGAGCAGTCTTCACGAACAACGGCAACAAAACCGAAACAACCGTCGGTTACGCAACCCTTTACGGCGACGTTGCGGGCTTTTTGGCGGCTATCGGCGACCTTTGGAAACATACGGTTTACGACCTTTGCCGATACATCAACAGAGAAAAAGAAATTGTCCCCAATGAAGTTTTGACATTAAAACCGTCAGCAGAACTTTCAGAAAATCAGGCGGTTGACAAAGGTCTCGGCGACCCGATTATCTATCCGTATCACGACAGACTGTTTGAGGCTTGGCAGCAATGGTGGAATCACGCGCCGCTTGCCGATATTTTGCAGCATTATTTGGACGGTGATTTGGCTGAATATTTAAATCACGGCGAAAAAACCGAACTTACGGAAGAATTGATTAAGCAAAATTTTCCCGATGCAAAAAGTTTCACCGCCGATTTGGAACGTTGGTACAAACTTTTCAAAGGCATGGGCGTTGCAAAAAGGATTCAAGCCCCGCCGATTATCGCCGTTACAAGACGCGCTTACGGTTTTGACTACCGTGAGGCAGCAATTCAGCCGTATTTTTCAAGAAAATATTTACTCTTGAAAGAAAAAGCAATTTTTTCTTAACTTTGCACAAAAATTTTTAAATTTTAATATGGACAACTATAAAATTAACACTAAATGTGTTCAGGCGGGCTACCGTCCGGGTAACGGAGAACCGCGTCAAATTCCTATCATTCAGTCTACTACGTTTAAGTACGACACGTCTGAGGATATGGGAAAATTGTTTGACCTTCAAGCAACGGGCTATTTTTACACCCGACTTCAAAACCCCACAAACGACTTTGTAGCCGCAAAAATTGCCGCTTTGGAAGGCGGTACGGCAGCAATGTTGACTTCAAGCGGTCAGGCTGCTAACTTTTTTGCAATTTTTAACATTTGTGAAAACGGCGGACATATCGTTGCATCGTCAAGCATTTACGGCGGCACATTCAACTTGATTGCCGTAACGTTGAAAAAAATGGGCATTTCGGTCACATTTGTTTCACCGACGGCTACCGAAGAAGAACTCGACAAGGCTTTTCAGGAGAACACCAAAGCGGTTTTCGGCGAGACCATCGCTAACCCCGCGTTAACGGTTCTCGACATCGAAACTTACGCCAAAGCCGCTCATAAACACGGAGTTCCGCTCATTATCGACAACACTTTCCCGACACCCGTAAACTGCCGTCCTATTGAATGGGGTGCAGACATAGTTACGCACTCAACCACAAAATACATGGACGGACACGGCGCAGGTGTCGGCGGCGCAATCGTTGACAGCGGCAAGTTTGACTGGATGGCTCATAAAGACAAGTTCCCCGGACTTTGCACGCCCGATGACAGTTATCACGGAATCACTTACGTCGAACAATTCGGCAATGCAGGTGCGTTTATTACAAAATGTACCGCTCAGTTAATGAGGGACTTCGGCTGTATTCAATCACCGCAAAACGCATTCCTTTTGAACCTCGGTTTGGAATCCTTACACGTCAGAATGCCAAGACACGTAGAAAACGGTCAGGCAGTTGCGGAATTTTTGTCAACACACCCGAAAATCGAAAAAGTAAACTATTCTGGCTTAAAAACCGACAAATACTACACTTTGGCTCAGAAATACTTGCCTCAGGGCGGTTGCGGTGTCGTAAGTTTTGAAATTAAAGGCGGCAGAAAAGCAGCAGAAGAGTTTATGAAACGTTTGAAACTCGCTGCAATAGAAACTCACGTTGCCGATGCGAGAACATGCTGTCTTTGTCCGTCAACTTCTACGCACAGACAATTAACTGACCAGCAGTTAGTTGAAGCGGGAATCCCCGCAGGCTTAGTCCGCCTTAGTTGCGGTCTCGAAGACAAAGTTGACTTAATAAACGACTTGAAACAAGCGTTGGAATTTTAATAAAAAAAAAATCGGGGCAAAACCCCGATTTTTTTATAACTGATACATCATAATCAAATTTACATCACCTGTTTTTTCGTAACCGTTTTTCTTTAAACCGGAAGAAACCGAAAATCCCATCGTGATAACATTAGGAAGCCTCAACAAATGAAAATCGGCAATAAATTTATACCCGACCGAGGCAAAGTCATGATTTAAACCGAAAAGTTCGCCCCTTGCAACATCGCTGAAAACCGAGCCTCTAAACCTCTTTATCCAAACCAAAGACGGAATACCAAAGTCAGGATAGCCCAAAGGAAATTCGTATTCAGCACTTAATTTATAAAGTTTTTGCAACCTGAATGCCGAATAACCGTTAATATTAAACGCCTCATTACTAAACAGATAAACTTTTGAGTAATCAAGCGTTTGCGTCTGCTGAACATAATTGGCTGAAACCGTAAAATAATTTTGACGGAAAAATCCCGGAACGGTAACCGCCGCTTTAAGTGTCAGCATTTCAGCATCAAAATCTTTGTCAGCCGATTTATTAATATCAGCCGACAAATTAAGCGCGAGCGGATTTTTAAAATCACGATAAGCAGTCGGTTTTGCCCAAGAATAATGAAGTCCGGCATTCAAAACGGGAAAATCACCGTTACCCATTTCTTCATAATTTGAACCCGGCTTGCCGGAAATCGAATAAAGCGACATACCTGCCGAAGCGGAAAGTTTCTGCGAATTTTCAAAACGCGAAAAATTAAAAGGCACATTTAAGTTCAAAGAATAAATGTTTTCTTTCCACGTAAAGAGGTAAAGTTGAGGTCCCCAAAAACTTCTTACGAGATAATAATCAGCATTATCACCTACCGAAGCATTGAACTGAATTTCAGGATAAAAGCCTGTATATAAACAATTTACGTCAGTTCTAAAAAAATCTTTGTCGGTGTCGTAACTTTCGGCAGCAGTCAAAAACAATGTTCCTAACGTATTTTGAGAATACACCGTACCTTGAATCACCCCGTCGTCAGAATACGGAATCCAACCATAAATTCGTATCGGGTCGTTAAACGGACTGTAACGTTTTGAACTTTTAGTTGCTGCATCATTTTTAAGCGTTGCGATAAAATCCACTTTCTCTCTCGGATTTTTTTCCAAAACGGGAGCAAAAAAGTTCAGCGGCATAGCCTGAGGTTTTGCAATTTCATAAAACGCCTCACAAACGGAAATGTCATTGCCTTTGAAACCGAAATCACTGAAAATCATTTTATTACCTCTGACATCAGGGTCAGAAACTCCGTATTTTGAATTGGTTATCTGACTAACTCCCGAACCTGAAATCTCATAAACGTTTTCAATTCCCGACAAATCCGAAACATAAAAAATCCTATCTCCATCAGTTGCAATGCCGCAAATATTTTCTGAGGTCGGCGGCACAAGTACAGTTTCTGTTAAATCACTGATTTTTAACTTTTTAACCGTATTTTTATTATCATAATTAACAACAAAAACCAAATGTTCGGAATCCGTAAAACTTAATCCCCTAACAAAAGAATTTTCAGGCATTTGAATACTTTTGATTATTTTAGTAGCATATTTTCCCAAAAAGTCTTTTTCAAGCGAAAGAATTACGATTTTACAAATTCTGTTTTCAGAAAATTCCACAGCAGCAATTCGTTTTCCGTCAGAAGAAATTGCCGGAGCAAAATATTTTTGTTTCTTGGTAACTAACTGTCTTTTACCGCTTTTCAAATCATAAACGGCAATGTCAGAATAATCTCTGAGACTCCACCTTAAATCGGGAACACCTGAGGCATAAACCAAAATTTTACCGTCCGTATCAAATTCCGTCGCATCGGTCATCTGCAAAACTCTCTCCTTACCCGAAAGCGAAATTTCAACAAAACGCGCCGACTTCGACATAGAAGTTTTAATACAAACAACCGTTGAATCGGTGATAAAACGCGGTGAATTATAATTGGTGTAAAAACGTTTTTTCTCTGTATTAACCTTCTTATAATCAACGGTTTTAAAAGAATCATCACGTTTTGAATAAAACGACTTCAACTCAGAAAATGCGTTTTTATAGTTTTCTGAAAGACTTATCCCCGTATAATTTTTAAAACCGATAGAAAAGGCATACGGCATAAAAGAATACCAGTTAGAACGTCTGATTGTCTTATTAAAAATGTCCTCGCCGAAATCCTTTCTCGCCTTTGTAACAAGCATATAACCAAGCGGATAGTGTGACGGCAGAAAATCTTTGTAAGAACGCAAAACCATTTTGTCGAAACAAAACTGACGTTTTGCCCCGCCAATAACTGCGGCTATCGAGCGGTCGAAATTTGCAGTCCGTCCCCTACCTTGACTTGTTAACATCGTTTCAGCAAAAACGGCATCGCCTTCAAAAAACCACTGCGGCACCGAATACGACAGCGTACTTCTGCCGTAAGCCCCGAAAAGGCATGAAGCAAATTTCGTAAAGCCGTGATTTAAAACGTCATACTGAACAATATGACGGTATTCATGAACCATAAGTGCTTGCAGCCATTCCATTGAAGAAAGCGCACAATCGTCCATCGGTTTTGAATAAAACATCAAATGATACGGAAACAAAGTCGCGTAACCGTTTGATGTAATGGAAGTTGTAGATAGCACAAGCGGCACTCTACGCGGCTTTGCCTTCATTGCAATAGTGTCGCCTTGAAAAACCGCCTGAATGCCGTTTTCCAATCTTAACGCCTCATTGTCAAGACCTTCGGGATAAATAATTTTTAATCTGTCATTTTTTATCACACGCCATTTCTGAGAAAACGGGTGCTGCGCTGCCACATTGCAAACGCTAAAAAAAACAATTGTCAGTAATATAAATATTTTTCGCATCAGATTTTTTTTTAGTAACGTCCGCCTTTCATAACTCTGTCAAGTTCTCTTGCACTTTCACGCTCCTTTATTGACTCGCGTTTGTCAGCCATTTTTTTACCGCGACAAAGTGCGATTTCAAGTTTTGCGTAACCTTTTTCGGTAACAAACATTCGTATCGGCACGATTGTAAGACCAACATTCTGAATCTTTTTTTCGAGTTTCAGAAGTTCGCGTTTTGTCAAAAGCAACTTTCTTTCACGTCTGGGGTCATGATTTACATATCCGCCGTGAGAATATTCTCCGATGTACATTCTCACATACAATTCACCCTTGTCAAAAGAGCAGAAAGAATCCACAAGCGAGGCTTTGCCGCCGCGTATGGATTTTATTTCCGTTCCCAACAGTTGAATTCCGGCAATATACTTTTCCAAAAATTCGTACTGAAAAGAGGCTTTTTTATTTTTTATGTTAATATCTGACATAATTTCACCTTATTAATATAGTTTTTAAATTTGTAGCAACTCTTTTGCATTTTCGAGAGCCGCCGCCGAGATTTTTTCTCCTGACAACATTCCGGCAATTTCCATAACACGTTCATTATCATCAAGTTCTTTGATGTCAGAACGAATAATGCCGTCTTCTTCGTGTTTGAAAACTTTGAAATGATGACTTCCTTTTGCAGCAACCTGCGGCAAATGCGTTATACAAATAACCTGCATAAAACCGGCAATTTTTTTGAACATCTGACCCGTTTTTCCAGCAACATCGCCCGAAATTCCCGTATCAATTTCGTCAAAAATAATAGTCGGCAGTTTTGTTGAACGCGACAAAATATATTTCAAACACAACATCAAACGCGACAATTCACCACCCGAAGCCGTTTTTGACAAGTCTGAAAGCGGAACATTTTTATTAGCCGAAAACATAAATTTTATCCCGTCCTTACCGTTAGGCAAGAAATCCGATGACAAAGAAAATTCTGCGTCAAATCTGCCGTCCGGGATTCCGAGCGACGAAAGCAAAGCCACAACTTCGGTTTTAAGACCCTCGATTGCATTTTTGCGGCTCTGCGTGATTTTTTCTGCCGAAAGAGTAAGTTGACTTTCAATTTCCTTCAACTGTTTTTTCAAATCCGAAATCCTCTCGTCTGAGGTATCAATCAAATCAAGACGTTTTTTCAATTCGTCCCTTTGACGAATCAGTTCTTCGACAGTGGAAACAGAAAACTTCTTTTGCAAATTGTAAATCGTTGTCAGTCTTGAATTTACAAAATCCAACCTTTCGGGAGAATATTCCGTATTTTCGTTAAGTGAGTCAAGTTCTCTACCAATATCATCAAGTTCGATGTACGCGCTCTGAATCCTTGACGAAAGTTCTTGTGCCTTCGGATAATAAGCCGCGATTTTGTTGAGTTCGTTTTCCGCCTCTTTGAGTTTTTGCAAAACCGTGCCTTCTTCCGCGCTGATTATCAGCATAGAAGAGGTTGAAACAGCGATTTTAATATCTTCGTTATGAGTTAAGATGTCAAGTTCGTCTTCCAACTCCTTCTGCTCGCCTTCTTGAAGCGCGGCTTTTGCAAGTTCGTCATAACGGAAATGCAGATACTCGGACTCTTTTTGAGCCTCAGAAGCCTGTTTTTCAAGAGCCATAACCTCAGATTTTGTCTTACGGTATTTTTCATAAAGCCCCTGATACTCAGAAAGTAAAGCCTGATTTTTGGCGAAAGCGTCCAAAACTCCCGTCTGAAAACTTTCACCGAAAATTTCCAAAGTCTTGTGCTGAGAATGAATGTCAATCAAAAAATTTCCTAATTCTTTCAACTGATTTAAGTTGACGGGCGTATCATTGATAAACGACCGCGACTTACCGGAGTCGAGAATTTCCCTTCTGATTGTCGTAATATCCTCATAATCAAGGTCGTTTTCGTCAAAAAAGGGCTTTAAATTATAATTTGAAACATCAAACTGCGCCTCCACGACAGTCTTTTTTTCGCCTTGTTTTATGACGGAACTATCTGCCCTCGCACCCGTTACGAGCGAAAGCGCACCCATCAAAATAGACTTTCCAGCACCCGTTTCGCCGGTTATGACAGTCAAGCCGTCCCTAAAATTAATCAAAGACTCCGAAATCAGGGCGTAATTTGATATTTTCAGTTGTAAAAGCATTTCTTTATTTTAAAAATTAATTATTCTCCGTAAAACCGTCCATGCCGCAAACGGGACAAACCTGATTTTCATCGTCAGAAGAAAAATCCCTGTTCGGACAAATATATTTTTTGGTCAAATCGGGTTTTGAAGCCTCCTGAGCAGGTTTTTGAGCCTCAGCGGGCTGCGAAACTTCTTGTTTTACAGGCTCTTGTTTTGCGGGTTCTTGTTTTTGCTGATTATTGTTAGCACCACCGCATGAAACTACGCTTCCGGCAACAGCCAAAGCGCAAACAAATGATAAAACTTTTTTCATCTTTTCTTGTATTTTTTTAAAATTTTAAACTTAAATCCACTACATTATTGAGAATTTCATAACAGTAAAAACCGTTACATTCGTGTCCGTCAGCATCAAGCCTTGCATGAACGGGGACAATAATAGAATCACCGTTTTTGCAATATTTTGCGGCGTAAGTGTATGTCCCGAGCGGCAAACTATCAACTAATCTTGACTTGTCAGCCAAATATTCCCTGACGATTGTGCCGTTAAGATTGCCTTCGTGAATTTCTACCTTAACGTTCTTATTTTCAGCATTAATGCTGACACGCAAAGTAATTTCGGCAGCCTTAGGTTTATCGGTATAAACCGTATCTTTGTTTTGACACGAACAATCCTCGGAGTCTTTATAAAAAAAATCCCCGTTGTCCGACGACAAAACGTTAGCGTCCTTACACGCAAAAAACGTTGTTATAAAAAGCAATATAAAAAACTTTTTCATAATTATTTCCCTTGATAATCAAACCATTCCACAATAGTTTCGGCTTTTGAACCCTGAGATTTTTTCCCTGAAAAAATTCCCAAAACATTACCCGTAAAACCGCCTGCAACCTCGGTGCTGAGATATACTGCACTCATTTGAGTCAAAGGCTTAAAAGTCTTATTGTCAAGCGAATAACTAAATTTATAAGCCTCATTAGTCCCCTCAATTCTGAGATAAACTTTTTTCGCGGAAATTTTTTCAGAGGCTTTTTCAGCGGCTAAATCCCTTAATTTGTACCTAACTGACACCGAACCGTCTTTCAAGACAATATCATAATGCGATGACTGATCCTGAAAAACCGTTAGACCCGCCTCGTCGCCGGACGAGAAATTTTGGGTTTCCAAAACCGCAGTTGCCGTAAAATCAATATGTTCCTGTCTCAAAGCAATGAACGTAGGCGAGATAGTTTCAGGACAATCAAGACCTTGATAAGAGGCTTTCAAGGTTAATTTTTTTCCGTCAAGTACATAATTTTTCATATCGGGATTCCGCAAAAACAACCACTCAGGCGAAAATTGTTTTTGATTGAAAACCGTGTTTGAGGCTTTTTTCTCAAACGGCTTCAACGGCAAAGTCGGGCATACAATGTTTTCGTCAATCGTTCCGTTTCCGTTGACCACGGGCCAGCCGTTTTTAGGCCAACTGACAGGGGCAAGATAGGTTTCTCTGCCGGTATTGTGAAAGTTTCCGTTTTGCGTCCTGAACGCCAAACAAACCATCCACCAACTTCCGTCCTGAGCCTGAACCAAATCCGCATGTCCCGTTCCCTGAATTTTTCTTCCCTGAGCCGCCTGACAAAAATTCGTCAAAATCGGATTTGCGGGATTACTTTCGTAAGGTCCGTAGATATTTTTTGAACGCGCAATCGTAACTTTATGACCGAACTCCGTCCCGCCTTCGGCAAGCATTAAATAATAATAGCCGTCCTTTTTATAAATATGAGGTGCCTCGGGGTAACGTCCGCCCGTACCGTTCCAAATATTACGACTTTCTGAGAGTTGCTCGCCGGTTTTCGGATTAATTTCACAAAGCCAAATGCCGTCATCAGGGTTTGAAACCATAAAAGTTTTACCGTTTTCAAAATATAACGAGGGGTCGATTCCGCCTTGTTTCAAAAAAACGGGGTCAGACCATTTGTCGTTAATATCTTCGGTATAAACCAAAAAATTGCCGCCCGGAGTAACGTTGACATTTGTTACAATCATATAAAAAGTGCCGTTATGATAACGGATAGTCGGTGCGTAAATTCCTGTCCAAAAGTTAGTTCCACTTAAAGGGAGTTGATTTTCACGGTCTAAAACGTTGCCGATTTGCTCCCAATTAATAAGGTCTTTTGAGTGAAAAAGCGGCACACCCGGAAAATAACAGAAACTACTATTAACAAGATAAAAGTCGTCCCCTACCCTACAAACCGACGGGTCAGGGTGATAACCCGGAATAACGGGGTTCTTATATCCTTGCGAAACCGCTGAACCACAAATACTTGCAGACAAAACCGCTGCTATAAAAAATTGTTTCATTACTGATGTTAATATTAAAATTTTCTGCAAAGTTAAAAATTAAGAAAAAATACTGCAAATTTTAACTTTTAATTTTACAAATTTTTTATACCTTTGCACCGTGAATTTTTAGAATATGCACTTTAAAAGAACGATATTAGCGGTTTGTGTATCCTCAACGTTGCTTGCCTGCGGGGGGAAATATGCTGATATTCAGATAGACAGCGAAGATGTTAAGGGTTTTGTAAACGCATACAATGTCTTCAATGCTAATCATCAGGATTTTTTAACATATATTAATAGTGTTGACAAACCTGATTCTACACAAATCGGCAAATATCATGATATTATGTATATTCTTAACGTTCAAGGGTTTCCTGATGTTGAATACTTTTGTGCAGTCAACAAAAAGTTAAAACCGTACTTGGACGTTATAAAAGAAAATCCCGACATTGAACGCTATCCGGGAATCGGCACGGCAGATTTGTCTTTTATTGAAGAAGGCGAAAAGCAATACCGTAAGTTCTTGGAAGACAGCACATTATCAGCAAAAGACAAAGAGTTTTTCCGTCAACAAATGGCGCAAATAGAAACTACAAAAGTCGATTTGTTTGATAAACAAGAAAAAAACCGTATTTGGGTTCAAATTGTGCGTTCAAAAGCAACTAAATGTACGGACGTTGTTTTGACTGATTTGGAAATTATGCAACTTACAGCCTTAACAGGTGAAATAGAACGGTTATAACAGGGTTTTGTTAATTTATGTCAAAACCATTAAAAAAAGTTGCAGAATTATGAAACAAATCTTAAATTTACACGTTATTTAAAGTAGAACAATATAAAAAAAATCAAGAAAAGATTATGAAAGGATTAAGATTTGTTCTGTCTACGGTAGCCTTGGTATTTGCAGTTAATTTTGCAAGTGCCCAGACAACAGACGGAGCGGAGAGTGCGGGGCTCTTGAATACATCGGAATCGTCCACCGCACTCACTTCAAATGAAGAGATGAAAGAGCAGGTAAAAGTTTGGCCTGAGGTTTCCTCTATTAAAATTATGGTAGATGTTGACAAAATTGAAGAAGTTAACATTTATAGTTGCACCGGAAGATTGGTGAAGACCCAAAAAATTGAAAAAGGTCAAGGTATCAATATCGAGACACTTATGCCGGGTGCATATACCGTAAAGGTAGGAACCAAAGTAGGCAAATTTACCAAAAAGTAGTTACGCCAAAGATGTAAAATGCGAAAAGGCGGGCTGTCCCAAAAGGGCAACCCTTTTCGTGTTTATAGCGGTTAAAAATCTATATCATCGTTGTCGTATTTTTTGTACTTTTCGCTAAGAATAGCCAAGAGTTTACTTATTTTTCCGACGGCAAATTCGGTGTCTTTTGTAATTTCTTTCTTTTGAAGCCTCAATAGCAGAATCATATACATCATCTCGAAACAAACTTCGATTTCCGAAGCACCTTGTTTCTTAGTTATTGCTATGCTCTGACCGATAACCGGCGCAGCTTCTTGATAAGCAAGTTTGTAGTCAGGGTGCAGAGGCGAGCGCAAAAGTTGAAGATGCAAATCGTTTAAATCGTCGATAACATTTTCAATTTCTTGAAGATGTCCTTTTTGTTCGATTTTTTGATTCTTCATCAACTCAATAATATTCTCGTACCAATAACTAATCTGCTCGGTTAATTCCTGACTTTGAGCATACTGACTAATAATTTTTTGCTTTACAATTTCAAAATCGAGATTGCATGCCCGCATCAAATCCTCAATTTGAAACATATAAACAACATATTCAGCAATGTTTTCTTGTTTTTTTTGACGTGCTATCAACATAGTTTTAATATATTTTTAGTTTTCGGGGACGGCAGAAATTGCAAATACCTTGCTTTTTTTTCCTGACGGAGTACGGAAATAAATGTCAAAATCCGTCGTCACTCCTTGTTTTGTACAGAAAGTATAATAAATATTTCCGTCATTGTCAAATTCTTTAACTTTACCGGTATAAGTAAAATTTTCGCTATAACTGACAACGGCTTTTAAATTCTCTTTTTTATCATAACTGGTTTTAAAACAGACTTTTACAAGTATCGGCGTTTCAGAATTACAAGCGCAAGAGTCATAATAGCGGATATTTTTCAATTCCACGTCCAAGTCTTGCGCCGAAAGTTTTCCGATAGTCAAAACCGATAAAAAAAGTATTATAAAAATAAGTTTCATGCTAAAAATTGTCATTGATTGCAAAGAACCAAACGTTTGAGTTCGGGGATTTGATTGGTCGGGACTTTTAATATTTTAACTGCTTTGTCAAAATCAAAACCGGCAGATATAAGGTTTTTGATGCTTTCAACGAGTTGTTCGGTGCGACCTTCGGCACGACCAATTTCCTTTACAGTCTTATCTCTGTCATTACGAAGAAACTCCATTCCCCAAAAACCGTCATAATAGCCGCGTTCTTCTTCCGTTAAATCAAGACACAAGTCTAACGCCTCTTTGACTTCCTCATTTTCAAGCATAGCCTCTGAAATGTTTTCTTCGCCGGTTTTAGCGTTGATTGACGTTAAAAACTCTTGCCATAATTTCAGCATTTTACGCTGAGCATAATTTTCAGGCTTGAACTTCGGCAATTCAACGCACACTATTTCAATGCCTTTGATTACGTGCGAGGGTTCATCAATCTCAGACATTCTATAACGGTGATAATTTTTTTGTGTATCATTTTGATAAATATCGTTTAAGATATTAACGGAAAACACCTTTTTAACTTTGTAATGTTCTTCGCCTTTGGAATATAATGTTGCATAAACTTTTGCGCAATTATAA
>JAFPZK010000065.1 GCA_017417315.1 Bacteroidales bacterium
CAAAACAAACAATGAAGTTAGGAAATGTAATTTTTTTATTTGTTGCTATTTTGTTTTTATCGGGTATATGGCCTCCCGGAATACCAAGACCAATCGATAAACCAATCCCCGGACAACCGCCTATTATAGTGGTTTTCCCCGGAGGTGGCAAATAAAAAAGAACGAAAGATTTTTTTCTCCGTTTTTATTAAAAATGGGGCGGTAAAATGCCGAAAGCCGTAAGAAGTAGGTAAATTTTAAGTACTTAAATTTAAAGACAACCGGCAAGTTGCAAAGTACAAGCGATGAGCCACATTAAATTAATTTTTAAAAAGTTTAAAAAATGAAAACAGTAGAAGAAAAGAGCAATATGCTCGCTAACATGGAAGGTTTTGAACCAATGAATTCTGTTGAAGCAGAAAAAGTAGAAGGCGGAAACAAAATCAAAATCATTTGGTATGACGCAGATGGTAACAGACACAAAATCGTAATTAAATAAATAAGCATTTTTTATGAGTTTGCCATTTTGCGTGGCAAACTCATATTTACCCAAAAGAACAATATAATGAAAATTATTTTTTTTATTATCAGCCTTTTAATAGCATTACCTATTTATTCCCAGACGATTACGGGCGTAGTTTTTTCTGAAAATAATTCGCCCGTTTCTTTTGCAAATGTAGTTTTGACGGCGGCGGATTCGTCCTTTGTTAGCGGCACAATCACCGATGAAACCGGAAAATTTTCCGTCGAGAAAAAATCAAACACAAAATTTTTAAGTGTTTCGTGCCTTGGTTTTGAAACAAAAATTTTAGACTTGGAAAAAGACAACAACTTTGAAAAAATAGTCTTGAAATATTCTGTTTCCGAATTGAAAGAAATCGTTGTATCAGGCGGACTGCCGAAAACACAAATTAAAAACGGCGCAATGGTTACTGACGTACAAAACTCGTCATTGGTAAATTCAACGTCAGCGGAAAAAATGCTCGCAAAAATTCCGGGAATAAGAACCACACAAGACGGTATTGAAGTTTTCGGAAAAGGTTCTCCTGAAATTTACATCAACAATGTCAAAATCAGGGATAATTCCGAACTTATGAATCTTGATCCGAAAACAGTTAAAACGGTTGAAGTAATTACAAATCCAGGAGCAGAATACGATTCAGAGGTTCAAGCTGTTATAAAAATTATTACAGGAAGTCCCGTTGGCGAGGGATTTAGTTTCACCTATCAGAGTCAATACGAACAAAAACATGATGCCGATTTTACAAACAAACTCAGTTTGAACTACCGCAAAGGGAAATTTGATGTTTTTGGCAGCATATTGTTTTATGACGCGAAAGACCGTCAAACAACCGACCATTACAACATTCTGAATACCAACGCAAAATGGGAGCAACAAACATTGCATAAAATCAATACTGCAAACCAAATTATGGACATTAACGGTGGTGTTAACTACGAAATAAACGAAAAGAATTTTGTTGGATTTAAATACGGATACGTAAAAACTTTTAAGGACGAGGCTGATGGTTTTTCAAATCTTAATGCTTTCAAAGGCAAAACATCTTATGATTATCTTTCAAAAAATATTTACAATAATTGCGAAGATAGGTCAAAACACTCTGTAAACGCATATTACAACGGAAATGTAGGAAAAATGTCAGTTGATTTTAATGTTGATTATTATGCGAAACAAAGCACTGATTGTTCAGAAAACAAAGAAAATAGTCTCAACTTTGACGAACGGATTATATCGGCTGCTGACGAAATAAACAACAAACTTTTCGCAGAAAAATTAGTTCTTTCCCATGATCTTTTTGGCGGCAAAATTTCTCTCGGTGAAGAAAATACGATTACTGATTATAAGGATAATTATCATAGTTTTGCAGAAAATTATATTCCTACAGTTAAAAGTAAAAGTAAACAGAGAAATACTGCAACTTTTTTGCAATATTCCTACAAATTCACTGATAATCTTAATGTTAATGCCGGATTAAGATACGAAAATGTTGATTTTAAATATTATGACGATGATGTTTTGGATAATGAAATTTCAAAAACATACAATAATTGGTTTCCGTCAGCTAACATAAGTTTTTCACCCGGTGATGTACAGATGAACTTGTCATACGTAAAGAAAACACAGCGTCCGTCATATTATTCGCTTAGAAACTCATATTTATATATCAGCCGTTACGAAATTGAATCGGGGAATTCAGAGCTTCAACCGCGAGAAATCAGCAGTTTAACATATATGGCTTCTTGGAAATTCGTTAATATAGTGGCTTCGTACAGGAACACCAAAAATATGACGATTTATTGGAATATCGAAGATGAAACAAAACCGGAAGTTTTAATTTCCCGAACAATAAATTATGATAAAAATTTTTCACAGTTTTATGTAAATCTTGATGTTTCTCCTGAATTTGGGATTTATTCTCCAACAGTTTTTCTTTCTGTCAGAAAACAAGGCTTAAATCTTGTTTCACAAGGAATAACAGAGCATCTGAACAAGACTCGACTTATCGGGGAAATTGACCATTGTTTGGATTTTGATAACGGGTTGAGTTTTGAACTTGACTGTTATTTCAACGGCAAGGGACACAACGAAGAATATTTCTATCAGTCAAATTATTGGACATTTGATTTTTGCGTAAATAAAACGTTTTTTAAAGATGCGTTGATAGTGGAAGCCGGAGTTTCTGATATTACCAACAAAGAGCGCAGGGATGTAAAAATATTTTCCTCAAAAGGTTATCAAAGTGTATTTGAAAAAACAGATACAAGAAGTTTTTATTTGACGTTTATTTACCGTTTCAACCCCGCAAAATCCAAATACAAAGGCACAGGAGCAGGAAACGACGAAAAACAAAGAATGTAACATGAAACTCGTACTCCAACACGATGCAATGCAATGCGGAATAGCCTGTTTGTCAATGGTTTTTAATCATTACGGAAAAGATTATTCCATTGAATTTTTGGAACAATACGCACAAGCCGATGCCGAGGGCATGAGCCTTTTGGGACTTGCGCAGGCGGCGGAAAAACTCGGACTTCACGCAGTTTGCGGTCGTAGCAATATCGCCACATTGAAATCCGCACCGCTGCCCGCAATACTACATTGGCGGCAAAATCATTACGTCGTGTTGGATAAAATTTCGCGCGGCGGCAAACGATTCAGAGTTTTCGACCCGGGAATCGGAATTGTAAATTACTCGCGCGAGGAATTTCTTGACGGTTGGATTTCAACGAAAAACGGCGGTGAAGAAAAAGGCGTTGTCATGTTGATAAGCCCTACACAAAAGTTTTATGAAAACACAACCACCAACACTGAAAACAACGGCGAAAAACGCTCTTTTAAGTTTCTACTTAACTATTTAAAACAATACAAAAAACAATTCATTTTCATTTTTTTTGCCCTAACAATCGGCAGCCTGATACAATTAGCATTGCCTTTCTTTATGCAGGCTGTCGTTGATAAAGGTATTAAAAATCAATCCGTTGACCTTATTTGGCTGATTCTTATCGGACAATTAGTCTTGACATTTAGCGCAACCGTCATCGACTTTATCCGTCAAAGAATTTTGCTGAAAATCAGCATGGAAATAAATATTTCGCTCATCAGCGATTTTTTTATAAAACTCTTGAAACTGCCAATGAAGTTTTTTGACGTGAAACAGACGGGCGACATTTTGCAAAGGATTCACGACCATGAAAGGGTGGAATATTTTTTAACCGGCAAAACACTTAACGCCTTTTTTTCGTTTTTGACTTTTTTGATTTTTTCGGGCGTTTTGTTTGTTTACAGCATCAAAATTTTTACGGTTTTCATCATCGGGTCAGTGCTTTACGGATTGTGGACGGTTGCATTTTTAAAACGCCGTAAAGTCTTGGATTACATCACGTTTTCCAAACAAGCCGAGGTCAACAACCGCACGTATCAGTTTGTAACTTCGGTTCAGGAGATAAAACTTCAAAACTGCAAACTCCGCCGCCGCAACGAATGGGAACAATCAGAAAAAGATGTGTTCGCCGTAAAAGCCAAAACCTTGAGACTTCAACAGTTACAAGAAGCGGGCGGAGTGTTGGTCAATCAAGGCAAAAATATTGTTATGACGGTGATTGCGGCGACATCTGTAATTTCGGGCGACATGACACTTGGAATGATGATGGCGGTGCAATACATCTTGGGACAGTTGAACTCGCCGGTTGAGCAGATAACAGAGTTTTTTTATTCGGTTCAGGACGTAAAAATCAGCCTTGAACGCATCAATGAAATTCACGAAAAAACCGATGAAAATTTTTCGCGTCCAATCAACGAAGTTTCAGAAAATTGTAACGGAATCAAATTTAAAAACGTAAATTTTAAATACAATATTCATCGCTTGAAAAACACTTTAACAGACATCAACGTACTTTTTGAACGCGGCAAACAGACGGCGATTGTCGGAGCCTCAGGCAGCGGCAAAACAACGCTCATAAAACTGATGCTTGGATATTACGAGGCAACCGAAGGCGGCATTTTTATTGGCGACGAAAATCTCAGCGACATCAATCTTGACCTTTGGCGCAGCAAATGTGGCGTTGTGATGCAGGAAGGTGTGATTTTTTCGGAAAGTATTGCCCGTAACATCGCAGTCGGGGACGGCGAGATTGACTTTAAGCGTTTGAAGCAAGCCGCCGAAACCGCCTGCATTTTTGACTATGTGATGTCGTTGCCGCTAAAATTTGACACTAAAATCGGTGCTGACGGCATCGGGCTTTCACAAGGTCAGAAACAGAGA
>JAFPZK010000066.1 GCA_017417315.1 Bacteroidales bacterium
CATATACTGTCCCTGCCTCGGCGTTGGGTGGTCATAGATGTAGAGACCCGAAAAGTTCTGTTCAAACTGTTCCTTTCTCAAAACGTCGTAATATGCCGACAACGTATTGAGAAACAGGCTTTTGCCAAACCGTCTCGGACGTAGGAATATAATGTATTTGGCGGCGTCTTCAAAGTAGGGAATGAACGCCGTCTTATCTACATAATAGGAGTTTTCTTTGCGGATGGTTACGTAATCTGTCTCGCCGTATGGAAGCCGTCTGAGCATAATGTTTTTTACTTATGATTTTATCGCAAAAATAAATAAAAAACTTTATTGAAAAAAACTTTTGTTTTCAATTTTTTTAGGTATTTTTGTCCGAACTAAAAAATGCTTACAATGAAAGAGGCAACCATAGAATTATTGGGCTTACAATCATCTTGAAATTTGCTTGAAGTCATATGTTGATGAAAATGTCTAATAAATCATTTTTATATGGGAAAGGAAAATGGAGTAAATATAGCAGCGTTTTTTTTAAACTATGAATAGAATGGCAAAACCGCTGCTGCGACGAAAAAACTGCAAAATAAAAAGCAATGAAAGAAATCATACACTAAAATCGTTGGTATTAACATCGTTTATGTCACTTGTTAATTCCAATGCGGAAGCCAAAGATTCAAAACTACCTGAATTGGGTTTTAATCCCGATAACGAAGACGAGGTATCAAAAGTAAAGAATAGGCTGACAACAAACGTGATTAAAATTTCACCAACTGGCAGAGTTTATGAAGTTAACGCCCATAACTCACATAGTAGCCATCGGAGCCATAGTTCGCATTCATCATCAAGTACAGGACACTATTCTAGTTCGTGGTATTCGAGCAAAACACCGAATACTTCTACTTCTAAGAGTAAAAGTATATACACTGCACCTAAAAAAACAGCATCAACTTATTCGTTAGGGGAAAGAACTATTAGATTGGGTACATATGGAGCGGATGTTGACGTACTTGTTGAATTATTGATAAAATATCATTATCTTGATCGTAGAGATGTGATAAAGAAGAGTGGTTATTCTGTATATGATACGTATACATCGTATGCCATTAAGCATTTTCAAAAAGATGTAGGTTATCGTCAAAGTGGAAAAGCCGACACGTTAACCATTTCTGCGTTAAAAACATGGAATGCAAACGAAACAACGGTTGAACTTGGATTCAGAGAAATTACACTTGGCGATTGTGGTTATGATGTTTCTACGTTAATAGAATTACTAAATAGTGCAGGCTATGCTATAGAACCTGATGAGATTGAATATTGTGGTAAATATGCAAAATTCAATGACAAAGTAAAAATTGAATTAATGAAATTTCAAGAGCATAATGGATTAGAACCATCAGGTACCACTGACTTCAAAACAATAAAGAAACTACAAAAACTAAAAAAGAAGGCAAATGACCATCACCGTTGACCGTAAAATATATTCCGACAAATGTATTTCAAACGCAATTTATTGGCTGTCAGAGAAATATATAATAGAGCGAAAACTTGACGGCGATATTGAAACGATTTCGGTAAATGATGATAACGGCGAAAATTTCCGTACGGAATTTCTGCGCCGTCTTAACGATTTTAAACTTAGAGAAATCATCGAAACTGAAACAAAAGATATTAAAACCATACTTTACGCCAAGGCTTTCGGCGATTTTGAAGAATAAAAAATGAAAAAATACGCGCTTTTACCTTTTAATTTTACTCAAATTGACGGTAAAGATGTTTTAATCAACGAGTTAGGTGACATGATAATTGCAGAAGAAGGCACTGCACAAAAAATCGTTAACCGAACTCTTAATGATGAAGAACTTTATAAAACGCTGGTAGCCAAATTCTTCATTTCGGAGCAACTCTTACCGCCGCTAATTGATATTTATGCCGCAAGGCTCAGAATGAAAAAGGGTTTTATGGATGATAAAACGGCTTTGCACATATTTGTATTGACGTTAAGGTGTAATCAAAACTGCACTTATTGTCAGGCGACGAGCCGCGAAGAAAACGCCGCAAAATGCAGTATGTCAATAGATGATATGGTAAATGCCGTCAAATTGATGTTTAAAAGTCCTTCAAAACATCTTACAATGGAGTTTCAGGGCGGCGAACCAAGTCTCGAATACGAATTAATAAAGACCGGTATAACAAAAGCAGAAGAAATTAACGTTGCAGAAAAACGTAAAATCACATACGTACTTTGCACTAATTGCCGAAATTTATCGGACGAATTATTGCAACTTTGTTTAAAATATAACGTTCAGATTTCTACATCGTTAGACGGACCTGATTTTATTCACAACCAAAATCGCGGCAAAGCGGACAGTTATCAAAAAACTATCGCAGGAATTGCAAAAGCCCGTAAAATTTTAGGCAACGATGCGGTTGCGGCGTTGATGACCACATCAGAACTATCACTCAACTATCCGAAAGAAATTGTTGATGAATATATAAAACAAGGTTTTAACGGTATGTTTCTCAGAGCATTAAACCCGTATGGTTTGGCATCTGAAAACGAAAATTGGCAGAAGTATAATGACCGATTTATAGCCTTTTACAAAACAGCACTTGATTACATAATCGAATTGAACAAACACGGTACATTTTTCAGAGAAGAATATGCCACAATAATTTTACGCAAAATATTAACACCGTACACAACAGGATTTGTAGATTTGCAGTCGCCGGCAGGAATCGTTAATTCGGTTTTAATCTACAATTATGACGGTTATGTTTACGCTTCTGACGAATCCCGTATGTTGGCAGAAAAAGGCAATTTTACATTCCGTCTCGGTAAAATATCAGATAAATACGAAGATATTGTCAGTGGCAAAAAAGTCCGCAAAATTTCCGAAATATGGTCAAACGAAGTTTTAGCGGGTTGTTCTAATTGTGTGGTAAGAGTATATTGCGGTGCTGACCCCGTGCGCAATCATTCGACACAAGGAGATATGTACGGTTTTCGTCCGACCTCGTTTTTCTGCAAAAAAATAAGGCAATAATAGAGTACATTATTTCGTTGATAATCAATAAAAAAAGCGAAGTAATGCCGGTTTTTAAAAGTTGGCTAAGATGAAAGAAAAATTTGAAACAAATTCCAACAGCAACGTTTTGTTTGTAACGGAAAATTGCAATAACAATTGCATTATGTGTTGTCAGCCGCCAAAACGCTGCAACGATTTTAACTATTGTTTTGAACAAAATATCAAACTTATAAAAACTGCGCCAAGAGATGTCAAAACAGTGTGCATAACGGGAGGCGAACCCACTTTGGCTGGCGACAATTTTTTCAAACTGATTGAGTTAGTAAGAGAAAACTTGCCCGAAACAGAAATTCATATTTTGACAACGGACGTAATTTTACCGATATAAATTTTGTGAAGCGGCTGAAATGTGTGGGCGGAGAAAAGATTTTTTGCGGTATTCCGTTACACTCTGATTATAGCGGCGACCATGATAAAATTGCCGGCAAGAAAAATGCCTTTAACGAAACGATTTTAGGTTTGTATAATTTGGCTGCCGAAGACATTCCGATAGAATTAAGAATTGTTATAAACGCATTGAATTATAAACGTTTGCCGCAAATGTCAGATTTTATTTTTAAGAATTTGTTTTTTGTATCATGGACGGCGTTTATGGCGATGGAATACACGGGGAATGCGATTAAAAACAGCGCAAAAATTTATGCCGAGCCGATTGAATATATGACTGAGTTATGCTCAGCGGTAAATAATTTGTCGGATTTTGGTATGGAAGTGTCAATTTATAACATTCCGCGTTGTCTGATTCCCGAAGATTATAGAAAATTTGCAGTACAAAGCATTTCGGATTGGAAAACTAAATATTTGGATATTTGCACTTTCTGTATTGAAAAAGAAAAATGTTGCGGATTGTTCGGAACTTCGCAAAAGTTTTTTAACGGATTAAGTCCTATTTCCAATCATTAAGATTTGCGGTTTGTTTGACTTTTTCTGAAAGTTCGGCGGATAGGTGAGGAAAAAATGTTATGCCCGTAATACACTCAGTTTCTGATATAGTGTTAATATAAAAATCTTTCGGACGGTTACCGTCGGAATTGCGACAAATAAAACTTATGCCTTTGGGTTTATCGTCAAGACAAATGACAACTTTGAAAAATGCTTCCGGAACTATAATTTTGTTTTCTCCGATAGTCAGATGTTCTTGTTGAAAAAGAATTGGTCCGCAAACTATATCAACACTATCAAATTTCATAGTCCAACGTCTGCAAAGCATTTCAATTTCGTTCCAATCGCCGCTGTTGAGTTTTGCGTTTTGAGGGCAACAATTTGTAAACAAAAAACTTTCATACATTGCGACACTATCCCATTTGTTGTCTCCCGCCGGACACAAATGTCCCCGAGACCAACCGCTGTTACGATAATCGTTGTTTGTTGCACGTGGCTTCGGAACAGCTAAATCTTCATGCCAAGCATTGCCAGGACGTTTAATTTGTCCGTCAAGATGTTTCTTTTTTAAACGCCATGCCACCCAATTCGGAATTTTAGTTTCTTTGTTATATGAAACAATGTAATTTTTGCGGTAGAGAATTTGTTCCGGAACGTTTTTTAATAGCAAAGGAATATCGAAATCAATAGTTTTATTTTTACCGCTGCACCATGACGTAAAAATAAAAACGCTTGATAATAGAGTGATTACCCCGATACATAAAACAACCCAAAAATGTTTCATAAAGTAAAAAAATTACTCCAACACCTCCAATTTCCACCCTCTGAACACCACCACGGCGGTATGGAGAATCCATTTTTGGTCGTTGCATTTTTCCACGATTCTGTGGTCGGTGAGATATTTTTGGAGTTGGACTTTGGCATCGGCTTTCTTGGTTTCAACCTCTGAATCGGGGGCGTTTTTCTTGCAGTATTTGAGTTCAATCATATAGGCGTGGCGTTTGTAGCCGAGCGGTTCGAGGTACATATCGGCAAAACCGTGGTCTGCCTCCTGTTCGGTGTAGGTGATGAAACTCGAACTCTTGCAGAAATGCGCCAAGAAGAATCCCTTTACGAAGGATTCGCCCTTGTCGTCAAAGTCCCTGACGGCAGAATTTTCATCGATTACCGATGCAATGTACGATATGAACGGCTTGCAGTCGCCTTTGAAAACGAGTAGTTCCCAAAGAGAATCCAACTTTGGAATATCGGTGCGCCAACCCAACCCTCTTGAATAGCACACCTCCAAATACCTGCAATATTGTTGCCTTACAGTGTCGTTTGGAACTACAAAACACGGTATTCCATCGTTGTCAACACCAAAACTCAACAACCCCATATAGAAAAGCAAACTTTTCAGATTGCTTGCTTTCGACAGTTCCGCAATGGCAAACTCGGGATTGAGTTCAAAATATGCCCTGCCTGTGTTTACAATGTCGAGGATAATTTGCGACTTTTCGCCGAAATTTTGCTCAATCTTCACCATCTTTTCCATTTTGAAATAGTCGGTGGAGACATTCGGGTCGATGAGTTTTTCAGGAATTTTGCCTTTTGAGGTTATGTATTTATCAACAAAATACAACACCATATCCGAATTGAAAACCCTCTCTTCATCAATCATTTCTGATGAAAAACAGTAATTGTCGTAATGCGTCCTCATTGTCGCAATCAGTTCATCGTCAGAATGTTTGAAAACTCCTGTTTCCTTGCGGTAATACTCTAACATCGCGCGGACATCGCTTTCTGAAAAGCCCATCACATCGTTTGAAATAGCCTCTATTGACAAGTTTTTGGCAATGTTGAACCCGCTTGTAACGTCGCTCAATGTAAGCGGCGACACTCCCGTAATGAAAATTCTTTCAACAGGTGATTCGTTGTTAGTGGTGGCTTCTTTCAAAACATTGAAAAACAGCCTGAAAAAGCCGTCGCCGTGTGTCAAATCTTTATATGCGTCCTCGTCAATAGAAAAAAGTGTGTTGGCAAAATTATCGTACTCATCAATC
>JAFPZK010000067.1 GCA_017417315.1 Bacteroidales bacterium
GTTGAAATGCAAATGTATTGGTCATCTGATTTTTTGCGTCGGGTGCTTTATAATTGCGCAAAAGTTTATGCAACATTATATTCCAAAGGCGAAGAACATTACAAAGTTAAAAAGGTGTTTTCCGTTAATATCTTAAACGATGTTTATCAAAATGATACACAAAAAAATTATCACCGTTATAGAATGTCTGAGATTGATGAACCCTCGCTCGTAATCAAAGGTATTGAAATTGTGTGCGTTGAATTACCGAAATTCAAGCCTGAAAATTATGCTCAGCGTAAAATGCTGAAACTTTGGCAAGAGTTTTTAACGTCAATCAACGCTAAAACCGGCGAAGAAAACATTTCAGAGGCTATGCTTGAAAATGAGGAAGTCAAAGAGGCGTTAGACTTGTGTCTTGACTTAACGGAAGAAGAACGGGGCTATTACGACGGCTTTTGGGGAATGGAGTTTCTTCGCAATGACAGAGATAAGACGGTCAAGGAAATCGGTCGTGCGGAAGGCATTGCCGAGGGTGAAAAACAAGCCAAACTTGAAATTGCTCGTAATCTTAAATCTTTGGGAATGATGACATTGGAACAAATTGCGGCAACGGTGAAACTTCCAATAGCCGATTTAACTTTAATTTAACATCGGAAAATTAGTACAAAAGTTTTATACAAAAAAAGCGAACTATAAAAAGTTCGCTTTTTTGTAGCCGGGCAGGGAATCGAACCCTGATTTACGGTTTAGGAAACCGACGTTCTATCCATTGAACTACTCAGCCGACAGAGTTTAAAAGTGTGCCGCAAAGGTAAGAACTAATTTCGTTTTTTCCAAAAGTTTTTTAAGTTTTTTTCAAAAAAATAATTGCCGAAGTTCGGTGTTTTTTTGTAATTTTGTCCCGTTAAAAAAAATATTCGATGAAAGTAGAAAAAAATAAAGTTGTTTCTGTGAATTATATTCTCAGAGGCGAGGAAAACGGTCCTGTTGTAGAGCAGACAAAAGACGGTCATTTGTTGGAATTTTTGTTCGGACGCGGTATGATGTTGCCGAAGTTTGAAGAAAACCTTGAAAATCTTGAAGAAGGCGGAAAAGTAAAATTCCATTTAACACCCGCAGAAGGTTACGGCGAGTATCATGAGGAAATGGTCGTTAACCTGCCGATAAAAATTTTTCAAGACAAGGACGGTAATCTTAACGAAGAGATTTGTAAGGTCGGCAATCATATCCCGATGCAGGATAACAAAGGCAATCATTTGATAGGTAAGGTTTTACAGATTTTTGACAATGCCGTTAAAATAGACTTCAACCACGATATGGCGGGCAAAGACCTTTATTTTGAAGTAGAGGTAGTTTCTATTCGCGAGGCTTCGGAAGAGGAAATCGAACATGGACACGTTCATCATGACGGACATTGCTGTCATGGCGAAGGCGGTTGTCATAAACATGACGGAGAGGAACATCACTGTCATAAACATGACGGCGAAGAAGAACATCATTGTTGTCATCATCACGAATAAAAATGCAAAAAAAAGCGGTTTTTCCGGGTTCATTCGACCCTTTTACTGCGGGGCATGAGGCTTTGGTTATCAAAGGGTTAGAAATTTTTGACGAAATTATTATCGCTGTCGGCGTAAATTCTGACAAAAAAGGATTTCTGCCCGTTGATAAACGTATCGACCTTATAAAAACTGTTTTTAAAAATAATCACCGGGTTCAGGTGAAGAGTTATTCTTGCCTGACCGTTGATTTTTGTAAAGAAAACGGTGCAACTCATATTTTAAGAGGGCTAAGAAATGCGGCGGATTTTGAATACGAAAACAATATCGCTCAGGTCAACCGTTTGATTAGCAACGGTATAGAAACTGTTTTTCTTCTTTCTCAGCCCGAACACGCCGCTTTGAGTTCCTCTATCGTCAGAGAACTTATCCGTTATAATAAAGACGTAAAAATGTTTTTACCTTCGGGCGGGGATTTTGAGTACTTTTTTAATTTGTAATTTCAAGTGGATATTCATAATTGTAAAATGTGTCCGCGCAAATGCGGTGCGGACAGAGGTTCCGATAAGTTAGGTTTTTGCGGCATAGACTCGCACGTTCACATTTCTGAAATATGCGTTCATAGGGGAGAAGAGCCTGTCCTCGGCGGCGAAAAAGGTGTTATTAACGTGTTTTTCAGCGGTTGCAACCTGCGTTGCGTTTATTGTCAGAATTACCAAATTAGTCAGCAAAAACCTACGAAAAAAGAAATTACGAGTTGTACTCAGGCGGCAACCGTTATCGCTAATTATATGTGTAAAGAGGGGATTAATACGGTCGGTTTTGTTTCTCCGTCGCATCAGGTGTTTCAAATGCGGACTATTATAGACCTTCTTCATAAACGGGGGTTTATGCCCACAGTTATTTATAATACTAACGCTTACGACGATGTAGAAACTTTGCGCGAAATCGCTGATTATGTGGATATTTATCTTCCTGATTATAAATATTCTGAGGCTGAATTGTCAGAAAAATTGTCGTCTGCGCCCGGCTATCCTGAAAAGGCTTTGGCGGCGATAAAGGAGATGTATTATCAAAAAGGTTCGCGCCTTGTTTTAAATGATGACGGCATTGCTGAAAGCGGCTTGATAATCCGTCATCTTGTATTACCGAATCATATAGAAAATTCCGTCAACGCCTTGAAAAACATTGCATACGAGGTTTCTCCGAATATTCATCTTTCGTTGATGGCGCAGTATTATCCTGAATTTAAGGCACTTGAAATGCCGGAACTTAACCGCAACATCACCGCTGAGGAATATCAAAAGGTTTGCGATGCGGCAGAAGAGTTAGGGCTTTTTAAAGGGTGGTTTCAGCAGTTAAAGAGTAACGAAAATTACCGTCCCGATTTTGACAAAGACGGTAATCCGTTTGAGGGGAGGTAATATGACAACTTGACACTGACAAGAGATGCTGTCAGTATTATAAACTTTACTTTTTGTGCCACTTTGTCATAAAAAATGCTTTGGTACGATAGTTGATTTCTATATAATGTTGTTTAATTTAAAATAACTGATTAACACATGGAACAAGGAAAAGCAATATTATTAAAAAGTGCCGGAATTGGTGCAGTATCTTGCCTTGCAGTACAAGGTTCTAAAAAAAAGTTGAAAAGTAAACGGTTGTCTTATTCACAACAAAAACAAATACATAAATGGTGATACTGTAATGTTAAACGGAGGCTTTGAATCAGATGTATATTTAAGCCGCACAGCGTTTGTGAGTATGGAGCAATTAAAATTGACAATTGGTCATGAATTTATACATTGCACGCAAAATTTTATGTACTTTAACGGTGTTTTGACATTGAAGGATATGAAATCTGTTTATCCTGGAAGTAAATTTCCTATGGCTGAATTGGCTGCTTATAATTGGGAAGCAAGTATGGGATTTAATGATAAATATTTGAGATTCAATGACGAACTTGGAAAGTTTGATTGGCGTGATCCACAATATTATTCTTGGTTGCATAATGTGAAATTTTAAATGAGAATTTTCATTATAATATTGATGTTATTGACATTTCAGCGGGTGTTTTCTCAGGAAATATCCGCTGAAATTTCTTTACTGCAAGGCGGTGAAAAATTGTTTTTGAATGTCAAACTTGAAAATCATTCTGAAAAGGATTATGTAATTTATGCTCCTGATTATTTCTGTGGCAGTAATGAAACGTTAGTTTCTCATTGTTTTGAACCAGATGAAATGGAAATGGCTATGTCGGATTTGAAAAAATCACAATATAAATATGCAACAGAGAATTTTTTGTTTGTAGGTGATACAATAGTTTTAACTTTTCCGTATTACAGCGAGGGAAAAATTTATAATGGCTTGGATAATCAAGAAACAAAATTGGACGATATTATTTCATATATTTGTGATTATGAAAAAAATATTGAATATGGTTATGATGATAATACTTTTGAAGATTGTTACATAATTCCAAAACATGGCATAAAAAAACTAACGTTTGATATTAATTTTCTAACTCATTTACGTACTACTTGGGCATTGAGTTTTTTTACTGATAGGCAGGCATTTAATGCTGAGGTTCGTAAATTAATTAAAAATAAAGGTCTTGAAATTTATAGAGGAAAAATTATTTCAAATACGATTTTTTTCTCAACAAAAGGAAATATGTAGGCATAAGAAATAAAATTAAGGGCGAATCCTTTTTCGCCCTTGAAAAAAAAGTAAAATATATGTTCAATGTCGTCTTTATTTGTCTATTCTGATTGACAAAACGTAAAAATAATTGTCATCGTCCATTTTGTGGAACGTGTATGCAGGCGGATAGCCGCTTAAAATCGTGGACTGAATTATTCCGATGTTTCCGCCGCCGTTTGGTCCTGATTGCGGTAAGGCGCGTTGTTGACGTTTAAATTCGCGAAGTTCGTCCTTGGACTTTTGGATTATTTGGTCGCATTTTTCGGTCAGCTTTACGTAGTCTTCATGTCCTACGAGGTTGCCCGTAATAAACTGGAAATGGTCAGGATATTCCTTTATGAGCATAAGTCCTACGCCCGCAGAACGGTCAAGCCCCATACCCGTGGATTTTTCCTTTGAGTAGAGGTAAATGTTCTGGCTGAGTTCGATAAAAATTTTAAAGAATTTTTTGCCGACCTTTTTGTTGTCTTCCCAAAGCGAATCTTCGATGTTGGAAGCCAATAGCGACAAAATTTGTCCGTCAAAAGGTCCGATGTACGAAATTACGACATTGTTGTCGAACATCGTTTCAAAAATCTCTTTGCTGTTGATAGATGCCATATATTTTACTTTTTTTATAATTATCAAATTAATTGTATTCCAAAAATTGTGATGTCGTCGTTTTGTTCGGCTTCACCTTTATAATTGTAATACTCTTGTTCCAAAATCTCCTTTTGTTCTTTTAAATCTTTGTTGCAAATTGATTTCAAAAGGTTTACGAACTTTTCGGAGCCGTATTTTTTGTTGTCTTTGTCAAATTGATTAACAAAGCCATCGGTTGTCATATACACCTTATCGTCTTTTTTAAGAGTGATTTCGGTGGAGGTGAACTCCGTTGTATTGCGTTTTGACATTATACCGCCGATGGTTTTTCTGTCGGCTTTCAGGGTTTCAAACTCGCCTGTTTTGTCGTGATAGATATACAGCGGGCGTTTTGCGCCTGAAAACGTCAGAGAATATTCTCCGTTGTCTTTCTTTATTGTTTTACACAGACAGATTTCCAAACTATCGTTGTTGTCCGTCGTATCTTGTTTGAGTGCGGCAACAAGTCCCGTGTTAAGGGAGTTCAAGATTTCTTTTGTGTCGTAATTTCTGTGTTCAACGATGATTTCGTTGAGCAGACGTGTCGAAATCATACACATGAACGCACCCGGAACGCCGTGTCCCGTGCAGTCAACGGCTGCCGTGAAAGCCATATTTTCGTTGTCAGGAACTCTTGCAAACCAATAGAAGTCGCCGCTTACGATTTGCAACGGGATAAACAGACTGAAATATTTGTAGCATTTCGTTAAGTTTACCTCCAACGGCATAACCGTTTCCTGAATGGTTTTGGCGTAGGTCAAACTTGTATTGATATGTGAGTTTTGTTCCTCGATAAATTCTTTTTGTTGTGCTAACTCGTCTCTTTGAGCGGCAAGGGTAAGACCTTGCGCCACAATTGCGTTTTCCTGTTCCTTAATCTGCGTGATGTCGGTATCAATGGTAACGAGCCTTCCGATTTCGTTGTTTTCGTCAAGAATAGGCGTTAAAGTGGACTGAGTCCAAATCAACTTACCTTCTTTTGTTTTGATTTCGGTTTCGTAAACCTTTGATTCTTTGGTTTTAAGACATTCTTGTTTGATGTCTTCGATTTCATTGTTTGTTGCATAAAAGCCGGTTAAAGTGTCGCGTTTTTGGTTTTGTAAATCTGCGAACATAAATCCGTACATATTCGTAAAACCACGGTTAACCCATTCTATGTTGCCTTGGTTGTCCATAATAACCACGCCGTTATCCGTTTGAGAGGCAACGATTGAGAGTTTTTCCAATTCTTTGTTGATTTGGAGCAACTGACGGCTCTGAGCCTCAATGTGGTCTTTTTGACGGTCAACCTCGTCATTAAGTTTTGCGAGTTGGCGGTTTTTGCGCTTTCTTGAAATACTGCTTACGGTTGTCATTATGACAAGAATTAAAATTACGCCGCTGAATATTAACGCATATAATATTATCCGTCTTTGTTTGCTGATTTGTCCTGATTGTTGTTCAAGCAGTTTTTCGTGTTCTTCAATTTGTCTTTCTCTTTCGGCAATTCTTTCCTGTTGACTTCTCAACTGATCAGACGAGCGGTTCAACTGTTGTTGTTTTTCTGCGATTTCGTTTTCCTGACGTTTGAGAAGTATGTTGTTGTCTTCGAGTACTTTTCTTAATTTTTGAGCGTCCCAAAGCAGTTTGTCGGCCAAAAGTTTTTGTTCTTCGATTTCTTTTTCCTTTGCTTCGAGTTCGTACTTGTTCATAAGGTTTTGCTCCCTTTGAATATCGTTTTGAAGACTTTGTGCTGTAAGAGCCTTGTCTTTATCAGCCAATTCTTGCTCTTGAAGTTTCAAGAGGTTTTCTTTTTCCTGTAACTCTCTGGTTCTTGCCTCGTTAAGGTTTTGAAGGTCGACTCTTGTACCGCCTCTTGCAAGCACTTTGTCAGGGATAACAAGTCCTGCCTGTTCAGCCTTTTTGCTGTTTACCACAAACTGATTGTTACGGCTTTCGAGCAAAATATTAAACATAAAGTATTCTTGCAGCGGATTGTCTTTTGGGATTCCGTAAGTTACTACGAGTGTGTTTTCTCCTTTTAATTTGCTGTCAATAGACGGCAAATCATTGTTGTATCCCGGATTAACATACAATATGTTAGTGGAATATATGTCTTTGAGTTTCTTGAAATGAATAACGTCGTAGTCTTTGTTTTTAAATTTTCTCTGTTCGGCGGCTTTGATGAGTGCTTCTACTTCGGGAGCGTTGTAGCCGTAAACACCGATTGTGAACTTTTGAATTCTGTCCTCGTCAGGCCATTCAACGTATTCCGAGAGCGTCATAAGCCAATGCGCCCTAAGAGCCTCCGTACTGATTTGTGCCGATGATTTTGAACAATTCAAAACCGAGAGCCACAAAACAGATGCTAAGACTGCCGTTTTAAAAAGTAATATGTTGTATTTTTTTGACATTCTACTTAAATTTAATACCGATTACGGAAATATCGTCTCTTTGTTCTTCGCTTTTGCGGTAATTATCAAGTGTCATTGCGAAATATTCACCCTGACGGCTCATAGGTTCATTTCTGTATTTTTTCAGCATTGCCAAAAAGTTGTCAGTACCGAACCTTTTTCTGTCCGCATCGTTTTGGTCAATTATTCCGTCGCTCGAAAGATACATTATATCGCCCGAGTGCATGATAACTTCCTGATTCGTAAACTCTATGTTACCGCGTTTTTGTTGAGTTCCGCCGATAGACTTTCTGTCGCCTTTTAGCATTTTTACGTCTTCTTCCGTTGACGAGAAATAATACAGCGGACGTTTTGCACCGCAGAAAGTAACTGAATAATCGTTAACACCGATTTTTTCGATTCTGCAAAAACAAGTATCCATACCGTCGTTGTTGGTACTTTGGTCTTGTTTTAACGCTTTGATAACGTTTTTGTTGAGTTGATCCATTATGTCGCGGGGCGAATACGTTTTTCTAACGTTGATTACCTCGTTTAAAATTCTGTTACCGATAAGGCTCATAAATGCACCCGGCACACCGTGTCCCGTGCAGTCTAAGTCTCCGATAAACTGATAACTATGTCCGTCGTCCTGAGCCTCCGAAAACCAATAGAAGTCGCCGCTAACGATGTCTTTTGGGCGGAAGAGGATAAAACATTCAAAGTATTTTTCGATTTGTTCTACCGGCGGCAAAATTGTCTTTTGAATTGTTTGCGCATAATAAATACTTGCTTTGATGTGCTTGTTTTGTTCTTCGATTTGGTTTTTCTGCACTTCAAGCGTATTTTTTTGTTGCAGCAATTCTTCGTTCTGACTGCGGATAGCCGCTTCCTGCTCTTTTAATTTGTTGATGTCCGAGTATATTGCAACAAGTTGTATTACTTCGCCTTTGTCGTTAAGAATAGGGGAGAGGGTTGTCTGGCTTGCTACTTTTTTGCCGTAACGGGTCTCTGCCAAAGATTCAAAAACGATTGTTTGCTTGTTGGACACACATTTAAATAATATGTTTCTGATGCTTTTGTTAGAAGAAACGTTGACGATATTTTCGTCTCTTTCGTTTCTCAGCAGTTGCAACGTATATCCGTAAGACCTTGTAAATCCGGCATTTACCCATTCAAAGTAACCGTTTCTGTCCATGATTACGATAGCGTTTTGAGTTTTACCCGCCACGATGGATAGTTTTTCGAGTTCAACGTTTACTTTTTCGAGTTCTTTTGCCTGATTATTAATTTCTTCGGTTTGGCGCATCAACTCCGAGTTCTTTTTCTTTAAGGCGATGTTTGCTAATTTTCTTAATCTCATTGCTCTTACAATCAAGACGATAAGAAATACAATTACGCCTATGAAAATAATTATACCTGTGATAATCGTGGTATTTTGGTTGATGTTAGTGTTTCTTACTTTGATTGTAGATTCCTGCTCTTTGATTTTTTCCTCACGTTCCGAAAGTTGGTTTTCCTTATCTTTGAGTTCTTTGTTAGAACTTTCGATTTGTTGTTGTTTGTTGTCGATTTCGGATTCTTGTTCGGCGAGTTTCAACTTGTTTTGAGCGAGTTTTGCCTCCTGATTCCGAACTTGATCCATCAAAATTGCTGCTTTGGTTTTTTGAACTTCGATTTCTTCCTCGGTTTTGTTCAACTGGTCAGCGAGTTGTTTGTTTTGTTCGGTGATAACGAGGTTTTCTTCCACTTGTCTTTTCAGTTCGGCTTCTTTTTCATCAAGTTGCGCCTTTTGAATTTGAAGTCGTTCCTCTTTTACTTTCAGTTCTTTTTCTTTTTTAACGTACATTTCTCTCAAATCCAGCGTAGAACCGCCTTGATTTGACATTTTTTCAGAAAAAGTTATATCTGCAAATTGAGCGTTTTCCGCATTTATTTCATATTGTTTTTCAGTGCCTTCAAGCAGAAGATTAATCATAAAGTATTTGTCGGAGGGTGCGTGGTCTGTCATAAGCAGACTTTTGTTAGCAACCGCTATACTATATAATTGTTCGAGTTCTTCGTTGTAATGATTGTTGACAAAAAGCACGTCTGTCGGAGTGATGTCTTTGAGTTTTCTGAAATGTTTAATGACGAGATTTCTGTCGTTGATTTTTCTTTCGGTAGCGATTTCGTTGAGAGAATTGATTTCTTCTGCCATAAAACCATAAACTCCGATTGTAAAATCGTTAGGAGATTTAAAATTTTTCCATTCCGCGCTCTCGCAACTTGTAACAATCCAATATGCTCTTAAAATTTCGGGTGCAACTTGGGCATGTACCGCATTGTTTGCTCCCGATGTTATTACGAGAACAAACAAAAATCTCATTACCAATGTTTTAATTATTGATAACGTAGTATTTTTAACGTTTTTTACAGCCCTTTGCATTGTTCTTAATTAAATTAAAAAGTTAGTTTCGATACTAACAAAACAATATACATGCCAATTTTTTTCGGGGTGAAAACAGCCCTTGAAAAATTTTTGCTAAAATTATAAATTATTTTTTAAATAGTAAAGCTTTATTTGCAATATTTTGCTGCTTTTTATTATTGTAAAGTTTAATAGAAATATTTACGGTTTGAAAATCAGCGTTTAACCTTAAAACTTCCTAAAAAAAACTTAATGATTTTTTTTTCTGAAATAAGAGAATTAATTTTGCAGCGATTTTTTTAAGAAAACAACAAGAAATGACGGTTGCGATAATTATTATTTTAAGTTTAGGTGTGGTATTTTCCTGTGTTTTGTTGCAGCGGGAAAAAAAACGTAATTTGTTGTCTTTAAATTCGTTACAGAGCCAAATTCATGATTTGGAAAAACAAGCAGAGGTATTGAAAGCAGATTTTAACGCTTTGCAGCAACAAACTCTCGGTTATGATGTCTCGCTTAGTTTTTTGCGGCGAAACATTCTTACGCCTAAAAATTATATAAAGTCTTTTTTTCCTGAGTTTTTTATTTTGGAGCGGGCTCAGGACAAGGATTTTTATAAATTTTACCGGCAGGGTGATTATTTGCTTGCTTGTTGCGGACGTTGTGGCGCTTCGGGCGTTAACGGCTTGGTAAAAAGCATTTTGAATATCGTTTTTTTGGACGAAATTTTAGAAAAGAATGACTTATCTAAAATATCTTCGGGGGATATTTTGGATATGGTAAGAGAAAAATATTCGCATTTGGAGGACAATTCTTCTGACAATTCTTCGAGAATTAATTTTTCGATTTGCATTATTAATCAAAAGGAGAGGACTTTGGAATTTTCGGGTGCGTATTCCAACCTTTGTATAGTTAGAAAATCTTATCCGGGAACTTCGCGCAAAGAGGTTGACGTTCACGAGTTTACGGGCGATAAGATGAATTTTGCGGTTTCATTCGGGCATCGAAAAAATTATTCGGTTCAGACAATCGGAATCGAAAAAGATGATAAAATTTACCTTCAAACCGGCACTGATTTTTCGCGTCAGATGTTTATAAAAAATGCTAATGCGACAATGAAAGAGCAAGCCGCGCTTTTTGAAACTTCTCTGGAAGGCGACTCTATGTTAATAGGTATTGCATTGAAAGTGAAAGCGTTAAACGAAAATCAGGAAAAATAAAATGCAGAAAAAACAGGCTGAAACTTTGGACAGTGTTCTTTCGCAATATTTAAAGGCGTTGGGTTTGGACAAAAAAATCAAGGAAATGCGAGCCATTAACGGTTGGGAAAAAACCGTCGGTCCTGTAATTGCGAAAAATACTTCCGCAATTACTTTCAAAGACGGCATTCTTGACGTAAAATTTCGCAGTCCCTTGGTAAGAAACGAAGTCAAAATGCACAAAACCGTGATAATCGGGCGTTTGAACGAGATTGTCGGCGAAGATTTTATCACGGATTTGAAAATACGGTAACGTTTCCTTTTTTGCGTTTACCGTTTTTTTCCATAACATAAAAATATACTCCGTCCGACAGACCTTCGGCTGACCAGTCGTTTTGATAATTGTCAGAGACAAAAACTCTTTTGCCGTAACGGTTAAAAATTTCCAAATGCCAGCCGGAATTTAGTCCTTTGATTTTAAAAACATCGTTTATACCGTCGCCGTTAGGGGTTATGATGTTTGGAATAATCATTTCGCCGCAGTATCTTTCATGTACCAAAGTCTCTGCCGAGGTAGTGCCGCAGATGTTCTTAACTTCAACTTTATAGACACCGGGTTGTGTAACTTCGTAGTTTTTCCCCTCTGACAAATCCTGCCAAATATAATTAAATGCGTCTTTCCAATTGACATTAAGCGGCAGACTTTCGCCTTCGCAGTACGAAGTGTCGGCATTGAGAAATATTTCGGGCAACGTTTTGTAAACCAACTCTACCGAATCTGAGGAAGTGCAGCCGTTTTTGTCGGTAACTTTTACAGAATATTTTCCGGGTTGAGACACCTTAATAATTTGTGTTTCTTCGCCCGTTGACCATAAATATTTTGCTTCGGGGACTTTGCAGTCGAGAAAATTATCCTTGTTGTTACAAAAAACGCTGTCGGCAGAAAAGTCTATTTCGGGCAGCGGATTTTTTATAACTGTGATGTCATCTTTCCAAAAGCAGCCGTTAATATCTTGACTTTCAAGCGTATAAATACCCGGCTTGGGAAAAGTTCTCTTTAAGCCTTTTTCTTTGTTGTCGAGCCATGTAAAAGAAGAAAATTTTTCGGAATTTTCAACTTTAAATTCCTTTGTTAACTCCTCGTCTTCGCAAAATTCAACTTTTTTGCCGAGTGAAAATTCTTCCGGCGGGTTTACTTTTACGGAGATTTCGTCTTTGAAACTACAATGCGTATAAAAATCGGTTAATGTTTCCGTAATTATCTTATTTTCAGAGATTACGAGGGTTTCTTCGGTTGAACCGTCGTCCCAAAAAAACTCACAATCGTCTTTTTTTGCGGCTCTGATTTCTGTTTTTTCGCCTTGACAAATTTCTATGTCAGTACCTAATGAAAACTCCGGCGGGTCATAAATTTCAAAAAATTTGTATTGAGAATGTTCTGCGTGCGTAGTTTTTTCGGTGATTGTAAGCGAGACTCTGTATTTTCCTTTCGGGTATTTTTTCTTAAAGCTTTTGTCGTTTGACCAATTTAAGAGTTCTCCTTTGAGAGAAAAAATTCTCCATTCGTAATGTTCTATTTGCCTTTCGTCAATACATTCAAAAACTACGGAATCGTTTGAACAAACGTTAGTTACGGTGAAAATAGGCGGCAAAAAATATGTCGGTATAAAATTCGGCAGACCGAGTCTTGACAACCGTCCGCCGAGATATTGACCTTCTGAAACGAATCCGCAGTCTTTTCCTTTGTTTCTGGGAAAATTGATGACACCGAGGTATTCGGAATTGTCCTGAGCGACGTAAATTTTTCCTGAGGTTGACAGTTGTAATGCGCCCGGACGGTCAGAGGGGTTATTGCTAACATATTCGCCTATGATGACAGCCGAGTTAATGATGTCTTCTTTTTTGCCTGCCGTCAGGTCTATTTGAAAGACCAGATTTGCGACTTTTTTTAAACTTCCGTTTTCATTTAGTTCAACGTATTGTGTTGTGTAATAGAGTTTTGACGCGTCGTTTGAAAATTCAGTGCCATAGAGGTTGGTGTAATAATCGGGGACGTAAAAGTCGAAGGCGATTTCACCCGTAGAGGGGTCAAAATCAAAGACTTCGAGAATAGAAAACGGGTCGCTGCCTTTTTCGCCCTCGGAGTAATAACCGATGTTTGCGCAGGCTATTTTTTTCCCGTCGGGAGACACTCTCATGTATCCGCCCGTTGAAAGTTTTTTGAGTTGGTTTTCTACTAAATTATCTTTGTCGTCCAACACTTCGTCAGGCATTAGGCTGAAATCTACGATACTTATGGGAAACCTTTTTCGTGAATTTTTATTGATTCCGTCTTTTGTGATAAGCCATTCTACAATTTCGTTAGAGGCGGCGGATTTTGTTAAAAGCCAAATATCCCTGTTATTTTGATGTCTTATTGCGGTAACTTTTTCGCAGACGGGATTTTCTATTATGATGTTTTTTTCTTCGGTTATTGCGCCTAAACCGTTTTCTAATTCCATATCGGCGACTGAATAACTAAGACCGCCGCTTTTTCCGTGTTCGTCAACGACAAAAATGAGGTATTTTGTTTGGCTTTTTGGTAGCGGGACGATGATTGCGGATTCGGTGCTGCTTTCGTGTCCTAAGAGGTTTTCTCCGTTTTTCATGACGGAATGTTCTCTGTTCCAGACCGTTCTGCCGTCGGTATAGAAAAGAAGGTTTCCTAACGAGTCAGAAAAACTTGCTACGCCTTCATAATTATTCAATGCGCCGTCGGTTAGGATTCTTACTTCCGGAGCGTTGAAATCTAAGCCTGCATTTTCCCCGAAATACCAGATATTAGTCTGTTTTTGGGCGAAAATTTCGCTTGAAAGAGTCAATAATGTTATAAAAAGCAATATGTGTTTCATATTTTACTGTATTGAAATTCAGTGCGAAATTAAACATAAAAATTTTTTTTCAAAAAAATATTCAAAAAAATTTTGCAGTATGAAATATTGTTTCTACTTTTGCAACGTCAAAAAAACAAAGACATTCGGTCTCTAGCTCAGTTGGCAGAGCAACTGACTCTTAATCAGTGGGTCCAGGGTTCGACTCCCTGGAGACCGACACAAAAAATTAAAAATTAAACATATTCAGTATTTTCCCGGAGAGATGGGTGAGTGGCTGAAACCAACGGTTTGCTAAACCGTCGTAGGGACTAAATTCCTTACCGGGGGTTCGAATCCCCCTCTCTCCGCATTTTCAAGTGTAATTGACATTTTCAAAAATGATAACTATTTGATTATCAAGCCTTTCATTGTTGTTAGATTTTGTAATTTTCTGCCCAATTTAATTACAATTTCATCACAGCAAAATTGAAAATGCAGACCATAATTTCAAAGTATATTTTACGTAATTCTACCGTGAGTGGAATTGCGGTAATTTATTTAAGAATCGCAACATTATCCCGACAAAAATATTTCTCGACGGGTATTAAAGTTTTGAGAAAAAACTTTAATGAAAAACTCCAAATCGTTATGCCCAAAGACTGCGAAGCGGATTTCAAAAACAGAATGTTGGCGGAAAAAAAAGCGCAGGTAAACGACATCATAATCGAATATCAGCGTAAAAATCAAATCTTAACCGTAAACCAACTCGAAATCGAACTCAAACGCGGCTATGTAAGCGCAAAAAACGATTTTTACGCTTACTGCAACAAAGAGATTGATTCGCGGTGTTCGGTTGCCGAAACAAGAAAAACGTATTTCACACAGATTACAAAGTTACAAGGTTTCAAAAAGGAACTTTCGTTTGCCGAAATAGACAGAAGGTTTATTGAAAAATACTTTGATTACTGTATTGAAGTACTTGACAACAAAGAATCGACGGCGTATAAGTCGCTTTCAATGCTCAAAACGTTTGTATATTGGGCAATGGCTGACGAACTTATAATTGAAAATCCGTTCAAAGGTTTCAAAATCCGTAAAATCGGTGGAAACCGTCAGCACTTGACCGAAGACGAGTTAAAAATTTTGGATAATTATTTTTATTCGGGACGGCTCACCGATGAACGCACGGAAATACTCGGACAATTTTTGTTTTCATGTTATACCGGGTTAAGGTTTCAGGACATCAAAAATTTGCAGAAGGATAATTTTTACTATGAAATTATCGGCGGTGAACGCCGCAAGTTCTTAAAACTCATTCAGCATAAAACGAAGTTGGAGGTTACAATCCCGGTTCTTTCAAAGGCTGATAAGATTTTAGACACTTATATAAATAGTAGTAACGGTAAATACGTATTTAAAGTCCGCAGCAACCAACTAACCAACAACCGGCTCAAAAGCATTATCCGTGCTGCGGGGATTGATAAAAATATTTCGTTCCACTGTGCGCGGCATACGTTTGCGACATTGGCGTTGGATAGAGGCGTTAGTTTTGATGTGGTTTCAAAACTGTTAGGTCATACCAACCTCAAAACAACGCAAATTTATGCGCGGGTAACCAACGAAAACAAGTTTTTTTCGATTCTCAAAATGGAGGATTGATTAAAATTGTAAAGCGTATGTAACTTTTGAAATTTAAAAAAACGGTCAAAAAATAGCCCTTTCGACCTACAAAACCTTGTAAGTGTTTGAAAATCAAATAATAAGGCTATTTTTGGCGACCTACATACAAACCTACATAATTTTGTAACTATTTCAAAATCAAATAATTATAAAATTGCTTATGTAGGTTTTATGTCGGTCGCTTTCTCTTGTAACCTACATAAAACCTACAAACCTACATAGAACCTACGTAAAACCGACATAAAACCTACAATATAATATATTAATAATCAATAAGTTAAGTATTTTATGTAGGTTATGTAGGTCGATTTTTCGGGGTTTTGAAAATTTTTAAAAAAAAATATTATGTTAAATAGAATGGTAACTGTTTGATACATAATAACATAAAAAAAGCACCGCAATAATGCAGTGCTTTTTTTGATAAAAACGACAGACGGTTTTTAGCGTTTCAAATTCAATAGTCGTTTTTTTGTGTGTTAATGCGTACTGTTCAAAATTTCTTTAATGAGTTGTCGCTCCTTTTGTAGTTCTGCCAACTGCGCTTCCAACTTAGATTGTTGTCCCGGGTTATAGTATTTTTCGAGGAGTGTCAACAAGTGGTCAATGCGGTTGTTGAGTGTATCTATTTGATTGTCTTTGAAATCAATCAGGCTGTCCTTGAAGTCTATTTGACTATCTTTGAATTGGAGCAAGTCAATCAATGAATCAACGTCAGTATCCGCGTTGTTTTTTACATTCGGAGCCACGTAATACCCTTGCTGACGAATTTCTTTCAGAATCTTTTTCACGCCCTTCTTGAACTCTTTGGCGATTGGCTTGCGGCTTTGCATCAGGACTTCGTAAAGTCCGTACTCGGTTAAGAACCAACAATTTTGTTTGCCGCCAAGGGTCGGAATAATGTTCCGCTCCTTTTCATCGACATCAACACAAGCAACTAATTTGTGTGTGTCGGAATGCTCCACTTTCATAGTCAGGATATTTGTTTATTGTACTGTCCATATTTTATATATTTTTTAAAATGACTATCCGCATTTAACATAAAATAACTTTTTTATGTTAGTAATAATAGTTACTTTTGTCTTAAACATCTTGATTATTATGAAACTGATAGAATTTACCGAACACTTTTAGAATGAAGAATCTTGTGAACAGTACTTAAAGGAAGTTCGCGAAAAACAAGGAGTTGTATGTACCAAATGCGGCGGCACAGCGCATTATTGGAATAAAGCCAGCAAAAGTTGGATATGCAAGCATTGTCATCATCAAACGACACTGACCTCAGGAACCGTTATGCACGGAAGTAATTTGCCCTTACGATATTGGTTTATTGCCATTCATTTGTTAACGGCAACAAAGAAGACGATTTCAGCCAAAGAAATGCAACGACAACTTGGACATAAAAGGTATCAACCCATTTGGGAAATGATGCATAAATTGCGCAGTGTAATGGGATTGCGAGATGCAAAGTACAAATTGTCGGGAGAATTTGAATTGGATGAAGGTTATTTTTCTATCAACTCAAATTTGTCAGAAGAGGAAAAAATAAAACGTGGTATAGGAAGTCAAAATAAAGCCAAGGTGTTGGTAATGGTTGAGAGTCAGGATGTTGAAGAAGATAAACAAAAGAAAAATAGACCTACAAAGAAATGTGGTCATATAAAAATGGAAGTCATAAAAGACCTTAAATCAGAGACGTTTGAAACAGCAACAGAAAAATCAGTAGAAAAAGAATCAACAGTAACAATGGATAATTTACGCGGACATAATGGTGTTGAAAAAGCCGTAGAAAATTCGAAAAAACAAACAGTTCCCGGTAAAGAAGCACCGAAAGTTCTCCCATGGGTTCATATAGCCATTTCAAATGCAAAAGCATTGTTTCAAGATTTTTTTCATGGAATGAAAGATGCTTTTTTGCAATTATATCTCAACGAATTTTGTTACAAATTCAACCGAATGTATTTCGGAGATAAAATATTCGACAGATTAATGATTGCCGCTGTTGCATATAAACCTGATTTTGAGCATAAAATATACAACAAAAAAAAGAGATTATGTTAATTGCGGATAATCATTTTTTTAATATCGTGCCTAAATTCTTAAACAACATCTCAAAACTATTTGCTTTGACGTATTCCGCCATTTTACACACACCGCCACGAAAGACTTTTACGCGAAACCTCTCTTTGTCAGTCCGGGTTAAGTAGATGTCTGTTTTTTCAAACGTTTCGGGATTTTGAAATTCCAAGCGGCATGACCTCAGATAGTTCGCACTGAACGTAAAATTCGATTGCGGTATGGTCGCCGTTAATTCGTTATTCATTGTTAATTTTTTCATGATTATTTCCTATTTTAATTAAAATTTATTCCTACTTTTTTACTTAATTTCTGATAGTCAAGAATTATTGAAGATGTCGGATTGGTGAAGTTCTGTTTGCCGTCAAGCGTATCGCCGTCCTGTAAAAAGCGCACGTCCTTTTTGCAAACAAAAAATTCTGAATGTACCAACTCTTCCGATATTTCCTGCTGACTTTTTGCCCGGTTGCCTGCTTCTTTCGCATACGGAACATAAAGCCGACCGAGGCGGATTGCAACGTACTGGTCATACAAAACTTTGTCGCCCGCTGTTTCGTTCAACAGTTTCAAGTCCTGACCTTTTTTTATAAAACCACGGTCAAACAAAACTTGTATGATGTTCCAAAATTCAAGCGTTACGCTCGTTTCTTGTAAGATGTCAAATTGTTGTTTGATGTTGTCAGCCGCCATTTTGCCGAGTTCCTCAAAAAAATCAAGGTTTACCATGCGGATTTTCTTTTCGTCCAACAATATCATTGCCGGTGCTAACATTCCAGCCATATTGTCCAAAAAGCGCGTATCAACACCCGGCAATAAGTTGAAAAAGTACGAAAAGAGTACGTTGTACATCTCTTTAAACCGTTTTTCTATCAAAGTGCGGTATTGTAGTAACTCTACGCAAATTTGCGATAATCCGCCACGTTCCAATTCGATAAGCCTTTTGTAAGCATCGCGTTGTTCTGTTGTTTTTTGCGTTTCGTTAGCCTGAACCAATATTGTACGTGTGTAGAAAATTTCGTTTTCAGGCAAGTAGTTGGACGTAAGCACCAACGACGATTGTACATCAACTGTATCAACCTTGTTGTCGTTGGAAAAACTCGCCTTTTGATACCCGGCACCGTCGTACATACTTTGCAACATTCCCTGAACGTTGCCGATGATGTCGTTATGGTACTCGTCAAGCCAAACAAGGGCATTGCTTTTTTGGTTCATCATTCGCGCCATGGATTTGGGCGTGTTTTGATTGCCTTTTAACGATACTTCACGCTGCGGTTTGCCGAAAATTGCCGTTAAGTTGCGGATAATTGACGATTTACCCGACCCTCTGACACCTTTAACATACAGAATCGGCATAAATTTTAATTCCTCAAAAAGTATGTCGCGGAAAATCGAGGCTATTGCAAAACACGTCGGGAAAATGCAATAATGTTTGTGCGCGTCGTAAAGCATTTGAAACCACTTATTAAAAGTGATGTCCTTGTTTTCAAAGTACGTAAAACTTTCCGCCGTATCGTCCTTTTTAACGCCGCCTGTTATACTGTCTACGTATGGCATAAAAAAGGATTTTTCAATGTTTTTGCCGTCTTCGGTTACGGTGGTTTTCACAAGTCCAAACTCGTCAGGCTCTAACACTTTGCCGTCTTTGACCGCTACATTGGAGAAAAAATACGCTTTGGCTTCGTTGTTCCAACCGAGTTTTTCTGCAAAAATGCTTTCGGGAACGGCAGGCATGGCGTTGAGAATCTTGAAAAGGTCATCATCTTTGCCTAAGAATACGCGCTGCTGTTTATAAAGAGCGGTACGGAACTTTGCCGCCGATGAAAACTCTTTGTTTGAAAGTTTTATAAAAATCGGCTCGTCGAGTTTGAGTTCCTTGTCGTTACCGACTTGCAAAATACGGAACACCTCGTCATCGGAATTGCGGATTAAATGCCGTATTTTAAACGGAAATTCTGCAACTCCGTACCAATCGTATTTGCCGTTAATATAAACACCTTCGGCAGTTATTTTGACACTGTTGGTGTTCAGGTACAAAATATTACCGTCATCGTCTGTTGTATACTCCTTTTTGTCTATGTTTTCCTTCGTCTTCGCGATGGAGTTTGCAAATGCTGCTTTTACCTCTTCTATTGACTTCATAATTAACAAAACCTTAAAAATACGTCCGCTAAATCTTCTTTCTCTTTGCCGTATTCTAAAATAAAATCGTTTACCGATATTCTTAAACCGGGCATAAGGTTAAGGATTTGAGCCGTTTTTTCTTTCCATGCCGGATAACCGTCCCGGTCCGGAAATACAAAAACATAATTCTTAAAATTTTTCAGGAAGTTCAGCCTATATGATTGAAAATTGTTTATGGATAGAGTTGCAATCCAAGTAAAATCCGGCTCGATGAGAGAACCTATAAGGCAAGTTTTCTCACTTTCGACAATCGCAACGGGTTTGTCAGGGTAGAGGCTGGTTAAGTGCTGCCCAAAGTAACACATTTCAGGCTCGTTTTCCTGTTTACGGTTCAGAAATTTCCACATCATAGAAATTTTTGCGTATTCTCCGCCGGTTTGGTCTTTTACCTTGGTGCGGTGTCCGTCCGGATTGTACCACATGATTTTGCCGCGGTGTATTTTATAATTTTCATCAATCTGCCAAAAGATAATGCCGTCATTAACGCTGCCGATGAAATAGTTGTTCAGGATTTGTTCGAGTTCCGATTTCTGAAATTTTGTCAGCAAAAAACGGATTAACCCGTTTTCGTACTTTTTTATATTGAAGGCTGAGGCTGTTTCCGTGTCATAAAAAAACGCCTCTTTTTTTGCGACAATTACCGGCTCGAAATCGGAATTATTTATTGTGCCGGTTGGATAAAGTCTGTAACCGCATTCTTTCACATGGTCGCAAATGCCGTATTGTTCGCCCGCCGGAGTGTTGTTTTCGTCTAAGTACAACGTAAAACATTTTTTACGCCCGCACTTCGGACACGTCTTTTTTGACGTCGGCGAATATGGTTCAAGATGATATTTGTAATTGCCTTTCATTATTGTTAGTTTTTTGTTGATTTTGTATTAAAAGGCGGACATCTGCCCGGAGTCCGCCTTGCGGGGCTTTTTAGAACAAATCGAAAAACGATTTGCCTTTGTTCTCGTTCATGGTCTTAAAAATTATCTCCTGACCCGCTTTTAACGTGTCCGTATTTTTACGGACGGCGCGGAGTTCGTTTTTAAGACTGTCGCAGTTGCGCAAAACGCTGTCAATCTGCTGTTTCAAACGTTTGTGAGTGTGTTCAAACTCTTCTTTGCTAACCGTTTTTTCTGACATTACGAATGTACCGTACAGATAAAAAACTAATGCTATGCTGATTAGTATTAATAAGCCGTTTTTCATTTCATTACCTCCTTTTTGTGCCGCCGAATACGGCGGCGGACTTTACCAAGTTTCCGCCCGTTTGCGCTGAATTTCCGCCTGTCTTTCCGCAGAAAGTTGCCAAATACGGTTTTCGCCTTTCTTAAAGCGGCTTTTCATTCCGTTGCGGAGTATTTGTTCACGTCTTTGCTGCCGTTTCTCCGGCGGTTCTGCCGCAATAGCAGCCACCGCTTTGACTCTGTTTTCCGCCCGACATTTGCGCATAAACTGCGGAGTCTTTTCAAGTCCGAGTTTTTTGGCAATACGGCTTAAAGTTCTGGCACAGATTCCGAGCCGAGCCGCAATGTCCGCATTTTTCGTGTGCTTGAAATGCCGTACAAGCCATTGCGTTTGCTTTTCTGTTAATTCAATCTTGTCCATACATTCTACGTTTAAAAATGATAAATAACTCCTTGAATCTTATTCAAAACCAAGAATGTTACATATTCACCGTATCCGGTTTTCATAGGTGTACATATCGAAATCATACCGTCGTGGGTTTGTGTTTTCAATATTTCAATAGGTTTTAACCTTTTCCCGGTAATGTATTCTTTTTGATATTTTTTTATGTCCTCTAAAAGGTTATCTATTTCGTCTTCCGGTATGGTGTGAAAATCAAAATGTTTAACATAATCATCAATGATTTCCCCAATTTTGGGAAGATAACTTAATGAGGGATAGTTATAACGGATTATCCAAGTGTTAAGTGTATTCATCTAAAACAAGGTTAATTGGTTTAATACTTTATTTTTCTCTGTTACAGTCGTTGAAATGGTTTCAACTGGCTGCGGGGGAAGTTGCTTTTTCGGGGCAGTCTTATCTCTGCGCTTTGCCGCAGGTTTTTCCGCCGTAACGGAATTTTCCACCGAAGGTGTCTCCGATGACGGCTTCAAGGGTTTCAAGTTTTTCAACATGAAGGCGATTACAATAATATACGCCGTGTAAAAACCATAAAACACCGCTGAAATCAGCACAAAATTCTGTTGGTCAATGTTTATGCGAAGATAAACCGCTAAACCGTCCAACACCGCAAAAACCAAGACCGGGAACAACTTTCTAAGCGCAAAAACGCTTACTGTTGTCATTACTGAGTAAGAGAGAGCAAACGCCGTCAAGACTACTTTGTCAAACGTTGTTATGCCGTTTTGCGCACATTCTTTTGCCGCTATCAGCAATTCGCTGTTGGAATAAAACAAGTGCGCCGCTAACGTAAACAGTATTATTTTGAGTTCTAATTTCATTTCATATTCTTTTTTATGAGTTCGACAATCTCGTTTTTGGTTTTCCCTTTGGCAGCACGTTTCAGACATTCCCGGCCCGCAGGATAAATCTTTTTGCCGGTGGCTGCCTCGTATTCCCGGACTGCTAAATCAAATTCGCTTTCGTCTGAACCGCCGTTAAAGCCCGCTGTCAGGACTTCAATTTTTTGCGGTTCTTTGATTGTTACTTCAATACTGTTGAAGTAAACCATTACTACAAAAGCACTTACCCATATAACATTTATAATTATAACGGTCGAAATCTTAAAGCGGCGGTAAATCCTAAGACAAAGGATATACTCTTTTAAACGGTCTTTTGTGATAGCGCAGCCCTTTTTATTTACCGCTTTAACAAGTGTGTCGGGAATGTTCAAATTAAGATTGTAAAGGGTATTAACGCCGCCTGTTGCCTCTTTGACAAAATTACGCTGCAAAAGTAGTTTGCGTAATCCGGGATTGTTTTTTACAATGAAGGCGGTTTTGTCTTTCTTTATGAAAGCATTGAAACGGCGTTGCAAAGTGGCGTTTTGGGTTTGCAATTTCGTTGCATTATCGTTGCAATCATGTTGCAAAGTCGTTGCAACATCGTTGCAATCTTGTTGCAATTCCGTTGCAAAGTCGTTGCAATCGGGTTCATCACCGTAAACGACTTTTGTTTCGTTCTCCCCTCCCTCGATAGAGTAGAGGGTTGCTTCTTTGACTAATCTCCTATTATCCATTTTTTTAAGTTTTTTAAGTCTAACTCAGGGCATTTTGTATCGTTAAACGGTAAATCACAATGCCCCAAAATGTTACATTTCTTTATTTGATATTTCGCTTTGAGTATGTTTACAAGCAAAATCAAATTTAATTGTGTCCTGAAATCGTGTTTGTCCTCAGAGTGCAGACAGATTGAAACGCAGTTACAGTTATAACCAATCGCGTGTGCGGTGCAGGCTTCCAACTCGTGCAACTGATAGATTTTGCGGTTTTTCAAGTAAAACGTGTACCCGAATCCGCTTTCCCAACCTCTAACCTCTTTGTGAAAGTCTTGTACTTCTTTCACGCTGACAGGTCTTTCAATGCCGTCGTGATGAATGACTATGTAAAGAGTTTCGCTGCGGTATTTCTCGCTGTCTGTAAAAATGCCGGTTAAATCCCGGTATATACAAAGACCTCCGGCGCACATCAGCGCGGCTGTTATCAAAAGACATTTGAACAAAACTCGTATAACTTTTGCCATTCGCCGCTTTTGATTAACCAAAACACCAAAAATCCGAACACAAACAAGGCTGAAAATCCGAAGATTTTTTTGCCGAAACTTTCAAGGAACGTGTTTAACAGTGTTTTTGATAGCCACAGCGAAAAATCCAAAACGGAAAAAACGCACGCTATCGGGAATATCAGAAACACTAAGCAAAGTACTTTTTGCCAAGTGTAGCCCTTCAACTGGTAACGGGTCAGAAGACTCATACACGGAAAGTCGGGATACCTCGGCATTTGCGCCGGTCCGGGGTCATTGATAACCGGCTCGGTGTAGATAAATTCTTTTGGCATTTTTTTACACTTTTTATTATCATTGTAGTTTTTCTTTAATCATCTGTGTCGTCAGGTCTATTGCCTGAATACGGCTGCGTTCTGGGGAGTACTGAACTTTTAACTCGCAATCCAACCAATTGAACGCCATTTGAAAAAACTCCTTAACAATGTATTTGTCTTTCGGGAGTGAATTTACGTCCGTGAACCAATGCGTTAAACGGTTCGCCGAAACCTCGGTTATGGAGTTAAACTTTTTAGCCGACTGACGACAAAAGTTTATTTTACTGCCCGTTTTTAACAAATTGTACAACTTGTTAAGATAGCCGTGTAATTGATTAATTTCCGCTTTGTTCATACTGCTTTAATCCATTATTACCACTACTGCGGTTATACTTGAAAATATTAGCACTATCCATTTTGCGATTTTTGCAACAAACCGCATTTTGCAGCCCGGATGTTGCCCCGCAAACGTAAAAGCGTCTTCCATTTTTTCAAAAAAATATTCTTTCATTTGTTCTACTTTTTTATTTGTTCGACATTTTCTTTATTGCTGTTTTTTTTTGAAGAAAACAAGCGGAGTGTTTCCTAATGTTATCAGGGAAGCCAAGCCCGACACTCCGCCGTTTAAACAATCAAAAAATCAACAAAAAAACAATTCCAAAACTAATCTTCTAAGTTTTTATCCTCCGGCTCTTTGTCCGAAGGTTCGTTTTCAGGAACTTCGGGTTTTTGCGCCGGAGTGTGCGGAACTACGTGATTAATCACGCTTGCAGGATTTCTGAAAAATTCTGCAACCACTTCTGCATTGTCCTTGTTTTTGAGGTAATTAATCAGCATTGGCAATATATCTTTTACAAGTGCCATAAGTGCCGAAAAATTAAACTCCATTTCTTTACCTGATTTTTCCGAGTTTGCGAGTTGTTCTAATGCTTTGATTACAACTACATCGCTGATTTCTAATGCTATTTTCATACTTTTACTTTTTTATGTTAGTAAATAATTTTTAAATCTTAATTGTATATTCCTAATTTGCGCATAACGTTGCGAATTGTAAAAACGCCGCAATTCATTTTAGGAATATTATTTTTTTCTGCGGCAACTTTTAAATCATTTTCAATTCTTGCCGCAATTTGCCACCCTGAATATTCGGGGTGCAGTTTTCTATATTCATTTGTGAGTTCCGCAATCATGTCATTGCGCATGATAATATAGTTCTCATTAGTAGTTTTGTCGTGTATCGCAATTTTTTTCATATCAATTTCTTTTATTTCATTTTTTTTCATTATATTTGCGTTATCATATTGAAATCTATATTGAATTTACGCTACAAAAGTATAGATAGTTTTCAATATTGCAAAATATTTTTTTGAAACAAATCAATATTTAATATTTATTAACATATTGGCGTTATGGGAAAAGTTGTAGAACGTTTTGCTAAATATATGGAAATTAAGGATTTAAATCCTAATAAAGTTACCAATGAGGCAAATTTATCTGTCGGCGTAATAGGCAAGGCTATGAAGAATAGTAGTGATTTTTCAATAGAAACGGTTGAAAAAATCTTGTCTACGTATACCGATTTGGATGCTAATTGGCTATTAACTGGTAATGGAGAAATGATTAAAAGTCAATCTGACATAACGTTAGGTGAAAATAGTAATCTCCAAAAAGGTAATAATAATGTCCATTGTGATTTGAAAATTGTCAAGGAAATTATTGACGGTTTAACTGACAAATATACACAACAATTGAGAGTAAAAGATAGTCAGATTGAAAAGTTGCTAAATATACTTGATAAAAAATAATGATAGTTGTCATTATTTTTTTATTAAAAATGTTGAAATCAATATTGAATTAAAGAAAAAAATGAAAGAAAAAGAATCACTTATAATAAAAAAAATAAATGCCAACAATTTAATTGATTACTTAAAAACACTTGAATTTATAACCATTAATGATATACCAAATGGATTATTTGAAGTTGTTTTTGATGAGAGCGTTAAATCTCAAAAATTGCATAATCATTTATTGGAGTATTTGCAAATCAAAACTATAAATGAGTCAGATAATTATAGATTTGTTAGAGTAGTTCCCTCAAAAGAGTCATTTGACCCAGATGATTCTGTTATAGTAAAAGATCCTGTTAATAAATTAAGGCGCGTTATTGTAACAGAAGGTAATGAAAGATGTAGGAGATTATCAGCATATTTAAGATCATTGCCTTTTGTTACTGAAATAGAAGACGATAAAGGCAAAGAATACGTAACATTTAAAGTAAATCTTGAAAATGAAATAGGTTTCTCTTTGGTGGATTACTTGAAAGTGTTGGAAAAGTTTGTGGAAATCGCTTTGTCATCACCGGGAGATATAATTAGGGAATTTCGTAAAGGTTATGAAATTTTGTTTGATATTTGTTGGTGATTAATTAACTTGGCAGTAACGTGCAAATTTCCAAATCACAAGAGCAAATTGACCGGCTGATAAGTCTGTTGGAAAGAAAATGATAACGAAGGAAAAGGGAAAAAATGGAAAAAAAGGAATTAAAAGAAATCCTAACAGAGTTGGGTAATATATACCCGGTGAGGTATGCACGTCGTTCCGCTATTGCGCCGGTCTTATGGATATGTGGTGCAACTTTCACGACTGTGTTAATTTGGTGTACGGTTAATGTCTTTTTATTAGGCAATTGTGAGTACGTCGAAAAAGTTTTTAACTTTGCAGCAACTATCGCCGCAATATCTTTTGGAGTTGCGTTGCTTACGGTGGTTTTGTGTCTTATATTAGACACCAAACGACTTCATTCAGAACAATACTTAATTGAAAAGCAACGGTTAGATTTGAAAGAGGACGGTGATAGCATTGATGATAAAGACAAAGACGATGGAAGCGACATTGGAAACACAGATAGAGACGGAAAACCAAATAAAAACGGAGGCAGAAATGGCAGTAGGAACTAAAATTAAACGGTCATATTTGATTTGTTTCAATCCTTATGCCGATGATAGGGATAAAATATTGGGTATTTTAAATAAAGAGGGGTTGAAAACTTGGCGTACCGAAATTTCGGGTTGTATTATGCTGAAAACAGTAAATAGTGCCAAAATAGTAAGGGATTTGCTTGTAGATAAAATGGAAGGTCGTTTTATCGTTGCAGAAATAAGCGGTAACCGTAACGGTATGATGTCGCAAAAAGGGTGGGATTTTTTAGCAGATTCAAGAAACACGGAAGTAGTGTATGATGTGTAGCGAATCTGATAAAAAATTGCATAATTCGTTTTTTAGTGTTATTTTTGCAAAAAAATTACAAAAACAAAAGTGTTATGCTGTTAAAAATCGAATTGGAAAATTTTTTTTCCATAAAAGATAGGGTAACGTTGGATTTCAGAGCGGGTAATATCAACACAGCCAAAAGCCGTGAATTAAAAGATAACGTTATTGATTGGAACGGTCAAAAAGTTTTAAAAACCATTGGCTTGTTCGGTCAGAACGCTTCGGGAAAATCCAACATTGTAAAGGCAATAAATTTTTGCTGCCGTATGGTTTTTGAATCACACCTTTATAATGAAAATACTGTGTTTGGTTTTCAGCCTTTTAAATTCGACGGGTGGAGTTCTAAACCGAGTAGTTTTTTAGTGGATTTTGTTTGCGATGGTATTGAATATGAGTATTCTTTTTCGCTGACAAAATCGGAAATAATTTCAGAATCATTATTTTATTACCCTAACAAACGCCGGGCAAAAATTTTCGTAAGACAGATTGACGGTTATTCTTACGGTGAGGGGGTAATTCCACGCGCAAAAGACGTAGAACTGAATACAAGCCGGAAAAACCTTTACCTCAGCCGTGCAAGTTCTATGAACCGCGAATTTGCAAAAACAATATTCAACTATTTTTACAATAGTTTTATTTTGGGTATTGTCCCGATAAACAGCGAAATAACCGAGCAACTTTTTACGAAATACAAAAAAGTAATTCTCGAAGCCCTTTCTGTTTGCGATTGTGATATTTGTAACATCGAACTGCGTAAAAACAAAGATGTTATACAATTTTTGACATATCACAAAACCGCACCCGAAATACCTTTTGATATGGCGGGGGAAGAATCCGCCGGAACGAGTATGTTATTTTGTGTATTGTTGTTGTTGCTTGATGTAGTTAAAAACAAAAAGTCGCTGATGTTGGACGAGTTTGATATAAGTTTGCATACGTTGTTGGCAGACTTTATTTTGGATTTTATTCATGCTTCCGAAAGTTCACAACTTTTATTTACCACACACAATACTAATTTGATAGATACAGACCGCTTGCGTAAAGACCAGATAGTTTTTGTAAACAAAAAGTCTGACGGTTCTACCGATGTGTATTCGCTTTATGATTTCAAGGATTTTCGCGACAATATGGACGCGGAAAAAAGTTACAAACAAGGTCGTTTTGATGCCGTTCCGATAGTCGGAACATCGGTCGGTAGTCTTAAAAAACTTTTGGAGGAGATAAAATGAAAGGACGGGACAATAAACGGCAACGTACTATGAAACAGGTTTTTCTTGTCTTTTGTGAGGGGGAAACCGAAACCAATTATATAGATTTTATTAGGCGGGAATATCATTCGCCTATAAAAATTGTATCCAAAACCGAAGGTAACAGAATATCACAACAACTGATTTTGCGCCACCAAAACGAACTCAAAAACTCTAAAAATGATGTGATACAGACGTTTTTGATGTATGATTTGGACGTTAAAAGCGTGAATAAAAAACTGAAATCATGCAACGCCGTATGGTTGTGCAGTAATCCGTGTATAGAATTGTGGTTTTTGTTGCATTGCAAGAATCAGACAGCGGAAATAACAACTGTGCATTGTCTTAACGAATTGAAACGCAGCAATAAATGTTGGCATGATTATCAAAAATCTTTTTTGACGGAATCACAAAAAAGCGTTTTAAGGGAAAATCTCACAATGGCAATTCAACGCGCTAAACGTTTGCCGGAAAATCAAAATCCGTCTTCAACGGTTTACAGATTATTAGAGTGGATTATTTCGTCTGAGATGTAAAAAAAAGCGGGCGTTATCACAACGTCCGCAAAATGTTAAACCTTGTAGTTTAATATAAAAAAATGGTAATTGGATTATTTCTCACCGCAAAGATACTATTTATTTTTTTTGAAAATCAAAACGCCATTTGTCCCAAAATAGATTTTAGGACAAATGGCGTTTTTTTAGTTTCGCCAATTTGTTTGGTGGTATCGAATTTTTGTTTTACCTTTGCAGTGTCCAATAAGGACAGAAGGTATTCAAACTTCGAGTCATTATGACATGAGCCACTGAATACCTTTTTTGTTTTTAAAATACCTCAAACTCTTTCCCTACTTCGCCGAAACGGTTTTTAACTGTTGTGGCAATACCCGGACTTTTGAAAACGACCGTTATATCGCCTTGGTGCTGTTTGACTATTGAGCCGCGCACACCGCCTTTTTGATTGGCAAACGAAATAGCCACAAATCCCATTTCAGGGAACAGGTCCTTTTTCATTTTCCACAATTCTTTTTCGTCAAGGTTCGACATTTGTATCGAATCGAAAAACGCAAAATTATAACGTCCCGTTTTCAAAACCTTTTCTATTTGTTCGGGGTTGTCGCTGCTGAAATTTAGGTCTAAACGTGATGATACATTTTCGCCCAAAAATTCAAATATGCGTTTGGTACGGCTTTGGTTCATTTCGTTCTCAAAGAAAATCACCCGTCCGAAATTCTGTGCCAAATAGTTGGCAAATTTCAGGCAGAATGTTGTTTTGCCGTGTCCCGGAGGCGAAGAAATCACCATATAAAAATTGCGTTCCGGCTCTCCGATGAAGTCGAGCCAATCTCCTTTGAATTTAAGTCCCGGTGCAAATTCCGTACTCATAAGGTCTGTGGCGGTAATAGACCCTAATCCGGCAAAAGAAGGCTGCGCTTTGTGCGAGCCTTTTACGCCGAAATTAGTCGGAACTATTCCGCCAAAACCTATTGAAAATCCGTTGTTCATTTCTGTTTTTTAACGGTTTGAAAATTTAATACCTGAAAATCCGTAATTAAAGCCTGACAAATTTTCTTTTTTGAGTTCGGGCTTTTTCTCTTTTTTCGATACGGAAAAATCTTTGTCTTTGATTGCCTTTTTGCATTTTGCAACGAGGTCTGCATATTGCTGAACCTCCACTTTTGCTTTGTTGCTGTTGGCAAGCGGCAAAAGTTTTTCCTGAATCTCACGGATAATTTCAACATTAGGAGTTTTTTTGCCGTGTTTTGAATTGAAGTACGCCTGAATGTCTTTTACGAATTTCCTAACACGCCAAGTGTCCTTTGTTTTTCCGGCAAATGATTTTACAAAACTCTGTACAGTTGAAAGCCAATCGGGAGTTTCGCCGATTTTTTTCTTAGGTTCTTTTTTCGGCTTGTTTTCCGTTTTGGGTTTGGAGTCCTTTTTAGGCTTCGCCTTCGGTTCGGGTTTGTGTTCGGATTCCTGTTTCGGTTTCTTTTCCGTTTTAGGTTTGGAGTCCTTTTTAGGCTTTGCCTTCGGTTCGGGTTTGGGTTGCGGTTTTGGTTCGTCCTCTTTGTCGGTAAATTTGTTTACCTTTTCGATGAACAACTCCAAATCTTTCATCATATCCTCGTCAAAATCGTCAAGCATTTTTATAAACGGGATAAATGAATCTTCACCGATTTTTACTAATTCTTTGGGCAATTTACCTTTGATATTGTCCCATTCTTTGCCTAAATTCTGTGCTGTAATCTTCATTATTTTACTTTTTTTAGTTGTTTGTAATTATTTTAAAATGTCATTAATTTAAGTCTTGCGGCTGCCATTTTCATTTTGGCTTTTGCGAGTTGTAATTGTTTCGCCTTGTCGTCGCTGCCTTTTGGTTTTTCGGGCGTTACGGCTGACTGTGCGGCGCAATAGTCGGCGAGGTTTTTTGCCGCGTCCTCTTCTGAACGCATTGTAGAGCCGAAATAATCTTCGTACATCTTTTTGGTTACGCCGAGAGAATGAATGTCGGGGTTAGAACCCGCGTCTACTTTTGTAGCGGATATTGCTGCCGGTTCGGTAAAGTTGTTTGTGATCTTACCGATTTCCTCGCGCATTTCCGCATAGATTTTGCCCTCCTCCGTGTCCGGAAGTTTAGCGTTTTTAATTGTTTCTAATGTCTGTTTATCCATTTTTTAAATACTTTATTTAGTTGTTTTTTTTAATTTACGTTAAAATAGTTTGGCTAATTTTGCCTCGGATTCTAATAATTTCAATTTTCTTAAATCAAAATTTTCAAAACCACAAACTTTTCCATAACCATCAATTTGAAGGTCGTATTTAGTTAGTATTGACGCTTTTCTTGATTTATGAATTTTTACGATAGTTCCTATCGTTCCTTTTGTAGTGTAATCGTTGCCGTAATCTTTACCAATATAAACTACTTTATCTCCGACTTTGAAATCTTCATAAAGCCAATCTATATCAAATCCCTTTAATCCCTTAAAATCTCCGTGATTGAACGCCAACATATCGTCAATAACGATAATATTTCCATTCTTATCTTTTATAACGTTTTTGTCGTGAAAATCACCAAGATAAAAGTCATCGTTGATGTAAAAATCCATTACTTTCTTTAATGCACCAACTCTTTGCTTTATAAATTCATCAAATTCTGAATCTGACGGTGGGACACCTTTAAAATAAAACTGTTCCAATACAATTTTAAAAACACCGTCATAAGCAAAGCCAACAATGTTCAAGACTGCATTTTGAAACAGACAGTTGTGGATTAGTATCCTTTCAAAAATTTCTGCAACATCATCATAGAAAATGTGCTCCCAATCGGTTGGAATATCAATTACTTTGATTACTTTTCGTTGTTCATCTTTATCACCTGAATCATAAACACGGTTTTCAGCCCCTTCAGCAAGGTACTCATATTTTTTTCCGTTAAGGTATACAACATTACCGGGCTGTTCTGAAAAATCATTCAGCCAACAGCCGGATAATGTTGCAAATTCAGTTAGGAGTTCTGTTTGCCTTCTGATTCTTGACTTCCTATCCCACGTTTGCGCATTTCGCTTATTTCCCAATTTCGTTTTATCTGCGCCAATTTCTCCTCGTGTGATAATGGCGGCTCTGACAGCAATGTAATAATTGCAGGGTCGTCCATATCGGTTAAGTCTTCCAATGTTTGATTGTATATGCCCATTTTGTATATCGTTTATTAAAAAATCTAATTGGTTCAAAGTTACGGAATTAAATCCGTTTTTCCAAATATTTTGTTGAAAATTTTGTATTAAATTTTCTTTTGTTCCTCTCAATCCGCCGCCGTTGCCGTTGTGGAGTTTTACAAGTTCCAACTCTGCTAACAATAACGGAGAAATAGCGGTATCCGCTTTTTTGCCGTATTTGCTTACAAATTCCTGAACCGCTGCAAGTTTGGTTTTTGGGAAAAGCCAACCGATGCCCGAAGGCACTTTTGATTTATCGAACCGTGAACCGAATTTGCCGCCTAAACTTTTGATTTGGTCTTTAAACGGCTTTGTGTCGCCCGTAAGGACGATTGCCTTATCGGAATAATCTACGATTTGAAGGTCTGACGTACCAACAGCCACGGGTGCGGCTGTGTTGGTTGCAGTTTTCTTTGCCGATTTTGTTTTTACATACCAATTAGGCTGAAATCCGCCGGGATATTCCATACCGCCGCCGTATTGTCGCCAATCGTTTTTATCCCTTTCCCCTTTTTCGTTACATCTGCGGTAACACATTTTACCAAATGCAGAATAGAATACTTTGAAAACGAGTTCAGCCTCCACATCAAAAACCGTATCGCTAAACACATATTTGTTATCCTTTATAAATTTTTTGTGTGAAGGATAATTGTAAAAGCAAATTATATCACCGCTTTTTGGTTTATCTTGCGGGTTGCACTTGATAAAACCGTCAGGAATAGGGTGCTTTTTTTCCCATTGCAGCAAATAGTTATCGTATTCTACCTCAAATGCAGGTAGAGATTCTTTAAGGCTTTTTTCGCGTTCAGCCTCTTGTCTTTCACATTCTTCTTGCTCTTGTTTGCGTTGTTGTTCGTATTCTGCCTCCAATTCCTCGTATTTGGCAAGTTTAGCCTTATATTCCGATTCTGAAAGGTTGTATACCTTACGGATAAATGTTTCAATATTTTTTTCGTAGATACCTAAAATCACAATATCAACGCAATATAAAGACGGCTTAAAATACGTTTCTTTGGTACAGATAGTATGAGCATAACCAAAAAACAAACCTTTTGTATTATCGTTTACTTTTTTTTACCAAATCTTGCGCAATTTCTTTTGCTTTTTCAGGTATCCACGGATATTGACGTGCAACCTTACAAACTACCAACCTTAACGATGTTACCGTACTATCCCTATAATAAAAGAAAGAAGCGGTTTTTTCGACTTTTTCACGGACGGTTGCTATCTTATTAGCGATTGCTCCAATACGTTTTTTCTTGTCGCTATCAATTCCAACCCAACGGATTCCAAGTGATTGATTTTGATTAATTGTAAGACATTTGTACCCTGCAACGTATCCGTGTTTTAGTTCGGGGCAAATACCGTGGACTGTTACCTGCGTTTTGTATTTACACACGGGAAAACCTGCGGCCGAAAGTCGGTCTATACTTTCAAGTGTCATACCTACTTTGTTGAGGTTTTCGATAACACTGTACGGTATGTTTTTGTTGGGTGCAAGATTGTTGATGTGTTTGTTGTCATAGTTTGAACTATCCAACATAAATTCAGACATTTCGCTTTCGTTCTCGCTATCGGTATCGGTATCACCCAAGCCTTTCAACCCCTTAAAATCTCCGTGATTGAACGCCAAAATATCATCAATGACATAGAGCCAACCATCGGCGGCTTTCAAGACATTTCTGCGATGAAAGTCGCCAATAATGAAATCAGAGTTGAAATAAAAATTGAAATTCGGCTTTAAGTTTCTGATTCTGCGGTTTATATAGGTGTTAATCTCGTTTTTTCCTACCGCATTGCCACTTACATACAACTGCTGCAAAATGATTTTGAACGCTTTGCGCGTTTGAATGAATCCCACAACCTTTAATGTGGTATTAGGGAAAAGTACATTATGTATGAGTATTCGGTCAAATAGTTGTGAAAAGTCGTAATAGAACGGGTGTTCCCAATCGGGGGTAATGTTGATAATCTTTACAACACACTCCTTCTCGTTTTTATTCTTTGTTTTGAGGTTGTCATAGACGGCATTTTCCATACCTTTGGCAAGGTAGGTGTATATTTTGCCGTTTATACACACAAAATCTTCCGGCTGTTCATAGTAATCGCTAATCCAACAGCCGGATAATTTTGCAAATTCGGTTAAGAGTTCTGTTTGCCGAGTAATTCTCGTCTGTCCATTTCTGCTATCTGTCTCTCTATCCGCGCTACTTGTTCCAATGCGTTCTCGTGTGATGACGGCGGCTGAGAGAGCAACGCTATCGTGGCGGGGTCGTCCATATCTAACAAGTCTTCCAAAGTCTGATTGAATATGTTTTCCATTTTGAATATCTTTTATAATGTCCTTTAATTGGTTCAAAGTTACGGAATTAAATCCGTCTTTCCAAATTTTTTTCTGAAAATCTTCAATTAAATTTTCGGGTGTACCCTTTAATCCTCCGCCGTTGATTGCTGCCAATTTTGCCTCAATCTTCAACAGTGGTGATACTCTGACAAGTTCTGTTTCCGAACATGGTATTTTTGACGTATCAACAAACAGCGGTGTCCATGCTGCGCCTTCGTTGTCCTTAACGTCGCCGATTATTTCGTTTGCTAATGCTTGTGTGGTTTCTATCTGCAAACCAAACTTTTTACAATACTCGAAAATCTTAAATAAAACATCGTTTAACGGTGCGGTGTTAAAATTCCCGCCCTTGTCAAAATAATAGCCGTTGCCGCTGTTATAAAAGCCGCGTCCGTTGTCTAAATCCGTCCAAAAGTCATTGATTGCAAACTCTTTGTAATACTTTGTGCGCATGGGTGTTTTCATCTTAAAGTATTGCACACCGTCGCTTTTTGCAGGTACGGTAAACGAGAGTGTTATGCCTTTTGAAAAATCAACGTCAAAGGTCTTTTCGTAGTCGGCGGTTTTCTGTTTCTTAATTTGCTTTTTGTAGTATTTTAACGCCATATCAACAGGAACGGAGGCGAGTATGTTTGTTTCGCCTTTATCGTCATCGCGGGTAGGAGGTAACAGTATGCCCTTTTCCCTACTACCGTCAGAGAGCGTAAAAGTTATAAGTTTTCCTAAGAATCTTTTGCCGTTGGAATCGCCGTAAGAATCGCCGATTTTGATAAATTCGGGATATGCCGCCAAAATGTTACCTGTAATGATACGGCGGATTTCGCGGTTTTTAACGGAGTTTTTGATAAGCGAATCCCAATTCTCCAAAACGTCTGTTTTTGAGATTGTATTCGTACTCTCTTTTAACATCGAAAGCGAGCGGAAACCGTCATCAGAAAGGTTGTACGAATAGAATTTAAGACTTGAAGCCGCCGCAAACTCAATCGTTATGTTTGAGGGTGCATACGGATTTTTAGCCTTGCCTATTTTTGCGCCCAAACATATCGAATAACCGTCCGTATCGTAACAGTTACGTCCGGCATAGAAATACTGTAAAATGCCTTTGCGCATACGTTTACGGTTACACTCTGCCTCGGCTTTTATAAGTTTTGCCGCCTTGTCGTCTTCGATTTTCTGTTTTTTGATTTCTCGGCTTTCGTTGTCAAGTTTCTGATTTTTGTCTAATTCTGCGAGTTTTACGGCATAGTTGGCGTTAATTTCCAATTCGCGGACTTTCTTTACTGCAAATGCCTTACGCTCAAAATCTTCTGCTAATTCGTTTGCCGCCTCTTCGGGAGTTTTGCCGGGGTGTTCGTTTTTAAAAGCCTGCAAAAAGCCCTCTACCTGAGAGCGGGAATACGGTTTAATAAGCACGTCGCACTCATAACGCCCTAAAAATGAAGCGTTGGCAAATACAGACCTGCCCGACGACGACGGCGCGGTAAATACGGTTTTTGAGCCTAACAAAGTGGCGTTAAGCGGCATTTCGGCAACTTCCAAATCGTATTCACCCCTTTGTTTTAGGTTGGTGATTAACTGTTGGTAACTTGCCATAATGTTGCTGTAAAAATCGTCCTGTTCGTCGCATTTGAGGGTGGCTGTCAGTCTTGAAACTTTTAACGCCGCCTCTGCGGGGAAAATACCGTTTGCGATTTCTTTCTTTTTGCCGTCGCTTTCTATATTTAGCGGGTCGTCTAATTTTTCGTTAAATTCGGGATTGTCAATAAGATATTGCGTAACGGTTTGGTCGCCGTACTTGTTTATAAAGTCGGGAACGTCAATAATTTTAGTAGACTGTTTTTGTTTTGATGTGGTGTTAGCGTCGAGCGAAAGAAGTTTTTTCTGCAACATCATCATATTGCGTTGTTCGCAGGGTACAGCCGACATCAGATAATCGTAAGACGGCGGAAGGTTTTTTATCTGCCCGGTGCGGTTGATACGTCCGCGTTTCTGGACTTCGGTAGATACGTTGAGTTCACACTCGGCAATAATCATGCAGCGTGGTTTTACCTCTGAGGGTTTTAAATCCGTGCCTTTGGTTGTTGCATGAAGGCTTACGCCGGTAGCCGCAGACGAATTTAGTAAAACAACATCTATCTTGTTGGTCTGAAACGCTTTAATTATGCTGTTCGGGTCTTCTTTTTTGCGGGTAACGATAACGCCTGTTTTGTAAGTGTTATCTGTAAAATCTATTTTGACACTGCGCCCGGTCAGTTCGCCGCAAGCGTAACCCGCTTGTAAGAGTTTATGTTCAATAATATCAATGGGTGAGCAAATTATACCCGTTTTTGCCGTTGAAATTTTCTGAACGAGTTTTGCGTATTCTTCCTGACCTTCAACCGGGAGTTGGTCTACTTCGATATGAAAAACGGCGGATTTGCCGTTTTCGTCTTTTACAGCCTTGCCTTTTTCGTCTTTTTGCGTATAGTCAAAACACTTTCTAAGACCGCGTAAAAGCGACATTGCAAAGTCAGTGCGGACGGTTTTTCCGTCGTTACTTTTAACGCCGAACTCCTCCGACAAATCTTTTAACAGGCTTTCGTTTGTTTTTGCGATTGCGATAACAACTTTTTTACCTTCTTTCAGTCTGCGGATAGCGTGGTCTGCTACGGCTTCGGCTTTGATAGATAACAACATCTGACCGATAATGTTATGAATACGGCTGAAATAAGACGAGCGGGTAATACCCATTTTGTTGTCGCTTTTAAAGTTTGACGAACCTGAACCGGCAATACTGTCGTTAATGGATTCCATAACGGGAGTAATGTATTTACGTTCAAAATCAATGATTTCACGCATTAATTCCGTTACGTTGTCGCTTAACGAGCGGTGCAGAAATTCCAAATTCGGGAGGCCTTTTTCTTCTCCGGTTTTGTCAAGATAAAAATAGTTTACGTCAATATCGTCGAAAGATTTTTCGCGGCGTATCATCTGACCCTCTGCAACCATAGAGGCGGAAATAATTTCTTGCAAAGCCTCACCGCCGCGCTTGATAGAGCGTATAAGGTCGCTGTCGGAAATACCGCTGTCTTGTAAACACGAGCGCAAAGCGTAAAGCGGCATATTATCAGGTTTTTTTGCGAAGGTGGCAGAAAGAAAACAAACGCTGTCGGCTTCCTTTACCGCTTGCGAAAATATCTGAAAAGTGCTTGACGCTTTTACCTGTTGTGTTTCGTTTCCGTATCTGTCCGTTCCGGCTGCGCTGCCCGCCGCATTGTGCGCCTCGTCAAGGATTAATACAATATTTTCTTTTTCAATCAGTTTTAAAAGAAATTCTGCACGGATACGGCTGTTTTTACCGTTCTTGCCGTTTACGATACGGAACTGCGAATAAGTACCGAGAATGTAATCGTACTTTTTGGGCAGTTCGCATTTTTCCATAAGTTTAAGGCTTTCCTTGTCGGGTAGGTGAGTGTATATAACGCGCTTACATTCACCGTTTTGGTCTAACTCTTTTATGTTAGCCTCGTTGTCGTTATTGATGATAAACGGCACTAAATCCGCGCTGCCGGTGTCGCAAAGGTCGCGGTAAATGTCGGAAAAAAGTTTTGCACCTTCGGTAACGAACACCGCCCTTTTGCCGTGAACATGGGCGTAACGGATAAGGCTTGCCGCCATACGTCCCTTGCCGATGCCTGTTTGGTCGCCTATGATGATAGCCTGACTGCGGGCTTCCATATTATAAACAGCCAATGCTACCGCGTCTACCTGTTCGGCAAGTAGATAGTTGCTGATTTGTGTCCGGCTCCATTGCAGACGTTCACAAACAAAATCAACGGTAGAACCGCCGACTGCCTCTTTTAGTTTGTACATCGCGCTGTGAATATCGTCTGACATAGAATCGGGGACTGATGTTTCGATAGAAGGCAGTTCGTCGCTTGCCGCATAGTACGGCGCACCGAGTTCCGTGCCTTCGCCGGGTGTGATGTCGTTGATGTCCTCGCCGCAAATATCGAACTCCCTGCCGTTTTCAGGGTCTTTTGCGTGAACAGTGCGGACGTTAAGAACGCTGTCAGTTTCCGCTTTTGTGCAGTAATATTTTCCGCCCCGGTAGCGGAAAAATTTTTGCTGTATGTCTATTAACTTCATTTTTTTAGTTGTTTGAAATTCCAAATATATATGCAACGGGGAGTAAATCCAAATTTTTGGGACATTTGGGACAAAAGGCTTGGCGGAGAGACATATTTTTATCTAAACCGCCAATTTTGCTTCAATTTTTAACAATGCGGAAATATCTGCTGAATGTTTCAGTATTGTAGGTGCGAGGCGTTCAAAAAGTTGTTCGTATGTTGTTATAATTTTGTTTTTGTCAGGGTCGTATACGTAGTCGGGTTTGTTGTCGGTGCTGAACCGTAAACGCCTTCCGTTAATTAAAATCAACACAACCGGGTATGTTGTACCTTGTTTGCGGTAAATGTAGTCGCCGCCGATGTAGATTAAGTCTTCGACGTTGTAAGCGGCGTAAAGCCAACCGAGAAATATTTTCCATTGTCCGAAAAGTACTTTTTTGTCAGAGGTTTTGTTTAGCGGTTTCCAATAGTTATCAAACATTTTTCCGCCGACAATAACGGCTGCGCGACCGTTGTCCCTCATTTGTTCCAATGCTACGTATGCCATTTTGTAGTCCAATGTAGCAAGCGTAAAGCCATGAACGGTTATTTGTTCACTCTTTGGCAGGGATTTAAAAGGCGGATTGGTAATTACGCCGTTAAACGGAGCGTATTCTTTATAAATGCGTTCAGAAGCGTCATATCGCGTAATATTAGCAAAACCACCTTGTTTTTCAAGATTAGCAAATCTTACTTCATCAAGTTCGTTTACTGTTACTTGCTTTTTCGGAAGGGAAATTGTAAGCATACCGTTCCCGGCAGACGGTTCAAAATATTGTTTATCGCCGTCTTGCTTTACGTATTCGCTTGCAAGAAAAGCCAAAGGGCAGGGAGTTGAATACTGCTGTAAAAGTTTGCTTTTTGTGTCTGTCGGTTTTATCGTGCGTTGGTTGTCGTATAGTTCAACGAGGCGGTCGAACCGTTGGCGTAACGATTCGCCGCTTTGGGCTATTGCACGAGCCTTTATTACTATTTCGAGTTCTGCGGATTGCATTTCAGTGTTGGATATGCCCGAAAGATTACGCAAACTATTCTTTGATGGTGTAGATGATTCTCTATCATTGTAATAATTTAACAAATCTTCTTCACGATAGAATTTCGCATAACAGTCAATTACATAGAAATCGCCGTTTTTATCAACGAGAATATTGTTGTTGTGCAAGTCGCCAATCACCAAGTCTGAATTTTTGATGCAGTTTTTTTTATGTTTAAAGTTGTCGAATTGGGAGAAAAATTTGGTGCGTTGTTCTTGTTTTGTCAATCGCATTGCTCCTTCAATATAAGGCTGACTGACAGCAAAGGTGATGAAAGAGTTTTCAAAGAAAAGACTTTCGATACACAATGCAGTCTTATCGCCGAACATAAGATTGTGCAAAACAATTCTTTCCGCCAAATTGTCGTAAAGGGAATTGCAGTCGGCGTTGAGTCGCAAAAATTTATAGGCAGAATAGTCATTGGGACAAAGGTATAGTTTTGTCTCCATACCTTCGATGTCCATACCGTACTTATCTTTGGCTACAATCAATTCGTTTCGGGCGATAAACTCGTCTTTTGATTGATACCAAATGCCCTCTAATTCTGCGAATTGTCGGAGCAGTCTTGATTGCAACATTCTTCGCCTGTAAGCCCCGTGTCCTGTGGAGAGGATTCCGAAACTTGACGCGCTATGTCCGCAAGTGCTCGCTCTAAGGACCAAGGACGCTGCAAACGTTCTATCATCTGTTCGGAGAGCCCCGGCCACTTGGCTAATATTTCTTTTCGTGTCATTGATATAAGTTTTTAGTTCGTTGAGCAAATATAGGGATAATTCTCTTTTTTCGCAAATTTTTTCGTAGATTTTTGTAATTTTTCCATCTTTCGGGAAAATTTTATCTTCCAAACGGATATATGGGTTTGGGAGACGGTCGTAAGTACCCAAAATATTTTTGCCTAAACCTTTGGTATTTTGATTTTTTTGTTTTAACTTTGCGGTGTCCAAAAGGGACAAAAGGTATTCAGACTGCGCGGAATTGAACTGCGAGCCGCTGAATACCTTTCTTGTTTTATCCTTATCGCCATCAATCAGACAGCCGTCTTCCGCCCACTTGACAAGTTGATTAAGCCGTCTTCCGTGTATGCTTGCAATCTCGTTGATATAGATTTTCTCAACTTTTTTGTCCGTATGTAAAGAACAACACAAAACGCCCTCGTCGTTGCTATTTTCGATGATGACGTTAAATGCGCCAGACATAGTTTCTGAATGGAACACCAATAAAGGTTTGTTAATCTGCGTGTTAAGATTCCGCAAATGCTCTTTTGTGAGATTGTGCTTGCTTATTTTTTCTTGCAGCGTCCTTTTGGCTATCTTAATCGGCAAATCAGGCAAACCGCAATCGAGCAAAAATTTCTTTGGCTTGGTTACTTCGATGTAAAAACCTTTGAATGTTTTTGCAAAAAATTGTTTCAACTGTTCGCGAAATGTCGTCATAATAAACTTCTTTTTTTAGTTGTTTGTATTTTTTTATGCCGTAAAAATAACGTCGGATTGTGCGGATTCCAAATTTTTGGGACAAATGGATTATTTTTGTTTTTCGTTAAAACTAATCACACTTTTCAAAAATTCCGCGTTTTGAGCTTCCGCAATCGCCCTGACATCTTTATTGAGGCAATGACTGTCCCAATACGGTTTGTCTCTACAAACAAAAGTGTGCGAAGGATTTACTCTTGGGTCAAGAATAAAAAGTTCTCTCAACTCCTCGTAATTTACTCCGTTTTGCTCTGCTATTTCAAAAAACTGACTACAAAAACTTACTTTTGTTGCAAGATAGCAATTTTCCATATATTTAGCCAAACACGCGGTATAAGGCTCGGTAATTCTAAAAATATGCCGTCCGTCATAACGAGTCTGCAATAACTGTTGAACCTTTACACAATCTTTCCTTGTACCGCCTAAAATCGTAAAATTAAACTCAAAATTATTACAATGCGGAGTATTGCCGTAATACTCAGGCGAATAAACAATATGTGGCGTATGACGATATAAAAGACCTATTTTATTAGGTAATACAGTGCTTTTTATGACAAATATACCTTCGGGATTGAATTTATTTTTCCACTGATTAAAAACACACTCGATTGCGGAAATATCGCAGGGATTTTCTTTGCTGATATACGGAGTATCAACGCAAACGAAAATAAAATCGTATGTGTCGTATTTACGCTTGCAATTTTCAGGGTGTTTTGACGAATCAACATCGTACAAATCAGGCTCTAACACCGCAATTTCTTTGTGTAAATTCTTGCCGACTATGCCGTAACCGACAATTAAAACGCTCTTATTTTTCATTTTTTTCTGTTTTAAAATCTAAATTGTCAAGTACTTTTTTTACTTCGGTTTTGGGTAGGGAATTGTGGTAAAAAAAGTAACTCAGTTTTCTGACGGTGTTTTTTTGTATTACGCCGCGTTTGATTTTTAAGAAAAACTCCTCAAAACTTTTATAAAAGTAATGATGAAGTGTTACATTCTTTGTGTCCGTTATCTTATCATCTGTTTTACAGATACTTTTGTGCGGCAACTGCGTTACAACCTCAGAGAGTTTCACCACGTCTTTTTCATAACAGAATTTCGGGTTTGTGTCTGCAAAAAAACGTTCTTTCAAAGGCTTATCCTCGTAAAAGGTTTGCCCGTTGCAGCCGTGTACAATTCCTTTGAACTCGTACAAAGTATGATTGCTTTTTAAAAGTGCTGTTAAATTACCCTCAAACATTTCATCTGTATCAACAAAAGCACAATAAATACTGTCGTTTCGGTGTGTGTCTAAGAAATGTTTGTAACAGTCAATTTGTTTGTTTTCCGTATCCGGGAAAATTTCTATTGTGCAAAGTTTCTGTAATTCAGGATAATCTGACAAAAAACTTTCAACGCTTACATCGCTGTTGTTGTCGTAGATAAAAAAATGTTCAATACCTGCGCGGGCATTTGTTTGAATATGCTCGCACAAGTATTGATTTTCATTCTTGATTAACAAACATTCTGAAACGAAGTACATTTTTCAAGAAATTAGTTAATCGGAACACCAACCACGCCCCATTCGTCGTAAGAACCGTTATTAATCAGCATAACGGCATCGCTGGGAGCAACTGCAATAGTTCTGCCGCTGTTGTAAGAAATTTCAAGATTGATAGTGTCGTTGCTGGTATTTTTAATGATGATAACATCATTTGTCTTTACAGCCGAGGTGTCAAGACCTACGTCTGACCAAACATTACCTGAGTTTGAAATAGTGTATACAGGAATACTGCTGCCACTGCTTATACTGTCTATAAGTGCTGCAAAGTCGCTTTCTGTCGGATATTTGCCTTTTGCAAATAATGCTTTAAGTTCTGCTTTTTCCATTGCTTCAAATATTTAAAAATTAATGAATTAAATCTTTACGATATAGGAGAAAACATAATTGGTTTAAACTGATTATCACCTACATATCGAAACATTAAATCGTGTTCAGCGTTTCCTCTGAATGTCTTTGTTTCACCGTTATATTGATACGTATAAGTATACCTACTATCAAGAGCATAAAGTATAACTATATCATCCGGTGTTAAAGAGTTGAATTTAACAAATTCAGCGTTTAATTCTCGTACATAAGCCATTGAACACGATATTATTGTTGGTAGGTGTTGTTGTAAGTTATATACATCTTTAAAACCATTTTCTGAAATAGGTTCTAATGTTATGTTTATTGCTTGGTCGTTTTTGAACCAATAACCATAATAACCTTCTTTTGATGTATACGGAAATAACGATAATCCTACATTGTCATCGTCTAAATAATAGCATCCGGCAGACGTATCAACTTCGGAAGTTGGTTCCCACGGGAAATAAGACCATGTTGGGCGACTATTTGTACTACTGTTTTTTGTCAAGGACGTAGTGCCTAACAATTCATTCGTAGAAAAACTTCTTATATTGTATTTGAGTCCTGTTTTTTCGTATATATGCCCTTTCTGATACTTATCATTAGTTTCTCCTGAATAAGCGACAATTTTACCTTCTTCACAATCATAATTATCCAAATCGTCTGTTTGTTCAAGGTATTTTTTTCTATCCGTAACAGAAATTATATTGTTGTCAATCGAAATACCATAACCTGCGGTATAATTCGTACCATCGCCGGGGTCGCCTTTTTCGCCTTTCTCGCCTTTCAACGCTGCGAGTTGTTCCTCGGTGAAATCTTCGTATTTGAAAGAATCGCCTTTGTCGCCCTTTTCGCCTTTTTCACCTTTTTCGCCTTTCAATGCAGCGAGTTGCTCTTCGGTAAAATCCTCATATTTGAAAGAATCGCCTTTGTCTCCTTTTTCACCTTTCAATGCAGCGAGTTGCTCCTCGGAGAAATCCTCGTATTTGAAAGAATCGCCTTTGTCTCCCTTTTCTCCTTTCAATGCAGCGAGTTGCTCCTCGGTAAAATCCTCGTATTTAAAGGAATCGCCTTTTTCTCCCTTTTCACCTTTCAATGCTGCGAGTTGCTCCTCGGTGAAATCCTCGTATTTGAAAGAATCACCTTTGTCGCCTTTGATTGCTAACTCTGCTATTTTTTGCGTTAACCAATCAAAATCAACTGAAATTACGTGGTCGTCGGTAATTGTAATGCCTTCTCCGGCGGTATATTTGCCGAAAAAATAGCCTTGTGTCCATAACGCGCCTTCTTTTTCCAAATAGACTACGGTATAGAAATGTTTTTCTTTTATGGGTTCAAAATCCGCCCAAGAGTTCTGAAACAAAAACTTAATTTTGTTCAGTTGTTCTGTAATATCTTGTGTTGTGTTTGCCATTTTACTTCTTTTTTTAGTTTATTTTTCTAATCATTTTCCCAATACGGTTGGTTCGGGTCTTCGTAATTAATACTCAAATCTTCCCAATACGGCTGTATAGGATTGTCGTAATTAATTTCCAAATCTTCCCAATATAACCAATATTCTTTTTCCGGATTCAGAATTTTTTGTATCTCGTTAACTTGCTTCTGGATTTTTTTCAAAATCTCTAACAAGTCAGCACAAGTACAAGTGTCTAAGTCGTTGCTAACATTCAAAGTCAGCCGGTTGAGAGAATCTATTTTACTCAAGTTTCGCAAGTAAAAATTTAACAAAAAAATGGCTAAAATGTTTTGATAATTGCTTGATTATCATTATATTTAAATTGTCAAATAAAAACATAAAACACTTTAGCCATGGACAAAAATAGAGAAATAATTTCAGAA
>JAFPZK010000068.1 GCA_017417315.1 Bacteroidales bacterium
TTTCGTCATCGAACTGAAATACAATAGGTCTGTCGATACCGCAATCAATCAAATCAAGGCGAAAAACTATCCCGAATGTCTCAAAGGATTTTCCGAGAAGATAATCCTCGTCGGGATAAGTTATTCAAAACGAAAAGCAAAGCACACGGTAAAGTTGGAGGTGGTGTAAAAGTGATGTTTATTTTACCCCGGACTTTATACAAACATCAACATAAAAGGCGGTAGGTAAAAAATATTATCATCGCATCTAAAATCTTTTGTATAAACGAGATAGCGGTTATTTATCCGTTCAGAGAATTTTTTGCAAAACATATCAAGCGATACATGTGTTTTATAGCCGGACGACTTAACTTCTATCGGAGATATTTTGCTGCCGCGCGATATGAGAAAGTCGATTTCATAGTTGTGCTTGCCGCTTTCGGTAGGCCACGTGTGGTAAAATAATCTGTTTCCATGTGCCGTAAGTATCTGCGCAACAAGGTTTTTATATACATAACCAAGGTCGGCGGAAAGTTTGTCGGAAAGAAGTTTCTGATAAATAATGTTGTCTGTAACATTTCTATCCCAAAAGGCGAGTGTAACAAATAATCCTGTGTCGCCGACATATAATTTATATTGTTTATAGTCAGTGTGCATTGGAAATCCTACGTTTGGGTCATCGGAATGATGACAAAAATTGACCGTAAGGCTGTCTTCTAAGTTTTTTAGCATTTCTGCCATCGTGTCAGGATTTTCACTTCTGCCAAGAACGCTTGTAACCTGATAACGGGAGGCGTTTTTGGAAAGTTCGGACGGAATGTTGCTGTACAACCTCGAAATCTTGCCCGAAGGGTCAATTTTCAGAAAATCATCGTTGTACAATTCAATAATTTCGCGTTTAGTATTGTCTACATCTGTCAAATTGTTGGTATCAAGATATGTATTGACAGCCTGCGGCATACCCCCGACAAGCATATAAAGCCGCAAATCGCGCATTAGTTTGCGTGCTACGGCATCTCCGAATGATTTCTTATTTTCAAACGCTGTGTGCATTAGCGATACGGTGCTTTCATCACCGAGAGCCCACCTAAATTCCTCATAATCCATCGGATACATTGTTATGCGGGTTTCTTCGCTCGGTATTACGATGTTCATTGTGTTTTTCTTGATTGAGAGCAATGAACCTGTCTCAATAAAATCATATCGGTGGTCTTTTACCAAGTATTTGATTGCTTGTCTTACAGCCGGACATTTTTGAATTTCGTCGAATATTATTACGGAACGGCGTTCGTAAAGTTTTACATTATAAATGAACTGCAACTGCATAAAAAAGTTGTCCCTGTCCGAGATATTTTCTACTGCTTCCCACAAAGCGTCCGGCGCGTCTGCAAAATCAACGATGATATAACTATCGTATTCTTTGCGTGCGAAACTTTCCGCGATTGTCGATTTGCCTACGCGCCGCGCACCTTTTATTAATAGTGCGGTTGTACCGTTACGGCTTTGTTTCCAGCGAAGCATTTCTTGATATATTTTTCTTTTGAAAATTCTTTCCATAATTTCAGATTTTTTATCGGCTTTCAAACGCAAAAATAGGGGTTTTGTATGGAATCTCAAAATTTTTTTTAGTATTTATGTATGGAATCTCAAAGTTTTTTCCGCTGTTTTTGTATGAAATCTCAAAATGTTGATGAATTATTGTTAAAATGCGAAGTTCAGTGATGTTTTTTTGCAAAATCCATAATCATTCCTTACCTTTGTGCAAATTTTTTTAACGAATTGAATTAAAATGATTTCAATCAACAACGTAACGGTAACATTCTCAGGTACAGACCTTTTTCAGGACATCAGTTTCGTCATAAACCCGAAAGACAGAATAGGTCTGACGGGTAAAAACGGCGCGGGAAAATCCACGCTGCTAAAAGTCATTACGGGTATGCAACCCGTTGAAAAAGGCAGCGTTACGATTCCGGGTGGTGTTACAATCGGTTATTTGCCGCAACAAATGGATCTCCCCGCCGGCAGAACGGTTATCGCCGAAACGCTTACTTGTTTTGAAGATAAGAAAAAATTAGAAGACGAAGTTAATAAACTTTCACTTGAAATAGCCGACAGAACTGATTATGAATCAAATGATTATTTACAATTGATAAACCGTCTTTCTGATGCTCAGGACAGACTTCAAATGTTGGAAAACGACCAAAACGAGGCTCAGGCGGAGGTTGTCTTGAAAGGTTTGGGTTTTAAGCAGAGCGATTTTAACAGAATGACTTCTGAATTTTCAGGCGGTTGGAAGATGAGGATTATTTTGGCGAAAGTCATTTTAAGAAAGCCGTCTGTATTTCTTCTTGACGAGCCGACTAATCACCTTGACATCGAATCAATTCAGTGGTTGGAAGATTTTTTGAAAGATTATGCGGGTGCGGTTGTATTGATTTCGCACGACAGAAGTTTCTTGGATAATGTTACCAAACGCACTGTTGAAATCTCTCTCGGAAAAATTTACGACTATAATGCGCCTTATACTAAGTATTTGGAACTCAGACAAGAACGCCGCCGTCAGCAAATAGCCGCTTACGAAAACCAACAAAAAATAATTCAAGATACGGAAGATTTTATCGAGCGTTTTCGTTACAAACCCACGAAATCCAATCAGGTTCAGTCGCGAATAAAAATGCTTGAAAAAATGGAGCGTTTGGAAGTGGATTTGGAAGATAATTCGTCAATACATTTTAAGTTTCCGCCTGCGCCGCGTTCAGGACAAATCGTCGTTAAGGCTTCAAATTTCAAAAAGGCTTTCGGCGAAAAAGTGATTTTGGAGGGTGTTGATTTTGAATTACAACGCGGTGAAAAAGTGGCTTTCGTAGGACGAAACGGCGAAGGTAAAACGACGTTTTCGCGCTGTATTATCGGACAACTTGATTTTGAAGGCGAATTAAAACTCGGTTATAACGTTTCAATCGGTTATTATGCTCAGAATCAAGATGAACTTTTGGATATGGAAAAGACTGTTTTTCAGACACTTGACGACATCGCGACGGGCGATATGAGGACAAAAGTCAGGGATATTCTCGGAGCGTTTCTTTTCGGCGGCGAAGACATTGACAAAAAAGTAAAAGTGCTTTCCGGCGGCGAAAGGGCAAGGCTCGAAATGGCAAAACTTCTTTTTCAACCGTATTCGCTTTTGGTGCTTGACGAGCCGACTAATCACTTGGACATCAGAAGCAAAGACATTCTTAAAAAGGCACTTTTAGCATACGATGGCACTTTGATTTTGGTTTCTCACGACAGGGATTTTCTGCATGGTTTGGCTGAAACGGTTTACGAGTTCAAGGACAAAAAAGTTAAGCAATATCGCGGCGACATAACTTATTTCTTAGAGAAATTAAAATTAGAAAATATGCGGCAATTTGAACTTCAAGGTAAAAAAACACAAGCCGCTAAAACAGAGGTCGTTACGACAGCAACGTCTTCAAAGCAGGATTATCTTCAAAAAAAGGAAAAAGAAAAACAGTTGAGAAAACTGAAATCCGCCGTAGAAAAATCCGAGCAACGTATCGCTGAACTTGAAGACGAATTGTCAGCGGTTCAAAAGAAACTTGAACTTCCTGAAAACCAAACGGATATGGATTTGTTTAAGCGTTATGACGAAATAAAAGCCGCATTAGAGACAGAAATGGAAGTTTGGGAAAAAGCAACCGAAGAATACGAAAAAGAAAAAGAATAAAAAAAGCCGCATTTTCGCGGCTTTTTTTAATAATGTATTGCTCTGAAACCGAAAATTTCTCTTACCTCGCGGATTGTTTTTTGTGCCTGAACACGCGCTTTTTCAGCACCTATTCTTGCTACTTTGTCAAGATATTCGGTATCGTTGTAGATGTCGTTGATTCTTTCGCGAATCGGAGTTACAACTTTGATAATGTCTTCCGCCAACTGCTTTTTCATGTCGCCGTAACGAATAGAACAATCGTTCCAAGCGTTTTCAAAATGCTCAATCGTCGATTTTTCCGAAACAAGATCCATCAACGTAAAGAGGTTTTGAATAACTTCCGGCTTTTCGGAGTTCGGGGTTGTCGGACCGGAATCCGTAACGGCTTTCATAACTTTTTTCCTGATGTCTTTGTCAGAATCTATTAAATAAATGCCGTTGCCTTCGCTTTTGCCCATTTTGCCGGAGCCGTCAAGACCCGGAACTTTTACGAGTTTGTCTCCGAATGAAAACGCTTTCGGCTCTTTGAAATATTCAACGCCGTAAATATTGTTGAAACGTCTTGCAAATTTACAAGTCATTTCCAAATGCTGTTCTTGGTCTTTTCCGACGGGAACAAAGTCCGCTTTCTGAATCAAAATGTCGCACGCCATCAAAACGGCATACGTCAAAAGTCCTGCGTTAACGTTGTCGGGATTCTGACGCGCTTTCTCTTTGAAAGATACAACTCTTTCGAGTTCGCCGATGTAAGCGTTCATATTCATAAGCATATAAAATTCGGCGGTCTCCACCAAATCGCTCTGAATATAAAGCGCGGATTTTTCAATGTCAAGACCTGCGGCAATATATTGACTCAGGATTTTCCTGACGTTGTTCTGAATGTCCGCCGGATGCGGGTGTGTAGTAAGTGAGTGATAGTCAGCCACAAAAAAGAAACAGTTGTAATCGTCCTGCATTTTGACGAAGTTTCTTAACGCCCCGAAATAGTTTCCGAGGTGAAGGTCGCCCGTGGGTCTGATACCGCTTAAAACTGTTTGCATAATTAATTGTTTTTTAGAATTTGAATGTAAGACCGGCACCGATAACGTCCTTGAACTGAACTTTTGAGTTATAAGGCTCTCCGTCAACTTCGATTTCGATGTCCTCATCGTAAATAAGTTCGGTTGCAATGTTGAATGCCAACCATTTGTTTATTTGAAGCGTTATGATAACATTCCAATCAACGTCAACTTCGTCAAAAGGTCCGCCGTCCTTATAGTTTTGGAACAATGTGAGGTTAGAGTTGAAAGTTATGTTTTTAGCGATTGAATAGAGCGCGTTGGCTTTGAAGTACCAACCGACCTCAGTACGCGAATGTGAACCCGGTTCAACGCCGTATGCACCTTTTTCGCCAAAATATTCAAAAACGTCATCGCTTGTTACGACCGTCGTTTTGCCGCAAAGGGGCGAAAGATAAAACGTGAAGTTTTCGTTCGGCTGATAGTCAACACCGATTGCGTAAGTTAAGTAAAGAGGAGACCACCAACGCGAAGTTTTGTGTTTGTCAACGTATTCTTCACCGTTGTCGTCTTTTTGTTTGGTGTATACGTAACCGTTTGCAAACTGGCTCTTGTAGTCAAAAATTGCAGAATAATAGAATTTTTTGCTGAAAGCATAACCGTATTTTGAAGAAAACTGCAATTTATCGTCGGTTTTTCTGAACTCATCGGGAAGTTGGTCAAAAAGTTTTACCGTACCGTACTGAGCCATAACCGCGTTTTGCCAAGAATGTTTATCTTTTGCGAAATTGGCGTTGAAGTTTGCCAATGCGTTGAAACCTAATTGTCTGTCACCGCCGGCTGACCAGTTTTTCAAACCCGTGTGAGCGGCTGTCAGGGATAACATTCCCGAAAGTTTCCAGTTTGAAGCACTATCAACGGTAGCCGTTTTTTTAGAATCTTTTGCAAGACCGGCGACCTCTTTTGCTACCTCGTCGGTTTGTGCGTTAGCGGCAAAAGTCATTGCCGAGAACGCTAACATTAATACTGATTTTTTCATCTCTTTTATTTTTATTAAAACCTATAATAATCCTTTAACTCTTTTGAAAAGTTTTTGTGATAAATTTCCCATTTTGCTTTAAACTCCTTTACGGCTTGATTATCGGGCTGTTTTTTCCAATAATTTTTCAGAGCCATAACGTTTACGGAGTCTTTATTTACAGAGTCAATGCCTTTTAGAAAAGTTATGGCGTTGTCAACGCATAAAAACTTCATTGTTTCATAATCTTTTTTAAAAAGCGGATAATAATAATCCAAGATAAATTTTTGCCCTTTTAAGCCGTCTTCTTCGCCGGCGGGAAAAAATTTTGCAACTTGCAGGTAATTATATGCGGTCATCATCTGTTTTGACGGCGGAATTTCTGATATTGTTACGCCTTCGGGTATTTCTTTTGAGAAAATTGTCCCTGCCTTGTAGACCAAATATTTAGGTATAAAGAAAAACAACAACGCTACTAAAACCGCAGCATAAAGGGCATATTTTAGAATCGAAGACTTTTTCCTTTTTATATTGTGTTTAAAATAGACCATATCAAGTTTATTTTTTCGCCGCAAAGTTAACATTATTAAATAAAATATGCTATTTTTGCTTAAAAAATATACAATAACTTAACGAATGACTTTTAATGTTAAATTTTGGGAAAATGTGCAAAAAAAACGTCAAAAAATTTGGTTGCTTAAACAAATGTTTCTACTTTTGCAGCGTGAAACAAATGACATTGCGGGGTGGAGCAGTTGGTAGCTCGTTGGGCTCATAACCCAAAGGTCACAGGTTCGAGTCCTGTCCCCGCTACTAAAAAATCTTAAAAATCCTGACCTGAGCGGTCGGGATTTTTTTTTCAGATATTTTTGTTATATATTTGCAACGGTTTGTTATAAATATTAAACGTTATGGAAATATTTTACGAAATTACTCCGCTGAAAAAAAAATTGGCGGCTTTGAAATCACAAAGCAAAAAAATCGGTTTTGTTGCAACTATGGGTGCGTTGCACGCCGGTCATATTTCGCTTGTAGAGACTTCTAACAGAGAAAATGACATTACCGTGGTGAGCATTTTTGTTAATCCCACGCAGTTCAACAACAAGGAAGACCTCGAAAAATATCCGCGTAATACAGAGGCTGACATTCGTCTTTTGGAGGATAATGAGTGTGATATAGTTTTTATCCCGTCAGTAGAAGAAATGTACCCCGAAGAGGATACGAGAGTTTTTGAATTAGGCTCTGTTGCGGAGGTGATGGAAGGCAAATTCCGTCCGGGACATTTCAACGGCGTTTGTCAGATTGTAAGCAAACTTTTGGATATTATCTCTCCTGACAATGCTTATTTCGGTCAGAAAGATTATCAGCAGATTGCCGTCGTTAAGGCGATGGTTAAGAAATATATGCCTAAATTTAAGGGTAATATCGTGCCGTGTCCGATTAAGAGGGAGGCTGACGGTCTGGCTCTTAGCAGCAGAAATTCTCACCTTAATCCCGAACAAAGAAAATCGGCAGTGCTTATTTCCAAAACTTTATTCAAAGTTAAAGAAATGTCCGATAATGGCGCAACTCAAAAAGAAATTACCGATTTCGTGAAAAAGAATATCGCTACGGACGCTAATCTTTGTCTTGAATACGTAGAAATTGCAGATAAGGATACTTTGTTGCCCGTAGAGGGAAATTTACCCGTTAACGCGGTGGTTTGCGTTACCGTTTTTGACGGTTCTACAAGGTTGATTGATAATATTTTGCTTTAACAAAAGAGAATGAATATAGAGGTTTTAAAATCGAAAATTCACCGCGTAAAACTGACTGAGGCAAACCTTCAATACATCGGCAGCATAACGATTGATGCGGCGTTGATGAAGGCGGCAAACCTGATAGAAAACGAGAAGGTTCAGGTTGTTAACGTTAATAACGGCGAAAGACTTGATACATACGTTATTAAAGGCGAAGAAAATTCGGGTTGCATTTGCCTTAACGGTCCGGCGGCAAGAAAAGCAACCGTCGGAGATTTGGTAATTATTATGTCGTATGCTTCGATGGACTTTGAGGAGGCAAAAACTTTTAAGCCGAGTGTGATTTTCCCTGATAGTAATACGAACAGACTTTTGTAAAAAATATATCAGATATGGCCAAACAAAAAAAAGAAAAAGATAAAGATAAATATAAAATTGTTTTTTACAATGAAACTTCTTTAAGGGAGATTAATTCATGGAGCGTTACACCTCTTAACATAGTTGCGTATGCCGGTGTGATATTCGTGATAGTGGTTTTGGTGGCAGTGTTGATATTGATTTATTCGCCTATTAACAGATTGTTGCCGAGACAGGAAAATGCAGACTTTATTCAAAAAATTGAAGAATATTCCGTGAGGGTGGATAGTGTTGAAAAGGTTTTGGAGACCCGTGTAGAGTTTTTTTCCTCTATTCGCAATATTATGACTAACAATCCGCAGGCAAACGGTAGTTATGCTGATACCGTCATATCAAATGACTCGAAGGTCAAGATAGATAAGTTTACTGAAAAGAAGCAGGATTCTCTTTTGCGCAGTATTATCGAAATTGAGACGAAAGCCACTTCCGAAATCATAAACGAAACCGCTAAGAAAGAAAAACACAAAACGTTTTTTAATCCGATTAGGGGTATGGTTACCTCGCGTTTTGATGCCGTCAGCGGACATCTCGGTATTGATATTGCTGCAAAAGAAGGTGAACCGGTACTTGCGGCTTATCCGGGAACGGTTATACTTGCAACTTGGAGCAGCGAAACCGGCAATGTAATTCAGATTCAGCATGTTGACAATTTTATTTCGATTTATAAGCATAATTCTGCATTGTTGAAAAAAGTCGGAGATAAAGTCAGCACTGGCGAGCCGATTGCGATTGTCGGAAATTCGGGAGAATTTACCTCAGGAACGCATCTTCATTTTGAACTTTGGCACAACGGAGTAGCCGTTGACCCCGAAAAGTATATTATTGAGTGAAAAAATTATGGAAGAGATTTCAAAAAGAAGAATTGCTGTTTTGGGTTCTACGGGTAGTATCGGTACTCAGACCTTAGATGTTATCAGACGAAATCCTCAAAAGTTTTGCGCGGAAATCTTAGTTGCCGGCAAAAATTGGGAACTTCTTGCTAAACAAGCAATTGAGTTTCAGCCAAACGCTGTTGTTATCGGTGATGACACTCATTTCCTTGACCTGAAAGCCGCATTGGAGAATTATCCGATAAAAGTTTACGCCGGTAAAGAAGCCGTTAATCAAGTGGTTGAATTTGAGACCGTTGATATGGTTGTGGCTGCTATGGTCGGATATTCGGGACTTTCTTCCGTTATCAATGCCATAAGACATAAAAAAATTGTCGCACTTGCTAATAAAGAAACACTTGTGGCGGCGGGAAAAATAGTTATCGGTGAGGCTATTGAAAATGGTGTGCCGATACTTCCCGTGGACAGCGAACATTCAGCAATTTTTCAATGTATAGTAGGGGAGACCTCTAACGAAATCGAGAAAATACTTCTTACCGCCTCGGGCGGACCTTTCAGAGGAAAAGACAGGGATTTTTTGAAGACCGTTAAGAAAGAACAGGCTTTGAAACACCCGAACTGGAATATGGGCGCAAAAGTTACGATAGATTCGGCTTCGCTTATGAATAAGGGCTTGGAAACTATTGAGGCTATGCACTTGTTTAATGTTCCCGTTGAAAAAATAGAAGTTCTCGTTCACCCGCAGAGTATTATTCATTCGGGCGTACAGTTTGAGGACGGTTCGGTAAAAATGCAACTCGGTATGCCTGATATGAGGCTTCCGATTCAGTTTGCATTGGGCTATCCCGAAAGATTAAAAAGCACTTTTGAAAGGGTGGATTTCTTTTCTCTTCCGCAGGGCTTAACGTTTGAAAAACCTGATTTAACGGTGTTTAGAAATCTTGCTTTGGCGGTTTATGCTGCTAAAAAAGGCGGCAACCTCGCCTGCGCAATGAATGCCGCAAACGAAGTTGCCGTAAAAAGGTTTCTTGACGATAAAATCGGATTTTTAGAAATGTCGGATTTGATTGAAAAGACTATGGAGAAAACGTCTTTTATTCAAAACCCGACATTAGAGGATATTACTTTGACTCACGAAGAAGCAACTGAGATTGCAGAGAGTTTGTGTCGGTAATTATTTTATTACCAACACAAAACCTCCGCGTTTCTGCATTTCAACTTTTTGAGGTAAAGTTTTTACTTTTTGAATTTTCCAATTTCCGTCCGTTGCGTCAGAAAATATCTGAATTTCTTTCGCTCCTTTTATAAAACTCAAATCCAAACCGGCAGTTAATGTTTCGTCTTTGCCGTTAATGCCGCTGATATACCAAATATCACCTTTTCTTCTTGCTAAAACAGCGTATTCTCCCGGATAACCGCAAACGAATTTTGTTTCGTCCCATGCGGCGGGAAGTTGTCCGAAGAAGTTTTTAACAGCAGCAGGCTGTGCTAAAAGACTTTCAGGACGGTCGGCAATATGTTGAAGTCCCGATTCAAAAAGCACCGTCAAAGCCAATTCATGAGCCTTTGAAGTAATGTGCGGGTGCTGAGAATCCGAAAATGCACACGGCGTATAATCCATTGGTCCGATGACGTTTCTCGTGAAAGGTAATGTAGCATTATGACATGCCGCTTTGTCGGTGAAAGTCGGGACGTTGTTGTACCATTCAGCACCGTAAACGCCTTCTGTACTAAGAAGATGCGGATAAGTGCGTTGCCAGCCTCTCGGAATTGTTGCGCCGTGAAAGTTTACGGTTAAATGATGTTTTGCCGCACTTTCCAAAAGTTCGATTGCGTAAGCCATGTTTTTGTTGTTGTCGCCGGAAAAAAAGTCGATTTTAACGCCCGCAACACCGATTTTTTCGCACCAAGAAAACTCTTTTTCTCTATCTTCGGGCTTATTCAGGCGAAACTTAGGACCGGGTGCGCCGTCAATCCAACCTATTGAAGAATTATACCAAATAAGCGGCTTTATGTTATTGTCATTGGCGTATTTAACTGCGTCTTCAATTGTCTTGCCGTCTTTCATTTCGTCCCATTCTGCATCGATTAGCACGTAAGGAAGTTTTAACAAAACTGCCATGTCAACGTATTTCTTTATGATTTCGTAATCGTTGGAGCCGTGATTGTATGCCCAATAAATCCATGACACAACGCCCGGTTTTATCCATTTAGTATCGGTTATGGTTGTGGGTGCTGACAAATCCGTTATGAGTGTGCTTTCTACTATATCAGAGAGTTTGCCGATAATTGCAACGCGCCACGGCGTAAAGAAATCGCCCGAAATCTTTCTTTCGTTGTTGTCAGGACGGACTTCAAAAGTTTCTAAATCGTTATCGTTCCAAAGGCTTGAAGCACTATTATAAGCCTTGACGTCAGCCTCCGAAATAAGAACGAAACAGTCCTTAACCGGTTCTAAAAGAGCGGGATAGCCCCAACGACAGTTGAAACCGTCTTTTGATTTGTGGATTCCTGAAAAACTCGGTACGGGTTCTTCTTTTGCGGTTGTTGATTCAGGAAAAAAGCCTTCGTAAGACTCGCACCACTGCTCAAACCAGCGTTTTGTACCTTCTTTAATTAAAAAACTCGTTTTTTCTTGCGGAATGTCCGCGCCGTCTTTCAAACCGTGATAGCGGTAACGAAAAGCCACGCCGTCGTTATAAATCCGCAAAATAAGTTCGGTGTTTTTGTCGATGTCAGCGTGAAATTCTTTGCCGGAGTTTTCGCATTTGCTTTTTTTGCCGGCGAGCATTTCGTAACCCTCGTTAACGTTTTTGTTGAATTTAAAATTAACGTTTTGAAAATTATTGACGGTTAAGACCGTTTGATTGTTGTATTTAACCAAACTGTTCGCGACAGAGATTTTACCGTCAGGCGACGAAGGGGGTTGCGCCGTTAATTCTGCAAAAGGCAGAATGCTTAAAAGTATTAAAATCAGTAGTTTCATTTTTTGTGGATTAAATGTGATGTGCAAATGTAACGAGATTTTGTTACAAAAAGAGATATTTTTGTAACAAAATCGTAAACTTTTGTTTCACGGAATCCTTAATTTTACAACGGATTTTAAAAACCTTTGTTTATGAAACATTTTTTTATATTTTTTACTTTGTTGTTGACATTGTTGTTGCCTTTGCCTTCATGTCATAAAAATTTTGTGCCGTTGAAAGAAGGCGCGTTTGAAACAGGAAAATACCGCAATGTTTTTCTTGAAGCGGGTCATTCCCAAAAAGAAATCGACGAAAAACTCGAAAGCGTTTTCAACGAAGTTTTTTTCGGTGAAAACCGTATTTATTTTGAAGTCGGCGATTCGCTCGGCTATATTTCAGATATTAAAAACCGCGATGTCAGGACGGAAGGAATGTCTTACGGAATGATGATTGCCGTTCAGTTCGGCAAAAAGGATATTTTTGACCGTCTTTGGCGTTGGAGTAAAAAATATATGCAACATCAAGAAGGTAGCCGCAAAGGTTATTTTGCTTGGTCATGCAATACTGAGGGAGTTCATAACGCTGAGGGTGCCGCCTCCGACGGTGAACTTTATTACGTTACGGCACTGATTTTTGCGTCAAACCTTTGGGGCAATACCTCCGGCATTGACTATAAAGCCGAGGCTCAAAACATTTTGAACTGCGCCATGGAGAAAAAGGGTGAAGAAGGTGCAATGCCGCTTATCAACAAAGAAAATTGTCTTATTACTTTTACGCCGGACAAATTCGGCAGTATGTTTACCGACCCGTCATATCATATTCCGGCTTTTTACGAGGTTTGGGCTAAATGGGCTGATGACGGCAGAAAAGATTTTTGGCTTTCGGCTGCTGATTCTTCAAGAGTGTTTCTTCATAAAGCGGTTCATAAAAAAACCGGTCTTAATCCTGATTTCTGTAAATACGACGGAACGCTTTTTGACGACCCGCGTTGGAAAGCCGTCGGCAATTTCCGTTATGACTCTTGGCGTGTCCCGATGAATATCGCCCTTGATTATCAATGGAGTTGCGCTGACAGAGATTGGCAGAGAGATTACGGCGAAAAAATTCAGAACTTTTTTTATTCAGAGGGCATAAACTCTTACGTTGATCAGTACAGAATTGACGGTAGCCGTCCCGATGAAGATGAAATTTTACAAGCCGGAAATTATCCGAAAGCGTTAAGACATTCGGTAGGATTGGTTTCAACGCTTGCTACTGCTTCGATAATGTGTTCACATTCAAAGAGTAAAGAATTTGTTGAGGCACTTTGGATTTTGAAACATGCTCCGCTTCTAGACGGATATTTTGATGCTTATTACGACGGACTTTTGAGACTTTTTGCTTTTATGCACCTCAGCGGAAAATATCGTGTTATAGAACCTAAAAAATAATATCAGTATATGAAAAGACATTTTTTAACATTAGTAGCGGTTTTGACCTTGGGACTCGGTGCTGTCAACGCCCAAAATTATCCCTATCAAAACCCGTCGCTCAGCGCAAAGGAACGCGCAACAGACCTTTGCAGCCGCCTTACTTTGGAAGAAAAGGCGCAATTAATGCTTGACGAATCACCGGCAATCGAAAGGCTCGGAATCAAAAAATTCTTTTGGTGGAGCGAGGCTTTGCACGGTGCGGCGAATATGGGCAACGTTACCGTTTTTCCCGAACCCGTCGCAATGGCTTCAAGTTTTAACCCCGACCTTTTGTATAAGGTTTTTGACGTGGCGAGTACGGAATTTCGCGCTCAGTACAACAAACGAATGCTCAGCGGCGGCGAAGACGAAAAATTTCACAGCCTTTCGGTTTGGACTCCTAACGTGAATATTTTCAGAGACCCGCGTTGGGGCAGGGGACAGGAGACCTACGGCGAAGACCCGTATCTGACTTCCGTTATGGGCGTTCAGGTGGTTCGCGGTCTGCAAGGACCTGAGTCGTCAAAATACAGAAAACTTTGGGCTTGTGCTAAACATTACGCCGTACATTCAGGACCGGAATATACACGTCATACGGCAAATTTAACTGACGTTTCAGCACGCGATTTTTGGGAAACTTATATGCCGGCATTTAAAGTGTTGGTTCAAGATGCAAAAGTCCGCGAAGTGATGTGCGCTTATCAACGTCTTGACGACGAACCCTGCTGTGGAAACACCAGACTTTTGCAAAAAATTCTCCGCGATGACTGGGGCTTTAAATATGTGGTTGTTAGCGACTGCGGTGCAGTAACTGACTTTTGGGACACGCATAAAAGTTCTTCTGATGCTGTTCATTCAGCATATAAAGGTGTAGTTTCGGGAACAGACGTTGAGTGCGGTTATAATTACGTTTATAAATCCGTCCCCGAAGCCGTTAAACGCGGTTTGCTCACCGAAGAAGAAGTTAATAAGCACGTTATCAGACTTTTAGAAGGACGTTTTGACCTCGGCGAAATGGACTCTTCCGACGAAGTGGAATGGTCAAAAATCCCTGCTTCAAAACTTTCTTGTCAGGAACATAAAAACCTTTCTTTGGAAATGGCGCGTCAGACGATTGTCTTGTTACAAAACAATAACAACGTTTTGCCGCTGAAAAAGAACGCAGAAAAAATCGCCGTCATCGGTCCTAACGCCGACAATACCCCGATGATGTGGGGAAATTACAACGGTATGCCAAATTCTACGGTTAACGTTTTGGACGGAATCAAGTCGAAACAAAAGAACGTCGTTTATTATGCCGGTTGCGACCTGACTTACGACAAAGTGCTTGACAGCCGTATTGCTACCGAGTGCAGTTTTGAAGGCAAAAAAGGTTTGAAAGGTACGTTTTGGAACAACGTGAAATCGGAAGGCGCACCCGTTACGACCGAGTTTTATACAAATCCCGTAAACGTTACGACGGCGGGAATGCACGTTTTTGCACCGAATGTTAAAATCGCTGATTTTTCGGCAAAATATCAGACGGTTTTCTGTCCGAAAGAGGCGGGCGAATACGTGTTGAACGTTGATGGTTGCGGACATTTTGAGGTTTATGTTAACGGTGAACAAAAGCACAGAGTTCACATTTGGCGCACAACCCCGACCCACACTGTTATCAACGCAAAAGCCGGTGAAAAATTTGAAATCGAAATCCGTTACAGTTACGTGACAACTTGGAACTCTGACATCAAAATCAATGTTGCAAAAGAATATCCGATTGATTATCAAACCATTATTAATAAATTGAAAGGCATTAACAAAGTGATTTTTGTGGGCGGAATTTCGCCGCAATTAGAAGGCGAGGAAATGCCTGTTAATGCTGACGGTTTCAAAGGCGGCGACCGCACAAACATCGAATTGCCGAAAGTTCAGCGCGACTTTTTGAAAGCCTTGAAAGATGCCGGCAAGACGGTGATTTTTGTTAACTGTTCGGGTTCGGCAATCGCATTAGAGCCTGAAACTAAAACTTGCGACGCGATAGTTCAAGCGTGGTACGCAGGTCAGGAAGGCGGCACGGCTATTGCTGAGGTTTTGTTCGGAGATGTTAATCCGAGCGGAAAACTGCCCGTAACGTTCTACAAAAATTCATCGCAACTTCCTGATTTTGAAGATTATTCGATGAAAGGCAGAACATACCGTTATTTCAACGACCCGCTGTTTGCTTTCGGATACGGAATGAGTTACACAAAGTTTGAAATCGGTTCAGGTAAGGTTATAAAAAACGGTGAAAATTACATTGTTAGCGTTCCTGTAAAAAATTCGGGAAAAGTAGCCGGAACGGAAATTGTTCAGGTTTACATTAAGGATTTGCAGGACAGCGAAGGTCCGAGAATTTCTTTACGCGGTTTCAAGCGTGTAGATTTGAAACCCGGCGAGGAGAAAACGGTGGAAATAACTTTAACCCCCAAAGAGTTTGAGTTTTTTGACCCGCACATTTACGAAATGCGAATCAAACCCGGCGATTACGAAATTTACTACGGTAACTCGTCAAGGGATAAAGATTTGAAAAAGACAATGGTTACGATAAAATAATTGACAGTTGACAATTGACAATTGACAGTTAAACCGCCGTTTGAATATTTTTTTTCAAAACGGCGGTTTTTTTATATATTTGTAAGCGAAAAATCGTAAAATTAAATTATAAACTTTCATGAAAAAGACAATTTTTATTCCTGTTATCGCCGCATTGACGATTTACGCTTGCGGCGGCGGACAGCAAAATCAAACTGCAAAAAACACTGACACAACGGTTACCGTTAATACAGACGTTGCCGCTGATACAGACGTTGCACAAAACGTCCCTACGGATTCCGTTCCCGACCGCTGAAAAAATTCGTCAAAACACTGCCGCAAAATCCTGATAAACAGGTGTATAATCAGTCAGAGGTTAACGATGAGGATTACAGCGGTAATTTTTGTTTCGGTTATCCGCTAAAAAGCGGCGGCTATCTTACTCTGTTTCAACATACTAAAATGAACGATTACGGCGGTAGTCAGACGTTAAAAGTCTATACTTTCAAGGACGGCAAATTTTACAACGCCGACAACTATTTGCCGATTCCCGATGTTAAATTTTTATTTCTGAGCGATAAAACAAAGGGACACGAACAAGATGTGAAAGAAATTACGGCTATTTTCAACAAACGCCAACGCGATTTTATTGTTTATGCTTTTAACGACAAAAAACCTGAACTTCGCGCCAAACTTTCAGTAGAGTTCAGTGAGGCTGAACATAAAGACAGTTATAGAGAAGTAATTGATTACAGAGGTCTTATGCAATGTTATCAATGGGACGGCGAAAAATTTGTTTTCGTTGATAAATTTGCCGAATTTATGAAAAACCTTCCCAAAAATCCCGACAAACCTAAATATCAGGAAAATGATTTTTATGGCGTTCCGGGAGATTTTACGAGCATTACCGAAGATTATTATGCTTTTCCGCTCAAAGACGGCGGTTATATGGGAATGTTTAGTTTTTGCGGAGAATGTGAGGCTTCGATGTGGTGGGGCGACTATACGTATATTTTCAAAGACGGCACTTTAACGAAGAAAGACGGCATACTTCCCGTGCCTGATGCCGCACTTCTTCTCGACGAAGAAAAATGCAAACAGAATCCGTCAAAGGCAGCCGACATTACCAAACAATATAACGCAGACCCGAAAGCGTATCTTCTTTACTCTATTACGGAAAGCGGCAATTTAGGAATAAGTATGACAGGCAGCGGTTGCGAACAATGGGGCGAAGACGATTTGGATTACATGAAAAATGCCGACTATAAATGGGACGGCGAAAAATTCGTCAGCCTTGCCGTCAATGCCAATGTTGCCGCCGAAGTTGCCGCAAAAATAGACATCGACCGCAAAGAATGGAATAAGGGTCAGAGTAACAACAATTTGATGTACACGTTTTCAAACGAATTTCGTGAAGAGCCTGCCACTGTTACCGTTTATTGTTTTCCTTTCAAAGACGGCGGACATTTTGTCGTAAAAATGTTGAGTGATGTAGGAGATTGGACATGCGACGAATACACTTACAAAGGCGGCGTTTTAAACGATACGCAAAATGTTTTGCCGGTTTGTGCCTCGGTTGCCGATATGCTCAACCCTGACGAACTGAAAGGACACGAAAAAGATTTACAAGAACTTGAAAAATTTTATAAAGAGAATCCGAGAAATTTTATTTGTTATTGGTTTGACGTTCAAGAACAGTCGGTTTCGTTGGAGTTTCGACCATTTGGCGGACTTGATTGGGACGAAGAAAAGATAGAAACATTTTTTCAAATGAACCGCAATCCCAGCATCAAATACAAATGGAATGGCGAAAAATTCGTAAAGGAATAATTTTCGTTTCAGCAAAATTCATTAACGAAAATTGCTGAAACAAGGTTTAAAAAGTGCGTTTCAGCAGTTTTCGAACATCATAAAAACACTTTGTCATATACAAAATAATGCTTATATTTCGGGCGACAAATAAATCACTTACCAATTATGAAAAAACAATTTTTTATTCTTTCCCTTTCGGCATTGACGTTGTTTTCGTGCGGGGGAAATCAGCAGAGAGAAACTACAAAAAACACGGAAAACACCAAAGCCGATTCCGTAAAAACCGTTGAAATTCCGGCAGAAAAGCCTGTCGAAAAACCCAAACCGCCTGAGCCTTATTCAGTTGACAATTTCAGCGGCAAATTCGTCGAAACGCCGGAGCGTCGGTATTTTGTTTTCCGTTCAAAAGCGGCGGACATCTTGTTGTAAGTTCAAGTTTTTTCAGCGGACCGGGCTGTGCTGCCGACTATTACTACGAACGTATATGTTGAAAAACAACGTTTTAGACACGATAAATGCGGGCTTTTTACCCGTTCCGAAATTGGAAGATTTGCTGAATCCAAACGAAAAGGCAAATTATAAAGAGCAGATTTCCGAGTTCAAAGCGATGTACGACAAAGACCCGATGAATTATCTGCACTATAATTTTGACGTTCCTACCTCGTTGAAAGTTTCGCTTTATCCATGGGATTGTGAAGATGCTTATTGCGAAATGGACAAAGTAATGCTCAGTCTTGACAACGGCGACAAAGTTCCCGAATACACTTGGAACGGCGAAAAATTTGTCAGGAAATAATGTTAGAAGATCAGTAGAAAGATAACGTGTTAAAAAAAACGAGATTTTTTAACATGAGAAAGATAACGTGTTAAAAAAAACGGATTTTTTTAACACGTTATTTCTATTTGTTGCCATAATCAAGAAATAAATCTCTGAGTTTTGTATTGATATAATAATTATCCTTTCCGAATTTTTCCCGATTAAGCAATCCTAATTCAACGATTTTATCCAAATATTTCGCCGCAGTTTGTCGCGAAACTTGCATATTAGTAACCACGTGGTCAATTTTAGTGTAAGGGTGATAAAACATACCGTTTAATAATTCGTGATTGTATTTGCTACCAAATTCAGGACGAAGTATGTTTTTAAACTCGTTCATAAGCGCACCAATACTATTGACAAGCGAAATAGTGTCTTCTGCCGTAATCTCTATGCCTTTGAGTATAAACAAAATCCATGCTTCCCATTGAGGAAGATTATCTGTATTTTTAGTTCTAATGTCTTGTAAAAGACGATAATATTCTCCTTTGTTTCTTGTGATATAACGACTTAAATATAAAATCGGAATATCTAATAATCCGGAAATCACAAGGTATAAAATATTGATAATACGCCCTGTACGACCATTGCCGTCGTAAAAAGGATGAATGCTTTCAAACTGATGATGGATTATTGCCATTTTGATAAGCGGGTCTAAATTGCATATTGAATCATCGTTGATAAACATTTCGAGATTTTTCATATACTTCAAAACGTCAACACCGTCTTGTGGCGGAGTGTATATTACTTTGCCGTCGTTCTGACGTTTGAGTTGTGTGCCGGGTGTAGTTCTGAATCCTGCCGAATTATGCTCCAATGCCTCTTGAATCATCTTTATATGATTGAGTGTCAATATATTTTTTGTCCTTACAGCATTGAATCCTTTGTTGATAGCCTCACGATAAAATAAAACTTCTTTGGCTGCTGCATTGATATTTTGATTCGCAAATCCTAACCCCGCAGTGTATAAATCATCTTGGGTTGTAACGATATTTTCTATTGCCGAACTATCTTTTGCTTCTTGTAGAGTAAGAGTGCTGATAAGTATTTTCTCGTTAGGTATAGTACGTGCAACACCTTTCAACTCAGCAAGTTTACGGTTAGATTTGTTCACTTGTTTAAGTATGTCTTTTGTTTCCAAATCGTAAGGCAAAGGCAATTCGGGGATAATATAGTTACTCATAATTCGAATATTATTTATGCTGCAAAATTAATAAAAAAACAAGTTGAACGACTTCTTTGGAATATTTTTTTCTGCAATTATTGTTTTCCAATCACATCTCTCACTCTTTCAATATCCACAGCAAAAAGTTCTTTACTCTAAAATCTCCCACAACATGTTTTAGAAGAATATGGAATTTCAGCAACAAAATGGGATGAAGATACAGAAAAATACAAAAAAGATACAAAAGATTTTTTATTATTAGTGTCCGAAAACCGACGATTTTCGAAAAAAAAATTGAGGAAGTCATACGGCTTCCTCTTTTTTTTGATAATTTAGCTGTGCCAACAAAAAAAATATCATGAACAAAAGTACAAATTATTTCGGACTGCCGGTATTCCAACAGGCAATAAATTTTATAAAAAAATCGGATGTTATTTAAATAGCCTCCGACAGCCAATCTGACACTACATCGATATGTACAAACTAATCTACAATCCAGAAAAAGAATGGAATGCCGTCAACAAAAAACTTTTCGACCAACAGCTCGAAATCGTGTTCCCGCAATCACCTTGATAAAAATTATAGTTTAAAAGCCTCTACAATACCATTAAACAAATGGTATTACGGTCGTGGTGTTTTTTATCGGACAGCAATAATTTTTTATAAAGAATATAATTTTGCATAAAAAAAATTACCTTTGACATTATCCTTTATCCCTAAGTGGTTTTAAAAACGAGTTAGGGATAAAGAATCCACCCTATACTTTATCCCTAAGTGGTAAAAAAAATGACTTAGGGATAAGTTTTAACACTTTGGCAGATGATTTGTTTTGGTAAATGTTGAATTACCTTTGAATAAAAACTCGTAAAATCATGAAAAAATTATCAATCTTTTTAGTGCTTTTCTTGGCGGTGTTTAGTGTTGCCGCTCAGGAAAAATATTCCGGTAAAATCGGAGAGTTTAATGTTATCGCTTTTATAGATATGCGAGCCGCAGAAGATGCTCAGCAAGGCGATTCAGTTGGTTATTATTTCTACAACGACCGCCCGAAAACCAAGTTTACGCTCAAACTGAAATCTTACGAAGAAGTTATTACCGAAAATTTTGAATCGTTCCGTACCTCGTATCACATAATTTTAAACGAATACACGCCAAAAGGCTTTAATTCAGGTACTTTTGATGGTTGGACAGGTGCTTTGAGTAGTGGTTACAACGGAACGTTCACCAATAGTCAGGGCAAAGAATACAATTTTATGTTAGAAGAGCAGTAGAAAGATAACGTGTTAAAAAATCCGTTTTTTTAACACGTTGTTTCTATTTATTGCCATAATCGAGGAATTTTTTTGCAAAGTTTCGGGCTAAATCGCTTTTTTTTTGATAGATTTAGCCCGAAAGTCTGCAATAACGCGGTGCTATGGCAACCGAAATTACAGTGATATTATTGTGCGAAATAAAGTAAAAAAATAGTTTGTTTTAATACGGTATGGATTATTTTAAAATTCCATTTTCACCTCAAATTTCGGAAGTTCGTCGCCACTGAAATAGTCCTCGAAGATTTGAAGATAACTTGCGCGGATGTCTTTGGCAAGATATTGCTCGTCAATGTTTTCCACTTTTGCGAGTAAAGTCTTGTCGGAAACGTGTGTCAAATGCTCGCGGATTACCTTGAAAAACTTTATCTCGCTGTATTGGATGATGTTGTCGGCACGAATAGTTTTTACAGCGACATCGGCGATTTTTATCTCCTCGTCTTCCGTCAATTCGGTATCTGCAAGTTCCGAAATGTACTGTTGGAGGAAACGTTTGCCCTTTTGATTGATTTCCTGAACAAGACGAGCAAACTCCGAATTGATGTCTATTTCGCCAAAAAGATTGTCCTTAGCCATCTCTTTCAAGAGTTCGACTTCTTCGTCCGCGATGTCACCGTCGCACGACATACAAGCGAAGGCTGTTTTTAATAATAATTCGTTGATTTCCATTGTATTAGTGTTTTTAATTGTTAATGCTATTTGTTAGTTTGTATTCTATAAATTCTCGTTCTGCAACCATATTGGGAACATTTTGAGAAAAAACAAAGCCAATCTTATTTAAAAGTTTTTCGCTTTGGATATTGCCTTTTTCAACAACTGCCGCCAATTCGTCGATGCCGAATCTGAAAAACAACAAGTCGATGACTTTTGATAATGCAAAAGTCATAATGCCCTTATTTTCAAATGGTTCAAAGAGAAAGTATGAAATATCCCATTCGATGAAATTATGTTTCATCAGGTTTAATTTGGGCGTGTTTACCCAAATTGCACCTGCAAATTCGTTTTTGTAACGAATTGTGTATGCAAAACCTAACTTTTTATTCAAAATAAACGACTGCGATTTCAGGAGTTTCGCCCCTGATTCCACGCCTCCAAGATATTGTCGGATGCGTCCAACGCTGACATATTTATCGGCTTGCTCAATGAAACTATCAGCCCAATCCGCGTTATCTTTTATTAGCAAAAGTTTATAATCTCCGCATAGAATGTCGCCAAGCGAAAAACTATCTGAGTTAGTTGAATTGCTGTTTTCAACACCCATAAACTTGTCGCGGATTTCCTCGTGGCGTTTGATTTGCTCTACCGAAAGGCTTGGTTTGGTTTCAGAAATCGCTTCTTCCAACAGAGCCATAGATATTTTGTCCATTCCACGACGGAAGGCAAGCCGCGCCGCCGTATCTATCACCAAACTAAGGTCGGCAGAAATATAATTTTCAGTTAGCCCTGCAAGTCGGTCGTAATCAATGCCAAAGTCGTATTTTCTTTTTGAAATACTGATTTTGAAAATTTCTTTGCGAGTTTCAAAATCGGGCTGCGGAATATAATATTTCAATTCCAAACGTCCTGCCCTAAGAGCCGCTTCGTCGATGTCCATCGGTTTGTTGGTTGCGCCAATAACAAGTACGTTGTCTTTGCCGCAGTTGTTGAGTTGCATAAGAAACTCATTTACAGCCCCTGCCGTGGTTACGTTGTTGTGGTCGCTTCGGTCGCGGATTATGGAATCCACCTCGTCGAGAAACAATATCGTGGGGGCATTTTTGCGAGCCTCGTTGAAAATGTCGGCAATCTTGCCCTTGCCGCCGTCGATGTATGGCGACGCAACGTCAGACCCCTTTACATACTGATAGTTGAACCCTGTTTCCTCGGCAAATTTTTCTGCAAAAAACGTTTTGCCGCATCCGGGAGGCCCGTAAAAGAGCAATCCGTTGGGCAACGACAAACCTAACGATTTGGCTTGTTCGGGATTATTGAGCAACGATATAACATCCGATTGCAACTGTTCTTTCAATTCTTTCATGCCCGCCACGTCGGCAAATCCACCGCGTTTGCGTTTTGGACGTTCCTCTGTAACAGTCTCTTTTTTAACGTTTTGGGTAATTGGCGCAGATACGGCAATTTCGCCGTCTAAGGCTTTTATAAAATCCTCTGCCGTTTGAAAACGGTCTGAAATTTCGTTGCTCAACGCTTTTGAAATGATGTTCAAAAGGTTTTCGTCCAGCTCGAATTTTTCTATGTCGGGATATTTAAGCGTTTTTGACCTTGATGCAGATAATTTTTCGTCAATTTGGTCGCTATCCATTCCCGAAACGTCGAAAAACCACGGCAACGAGCCAAATAAAAGGTTGTAAATCAGCACTCCAACAGAATAAAGGTCTGACTGTATGCAACAAACACCGTTGAATCTTTCGGGAGCAAGATAAAAAGGGTTAACTTCCTTTAAATCAGGCTTTGCAGGCTTTTGATTCAAGAATCTTGCGTTACCAAAGTCAATGAGTTTTAGTTTTTGTAAATCGCCCGAAAGGTTCAACAATATGTTTTGAACCGTGATTTCATTATGGATTATCGGAATATTCAGATTATGAACGTATTGCAATGCCGAAAGTATTGCTTTTGCAATTTCTTTGGTTTCAAACACGCTTAAATCGCCATCGCGCAAAATTCGTTTGTCTAATGTTTCGCTGCTTACAAATTCGGTTACAAAATATGCCAAATTTTGACCGCTTGAAATAATTTTGCCGTTGTTTTCAAATCTGCAAAGATTTCTGTGTTTCAGTTGTTTGGCAACTTCTATTTCGATAATGTTTCCGTTTTCGTCTATCTGATTTTTGTTGAGTTTTGAGTAGTAAATCAGTTTCAGAAACCGCAGTTTTCCCTCGCTATTCCGCACGCGGTATGTTTCCGCATAAGAGCCTTCCTTATGCGGAAATACCACCGTGTAAGAGTCGATATTTTGTCCTTTTTGAAAGAGCATATTGTTTTTAATTATACAATTTATTACCTCAATAATCCTTGTGGCAATCCGCCTGCGTCAGGATTTGACATTTGTTCGATAATTTGTCGCATTATAGGTTTAAGTTTCTCTACTGATGGGTTGGTTTCGGCAATTTCTGCTGCTTGATTAACGAGTTGGCGTGCACGGGTGCGGTTTTTCCAATCGATGGAATCGAAGTTGTTGTAGAAATGTTCTGTGAATGCCATCAAGTGGTGGATTTCGGTCAAATGGAAGAATAAACCTTTGATTTTCTTCAACAACTCCCGACCAAGTTCAATATCTTTTGAGCGAATTATTTTGTCAGTCTGTGTGCGGAGTGCGTTGACAGCCTGATGTGTCTTATCATCGCCGAGGTCTGAATCCGCTTTTTCAAGACGTTCAAACTCCTCACGAATTTCGTTTTCAAGACGTTCCCATTCTGTGCCGGCATCTTCGTCTTCTATCTTGCGGAGAACCTCTTTCAAGTGCTGCAAGACAGCCTTTTTCTCTTGTGAGTTTTTGTGGTCTTCTTTTACAGCGTCAAGTTCTCGTTGCAGTTTTGATGTATCAATTGACGAATCAGACAAACGGTCGATGTCCCTTTGCGCTGTCTTTATCATCTTGGGAATTTGTTTTTCCGCCTCTACATTGCTCTGTTTCTTGCTTGTGTCAAGTTGCTTGGTTACTGTGAAATCTTCTGACGGAAAATAGATTTCCAATGTCATTTGCTCCGATGAATCCACTTTGATTGTTATATCTACGGGACTATTTTCGGGAATGAGAGATTCAATTTCGTCGCCGGTAACAATTACATCGGCAACATATTCGTATAAGTCGGCAGAACGTCCGCTTTCAGGTTCGTCTTCACACTGATAAACAGGCACTTTGAGAATGTCGCTTTCCATTCCCGGACGAAGTTGTTGCGTGGTTTTCAGTCCGTTGATTACACCCACTGCGGGAACAGGTTTGTTTTTCTCCAAACCTTTGGCTTCACGAAAAACCGCTTTTTGCTTGTTGTCGCTCCAAACTGCGATGCCGATGTTGTAGGGCAATGGTGCGGCACCAACTTTTGAGCCTTGAATGATTGTGATTTCGGACGGGAAACACGGAAGTTGGTCGCCTTTGGAGTTATAGACGTTGATTGTGAATGCGTTTGTCTTGCCTTCCAAAAGGTTGGCTTCTATTACGTTGCCCATCTCGTTGATTTCCGTTTTACCACTCGACCAAGCGTTGTCGCTGCGCACAAACTCCACCGTTACTTTCTCGGGACAAGTTGCGCCTGATGCTTTGCGGTCGAGTTTCACGCTTACCCATTCCGACTGCTCAACAGATGTAGATTCATAGCCAACTTCGAGTTTGATAGTGCCAACTTCAATGTCCTCTGCTTTTACGTCGTTGTCGAGGGTTGAGGCGTAGAGTGCCGCACCTGTGGCAACCGCCGTCATCGGGTCTATGCTTGTGTCAACGTTGGGCGTTACCTGCTCGCGCAACATTTGACGGATTAGCGGCGAATGTGTTGGACCTCCGACAAGAATCAATTTGTTCAAGTCGTTGCTTGTGAGGTTGTTTTTCTTCAAAAGGTCTTTGCAGATGTCAACCGCCTTTTGGAAAATCGGGCGCATTGCGTCGAAAACTTGGGCTTGCGTAACGCTGAGGTCAAGTTCGATTTCCTCGCCTTCGTCGTCTTCGCCAAGGTCGCCGAGGTTTGAGAGAATGTCCTCTTTGTCCTTGAACGACAGTTGGTTCTTGACATCTTCGGCGTATGTTTTCATTGCATCGCGAAGAACTGCGCTTTTCTCCTTGTCGGACAGAATGTCGTCGATGGAATAGTTGTCTTTGAGATATGGAATGATGATTTTTTCAACTATTGCAGCATCAAGGTCTTTGCCACCGAGGTAGTTGTCGCCCGCAGTGTCAAATACCTGCATAATGCCGTCCTCAACCCTCAGCAATGCTGCATCAAACGTACCACCGCCAAAGTCGAAAACCATCCAAATTCCGTTTTTCTGCTCACTTGTGAGTCCGTAAGCAAATGATGCTGCAATAGGCTCTTGCAGAAGTTCGCAACGGTCGAAACCTGCCATTTTTGCGGCTTCGATGGTTGCTGTTTTCTGATTGACAGTGAATTTTGCAGGCACAGTGATTACTACCGAACGGAACGTTTCGTCAGTAACAAACGATTTCAAAGTCTTCAATACTTCTGCTGAAAGTTCTTCCGAAGAGAAATCTTTGTTGATATTTGCGCAATGGTATTTTGTGTCAGTCGCCATTGTGCGTTTGAACTCGATGTAGGTGTTGGAATCTTCTTTTTTCCAACTTTTTGTTGCACGACGTTTGTCGGATTTCATTGTGTTGTATGCTCCATCGCCAACTTTTATGCTGCCTTTTTTGTTAATAGAAACACAAGAAGGCAGAGTGTCTTTTAGGGTATCGGATTTGATAACAACCGGTTCACCCTTTTCCATTCGGCAAATAGACGAGTTGGTTGTGCCAAGGTCGATGCCGTAGTCTATTTTGATTCTTGCCATATATAATAGGTTTAAATGTTTTGACTTACTGTAATTTGTGCTGATTGAATCATTTTGCCGTTATAATTAATCTGCGGCTTTGTGATTCCTGTTATCTTTTGTTCACCGTCGGCGAGTGATTCGTCCGAAACGAAGTTCGCAGTTACTTTCATTCCCTCGTTGTATGGCTTATTCAGCATATCCACAATTTCGTATCCATTTGCCATAAAATTGGCTCTGATGCGCTCAACGGCTTTTGAGAGTTGTTTATAACCCTTTACCGACGAATCCATTTTTGAAAGGTTGGTTTCGATGCGGATGATTTCGTCAGCAACTTTCAATGCCAGCGAATGGTCGGGTTCGCTTGATTTGCTTTCGGTAACAATTGGTTGGCTTGTCATCTGTTTTTCAAGCAATTCGATTAATTTATTGTCGAGTTTTACCGATTCTTCCTGCATTGATTTCTGGACGTTTTCGAGGCTCTTTTGAGCCGATTTGATTTTGTCGATGTCAGAATCTTTGCTGCCAATTTTGTTTTTCAGAACCAAATAGACAACCACGAGAAGTATCACCGCCACAATGATGCCGATGATGGCAATTAGTTTGTTGGCGGAGATTGATTGGTTCAACGACTCTGCCGTTTGGCTGATTTTGGAATCTGTTTCACCAATTTTTGTTGTGATGGTGGATTCCAAAGCCGATGATTTCTCATTGAGAGAAGTTTCCAATTCGGTAGCCTTTATGCCCAACTGCTGCTCCAACGCTTCAATTTTTGCGTTTTGGATAGCGATAGTCTGGTTCTGCTGATTTTGGATTTTCTGCAAATCGTTTACACGGTTGCTTAAATTCGCAAAGTCTGTTTCGAGATTCTTTATTCTTATAGAATCCGATGTCTGTGCCGAAACCGAAAGCGACAGACAAGCGAGAATGATTAGTAGAATGTTTTTCATATTTTATGAGTTCATTTTTTTTATTATCCAATTGATGATGTGCATAGAGATATAGTTCAAAGGAAATAACCACATACCGATACCACCAACCAAAAATATACTTCCCTCTTTATTTGCCACCGAAATTATTGCCCATATAATTTCCACAATAATTATAGCCGCAACATAATGATCTTCTTCATCATAAGAACGTGAAGATGAACTGCTTGAAGAAGACGAACTACCTGAATAATAGTTGCTTGATGATGAGTAACTACTACTCAAACTGCTTGTTGCCGTTGACGGTTTCGGTGTAGAAACCGCTGCCGCTGTTCTAATTCTCGGTATTGTTGTTGTTCTTGTAGAAGAAGAAGTTGTTGATGTTGTAGTACGAGTTATCGGCTTGTACGTGGAAATATTCAAATCCTCACACATTGATTTCAAGGCACTTCTATTCTCATTATAATGCGATTTGAAATCAGATTCAATATCATAATCGTCCATAGATAATGTGACATTCCACGCCGCACGCAATGTAGTTTTGAGTTTTTCAACAATACGATTGCGGTCGTAAGAACTGAAACATGACTCTATTTCATCGTGTGCATTTTCTTGTGCCTCGTTGACGTCGCCCACAACCATTCGCATTGCAACCGACACCACAATTGTGGACAGTTTAAGATAGTGGTCGTTGGTGCTGCCAAGTTTTGTTTTGATTGCCTGAATGTGAGGTTTGCAATTATTAAGTAGCGAATCTGCGGTTGAAATTGACGGCGATTTTTTGATAATCTTCTCAATTTCTGCCATTACTGCTTTATGTTCTTTGCGCACTTCTTTCGGTGGTAATTCAGCAATAATCTTTTCCAAGACTTTGAGAGTGTCCTTGCACCTGTCTTTCGCCATTTCACCCATAACGATTTTCGATGCTTCCTTTTGCAATGTCATCGCATTCTCCGCTGCAACATCGTGGTCGGAATTGTTATAGTAGTTTATTGCGCATTGAAGAATCTGCAAGCCAAGTTTGTCGGCGACGGATTCAAGTTGCATATCGCCCGACGGGAGTAATTTTTTGAGTTCGGCAAAATCTTTTTTTGTTGAATTTTGCAATTTAATTCCTGCGCTGAGATTTGCGTTTGCATCGTCGCTATCCACATCTTTCGCCACTTTTATCGCCGCATTGATTCTGTCAATCAACGGTTTTACAGTCTTGCTACCAAGATAATCTTTCCAATCGTCCGAGAAAACAATGTCGTAAATTCTTTTCGGCTCGTATTCGGCGCATAGTGTGTCAATAAACGAATGAATCAAATCGTCTTTGTCCAAATTGAGAGTGCCGGTTGTGTCGGCAGCTTTCAAGAAATCGTCGCTGAATTGGTCGTACAAATCCTCAGCTGTATTGACGGCCTGGTCGAAATTGTTCGTGATGAAATTGGTAACAACCTTGTTTTGGAGCGATGAAACACAGTTTTTCTTGTCCCATATCTCAATGGCTTGTTGCCAATTACCGGCATAGAGATGGTTGAAAGCGACATCGTCGAGCGGTGTCATCTTCAAAAACCAAAACTGAGCGTACTTCAATTGCTCTTTTGCGATTGTCAGATGTGCGGTTGCCTGACTAAATGTATCTACCGTCCTATTGACGTGCGGCATAAGAGCCTTCAAGTCCAACGGATATTCTACCGCCCTGCCCACTTTCAAAAAGGCGTTTGCCTTGCCTTGGTTGGCGACAATCTCCTTTTTTGACGAGTTTGCAAAAACGCCGAGAATCCTGAACGGGTTGTCTAAAACTATTTTCGGGATACTGTTCATTGCTTTTGTACTTTTCCTCTTAGTGTCATAACCTCAAAAAGGTTACACACTTTTACCAAAAAAATTTTGTGTAAAGGTAGTTCGCGTAAATATTTTATACAAAAAATTGCGTATCAAGTTTTTACACAAAATGTATCAAAATTTCTGACAAAACGTATAACAATTTTGGACACTATTATCATTTATTATCAAACTCTGTCCAAATCCCGAAACAGAAAAGTTAATTATATTTTACTTTTTAGCTATACAAAATAAAAAACGTGGGATTGTACTGTTCACTCGTCCCACTCTCAGAGGCCTTGGCCTGCCCATCCCGTCAGAACGAGCAACACCGAAGCCCACGCAATACGTATATACAACAAACCCTTCTCAGAGTTTGAGATAATACATAACCCGCAGGCATTACCGTGTTGCTTTGTTATTTGACGGGATTGAAACGGCCAAGTTTCTGAGAGTCAAAATGACAAAGCGTAAAGTAACGCCTCTTAATTTGTACAAATCGCTGCCACCCTTCCGCCCGTGTGGGCTTCGGAAGCAACACGGCAAATATAATAAAGATTTCTTAACGATAAACACTGAAAGCAAAAAAAATTTTTCTTCATCCTCATAAATAAAGTTTCCAATATTGTTTTTTTTACAAAAATAAAGTTTCCAATATTGTTTTTGCCATAAAAATAAAGTTTCAAATATTGTTTTTTAGTAAAAAAAAAAGTTTCTAATATTGAAAAAAACAATAAAAAAAAGTTTGGAATATTGATTTTTTCACTAACTTTGCAGCGTCAACCAATACACAAACGCTATGGAAAACGCAACAATAGAAACCTTGTACGAAATATCAGAGAGACTTGTAAAGGCGACGAAGACCGACTTTATAAGATATTTGTACAACGAAATAAACTGGAACAACAATCTCATCGGCATCAAAGGTGCGAGAGGCGTAGGAAAAACGACGCTGATGTTGCAATACATCAAGCAAAACTTCAAAAACGACCTCTCGAAGGCTCTCTATGTGTCGCTCGACAACCTTTGGTTTGCCAATCATACTTTGTCGCAAGTGGTTGATTATCACTACAAAAACGGCGGCACTCACATTTTTATTGACGAAATACACAAGTACCCCAATTGGCAGACGCTCCTGAAAAACATCGTGGACGAATACCCCGGATTCAACGTCGTTTATACAGGCTCGTCGATGTTGAAGATAGACTACCACAAGGGCGACTTGTCGAGAAGGCAGATTGTCTATACGCTCAAAGGTCTGTCGTTCAGGGAGTTCCTTGAATACGAAACGCAACAGAAATTCCCCGCGCTGACCCTTGAACAACTGTTGCAGACACATTCGGAGGTGGCGTTGCAACTGACTGAAAAACTGAAAATTCTGCCGCTTTTCGACAAATACCTGAAATGCGGGTATTATCCGTTTTACAAAAAAGACACGGCGGGATTCGGTATGAGGTTGCAAGGCACAATCCTGAGCATTCTCAACGAGGATATGCCATACGTGGAGGACATCAGTCAGGCGACCAAAATGAAAATTATGAGGATGCTGATGATTATCGCCGAAAACGTGCCGCAGACGCCCAAAATGTCGGACCTCTACGCCGCACTCGAAACAAGCAGGGAACAGGGGCTCAAAATGTTGTCGCTTTTGGAAAGTGCCGACCTGCTGACCACGTTGTCGGCTGTCACCAAAAACTTCAAGTATATGTCGAAGCCCGACAAGATTTACCTCAACAACCCCAACTTGATGTACGCGCTCACGCCAAACGCCAACAGGGGCACGCTGCGTGAGACGTTTTTCCTCAACCAAATGTCTTACGTCGGCGAGGTCAACTATCCCAAGCAAGGCGACTTCCTCGTCAATCAAAAGTACCTCTTTGAGGTGGGCGGCCACAAGAAGACTTTCGACCAAATCAAGGACATACCCGAAAGTTTCCTCGCCGTCGATGACATCGAGACGGGAAGACGGAATCGGATACCGCTGTATATGTTTGGGATGATGTATTGAGAAGCATACGAAGTCGGAGAGATTAATCACTCCGACTTCCTTTCTTTATGGTGCAAACATTTTCAATCAAAAGATTATATTTTTCAGGAATTTTTTTTACCTTTGCCATCACAACAAAAAATTCACCCGCTATGGAAACTCGCAGATACCCTGTTGACAAACAGACTTTTAGGAAAATAATAGAAGGCAACTTCGTCTATGTCGATAAGACAGACTTGGTCTATAAAATGACCCACGACTACGACTATGTATTCCTGTCAAGGCCTCGGCGTTTTGGCAAGTCGTTGCTGTGCAGCACGTTGAAGGAGTATTTCGACGGCAACAAAGATTTGTTCAAGGGGCTAAAAATTGATGCGTTGGAGAATGAATGGGTGAAGTATCCCGTGATTCATCTTGATTTCAGTTCGTGCAAAACCACCGACTTGAAAGCCATAAAATTGTACCTTTCAAAAATGTTGGCTGACTACGAACATAAATATTCCCTGATTTCTGACAAGGAATACGAACAAGAACGAAAGGGCGCAAAAGAGACGGCAGATATTTCAAATGTCCGCTTGGGCAATATCGTTGAGGCGGCGTTCCAACAGACAGGACAGGAAGTGGTAGTCATTATCGACGAATATGACGCGATGATGCTCAACGCGATACACGACGACAATTTGCAAAACAAAATTCGCGAGCAACAGAACAACTTCTTTTCACCATTAAAAAAACTTGGCAGTTTTATCCGTTTTGTATTCATCACAGGCATCACAAAGTTTTCGCAGATGTCGATATTCTCGACGTTGAACAACTTGCAGGACATTTCATTGATGCCTGAATTTGAAACTATTTGCGGCATTTCGCACGACGAATTGTTGACTGTATTAAAGCCTGACATTCAGAACTTTGCCGACAAAAACGGTTATACATTTGAACAGACTGTTGAGTATTTGAAGTTTAAATACGACGGCTACAATTTTTCGCCCGAAATGCGCAGTGTCTTCAATCCTTTTTCTGTAATCAAAGCAATGAACGACAAGCAATTGAACGACTATTGGTTTAATTCGGGTACGCCGTCGTCATTGCTGAAACTTATCAGCAAGTTCAATATCCAAATGGAGGATTTTGAAGGCGTGGAATGTAGTTCGTCGCGTTTCAACCAACCTGTGGAAAAAGTCACCGACCTTGTGCCGTTTTTGTTTCAGGCGGGCTATTTGACAATAAAGGATTACAGGGCAGTAAATTACGGCATAGTCCCAACTTATATTTATACTTTGGGTTATCCTAACGACGAGGTGAGGGCGGCGTTGGCGGATTCGTTGTTCAAAAGTTTTTACAAGGTGAACGACACTATGCCCCTGCGCAACGCCTATTTGGATTTTTATGTCAACGACGACATCGACAAGTTCATCAAGGCTTTGCAAAAGTTTTTCCGCAGGTTCCCGTTTTCGCTCAACAATATGAACGAAAAACATTATCATTCAATTCTTTATACTGTTCTGACCTCGTTCAGCGCGGACATTTCAGCCAATCAGGAGACTGCCCTCGGCAAGTCGGATTTGATTCTAAGGATGCCCAAGACGATTTACGTAATCGAACTCAAATACGACCGCAGCACTGATTCCGCCATTGACCAAATCGACGACCGCGACTATGTGTCCGCCGTTCTCGACACCAACAAGCGCATCATAAAACTCGTCATCAAATTCTCGTCAAAAGACAGGAATATCGAGAGTTACGAGGCGGTGGAAGAAAAGATATAATATTTTCCAAAGACCTAAAAAAGCCTTATTTTCAGCGGAAACTTTAAAAAATAATCGAATTTCCGCTGAAAATAGCGATATTTTTATTATATTTGCAGCGGAAATCAACAAAATGTAATTATGATAATAGGTCGTGAAAAAGAACAAAAAGAACTCCTCAACCTTCTTGAAAAAGAGGAATCGCAGTTTTGTGCTGTCTATGGCAGACGTCGCGTTGGCAAAACATACCTCATACGAGAAACGTTCAACTATCAATTCTGTTTTCAACACACAGGTATAGCCAACGGAACACTCCGCCAACAATTGACTTCGTTCCGCAACTCACTTTTGGCTTGCGGTATGAAGTGCGCCATACCCAAAAATTGGATTGAAGCCTTCGAATTGTTGAAGCAACATATCAACAACGCTCCTTCCGGTAAAAAAGTCATTTTTATTGACGAACTTCCGTGGATGGACACACCGAAAGGAAATTTGATTGGAGCATTGGAAAATTTTTGGAATGGTTGGGCGACTGCCCGCCGCGAAAAAGACATCGTGTTGATAGTATGCGGCAGCGTAACTTCTTGGATTAGCAAAAAAATCCTGAAAGACAAAGGCGGACTTCGCGGAAGAATTACGGGAAAGATTAAAATCGTACCATTCACACTTCGCGAATGTGAACTATTTTCAAAATCCGCCAATCTTGCATTAAGCAGAAAAGACGTTTTGGAACTTTATATGATTCTCGGCGGCATTCCCTACTATTGGAGTTTTTTGAAAAAAGGACTGAGCGCAGCGCAAAACGTTGACCAATTGTTCTTTGCAGAGACTTCACCACTACGCGACGAGTTTGATGCCCTATATTCAGTTCTGTTTAAGCGTCCCGAAAACTACTTAAAAGTAATAGAATCTCTTAGCGACGGCAAGAAGTCGGGCATCACAAGGGAACAATTGATTGCGGAATCTAAACTATCGGACGGCGGTACTTTCACCACAATATTAGAAGAATTGGAAGAGTGCGGTTTTATCCGTCGGTACGCATCTGCCGACACTTCACAAAACAACGCCTTGTACCAATTGATTGACAACTTCACCTTGTTTTATTATCTCTGTATTCAAAAAAATGCTTTCAGCGACGAGCATTATTGGACAAACACATACACATCGTCATCGCACAACGTATGGAAGGGGCTTGCCTTTGAACGTGTATGTCTGCAACACATTCCGCAAATTAAAAACGCTCTCGGTATTTCCGGTGTACAGACCAACGTTTGTTCGTGGTTTGCTCGCGGCACAGATAAACGCAAAGGGGCTCAGATAGACCTTGTGATGCAACGCGCCGACGGCTTTACCGACATATTCGAGATGAAACACTCTACACAGCCCTTTGCCATCGGCTCTGACTATGCCAACAATCTGCAAAACAAACTCATCGCATACCAGCAACTGTCGAAAGACAAGCGCACGCTCCACCTTGTTTTGATAACGACCAACGGTGTGGTTCACAACAACAATTTCAACATAATTCAACGCGAAATAACAATTGACGATTTGTTTGCAGTATAAATAACTTGGATATTCGCCGTCCTCGACACCAATAAGCACATCGTAAAACTCGCCATCAAATTCTCGTCAAAGGACAGAAACATCGAGAGTTACGAGGTGGTGGAGGAGAAGTTGTAATTACTAAATTTCTACAAAGTTTCGGGCTAAATCGTGTTTTTAGCCCGAAACTTTGCATTTTTTTGGAATGATTATGTCGATTACGTTTTCGGGAAAGGTAATGATAATTGTTTAATCGACAACAATTGCAAATCAATCATTCAAGCAATTTATCAAGTTGAGCCTGCAATTCCTCTCGTTTCGGTAAGTACAACTGATAACGTGCTGCAAATAGTTGGTTTGTAATGCCTTGCAATGCGTATTCCATAAGAAGTTCGTCCTTTTTCGCACCCAAAACAATACCAATAGGCGGATTGTCGTCAGGAAAACAGACCTCGGTTTTGAAATAGTTGAGGTAAAGGTTCATTTGACCGATGTCGCCGTGTTTGATTTCGGCACGTTTCAAGTCTATCAAAATGTAACATTTTAATATACAGTGATAAAACACCAAATCTACCTTGAAACGTCGGCTTCCAATTGGTATCATATACTGCCGTCCTACAAAAGCGAAACCACGTCCGAGTTCCAACAAAAATGTCTCCATATTGGCTTTTAAAGCGGCTTCAAGTTCGCCCTCCTTGTATCTCTTTTTTGGGGGCAAGCCTGTAAATTCCAAGACGTATGGGTCGTGAATGATGTCCTGAGCCGTCATAATTTGATGACCTTCGTTTGCCAAAGCGAGAACACCTTCCTTGTCGGCACTTAGTGCAAGTCGCTGAAACAAAGAACTTTTGATTTGTCGTTTCAAATCACGGACTTTCCATCCTTCTTTTATCGCTTCTTTGTAATAGAATTGAAATTCCAAAGGGTCGTCGCATTTCAACAACTCAAAATAATGACTCCACGTCAATTTGTGAGACAGTGTCTCACATTTTGGAAACGCCAAGTAAAGTTTGCGCATATACGTAAGGTTTGAACGGCTGAATCCCTTTCCTTGCCTGATTGTCAGATCCTTAGACAATTTCACAAGAAGTTGTGCGCCGTATTGCGCTCTTGCTGCACCGCCTTGTTCAAACTCAACGATATAACGTCCCGTCTCCCAATTTGCCATCAATAGTTCTGTATTGACACTCAATGCAGCGTTTTCTTTTGCACGTGTCCACAATTCCGAAATATTGTCAAGCAATTGAGCGTATTCGGTGCCGGTTTCCAATGGTAGTATATTGATTTCTGATGTCATAATGTTTTAATATTTTATTTCGCATAATGTCTATGCTTCTTTTTATTATGCCTCTACCCGCATATTTATTCATTCATGAGTTTTTCTACTTTGTTTTATAAATTCAAGGTATTCATTTCTCACCGCCAAAACTAATGCTGCGTGTGTTCGATTATATGTTAATATGCAAGCATAAATATTTTCATTCTCTTGGTAGTCCAAGTCTTGTTTATCCGTCGCATTATAGTCCTCACGAAAGGGTTGTAAACAATAAGTTAATATATCAGGATGACCTGAGTGTTTTAAATTAAAATTTGCTTTGAGATAACCAATAATACTCATAGTACTTTTGCTCCAATCGGTTTCGTCCATATTTACAAATAGCGAATAATTATCAGGCAATGGTATTCCATACTGATGATAAAACAAGCCTTTGAAATTTTTTTTATGAAAATCTTCAATTGGCTGTTGGCTAAATTCAACACCTGAGATATTGCCAAACGTATCATACCAAACTCTACTAAAACCACTAGCGTTAATTATTGATTTCACGGACTTGTCTGTTATTATTGAATTTTCATTACTCGTTACAGAGTTTGGAATTGTAATTCGTTGCAACGCTTCACAGTACTCAAAAGCCTGTTTTTCAATACTCATTACTGAATTGGGAATAGTAATTTCTTGTAAAGATCTATTAGTTAGGAAGACATCAAATGCCCAATCGCAAATCACTTTTGTCCCATTCTTTACAATATAAATTGTTAAATCTTTATTACACTTCAATAATCTTTTCCCATCCCTACTATACACCACACCAAATTCATCTTCCACTCCATTCGCAATATCCTCTTCCGTTACCTCCGTTGACAAATCCTCCTCCATTTCTCCAAACGAAAAGCACCTAATATGCGCCGTCCAAGGTTTGTCGGGATTCAATTCGTATTTTTGGCATACCTTGTAAATTTGGTCTGTGGGGGCGGGGTCAAAAAAGAAATCTACAAACTGATCCAGCCAACAACCTTCTACCAGCGGTTCTACACACGCAAACTGATTGTATCCTTTTAGGTTGTCGCTTATTACTTGATAAAAATTGCCTATATCAAAAAGATTATTTTCAAATACATTCAACAAGATATGAAGAGTGGGTGTATCTTCTCCACAAATGATGTCGTCGTTTGATAAGTCCTCAATTTCTTTATTGACGGTAACAATCTCTGCATCAGGCAAAAACGTTGAAGTATGCAATGCAGCACGTTTCAGACAGATTTCTGACGGCTCTATCAGGGTTACTTTTTTTATTTTTTGAGCAATTCCCTTTTGAGAAAGGAAATCTGCATAACACATAGTTCCAATTGCTTGACCACAACCGTAATCAATTATGTTGATTTCTGGTTGGTCAAAAAATATTGTTGGAATATGACTAAATGCTACATTGAGTTTTGCTTGGTGCATTTTGCCAAAAGAATACAGATACACCAACATTTTCGGCTCTGAATCTATCTTACCAACACCGCGTTCAAGTTGCGAATAAATATCGTCAACAAGTTCTTTCGGCAGGTCGTCGATGAACCGTTTCGCAAAATCCCTTACCTTGTCAAACGTCGGATTGTCAAGGTATTTGAGTTTGTATGAATATGTTGTTGTCTGTTCGATTAGCATAATAGATTTTTAAGCCACATTTCAAATGCAAAGTTAAAAATCTTTTTTACAAAAGATAGATTTTTTCCCGAAAAATATTTTACCTCTGCCCTCGGGCAAAAAACACCGTTTAAAACTGCGGTAAGTGGCAAAAAATGTCGTTCGCCGCAAAATAAAAGGGGTAATTTGAATCGCATAATTATCCAACTTTAAAGTATTGATTTTCGCAAAATATTTCTATATTTGCCGATTATAAAAAACTATCGTTATGGCAGTATCAAAAAAAATCATAGACTTAACTACCCTCGCATTGAAAGACCGCGTTCTAACACTCAAAGAACGTCAGGTTATCGTCAATGCAGCCTTGAACGAGGGTACATCGGAAAAGGAAGTTAATATGTTCTTAGACAATATGTTAACCCAACGCCTGAAAAGTTTCACCAAAGAAGAACTTTGCTCTTGCCCTACGTGTGGACACGGTGTGCCGCTCATCGCTGACGAATGTCCGTATTGCGGAACTCTGCTCGAACACCAAGAACCTGACCGTCAAAGCCCGCCGAAATACAAAATCACAAACCAAGAAGCCGCCGAAATTGAAAGCGAAAACATTCGCACCGCCGAAGAAAAAAAACATTCTTGCCCCAAATGCGGCGCACCGTATCCCCTTATCAGTAATATTTGCGGATATTGCGGATATGTTTTGCACGAGGTCTCAGAATCGGATTTAAACATTAAAAACTTGATAGCCAACATTCAAGCAAGCATTGCAAGATTAAAGTCAGCACCGAAACCGACCTTCTTAGACGTGGTAAAGTTTCGTCTACAAGTTGTTTTGATTTTGACGGCGGCGTTGTTGTTGGTGCTGGCGTTTACACATTCGTCTTTGACGTTAGCGGGTTGGTCGGGAATGTTGTTGATAGCGGCAATAGTCGCGCTGTTTATCACCAAAAAGGAAGATTCGCCCGTTACAAAAGCCGACAACGCTTATTACGACGCACTTTACACGCACGAAATGTTTACGCGAACCGTCAACAGCATTTACGGCGAAAATGCCGAGGCTCGTCAACTCCTTGAAAATTACGCCAAAACAATCAGCGAGATTAAACAAACCAAAGATTCAAACCGAAAAAAACTTGTCGTTACTTTTATCGCACTGATTTTAGCCGGTGTAATCTCGCCGTTTGTAGGTTTTAGTCCCGAAAAAAAATACAAGGACAACCGCGCAGAATATGCCGAAATTTATAAAATGTCAGAATGGCACAAAACCGTTTCGCCTGACAAAAATTCGCCTATTGACGATATTTTTTCGCCTTACTTCAAGTGCGAAGGCAGAGGCGTTGTCAGCATTGACGTTGAAAACGATTTAGGCGACCCAAATAGTTTTTATCTCCTTACTGACGAGCGGAATTACCGCCTGAGAATCAGCGGAATAAGACTTGTTTCAACGGGAAAACAACTCACGAAAGCCGACACTTCACGCATTGCGCTCCGCCTGAAAGACAAGGACGGCAAAATTTTGGAAACGGGACTCAAAACCATCGCGTTAGAACCGGTGGATTACGACGAAAAATGCGACGATAATTTATTTTCTGTTTTGGAGCGCGGTGAGGGTAGTTATTACGCTGATTTCGTGTCGAAAGAATATTGTCAAGACATTATGGGGCTTCATGAAATTGCCGCTCAGATTGAAAGTTTTATGATTGTTAACGAATAATTTTTTCTTGCTATGAACTCTAATAAAACATATTTTCAGCAAATCAGCCTTCAAATGGAGAATTTGCTCAAAAACTACAAAAATCAATATCCGCGAAATTTAGGCGCGTTGGTAAGAAACGGTTTTCCGCTGATGATGTTGGTAGTTGCAGCGATAGTTTTGCCAATCACAACAGCCTTTTATACAGCCACTTCGGGTGATTTTATGCTGTTTATCGCGATGATTTTTATAATTCCCGTGCTGTTTGTTTTCAGCATTGTGTTGATGGGTGTCAACAAAAAGGAAAAAGTTATTGACAAAGACCTGACGAATAAAATTTCGGCGGTGAAAAACAGCGTTGAGCCATACAAAGATTACTCCGACATTGCAAAATATCTCGACGGTTACAACAATCAACTCGCTGAAACTGAGAAACAAAAGAAGCAATTCAAGGCGAAATACCGCACGATATTTTTGGTATTTTTGCTTTTGGTGACGTTGTATTCTGTTGAAAGATTTTGGTGGATAAAGCATTTTGATTCGTGTACCAATCATTCATTTTCCGGCACGACAGAAATTCTCGGTCTTGAAAAAGACGTTCCTTTTTTAACGTTATCACCTTTAAAGACAGATATTTGCAGCGGTTATAAAGTTACGACGGACCAAGCGGAGATTTTCTTTCAAGACGATTGGTTAGTGTTAAGAGAAATGGACATTTCAGGTGCGAAAGAGGGAGATGTTTTTCGATTGATAATTTGCGACAAAGCGGGCAATCCTACGCCGATTTGTGTAAAATTTGTGTTCAAAGTCTCTGAAAATAAGGCAGTAAACTCCAATCATATATGCAGCAAATTAGTCGGCGGAGACACCGATGACAAATCTTACATCACCAACGATTTTAAAATCCTCGAACTTGCCCGCTATCTCATAGCGAACAAAGACGATTTGAGATTTTTGGTGGAGAAGATAAGGTAAAAAAGTTTGTAAATTTGTCCCATTATGGCGCAGTGGCAAAAGATTAAAATACAAAGAGAAAACGACGAAATCGTTGATGCACAAGCCCCGCTAATAATTTCGGCGAGCCGCAGCACCGACATTCTAAACGACTATGTTGCAGAAGTTTTGGAGGAAAGAGTACCACCGCTTGACGACCGTATTCTTACATTCAAAAATTTGGTGGATTCACTTGGCAAAGGACGTGTTGTTTGGCGTTTTGACCCTCTGATTTTGACTGATAAAATCACCGTTGACGATTTGTTGCGCAAGGTCGAAAACATCGGCTACCAATTGTTTGGCTATACCGAAAAACTTGTTTTTAGTTTTGCCGACATTGCGCTCTATAAAAAGGTAAAATCCAACCTTGAAAAAAATAATATCAATTATTCGGAATGGACAGAAAATCAGATGATTGATTTTGCCAAAAGGCTCTCCGAACTCAACAAAAAATTGAATTTTCAACTTGCCACCTGTGGCGAAAAAATTGACATTTCGCAATTTGGCATCCAACACAATAAATGCGTTGACGACGATTTGATGATAAGGTTTGCGAAAAACGACATAGTTTTGATGGATTATCTTGGTGTTGAGATAGTTAACTCGCTATTCGACGGTGAAAAAATCATCAAGAAAAAAGACAACTACGACAAGTATTTTTTTCTGCAATCGAAAAATAAATTCTATATTTGCACCGTATCTTAGACAATTTTTGAAAATTATGACATTTGACGATATACGCAAACAAAACCTTTTGGTTTACGAATACATAAGAGGTTCGCATTGTCACGGAATCAACACTCCTCAAAGCGATGTAGACCATGGCGGTGTTTTTCTTGCACCCGTTTCACAAATCCTCGGAATCGGACTTGATTACGTTCAACAAATCGAAAGCCCGAAATGCGATGACGTTTGGTACGAGATGTCAAGATTTTTTCAGTTGCTTTTAAAATCTAACCCGACGGTTTTGGAAGCCTTGTTTGTGCCAGACCGTTGCGTTCTCTACGAAAGCGACATCATGAAAGAAATCAAGAAACACCGCGATATTTTTATCACAAAAGAATGTTTCAATCCTTTTGGAGGCTATGCCGTATCGCAAATCAAAAAGGCTCGCGGTCTTAACAAAAAGATTGTCAATCCCGTTAACGAAAAACTTTCGCCGATAGATTTTTGTTATACTTTTTACAAACAAGGCAGCGGCGAAATCAAGAAATATCTTTCATCAAGAGGTTTGAAACAAGAATATTGCGGACTTGTGTCAATCAACAATATGCACAACGTTTACGGCTGTTATTACGATTTCGGACAACAATTTACAGATGAAGGAATCACTTTTGAAAACTTAAACACTTTTCCAGAATTGTCGTCCTTTATCCATACGATTGCTGATGGCGGTTTAGAAAAATGGTTTGAAGAAAATTCAGCGGTAAAAAATTATCGCGGCATTATGGACAAAAATACGACAGATACGATTTGTATGTCATCGGTTTCAAAAGGGGAAAATCCGCTATTTTATCTTTATTACAATGCTGAGGGTTATACTTCACACTGCATAAAATACAAAGAATACACCGATTGGGTAAAAAAGCGCAATCCCGTGAGATACGAAAGCAATCTTGACAAAAATTATGATTCAAAGAACATTTGTGAATGTTTTCGACTTGTAAGTATGTGTACTGAAATTGCACGAGGAGAAGGTTTCAAATGCGACCGTTCGGGCATCGACAGAGAATTTTTGCTTGACATTCGTGCGCATAAGTTTGAATATGACGAAATAATGAAATTGTTGGAAATCAAAAAGTTAGAAATGGATTCTGCAATTGCTGCTTCAACAATTCCCGACAAAGTTGATGCTGATTTTGTAAACTCGCTACTGCTAAAAATCAGGTGGCAACAAATAAAGGGATAACAATATCGAGATTTTCGTTCCTTAACAGATGAAATCATCCTCCGATTTCTTACAGTTTTTCTTGTTTTTATCCGCCGATATTGATATATTTGCAGCGTCAAATCAATTTAACTCATTATGAAAAACACATTATTAATTCCCGCCACAGCCATTATGTTGGTTTTATCGGCTTGTGGGGGCAAAAATTCCAACAATCACAACCAACAATCCACAACACCTCAAGAAGAAGAAACTTCGCAGAAACCTGCCGAACAAAAGCCGGACAACTCTGTGGTAATCAACCTTGTGCAGACTGGAAGTGATAAATATTCATGCCCCGACATCAAGTCGATTCATGTATTTAATGCCGACAGTTTGATTATAAGTCAAAACGGCAAAAACTTCTCCTACACAATCAACAAGGACAAGAGTTGCGAAAAAATCGATTCACAACGCTACAAATGGCATTTTGACATATCGCGCAAAGAACCGTCTGCACCCGATTACGTCAACATTACGATACCCCGCTATATGGACGACATATACGGCGCACAAAACGAAAAAGACAAGAATTTTAACGACGAGTGCAGGATAAATGATTCGAGGGATTTTTGTCTTAGGTTCGACATCTCCAACACTGTGGAATTAACGAGGAATATTTTCGCCGACCATCCTGCCCCCAAGCCGTTTCCTGAACTTCAATTCAATGTAAGAATGTACGGACCGGCGTATGGCGCAGATACAGCCGCAATTCCTGAATTTTTTAAAAACGCCGAGACTATCACCGTCAAAGACAACATTGTAACTGTCTCCGGCAAAGGTTCGGCAACAGATTTGGACATCATTCCCCTTGCTTGCGTTGAGGAGTGCGGTCCTGAAACTTGTTATTCTTGGTACATCATGGCGAAGAAAGACGGTGTTGCTTACACGTTTTGGATTAATGCCGGAACGCCTGAAAAAGTTCCAAACCCTGCAAACAGATGGCTTAGCATCTGCGTTAGAGATTTGGCAAACTATGGAGAAACAAAAACCAAGGATTGGAACAATCTAAAACGCAAGATTTGTTGCACCTATCCGTCAGAGGAGGAATACGCCGCTCTCTTGGAGTACGAAATATTTGACGGTGAAGAAGAATATTGTGAAGGCGATGAAGAAGTGCCTACTCCTCCAACGCCGCCCAATGTGGAAACAATCAAGAGTTTCTTGGCAGAGAAAGATTCTAACTTTACCAACGGCAAATTTGAGGGAATGTATGAAAACGTCATCGAATTTATTTCCGAACCCGACAAAAACGGCAACGTGGCTATTTCAAAGGTAGGATGGTATCCCGCAGAACCCTCCGGCAAAAAGTGGAAAATCTATACCATAGGCGTTACAGCCAATGCGAGCGACCAATTCAAGGCATATATGTACACTGCCAACGGAATCACCGATGCCGAAGTGGAAAAACCGCTCACCCGATACTCCAAGATTAAGCAAGTGGAGATGTACGGAGATTGTATGTTTGTCAGCACTGACCGATTTGCATGGAACGGCAAAAATATGGTAAAAAACTGACAGGATAATTTTTTGGGGTCTTGTTCCATAATTGAGATTTGGCTAAATATGATACTACATTCAGCCAAATCTCAAATTATACCCGCTTTATCCTGCACTCGTGCTTGCTTTGTCAAAAAAATAGTTTATCTTTGTGCATACAAAAAAACATTAAACCTCACTCATTATGTTACCACCCGACACCCCCGCGCCGTCGTTTTCGCTCCCCGACCAAGACGGCAACATCCGCAGCTTCGAAGAGTTTCGCGGCAAAAAAGTTGTGCTTTATTTTTATCCCAAGGACAACACTTCGGGCTGCACCAAACAGGCTTGCGCTTTTTCGGAACTCTTTCCGCATTTCCGTGAAAAGGGCGCGGAAATCATCGGCATCAGCAAAGACAGCGTTGCCTCGCACAAAAAATTTCAAGAGAAATTCAACCTCACTTTCACCCTCCTCGCCGACACCGAAAAGACTGTTATTCAGGCGTATGACGTTTGGAAAGAGAAGACCCTCTACGGCAAAAAATCTTTCGGCGTAGTGCGCACAACTTATCTGATTGACGAAAACGGAATCATTACCAAGGCTTTCTCAAACGTCAAAGCGGCTGAAAATCCGGGACAGATGTTGGAGGAGATTTAATGTAATTATATCCGAATATTCTAAACCGCTACTTTAAATTATCACGATTTTTAAGAAAGTAAATTGCTGATTATTAGATATATAACACTTTTTGATACAATCAACGAGAAAAATTAGCTATTTTTTGACATCTTGCAAAAATCCGTTATATTTGCCGAAACAAACAATTAAACGACTACTAAGATGGCACAAGTTGTTAACCCCATATACGACACTGTATTCAAGTACTTGATGCAGGACGAAAAAGTTGCGAAAGTGTTGATAGGCAACATCTTGAAGACCAAGGTGGTGTCCATTCAGATGAACAACAACGAATATTCGGCGTTGCTGCCCGACGGCAAGAAGATTTTCAAGTTGGATTTTTCAGCCACAATCTTGGACCGCAGCGGCAGGCATCAACTTGTGCATATCGAGGTTCAGAAGGCGTTGGAGGAGGGCGAGATAATGCGTTTCCGCTCCTACCTCGGTGCCATCTATATGGACGAGACCAAAAAATATCAGGAGACTGTCAAGAATCCCAAAACCAAAATCGAGACCGTTGTGGAGCAACCTTTGCCAATCCATTCGATTTACATTTTGGGACACGAACTTGGCGACATCATCCAAGTCCCCGATAACAGCGATTACATCAACGGTCTCACGCACACGGTGATATTTGTGATTGCGCCACTCATCAAGAAGAATGTCAAGACGCACCTCGACAGGTTGCTTACGATTTTCAGCGACACTGCGCCCAACAGCAAATTCATTGAGTTGGACGAATATTACGACAATTCCGAAGACTACCGCACCATTATGCGCGTCCTCCAAAAGGCATCTTCCGACAAGCAACTGCGCGGCAACCTCGACTTGGAGCAATACGCTTGGGTTCTTGGACAATTATCTTTTTAAACGGATTGTCTTTCAACTCCTCGGGCGACACAAAATCGCGTCCCGACAGGCCTCCGCCCAAAATGCTGTAAGCCGTTTCGCCATAGCCAATTACAGCAATGTCGTAATAATGGCGCACTTCGTCGGTTTTGATACAGCGAAGCACAAGTTCGTTGATCTGACGGTTGATAATCAGCGAAACTGCCTCTGCCATAGTCATTTCCTCGCCAAAAAGCGACGTTTTGCGGTTCATACTTAAACAAGGAAGAACTCATAATCTTTTTTATTGCTTCTTCAAAATTCCGTCCGCAATTCCCTTTTTGATAATATTTTCGATAAATTCATTCTCTGTCAGATAATCATTAATTGATGCACCGCCAAGCATCAAATTTACTCCCTCAATGGATGTACTATATATTTTGTCTGACACAAGATTCCAATTTTTACTCGGCATCCATATCATTTTGAATGTACAAAAATCAACGGGTAGTTCTGTGTTTTTTTCAGTTAAAAGAGAACAATCAGTTGCCGATTTCAGATATTCAATCGCGATGTCTTGCACAACAAACACAATTTTTCTGCCCCAACTCTCAAGAATCTTACCTTTTTTGTAAGCTTGTTGCATCATCGTTTTTGAAAACTCGTTAGCCCAATTAATGCCGTAATTGTAACTTGTTGATTCGAAGTATCCCGATGTCTTGATTTCTTTTACCGCAGGATATGGAGAGCCGGTTGTACCTGCGGCTTGAAGTTCAACGCACAGAAAATCTTTCACATTATCTTTTTTATCAACTTCAACAGCCACATAGTCAATGCTTCCACCTACACCAATATTGACTTCGGGTATCCATTTAACATTTTGCCAACCACTTAGGTAGATTTGTCGAATAGATTCAAACATCGAATCCTCTTTGAATCGCTGTGGACATATAATGACGGGGCGTACTTGTTTTGTGCATAATGTTGCTCCAATGCTGCAAATACCAACCTTTACAGACGGCTCGCTTTTCCGAGGTTTCACGCAAGTGTTTTTAATGTATTTGCAATATTGCTGTTTCAATGCGAGTTTGAATGCGCTACTATCGATATGCTCGTCACAATCGTAACCGAATAACTCTGTAGGTCTTTTGGTAAGTTCTTTCATTTTGCAATTAGAATAATGTGTTATCAATTTGTTTGATTCTGTTTTCGGCTATCGAATTGTACTCATTGCTCAAATCTATCCCTATGCCCTTGCGTCCCAATTTTAGCGCGGCGGACACAGTACTCCCTGTGCCACTGAATGGGTCGAGAACGACGCCGCCGCCGGGACAAGTGGCGAGTATTGGTATCCGCAACAATTCTTCGGGGAACACGGCGCAATGACTGTCTTTGCGCCACGTGTCTTCCGGAACGATGTTCCAAATATCACCCGGCAAAAATCCTGATGCACCCATCTTCATTATGTAGAATCCTTTTTCTTTCAATTCTTTTGCTCGTCCGCTGATTTGGACATCGTCACTGTGCCAAGCACGCTGAACACCCCTGATTGTCATTCTAAAATCGTTGACTTCTCCCGATTGTATTTTCAGCAAAATATCGTCTAATGCCTTCAACGCGTTGTTTTTTTCCGTTTCATTCAATTCCTCGCTGTCAATAATCATTTGACGGTATTTTTTCCCGCTGACACCTGTTGCAGATACCATTTTGCCATTAACTTTTTTGGGTTTTAGGTTTGGCTTTAGTTTGATTTCGTCAGCGTTATAATAATATTTCTTGGATTTTACAAAATGAAAAAAATGTTCATACATATCCCTAAGTCTGTCTTTGCAGCTCTGAGTGCCTTTCATTTGATTCCAAATGACATCGTTGCGTAGAATCCAACCATCGTCCATCAACGAAATGGCAACTCTCCACGGCATCCCCATCAAAGCCTTGTCGTTGTATTTGTCGCCAAGATTGAGCCAAAGCGAGCCGTTGTCTGTCAAGACACGCTTTGCCTCCGAAAATACAGATGTAAGATTCTTGACGTATTCAATATAAGAATCTTCATTACCGATTTCGTTAGCATCCTCGTTGTTGTCATATTTTCGCATCGCCCAGTAAGGTGGTGAGGTAATGATACAATTGACAGATTGATTGTCCATCTTTTTTAACTCAGATAGACAATCGCCGCAAATCAATTTATATTTTTCTGTTTCAAGCATTTTGTTATTGTTAACATTAAACGATGCAAAAATAAAAAAAAATCTTTATTATCACAACTATTTTCCCAAAATCATCTTTTTTGTTATGTGTCAATTAGTATTGTATTGACATTATACTTATCCAACGTTTCACCCTCCACCCAATTCATCAAAAGCACAGGAAACTCATTGTCGTCGGTGTTGTTATCCACAAAAAGTTCTTTGTCAAGGTATTGAATTTTAGTGAGATACTCCGATGAAACGTCTTGAAGTTCGTTGGCAATTAGGCGGTAACTCTCGTCCCTGCCCTCTTGGTCGCGGGTGAAGCATTTAAGGGCGTAAAACTTGCCGTCGTTTTGGTCAACCATCTTGAACACCACGGCAAAATTCCCGCTACTCATCACGGGATTGCCGTCCGCTCCCACAACAGGTCGGAGCGTAGTAAGCGTGGCGAAGTAATCTTCGGGTGATTGCTCCGCCAACTTGATAGCCTCGGTATATTGTCCAACAGAAGGATATATCATAGTTTGGTGTTTTTTGCTACGCACAAAAGTACGAAAAAAGGTGGATTTGTCAAAAAAATAGTTTATCTTTGTGCGAAATTGATAGAGTTGCCATTATGGAAAAGTATTTCAACACAGCGGGTCCCAACCAACCCGACTCGCAATATACGCTTAATCCGCTGAAACGCATTGATTTAGCGGAAATAGAATTGTTGTTTGAACAAAAAAAGTACTTTGTGCTCCACGCACCGAGGCAGACGGGCAAAACGTCTATGCTGTTGGCATTGAGGGATTATCTCAATGCGGGCGGCAAGTATTTCTGCGTGTATGCCAATATTGAGGGCGGACAGGCGGACAGAAACGACGTTGAAAGCGTTATTTCCAATACTTGTGAGAGCATTGCCCGAAGAATAGACAATCTGTTAGGCGGATCAGAATACTACAAATTATATGCAGAACAATTTGAAAAATCCAACAAAAGTAACCGTCTTACAGCATTTTTGAGTTTCTTATCCCAAAAATTCGACAAACCTTTAATCTTGTTTCTTGATGAGGTTGACGCTTTGGTAGGAGATTCGTTGGTGTCTGTGTTGAGGCAACTGAGGGCAGGTTATGACCAAAGACCCAAGATGTTTCCTCAATCGGTGATTCTTTGCGGCGTAAGAGATGTAAGGGATTACAGGATAACACTTTCGAATCAGGAAATCATTACAGGTGGCTCGGCTTTCAACATCAAGGCTAAGTCGCTAAGGATGGGAAATTTCACAAAAGAAGAAATCCACGAACTTTACTTGCAGCACACAGAAGAAACGGGTCAGGTTTTTGACGAGGATTGTTTTCCAATGATTTGGAATGCAACCGAAGGGCAGCCGTGGCTTGTCAACGCGCTTGCTTACGAGGTAACATACGAAATGAAAGAAAACCGTGACCGCACCGTAAAAATCATTCCCGAAATGATTTACAAGGCGCAGGAACGAATTATCTACCGTCGCGACACTCACATAGACGCACTTATCGACAAACTCAAAGAGCCACGTGTAAGGCGTATAATTCAGCCGCTTCTCGCCACCAACGAGGATGCCGACGAGAGCATTTTCCCAACCGACGACTTGCAGTATTGCGTTGATTTGGGACTAATTGCACCCAATAAACCCGTCAGAATCGCCAACGACATTTACCGCGAGGTGATTCCTCGCGAACTAACTTATACGACCCAATATTTCATCGTTCAAGAGCCTGCGTGGTATCTCAACCCTGACAATTCGCTCAATATGGAAAAGTTGTTGCTTGATTTTCAACAGTTTTTCCGTCAGAACGCTGATTCGTGGATTGGCAAGTTCGACTATGCAGAGGCGGGTCCGCAGTTGCTTTTGCAGGCGTTTTTGCAGAGGATTGTCAACGGCGGCGGATATATAGACCGCGAATACGGTTTGGGACGAGGCAGGACGGATTTGCTTATCCGCAAACCGCTCACCGACACTTACGGAGGTCCATATCAGCGTGTTGTCTTAGAATTGAAAATCCTGCGCAATTCGATGAAAAAGACCATCACCGACGGCCTCAAACAGACTTTTGAATATATGGATAAAGCGGGCGATGTCAGCGAAGGACACTTCATCGTTTTCGACCGTTCGTCCAAAAAGCCTTGGAGCAAAAAGATTTTCCACCGTCAAGGCGAATATCAGGGAACAAAGATTATGATTTGGGGAATGTGAGAGATTCAATCCTACACTCGTGCGTCTTGCTTTCCTTGTCGTAATTGATTCCTACGAGAAGGACATCACCTGTATATTCAAGCACTTTGCCGGTGTAACGCTTTTCGTGGATTTGGCGGATGGCGGAATCGGCGTCTTTGTCGAATTTTAATTCCAAAATCATTGCGGGCTTGTCGATGTGGCGGCGCGGAATCAAAACAAGGTCGGCAAAACCTTTCCCCGTGGCAAGTTCGCGGTGGATTATATAGTCGTTTTTGGCGGCAATGAATGCAATGAAAAGCACACACGCCAATGAATTTTCATTGTTGTAAGAGAGAATGGAAGTGTTGTCGTCGTGGGCTTTGTCAACGGCTCGGGCAACGGCGGCTTCGTCACTGTCGATAACTGCATCCAACAGATTTTCAGAGTTTTGGATAACATCTACAATGTTGGACCAATCGGTATTTTCCACGGCGTTGCGCATCTCCTCCCAAACCTCAAAATTGGGTATTCCGCAAGTTCTGTCTTCGAAATAATAGCACAAATATCCCAAGTGAATCAGCACAGTTAGGGCGTCGTCCTTGCTGCGGATTATTGACATATCGTTTTGAAACTTAGTGGTATTGACCTTCACGCGACCGCCCGAAAGCATTTTCAAAATGTCGTCTTTCAAGCCCTCAAAATTCATTTGGATGTATGTAGAAACAGAGTCGTATGCGCCGGTTTTGCCCCAATTGTTGCCGCAACGCCGTTTCCTGATGGCAGTCATCACGCTGTTGGGGTTAAACATCGACTTTTCTTCACCGATGATATAACCGTCATACCATTTTTCCAACTCGTCAAAATCAAAATTATGTTTTTTGGCAAGTCCTGACACCTCGTCTTTTGTAAATCCGAAATAAGCCGCAAATTCACCCGGATCAATCATTGAATACTCTATAAAATTGTTCAATGCCGATTCGGTCTTGTATTTTTTGATGGGCAGGATTCCCGTCATATAAACGCCTGCAAACACGTCGGCAGCGTTGACGCTCTTGAACATCCTTCTGAGCCAAGTTACATACCTGTCCATCGCCTCACTTCCTGGCTTAAATTCGCGGCAGATAGCGTCCCACTCGTCGATTATCAGCACAAACCTGTCGCCCGTGGCATCGTGAACACGGACAAGGCAGTTCATAAGGTCGTCGGTGTCAGACACTGTTACGTCGGGATTCATTGAAAGAAGTTCTTTTTTTACCTCGCTGTCGATATGTCCGATGATGTTCGGCTCGTCCTTGAACCTCGGCGTAAAATTGCTCATATCAATGAAAATCACCGAATATTTGTTGAGGTGAGCCTCAAATGTCGGGTCGCCAGCAATTTCCAAATCCTCAAACAAAGCCCGCGAATCGCAAGATTTGTCGTAATACGCGCTGAGCATAGCCGCAGCCATAGATTTTCCGAACCTGCGGCAGCGACTTACGCAAGTGAATTTATATATTGTGTCAAGCGTTCTGTTAACAACGCCAATCAGTCCCGACTTATCCACGTACTCGCTGTTGCGTGCCGTGCGGAAAGCGTTGTTGCCTATGTTGATGTAGAGTCCCATAATAATGCCTTGTTTTCTTGACGGCAAATATAATAAAAAATGCGTGCTTAATAAAATATTTTTTTCTATATTTGCACCGTACTTAAACCCAAAATCAGTATTACTATGAAAAGACAATTATTAATTCTTTCGGTTTCTGCACTTACGTGTTTTTCGTGCGGAATATCTACGGCTGAGTCTCAAATTTTTAAACCCTCGGGCAAGACAGCCGCCGAACTTTGCACCGAAAAAATCACTCTCTCGGCAGAAGGCGATTTCAACAAAGACGGCGTTAAAGACTTGGTAATCAGTACTGAATTTAACGGTAGCGCATTCTATTTCGGAAACTCTGACGGAAGTTACAAACTTTTTCGCGATTACGATTTGTCGATGCCTGACAACGCTAAAATCACCGTTAACGACAAAGGCGTTTTGAGGATTCAAAAGGATTACGACAAAGGTTTCGACGTGTTTTTGTTCCGCTATCAGAATGGCGGCTTCGCTCTTATCGGCGGCAAAAAAGACCGTCATAAAACCGAACATTACGATTATTCTTACAATTTTTCAACCGGCAAAATGATTAAAACCGAAGGCGAGGGCGCAAACAAAACCTCCGTCACCGAAAATATGCCCAAACAGCCGCCTTTGAAATTCGGTTGGATTCCTCTGAAATGGGATATGGTTGATTATTTGTTTGAAACATTTGAAGACGGCGAGGGGTTAAATATAGAAGATATGCTTGCATTCGGAATTTTCCGCAGAATGCAGGACGCCGAAATGATGCATTGGTCGTTGTGCGATTACGAAGGCTATTACGGCAAGGCATTGCAAGACGGAGAAAACGGCGAAGGTTGGTCGGCATACGGCAGTTATGAAGCACCGGGCAGTTACAACAATTATACATACATCGAAATCAAAAAACAAAAAGCCGCTACGTACAAAATTTACATCAAGGAAACTTCGCAAGACCGCTCATACGAATCGCAAATCAACGAAGATGCTTCTAACCTTGACGACCTTGATATTCCCGACGAAGAAACCTCTGAGAATCGGTACATTTTTGACGACGGAACCTTTATCGAACAAAAATAAAAAACGTATTAATTATGAAAAAGACGATAATTTTGCTTTTGATGATAATGACGACTGCGATATTATCAAATGCACAGAATAAATTTGTAACAAAAAAATTTAAAACTGAGGGACGAGAAAATCTTTACCTTGGAAAAGCGGATACTGTTGTCGCTGAGGGTGATATTAATAAAGACGGTAACAAAGATGTCGTTATCGCAGAACAGAATGGCGGCGAATTGGCTGTTTATTTCGGTTCGGCAGATGGTTACAAACTTTACAATATTTATCCTACAAACGGAGAAAAATGTGAATACGAACATCGTAAATCGCAGGAATTTTATGTAAATGTTTCAATAACGGCAAAAGGTGTTTTGAGAATCGCTACAAGTGAAATGATTTTCGGACAAACTTGTGAAGATCCCGATACTTACGATTGTGCATATTCGGACAACATATCTTTGGTTTATATGTTGCGTTATCAAGATAACGACCTTTATCTTATCGGGGGCAACAAATCTATTTATCGTGAGGGCGACGGAAGTTTGGTCGTAAGTGGAGGAGGTTCGTACAACACGCTGACAAACAAGAAAATACCTATTGATATTGACGGTAGTACACTTCTTAGAGATCAAATTACGGACATACCCAAAAAGCCGCTCAAATCGTTATCTGAAATTACTATCGGATTATACGATTTCGAGGACTATGATTAAATGTTCACAAACACAAATTTTGTTAATTAAACCAATAATATTTTGACAATGAAGACAATTAAATTCAACCTTTTGTTGGCTTTTTTGCTGACAATCAGTATTAGTGTTTCGGCTCAAAATCCGTATGCCGAAATCGAAAAAGACGGCGCAGAATATGCCACGACGGTAACTTTTGCCGGTCAAAAACCTATAATCAACGATTTTATCAGTCATCTGTTTCCTACAAGCGACGAGATTGACGAAATGAACAGCGAACTTGATGTAACATTAGGGCAAGTATGGGCTCGTTACAAAAAAAATACGCTAAAACCAACCGAAAAAGTTACGGCAGATTCCAAAAACGGCTTCGCTTGTTTTGAAATCAACGATCCTGACGAAGGTTTCGGCAAAGAACAACTTATTGTTGATGTTTGCTATTGGAACTCGTCAGACACAAAACACAAAGTTGTTGCCGAGTCCGTAAAAGTTTTTCGCGACGGCAAAGTTATCGAAACTGAATTGACGGGTTTGTCGCTTTACGTTTACAACAACGCCACTCACAAATTAACTTACGCCAACAGATATGATATGGGCGTTGACATCACTACCGACGGAGAAGCCGTTACATACGATTTGCCGCGCGTAGGCAAAGACATCAAGGCTTTTATTCACCTTCCGAGCGGCAAAAAAGAAGTTCTCGTAAAATGGAACGGCTCTAAATTTGAAGTTCAAAAATAAAAAGCATTTTTTTAACTACGAAAAACACGAAAAAATTTTAGCGTTTTTCGTGTTTTTCGTAGTTTGATTTAATTGGTTTTAAAATAAAGCGAATCAAAGGCAGACATTCCAATCCAATCAACATTTTTTACGACAGTATGTTTCCCGTTATAAAAAATGCCTAAGGTTGATGTTCCGTTTTTGTTTTTGATACTTGTCAAACAAACATCACTGCACGGAATAGGATATAACATATCGTATTGACATTTTAAAAGCACTTCGCCGTCAGCAGAAAGTAAACCCTCTTTGTCGGAGTCAGTAATAATGCTCCAATTGTTATGACATATAACAGAAACGTCATACTGAGGTTCAATAACCATTTTGCCGCTTTTGTCTATAAAGCCGCATTTGTCGCCTACTTTAACAAGTGATAATTTGCGGTTCTCAAAAGGCATAACCATATCATATTTCGGTTCGATAACCATTTTGCCTGTTTTGTCAATAAAGCCGTATTTGCCGTCTAATTTCACACATGCCAAACCATTTTTAAAACCACAAGAAAAGGGATATTTTGCCTCTATAACAATTTTGCCGGTTTTGTCAATAAAGCCGTAAAGATAATCATCATTATCATCATAATTTATGTTATCTTTAAGCCAATCGTCTGACTTTTGTGTTTCAGGTTTTGTGTCAACGGAAAACCTTGCAAAACCGTTATCATCAAAAATTTTGTCGAAGCCTTCAATACTATAAAACTGCGGTTCAACGACGATTTTGCCGGTTTTGTCAATCAAACCTATTTTGCCGTTTTGACGGATACGGGCAAAACCGTCTTCCGAAAAACACTCGGCATTTTCAAACTGCGGATTTATAACCCATTTGCCGTTAACATCGACGTAGCCGGTTTTTCCGTCTTTTCCGGCAGGGATTAAAATGTTTTGAGCAACCGATACATTTACCGTTGCTAACAACAATGCGAGGATAAAGAGTTTTAATTTCATGATTTTTTAATTATTTTCTGCCAAAATTAGCAATTTTTATTCAATTTCGGCAAAAAATAATTTTATACGCTGAAAATTATTTCTTAATTTTTGTTATCTTTTTTGCAGAAAATAACAATTCCTATTAAGGCGCAAAGTACTATAATTGCAGCCAAAACCATAAAAACCGTTCCGATAATTGATATGGTTTTGCCGATTAACGCTTCCTGTGTGGCGGTAGTAATTCTTTCACCGCCGACGATTACTATATTTTTCCCTTCAAAAACGTTGAAATCCGCTTTTCCGTCGCCCAAACGCACGGCAAATGTTGCCTCATCGTCTTTGGTCATATAGGTAAAATTGTACCGCGTATCGAATTTAATTCCGTCTTCTCCGAACCGTTTTTTCAATTCTTCGGCATTGTCCCCGAATTGCGTGAAAATATCTTTAACCGCCTTTTCTGGGTCGGAAATATTAACATTACGGTTGGGATAATACCGCGAATCTATTGAAAGATTGTCCTTTTTTTCGGGATTGATTTCGTCTTCAAAAATGCGCTTCGACCTTTTTAAAACCGAAAACAAAAAAGTTAAAGAATCTGGTATTGAAACCTTAATGCCGTTGTTTAAATGTAGTGGTGCAATTATTTGACAATAAGGTTTTTCTTTCCATATTGAATAATACGGATTTTCGCCGGCTTTTACAACGTTTTTGCGGTAATAAGTCAGCGTTTCTTCCACGACGTCGATGCAGAGATAATCTCCGGCAAGAAAATTAAAAACGGTATCTTTTATTGTCGGCGAGGTTTTAAAACGATAGTTTTTTACAAGGTAATTTTTGGGTTCACCGCTAATTGCGGCGGAGATTTCGTCTTCGGTTTCTATTACGGGCAAGGTTTCAAGCCTGTCTTGAAGAAAGGTTTCTTCTTTGGAATAATCTTCTGAAATATTATTCATGTAACGTCCGAGCATAAAAAGACCTACCCCTGTCAAAAGTGCTAAAATTGCTGCTGTTAATCCGCAGCCTTTGTTGTTTTTCTTGTTTTCTTCCATAATCCCAAAAAAATATTACACACCGCAAATATATAACTTTTTTTGCTAATATCACAACAACTCCGTCATATACAAAGGTAGATAAACAATACCATTATCTTCCTTTAAATCGGACGAATGTAATATGTAAGCAGTTGAAAGATATTGCCTATACTTGTTTGTTATTTTCGATAGCGATGTGGTGGTGTAACGGTTTGTTGATTTTACTTCAACCGGCGAAATATTGTGACGGCTTGTTATCATAGGTTTTTGAATCAAAAAGTCGATTTCCATTCTGTTTTCAGCATTTTTTTCGTCGTACTTACTGAAAAAAAACAATTTATGTCCGGCGGCAGTAAGCATTTGAGCCACAATATTTTCCACAAACATTCCCTCATTTATTTCTATCTTTTGAAACATCAGTTTTTGATAAATACTTTCGTCTACGATATTTTTGTTGTTGAAGGCATGACTAATTAGCAATCCCGTATCGTTCATATAACATTTCAAAGTTGTTCGATCTTCGTTGAGACGTAACCCGACACTCGGTTCCGTAGAGTTGAAACAACAGTTGATAATTTTTGCATCAGCGAGCCAAAGAAACGCATCTTCATAATCACGCATACGAGCCTCGGCTTTCAACGCAGAAAGTCTAAATTTTTTCTCATGCTTTTGAAGTTGTCCGGGTAGTTCATCAAAAATAGACGTTACTCTCATTTCTAATCCTTCCGCATATTTGCGTATATCATTGCGATAAAGGTTTAATATTTGTCTTTTAATAAAATCCGTTTTATCAAAACAGCCGATGTACCGTTGCTTTGATTTTTCCATTTTAGTAACTCGTTGTATATCTTTCTTTTAAGCATGATTAATACACGTTTCTTAGATTTATTTTTATGTAATCATACACCTTTCTGAGGTTTGTTTTGTTGCAAAAATACACATTTCTGAGGTTTAGCATAAATATTTTAATATTTTTTATAAAAGCAGCCTTTGTTTTTTTGACAACAACCATCTAATCCTTATTCAATATTTGCGGGGCGAATATTATCACGCACAATGCCATTAAACCTCCGATTATAAAACCTATAATAACACCAAAATTGTAATTGGATTCGTAATCGGAGCATTGCGAAATATTGTCGCAATCAACGAGCATAAAATTGCCGCAATCGTCAAAAACATTGAAATCTGCTTTACCGTCGCCGAGAATCACCGCAAACGTTGCTTTGTCGTATTTCTGCATAAACGAAAACGTAAAACGTGGACTCAAATTTTTATTAGGTCTGTTTTGTCGTACATGTTTTTCTTCCGCCATTTCTTCTGCCATTTCGATAAGTTCTTCGAAATCATTTCCGATACTGTCAAAAATCATATTTCTGTCGGGATAATAATACATCTTCTGCAGAACATGACCGAGTTTCTCTGAATTAACATTCTCCGGCATGAGATTTTGCCAATATTTTTTTGACGAAAACATAAAGTCAAGGGAATCAACGTTACGGATTTCAACGGTATCGTTAAAAGCAAACTTACCTTTAACGGTGCATAACGGCTTGTCGTCCCATTTTTTTATTCGATTTTTACCGTAACCGCTTACCGTAAAGTTTTGCTGATGAATATCAATCGCCATATAATCGCCTTTAAGAAGGTCGAAAACCGTGTCCTTGACGGTGGTGCCGTAATCGAATTTATAGTTTCTGATAAGGTAAGGGCGCGGCTCACCGCTGATAGCCGAAAGAATCTCACTGTCAGAGGAGATTACCGTTAACGAATCGGCTCTTTGCTGCCAAATTTCCTGCGGCGTGGGTTCGTTCATCATTTTCATAAACCACCATACCAACAAAAATACAGGTATAAATGCCACCGCAAGAATCAGTCGCGGCAATACTTGTTCTTTGAAATCTATATCCATCATGCAAATTATTTAAAATAAAACATACTTATTCTATCACACAACATCTTCCGTATTTTTTTAACGTTTCAGAGTTTGCTTTTGCGGTGTTTTTGTCAGGAAAAACCCATAAAACTTTCGGTTTTCGTCCCGTGATTTGCGGCTCGCCGGCGTAACCATCGGTAAAAAAAATTATGCCGTCATAATGTGATTTGCTGCTTCGGAAAAAGTCGAAAACCGGCTGAAAATCCGTTCCGCCGCGCCCCGTGATTTTTATTTCACTCTTTGCTTTTTTTAGCGGAACAATATCTTTTAATTCTGTATCAAACTGCACTGTATCAATACTTTCGATGCCGTATTTAAAGAAACGGTTTATCACCGAATAAAACCTTTGTAACATCGGTGTTGAAATCGAACCGCTGACATCAACCGCCACTAAAAGATTTGTCCGCATTTTGTAAACGCTGCCGAGATTCTGAAAATCCGTCCGGCGGTTCGGGCGCATTCTTGTTAGGTTTCTGCGGCTGCTAATCACGCTCGCCCTGAAACCTGAAAGCACTTTTCGATAATCAATTTGCGGCTTTAATGTCGCTTTGATAATCTCCACCAAATTTCCCGGCAACGAACCCCAACTCGTTGTGTTTTCGATGATTTCGTTAATGCGGCTGCACTCAAATTCGTTTTCTTCCCAAAGTTCGCTCTGAGAAGATTGCGCTGCGTTTTGAGAATTTTGTTCGTCAGAATCAGAATCATCACTGCCGCCTTGCGAATTGTCAGAATTATCCGTTAATTTGGCGCAATACCATTCAAAATACTCTGTTTTCGGAAAATTAAAATCCTCCGCTTTGTCAAGAGTTAGCGTCTTAAAGTTGTAATCATTTGTCAAAACAATATTGCTTGCAACGGTTCTGACAAAAGCGGGACAATCGGGCTGACGTTGATAAGGGTGCTTTAACATTATACGGATAATTTCGGTGCGGAAACTCTCGTCTAACGCTTTGTCGTCCAATGGTTTAATAAATTCGGGATTGTATTCAATCCTGCCTTGACCGCAACGCACGGCAACGGGCATTTTCGGATTTTCCGTCAATTCGTGTCCGCACAAAACGCCGTGCAAAGCCGGTTCGGTAAGAAACCAACTGTCGTAAATCTTTTTGCTAATCCGCTCAGAAACAATGCTTTCCATTTTACAACTTGCCGACAAAATCAATTAATTTCTGATAAACGTCAATCACGTTTGACACCATAAACGCCACTGCTTTCGGGTACATTCCTTGCGTGAAAACAGAAACGAAATGCGCCAAAGCCTCTTTGTTTTTACCCGATTCCAAAAGCGCAACATATTTTTTGAGGTTTTCTGCTGCGGTAACTTTTTCAGTTTCAGAGATTTCAGCGGTTTCAAGAAAACGGTAAATGCCGTCGTTCAAAGCCGAAAACTGATGTACTTTGTACTTAGAAATTTTTGCTTTTACCTTGTCAAAATCTAAAAGCACTTCTTTTCCGCCGATAATTTTTGCTGCCGAGACCGAGGCATAAAATTTTTGCGCCGCCTGAACGCCCACAACTCCGGCGATAATTTTTTGGTCAATTTCTTGTAACTCTTTGAGTGGCAAAACGATGTCGCTGACTTTTTTCCAAGCGCGACGGTCGGGAAATTTTTCGAGACCGCTGTCAATTTGCGGACGGTCGGCGGCAGTGCCGTCAAGCCATTCGGGATTAGAGGCGATGAAATCCGTTACGCGCGAGTCAAGTTTCTGCTTTTCAGCCCATAACAGCCATTCTTTGTAAGTCGGACGGAAACCGTAAACGTTGAATCTCGACACCAAAGCGGGGTCAAGGTCGGTGAGTTGATATTCTTCGCCGTCGTTAACTGCTGAAATTAAGCGGCTGCCTTCGGGAAGGTTTCGTCCGGCGAGTTTGCGGTTGAGAGCCAAGTCCATAATGGTTTGTAACACTTCGGGACGAGCGCGGTTGAGTTCGTCAAGAAATAGTACAACGGGCTGATTGTCAGCGGGAAACCAATACGGGGGAAGAAAATCAGTTCTACCGGATTCTGCATTTTTTATTGGCAATCCGATTAAATCGCCCGGGTCGCTCATCTGTCCGAGAAACAGTGCGACAACTTTAAAACCTTTGTCTGTATAATATTTTGTCAAAATTTCCGACTTACCGATTCCGTGTTTGCCGACTAACATAATGTTCTGATTAGCAGGTGTTTTGTCAAGAATTTCAATAAGTTCGGTGGTGTTGATGTTAATCATGATTTTTACTCTTTAAGTTTATTTTGCCATTTTGAGTTGTCGTCTTTTTTAATATTTTCGACATAGAATCTGCCGTTTTCGTCAGCAAACTCCTTAATTGCTTTAATTCCGGCTATTACTTTGTCTATTTTGTCCGTAAAAGTTTTGTGCGGAAGATAAAACGTCGTCTTCTGACTTTTGCTGATTTTGACGGTAATTTTGTCGTTGGCTTTCATTGGCGTTATGAAAAATTCAAAACCCTCGTCCCTAAGTTTTTGAAGCACAATGCTGTCGATTGCTGTGCGCTGAATTTTCGTCATCATTCTCTCTTTTGAAAGTTCCATAGCATAACGTTGCAATTCGGCATACCAAGCCGGATAATTATCTTCAAGAAAATTGAAAAAAGTAATCATAGATTGCCGTTTCTGCCACAAAAGAGTACCGCATGTTACGTAGGCTTCGGCGACGGGGCGGACACAGCGGACTTCATGATAGTTATAATAATTGAACTCGAATTTTAATCCGCATTTCAATGTCAGTTCCAAATGACAATCATTTACCGCTTTGACACAAACATCCGGCATTTCTGCTTCCAAATAATCTTTGATTAGAGAAATGCGGTTAATAGTTTTGTTTTTTGAATGTCTTGCGAACTCCGAATATTTACTTGCTGCGGTTTGAACAACTTTATCCAAGATCCGTTCAATAAAACTTTCCGCCGAAAAAGTCGGTATTTCAAAGAAGGTTTCTCTATAATAACTCAAAGCCCAATCAATATCAGAACTTTCTATATTTTGGAAAATTGGTTTTTCAATTTTTGACATAATAGATAATGTTTAAACTGTGATTTTTTCCCTTTACAAAGGAAATACTTTCTTTATTTATTACCAAAATTAATTTTAGACATTTTTTAAAAAGCAAAAACTTCGTAAGTGCTTGATTTTTCAGACTAATTAAAAATTATAACTCACCAAAACTCGTTTTTTTCTTGACTTTTGGTGAGTTATAAAAATTTTCAACTCACCAAAAGTCATTTTTTTTAGAAGTTTTGGTGAGTTATACGGGGTAAATATTGTAATTATAATTGTCCGTTTTGAAAATAATCATAGTCCGAAATTTTCTTGATTTCAATATGCAAATCCGCTTCCGCAATTAAACTTTTAAGTTGTTTGGCGGCGGCAATGATTTTGTCAATAGCCGTATCGAAATTCTTGTGCGAAAGATAAAACATCGCCTTCTCTTTCTCCGAAATCTTAAAGAAAATTTTGTCGCGGAGTTTGCCCTGCTCCAACTTGTATGGAATCCCGCAAACGTCAAGTTTTTGTGTAGCAAACGATTTTACGGCAGTGGCTTTAAGTTCTTGAATTTTCTGCTTTTTATGATAATCGCGAATACATTCCTGCGCTAACGGTTGCCAAGAAGAAATATTAGCGCGGACAAAATCAATGATTTCGATAACTTTATCACGGTCAGCATAATCCACGTAAATATCGTAAATTGCTCTTGATGTGAACTCAACGTCCAAACAACTTTGATATTCCTGCCAACGGAACAAAATTTTTGCACCCATACCGAGGTTTACCCAAATACTTTTATTAGAATATTCATTTTTTGCGGCAAAAAAAACATCGTCCCCGTAACGTTTTTTCAAAATTTTAAAAAATTCTTGTTCGCGGTTAGGCTGATAATTTTTTTCGCTGTACGGACGGCGGAATTGTTCTACAAAATCGTGAACAACAGATTCATAGCACGTAATTTCAGCGTCCGTATCGTTAGGTTTGTCGCCGTCATAACAATACGAAATATACGAGGCAACGTTCATTCGTGCCTGATTTGCTATCCTTTTTGTTATTCTTTCAGGAAGTTCGATGTCCATAATAATTAGTCCTGTTTAACAAACTTTTCACCGTCCAAAACAAAAGTTTCTGTTATATTAGCCTTTTCGTCGGTGCGAACTATGCTCTTGTCTGAAAAAGAATACTCCCAATAATCTTTTTTACCGGCAGTAGGTTGCGGCAGAATATTTTTTGCCTCCGTGAGTTTGCCGTTTTCAAAGTACCAAAACTTGGTACCAAGGTCGTATAATGCTACCAAATATTTGTCTTTCAACTTGTAAATGCGATAGTTGACACAGTCAATGTACTTACAATCAACTACAATACTAAAACCGTTTTTGTCCCATTCGGGAGTATTTTTTTTGTAATCGCAATCACCAAAAGCATAGTCGTGGAAATTTACGCATGCAAAGATTTTTTTAGCATCCTCCGACAGTACTTTTGAAGTATTAACGATATAGTTGAGAGTACTTTCCGGTACGAATTTTTTGCCGTTCCAATAATACCAATCTTCCTTGGATTCTTTTGTTGAGGGATTGTAGTCGATATATAACACTCCTTCGTCTCTGAAATAGGGATACGAGGTGTGTATATCATTTTTATCTTCAATGGGAATACTTTCTTTCGTAGGTGTGAGTTTTCCGTTTTCGTAATAGCTGATTAAGTCTTTTGCGGTTTCATTCACTACATAGAATTTTCCGTCAAAGGTTTTGTAAACGTGATAAGAAACTTTCATGCCGTCGTTTTTTCCGCCTACTACTTTTGCGACAAAGCCGTTTTTATCCCAATATACGAAGTCGAATTTGTCTCCGTAAGTAACGGGATTGTTAAAGAGTTTATAAATTGTTTTTGCCTCATTAGACATATACTTTGAAGTGTCAACGGCGTTGTCTAACATTTTAGAACTTTGCGCCGAAACTGTGCCGCAGATAATCATCAATGCGGCGAGGATAAAGAATTTTAGTTTCATGATATTATTAAAAGTAAAACATTCCGATTAAATTATATCGCAAATGTAATAAAAAAAACACGTTTTACCGTCAAAAAGAAAAAAATATTTTTTGCGGTAAAACGTGAAATTTTATAATAATGAATTAAAGTATCTTATTTGAATTTTATTGACTGCAAAACTGCGCCTACATATTTTTCGTATGTAGCGGCTTCGTCTTTCGGATATTCAATAGAACCCATAAGACCGATTTTGTCTTCTTTCATAACGCAGTAGTTCCATTTTACTTGGTCTCCGGCAGCGCATTTAATAACATACGATTTGCCTTTAACAATCGGTGTTTCAGGAACTTCGCCTGCTGCTTTGACTGCAACAGCCATATTTTCTGCCAATTCTTTGAGTTGGTCAAGCGTAGCACCGGAGGTGTTGTAAGTACCGCTCATTACTACCAAGCCGCTGTCGTCAGCAACATAAAAATCAGAACCCATAGTGTCATCTGCCGTGAGGCTTGAAGGATAACCTACCGTGAATTTTTCATGTTCAAAAGTCTTATCAAGTTTAGCACTCGGATCTACTGCTACAACAGGCTCGTTGTTGCAAGTTGCGTTTGATGTTTTTTCTGTGCTTGTACACATTTTTGTTTTGCAAATCTAACACTTTGTTTAAATAAAGGCAAAAATATTTTTTTTCAAAAGTAAAAAACTATATTTGCGCTGTTAATTTGTTAAAAAATCAATACTTTTGCAACAAAAGATTACGATATTTATGAACAATAAAGAAGAAATACATAATCATTGCCGCAATTATTTGCCGCACATTGAAAATAAGCGTTATCAAATGATAACATTTAGGCTTTACGATTCCGTACCAAGAGAAGTTATCGAACGATGGAAACGTGAAGTTGATGATGGAGTGCGGGCTTCCAGCCCGCCTAATTTCCCTAATTTCCTAAATCCGCCTACTCAGCGGGCTGGAAGCCCACATTCCAAACTTGTTTTGATAGATAAATATGAGGATTCAGGAGCGGGGCAATGTTTTATGCGTGATGACCGCGAGGCACAAATCGTTAAAGATACGCTTTTTTATTATGACGGGGACAAATACAATATAATTGCATGGTGCATTATGCCAAATCATGTGCATATTTTAATTATGCTGTTAAAAGCAGTGTCTTTGTCTGAAATTATACATAGTTGGAAATCGTATTCTGCAAAACAAATTAATAAACTTCTTAACCGTAAAGGTCAGGTTTGGATGATGGAATATTTTGACCGTTTCATTCGCGATAGCGACCATTATGAAAAAGTAGTCAACTATATACACAACAATCCCGTTAAAGCCGGACTTGTAACATCACCCTCTGAATATCGTTGGTGTAGTGCATTTGAGAAACGGCATTGATAGGAGCGCGGGCTTCCAGCCCGCTAAACATATATTAGAAAAGTTTAGCATGGAGTGCGGGCTTCCAGCCCGCCTAAAAAGTCGCTAAAAAGCAGGCTGGAAGCCTGCACTCCACTATTACATTTATCACACATTATGATAATAAAAAAACACTTATTATGGCAGACAATTATTTAGAAAAAAGATACAACGAGGTTTTCGGACAGAAGAAAACCGTGAAAAAAATCGGACAAACGCTTGACAGTCTTTTTGAGAAAACCGTTAAAACTCCAACGGTTAACAACGATTTGCCCGTTTCGGAAGACGTGCTGAACAAAATCATCGCCGTTAACACCAAAATCGCCTTTGTGGAAGGCGGACAAAAACTTTTTTTCAAACCTGTAAGCGGTTCAGAGGCGTTTATAATTATCAGCGAGGAAAAAAAAGATTTTGGCATAACCTTCGTAAATTTGGGAATTTTGCTGCAATCCATGCTGCTGAAAACCGTTGAAATAGGATTTCACGGAAAAGTAATTTCCAATTTTGACAAGGAAACTTTTAAGCGCGAATACCAGTTAAACGGCGTTCCCGTTGCTGTTTTGAAAGTCTTTCGTCATTGAAAAATTAATCAACAAAACGGCTGACAAAATCAGCAAAATTCCGCCGAGAAGTTTTAGCGAAAACGCTTCACCAAAAACGCAAACACCTATTATAACGGCTGTTACTGGTTCTAACGCGCCGGTAACTGCTGCCGGTGTTGAGCCGGCAAGTTTTATCGAAACGTTCATAAAAACCAGCGACAAAACCGTCGGGAAAAAGCCTAAAAACGCAGCCCAAAATACGGCTGTCATATTCGGTAACATTTGCAAAGAATTGCCCTCGCCGAAAAACGAGTAAACGACAAACAACGGTGTTGCAAAAAGCGTTATGAAAAAAGTTAATTTAACATTACTTATTTTTACTTTCAGTCTGTTGACAGCCACGATGTAAATTGCATAAGACAGCGATGACAAAACCACTAAAATTACGCCTGTCATACTGACGTTTCCGTCCCCTTTTGACAGCAAAACAATACCGCCTGAGGACAACACGAGTGCAATAACGGTTATTAACGAGACTTTCTCGTGAAAAAACAACGCCATTATCGCTGAAACCATTACGGGATAACAGAACAAAATCGTAGAAGCAACTCCAGCGTCCATGTAGTTGAAACTTGCATAAAGTGTCAGGGACGAAATTCCGAAAAATACGCCTAACAGAGCTGCAATACCGAGTTCACGTTTTGAGATTTTAAAGTTTTCGCCTTTTACTACGAGTGCGACGGCAAGCATTAAAGCCGCCGTGAAATATCTGTAAAAAACCGTTGAAACGGTGTTTAAGCCTTCTTGATAAAGAAAAAGTACGCCTAACGGGTTTGTTCCGTAACAAACCGCCGCTATTATTCCGAAAATTATTCCCTTTGTCTTGGTTGACATTTTTTTAATACTCAATTCTAAAATAATCCATTACCACTTTAAAATTATCTTGTGCTGAAAGACAAGTGTCTGTTAAATTGTCGTTGAAATCTTCGGTAATTATAAACGGTACAATTCCGCTTTGAAGACATTGCCAAAGAATCAACAGCCGCCCGATACGTCCGTTTCCGTCTTGAAAAGGGTGTATACGTTCAAAGCGGACATGAAAATCCAAAATATTATCAAAAGTTATTGTTTGGGTTTTATAATAACTTTTTAATAAACTTTTAACTTCTTGCTGAACGTCTTCGGGCTGAGTAGTTTCTTGTCCGCCGACTTCGTTAGCCAATTTTTTGTATTCACCGACGGCAAACCACGATTTTTGACTGTCGGAAGTGTTGGTTTTCAGAACCAAATGAAGTTGTTTAATGTGATTTTCCGTAATGTTTTCAGTTGCATGGTCAATGACGTAATCAATACAGCGGAAGTGATTTACGGTTTCTAAAATATCATCAATGCGTGTACTTTCGGTTGTAGCACCGAGAGTGTTGGTCTCAAAAATAAAGCGTGTCTGTTCTTTGGACAGACGGCTGCCTTCAATGTGATTTGAATTATAAGTCAAATCGATTTGTATGCGGTGATAAATTCCGCCTTTTAGCCTTGACGACTTTTCTTGGCGCAAGCGTTGCAACAACGGCGAAATTTTTATTTCATTTTCCTTTAAAGTGTTCATAAAATTAATCCTTTAATACTTGCCAACGACCTAATTTGCGAGTCCCTATACGATTTAACAACCCGATACTTTGTAAGTATTGTATATCCCGTTTAATGGTGCGCTCATTAACGTCTATTTTTTGGGACATTTCTGCGATTGTTATATCAGCATTTTGCTTAATTAAATTCAATATAACATTCTGTCTTTCAATAAGTTCTTTTGGGACATCTTTTGTGACATTTTCTAGGACATTTTTTTGTGTCCCATTAGATTCCTTATCATCGATTTGCCAATTATAAGGGACAATCATACGGATAAAATTGCCGCCGAACTCAAAGTTTTCCCGTCCGTATTTCCGCATTATACGTGTCATACCAGAACCGAGTGCCTCAACCATTTCAACATCACGAAACACACGCATAAGTTCACGGTTGCGGGGCAAACTCACCCCATTAAAAAAATCATCTTTGGTTAGTCCCAAAGGTATAGTGCCGATAGATGTGATTTCTAACCGGTCTGAAAACAATTCAATTTTTGACGGTGCACCGTAAAAATAGTCGTTATGTACAACTGCGTTAATAACGGCTTCTCTTACAGCGATTTTATCCCATTGCGGAGTGTCAATACGTTTTTTGGAAGTAATTACCGACGAAACTTTGTTTTCAACGTCAAGTTTGTCAAGTACTTTTTGCGTTGCCGTTATTAAACAACAATATCCGTACTCATTATTTGAAATAAGGTCGTAACGGTCTGTCCCAGAATATTTTGCAAGTTTCATGGAGTTACTGTTCTCGTCTGCGAGGAGATAGGCTACGTAATTATATTTTCCGTCGTCAGTAAGCAAATCAAGCGAGCGCAAAAAGTTATCATTTAGTTGAAAACCTTTTTCTGAGTAATATATTTTTAATTGGACAAACGTCAAATCTTGACGCGGAGAAACTACGTTTTTTAGCGAATTATGAACTTTCCTTGCGTAAAGACCGTCAATTTGCTCTGTTGTCATCGGCTCTGCCGCTGTTCCGACACGTATAAAACAGCCTTTTTCCGAAAGTCCGAACCGCGTTTTGTAGTAAGGCTTTTCGCTACCGGATGCCACAAAAATTTTTATAACATCCTTATTGTCAATATGTTCAACTAACACATCAAACAATCCCATAGGCGAGGGCGAAATACCTGTTCTTATACGGTCTTTAATTTTCAGCATATCGCCGTCAATATCTTTTACGCCGACGGGTGTTCCGTTGTCGTCAATACCGATGTATATAATGCCGCCCTCGCGGTAGTTGAGGAATGCCACAACTTCGCGTTCCAAATCAAGTTCGCGGGTTAATTCGCGTTTAAATTCTATGCGGTTAGTTTCTTGCATAACATTTATTAAAATTTCCGCTCCAAAATTACCACTTTTTGCCGATACAATCAAACATCAGCATAAAATATTTGCAGAATTAAATAATTACCACTATCTTTGCAAAAAATTTGTGTATTATGGAAGAAGAGTTACGATACGGAAAACGCGGTGTTTCGGCATCGAAAACCGACGTTCACAACGCTATTAAAAACCTTGATAAAGGTATTTTCCCGAATGCTTTTTGCAAAATCGTCCCCGATATTTTAACCGGCGACGACGATTACTGCGTTATCATGCACGCTGACGGCGCAGGCACTAAATCCTCTCTCGCATACGCCTACTGGAAAGAAACCGGCGATATGAGCGTTTGGGACGGAATCGCACAAGATTCACTTATTATGAATGTTGACGACTTGATTTGTGTCGGCGCAACCGACAATATTCTTGTTTCGTCAACTATCGGCAGAAACGCTAATCTTATTCCGGGAAGCGTTATCGCAAGACTTATCAACTCTTCCGAAGAAATCATGCAGAATCTCCGCGATTACGGTATCGAAATCTATTCTACCGGCGGTGAAACCGCTGATACCGGCGATTTGACCCGTACAATTATCGTAGATTCTACCGTCGTTGCAAGAATGAAACGCAGCGAGGTTATCGAATGTAATATCAAAGAAGGCGACGTTATAGTAGGATTATCGTCTTTCGGTAAAGCATTGTACGAGAGCGGTTATAACGGCGGTATGGGAAGTAACGGTTTAACTTCCGCACGTCATGATGTCTTCAACAAAACCGTCGCAAAAAAATATCCTGAAACTTACGACCATGCTATTGACGAGGGTCTCGTTTATTCAGGAAAGTATAATTTAACCGACCAAGTAGAAGGATTGAACGGAATTACTGCCGGAAAGTTAGTGCTTTCACCGACAAGGACTTACGCACCGATAATTAAACAAGTACTTCAAAAGTACAGAAAAAATATTTCCGCTATGATTCATTGTTCGGGCGGAGCGCAAACCAAAGTGTTAAATTTTATTGATAAAGTAAATGTTATAAAGGATAATATGTTTGATGTCCCGCCGCTGTTTAAGATGATTCAGCAGCAGAGCAAAACGCCGTGGCGGGAAATGTACAAAGTTTTCAATATGGGACACCGTTTTGAGGTTTATACCGATTTTCAGACCGCTAACGAGGTCATCAAAATTGCTGAAAACTTTTCAGTAGAAGCAAAAATTATCGGACACGTTGAAAAGTCCGAAACAAAACAAGTAACCGTGAAATCACAGTTCGGTGAATTTATTTACAATTAATTATGGCAGAAAATCTTATTTTAGAAAAACTTGAAGGCGTAAAACAAAGGTTTGAAGAGGTTGCTTCACAGGTTAATTCTCCTGATGCGATGCAGGATATGAAGCGTTATGTGGCTTTGAATAAAGAATTTAAAGACCTCGAACCTTTGATTCAGGCATACACGGAATATAAAAACATATTGGGCAATATTGAGGACGCGCGTGAAATTCTCAAAAACGAGCAGGACGAAGAAATGCGCGAAATGGCAAAAGAAGAGTATGAAACCCTCACCGCGAGTTTGCCCGAAAGAGAGGAGCAGATAAAGATTATGCTTCTTCCGAAAGACCCCGAAGACGACAAAAATGCGATTATAGAGATTCGCGGCGGTACGGGCGGTGACGAAGCGGCTATTTTTGCCGGCGACCTCTACCGTATGTACACCAAATATTGCGAAAAACGCCGTTGGAAAATCGAAGTTACACGCTTTACCGAAGGCACGATGGGCGGTTATAAAGAAATCGTTTTTACCGTTTCGAGTGCTAACGAGGGCGTTTACGGAATTATGAAGTATGAATCGGGCGTTCACCGCGTTCAGCGTGTGCCGCAAACTGAAACTCAGGGCAGAATCCACACTTCGGCGGCCTCGGTTGTAGTTTTGCCGGAGGCAGGAGAATTTGACGTGGATTTGAAGGAATCAGACATCAGAAAAGATACGTATTGTTCTTCGGGTCCGGGCGGTCAGAGCGTCAACACGACATATTCGGCTATACGTTTGACACATATTCCGACGGGTTTGGTCGTAACTTGTCAGGACGAAAAATCGCAAATCAAAAACCTTGAAAAAGCGATGAAAGAACTTCGCAGCCGTTTGTATGCGATTGAATATCAGAAGTATTTGGATAAAGTTTCGTCGCAGCGCAAAACTATGGTTTCTACCGGCGACCGCAGCGCGAAAATCCGTACTTACAATTATCCGCAATCAAGGGTAACAGACCACCGTATCAACTTGACACTCTATAACTTGCCGGTTGTTATGGACGGTGAAATCGACGAGATAATTGAGAAACTTCAAATCGCCGAAAACGCCGAAAGATTAAAAGCATCAGGACTTTAAATTTTAATAATATTATGAATTACAGAGACCTTTATAATAAAATCGTAAAGAAAAATTCTTTTCTTTGCGTTGGCTTGGACACGGACTTGAACAAAATTCCGGAGTTTTTATTGAAGGAAGAAGACCCTGTTTTTGAGTTCAACAAGCAGATAATTGATGCGACACAGCAGTTTACCGTGGCGTACAAACCTAACACCGCTTTTTATGAAGCCTTAGGTGCGAAAGGTTGGATTTCGCTTCAAAAAACCGCCGAATACATAAAGAAAAATTATCCGGGCGTATTTTTGATTGCTGACTGCAAACGCGGCGACATCGGCAACACTTGTAAAATGTACGCAAAGACGTTTTTTGAACAAATGCCTTTTGACGCGGTAACTTTATCGCCGTATATGGGCAGGGATTCGGTAACGCCGTTTTTGGAGTATGCTGATAAATGGGTTATAATTTTGGCGTTGACATCAAATCCGTCAGCCTCTGATTTTCAAATCATTCAGGAGAAAGAAACGGACGAATATTTGTTTGAAAAGACTTTGAAATACGGTCAACTCTGGGGCGATGAAAACAGAGTTATGTTTGTAGCGGGAGCGACACAAGCGTATAAATTTCAGCAGATAAGAAAGATAGCCAAGGATAACTTTTTGCTTGTTCCGGGTGTCGGAGCGCAGGGCGGCAGTCTTGAAGACGTTGCAACTTTCGGAATGAATGATAGTTGCGGACTTTTAGTAAATTCTTCGCGCGGAATAATTTACGCTTCTAATGGTGAAGATTTTGCAGAAAAGGCAGGCGAACAAGCCGCTTTGATGCAGGAAAAAATGAAAGCATTATTGGAAGAAAACAGGAAAAACGTTTCGCAAAGAAAAAGATAAGAGATAAGGGAGTTGGCGGAGACTTAACGGTTTCCGCCGATTTCTTTTGGTTTTACGCCGTATTGTTTTTGAAAAAGCTTGGCAAAATACGACGGATTATTAAAGCCCGTCATATAGGCAACTTCGTTGACCTTATAAAGATTGGTCGACAGCAGTTCAGCCGCTTTTTTAAGGCGTATGCTCTGAATCAACTCGTTAGGCGTTTTGCCGGTTAACTGCTTGATTTTTGCAAACATCGATGAGCGCGAATACCCTAACTTCTCGCAGAGAAAAACGGCATTCAATTCCTCGTTTTGAACGTTCTCTATAATCAGAGTGTTTAATTCTTCAAGAAATTTACCGTCAGGATTTTCTTTCGGCTGCTTCAAAGGCACTTCGGGAGTATCTTCTGACGTTTTTTCTTTTTCGTTGTCTTGTACTTGTACTTCTTCTTTTTTCTTCGTCTTGACATAAAACCAAACACCGCCGCCCAAGAAAACAATCAGCACCAAAACAGGAATTAAAATAACTCTCGCTTTGATTGGATTGCTTTTAACAATAATGTTCAGCCTTGTTTCATCGCCTTCGATTCCTGAGGGTAAAACCGGTCGTATCTTGAAAACAAAATTGCCGACAGGAAAATAATTCATCGTTATCGAACCTTTGTCAATAAAAAGCCATGCAGTGTCAATGCCCTCAACCATAAACTTATAATTGTTGTCTTTGCCGTAATAGTTTAACGAAGTGAAATCAAGTGCCAATGAAGCACTATCTTCCGACAAAACAACTTGTTTCCTTAAAAAATATGCCGTGTCAGTTTGTTGCTTTTTGCCGACAATGTCAATTGAGGTAATCCTGACTTTCGGCAAGGGTCTGTCTAACGGAATTTCTTGCGGAAGAAACGCCGTGAAACCGTTTGTGGTTCCCATGTAAACTTTCCCGTCAGAGGCTTTTAATGACGAATTAGCAATAAATTGTCCGCTGACAAGTCCGTTTTGTTTGTTGAAAACACCCAACCTGTTGCCGTCATAAACCGCCAAACCGTTTTGAGTGCCGATAAACAGTCGTCCGTTAAAATACTCCAAAGAATTTATTTCAGACAAATTGACTTTTAAGTCCTCTTTTTCAAATTTTTTGTCAGCAAAATAAAACTTGAACAAACCGTTTTGCGCACCGACGTATGCGAAGTCCCCGTCTACAATCACGAGGGCATTGACATCGCCGGTTTCTACTTCACTTTTGTAATAATTCAACTGATTTTTTTCGGTGTCATAACACGAAAGTCCGCCGTTAGAAGTAATCCAAAGTCCGCCTTTTGAATCGCTTTCAATATCGTAGGCAATGCCTTTTAGCCCACATAAAGACCGAAACATATCACTCTCAGAGTCAAAGACATAAAGGCTGTCCCAAGAGGCGGCGTAAAGAGTTTTGGTTTTGTCAATAAACGAAAAAGCATAACAACTTGTACCGTAAAAACCGCTTTCAGAGCCGTAATGTTTGGTTTTCAAAGTTTTGGGATTGAAGCAGAAAATCTGTTCGGAATACGACCCGACCCAAATGCCCGAAGCATCGCAAGACAAGGCATGAATATTTTTTTCTTTCATGTAATTGCTGAAAATCTTGGTTTTCAGGTTGTAACGGTTGAGTCCGCCGTCGTCGGTCGCTATCCAAAGGTTGCCGTCATTGTCCTCGCAAAAACGCCCCACAACGTTTCCTGACAAGGAATTTTTGTAACTATGGGACGTAAAGTTTTCAAACCAGCGGTTTTCGGCAGGAGAATAATTGATGCCGCCGTAAAACGTCCCCGCCCAAAGTCCGAGGTTAGGGGCAACAAAAAGCGAATAAACAAAATAAGACGAAATCGACGTATTGACGGAATTGTCAGGATAAAAAATCTTGAAATTTCCGTTTTTGACATCGTAACTGCAAAGTCCGTTGTCAGAGCCGATTAACAAAAGTCCGCTGCGGTATTCCGTTACGGCGTGAATGTGATTGAGCGTTTTTTCCGGAATCGGTGCTTTTGTCGCGTTACCCGTGCTGTCAATTTTGAAAAGTCCGTTTTCCCATGTGCCTAACCATATTCCGCCGTCAGAGTCTTCAAAAATTGTCCGCGCCGAAACCGTAGACGGTATGTTTTTTAGTTTTACGGACTTGAAGCCGTCAGAAGAGGAACTTTTGAAAAATATGTGTCCGGGACAGCGGCGGGCTGTTGCATAAACGCCGCCTTTTTTGTCGGCAAAAACGCTCAAAATTTCAAGATTGCCGTCAAGAGAATATCTTACGACTTCGTTTTTAGAGCCGTCATAACTGAAAAGTCCCGCTTTGTCGGTAGAAATCCACACCAAACCGTCAGAGGAAAGCCCGAAATTAATTACCGTAACGTTAGATAGTGCTTCAATATCGGGAATGTATAATTTTGAAATTTTATCGTAAAAAAGGTTTAAGACATAAACGCCGTGGTCAGTGCCGATAAAAAGGTTGTCGCCCGCAATCAACAGCGAAGAAATGTAGCAATTCTGATACTTTTCGTCTACGGTGATGTTAATGATTTTTTGTCCGTCATAACGGCAAAGACCGTTGTCAGTGCCGAACCACATAAAACCGTATTTATCTTGTAAAACACATCTTACACCGTTTGCGGGCAGACCTTCACTCATAGTCAGATGACTGAAACTGAAATTTTGCGCAAACGATGACATTGCAAATATCAAAGCGATAAGAATGAAAACAAATCTTTGAATTTTCATTTTTGCATGCGGAAATCATTTGCGCAAAAATACAAGTTTTTGCAGAAACTACCAACTTTTTTTCAATTTGATAACAAATCCGCCACCAGAGGCAAGATGTATCGTTTTGACGTCAGACTTTTTTACGGAAAAGTTTTCAACTGCATAATCCTCGCCGTTGTGATAGGCGTTTTTGCCGTCTTTATAAAGAGTGGCTTTGTAGGCGGCATTATCGTCAAGGAAAGAAAAATCCACAGTCAAATCCCTTCCGTCCCAATTAGTTAAGCCGCCAATGTACCAATCCTGACCAAAACGGCGTGCGCTGACGATATATTCGCCGATTTTGCCCGAAAGAATTTTCGTGAAGTCGGGATTATTAGGAATTTTTGACAAAAAATCCGTAAAACTTTCTTCTTGAAGATACGCACTCGGAGCATCGGCAAGCATCGTAAAAGGCGAATCATGCACCACATACGCCGCTAACTGATGACACCTTGTTCCCATGCTCATCGGGTTACCGTAAATTGGTGAATACCAATGTTTTGTTCCGTTGCGCATTGCTCCGGGCGTGTAATCCACGGGGCCGCACATCATGCGGATAAAGGGAAACGTAACGTCATAAAGCGGCATATCTTTTTTGTCCTCGTTCCATTTCATTTCTTCCATTCCGAAAACGCTTTCAAAATTTATAATGTTAGGATAAGCGCGGTTGATTCCCGTGGGCGGATAAAAGCCGTGATAATCCAAAACTAAATGATTTTCAGCGGCTTTCTTGGCAATTCGGTATGCCATTTCTACTGCCGTTTGGTCGTTACGGTCAAGAAAATCTATTTTGAAACCTTTTACGCCCATTTTGGCATAATGTGAAAACACGTCGTGTTCATTGTCAATTGTCAATTGTCCATTGTTAAGGTTTTCGTCAATGACGTTAAAAACCGCCCAAAGTACCACGCCGACACCTCTTTCGTTAGCGTAACTGATTAATTCTTTGAGGTTTATGTCGGCGATGGGATTCATAATATCGGCTTTTTTGCTGTCGTACCAACCTTCGTCCAAAATTACGTATTCCAACGAATGAGAAGCGGCAAAATCTATGAAATATTTGTAAGTTTCGGTATTGATACCCGCTTGAAAATCAACGCCTTTGATGTTCCAGTCGTTCCACCAATCCCAAGCCGATTTTCCCGGAATAATCCAATCCGTATTACCGATTCGGTTAGGAGAATTTAGGGCGTAAACAAGATTGCTGACGGGCATTTCTGTATCGTTTTCGGTTAAAGAAATTATGCGCCACGGCAAGTTGTCGTTGGGATTGATTTTTGCTATAAAATTTTCTCTTTCAGTAACATACGTCATTCCGCGCCACGGATATTTGTCGAATTTTTTGGGATATTTTGCAAACTCGGCTTTTAGCGTTTTGCCGTCGGCTTTTAAAAACATTCCCGGAAAATGTTCCAAATCGCTTTCCAAAACCGTTGCTTTCACCTTTTTGCAATCGGCGACAACGGGCAGAAACGAAAGTTTTTTGTCCTGTTCGGAGAGTTTTTTCTTTGAATAAATGTTCTGAAACGCCATCGCAAACGGGTCTTTGTCGTTAGTGGAAAACGACAGCCAACTTTCATAATCGTCTGTAAATGAGAACTCTGCGACTTCGTTTTCGATTTCAACGGTGTTTTTGCCGGTGTAGACAAAACGGTATGCTACGCCGTCGTCAAAAACTCTGAAAACAAGTCCGAGGTCTTTGTTCAGAGTGAATTTTTGTTCGGTGTACTTTACTTCAAACTCGCTGAAACGATAAAACGGCGAAGTGATTTTCTCGGTTTTTTGGACGGGTTTCGATTGTTTTAATGTGTATTTCTGTATTATACTTTTACTTGAAATAGCGGCTTTACAGTCTTTCATTATCAGTAAATTATCGTAACTAACAGAATACGAAACACCGTTGTTGTCAGCGGAGATTTTAACGCTCGTTGTTTTCTCCGGCGAAGTAATTGTGGTCTGCGCATTTAAAACAAAGGGCAGAAACAACAGAATTAATGGTAGTAGTTTTTTCATATTTTTACATTTTAATTTTGTATCCGTAACTTGGATTATGTTGAGTTTCAGGATTTTCGACGTTATGAAAATGCGTTACGGGTGCGGGCATGACAACGAAATACAATGTCTTCAACCCCTCAGGAATCTTCAACTTATTGTCGTTAATGTTGCCGTAAAACGATTTTCCGTCGCTAAAAATCCCCACAAATGTAGTATAAAATTTTATTCCGTCAAGTTTTTTAGGCACAAAATCCACTTTGACGGTCTCTTTGCCGCGAAAATCAATTTCTATGGCGTTGAAACCGTAATTTTCGGGACGATTGCTTTGATCAACTTCCATAAAACCGTCATTAGCGGCGTTCATCTTGGTTGAAAACGGCGTTACAAACTGCCGAGTATTTTGGTAAGCGTGCTTGAAATCAAGGTTAAGAATATGACAATTAGCCTCAAAAATTTCCTTGCCAAATTCTTCCTGCGAAAGCCCCGTCAAACGTTTGTAAACTTCCACCGCATCTTCGCCTTTTTTAGCGTTTTTAAAAATTTTGGCGATAAAGTCCGAGCCGCGTTTTTCAGCCCAATATTCCAAGACGTAAGGCGAGTGATAAGCGTTTTCCCAAGAAAGAAACGCTTTGAAAGTCTGCGCTTTAAACGCGTCCCAATGATATTTTTCGTCGCGAATCCAATCGGGATTAACTCTCCATAACATAAACTGCGAGGTCATCTCGTAAAAAGGCCCGCAGTCCCAATAATTATCTTCCGTCAGACCGCCCTTATCAATCTGAGCCTGCATTTGAAACGAATGTCCGAGTTCGTGCGCAACGCAATTAAGAGCGGTGTCTTGAATACGATTGGGCGCAACCCAAAACGCTCCGATTTGTTGGTCGTAGTCGCCGCCGTATGCCGTGCCTTCGAGAGAATACCAAAGCATTATCATCATGCGGTATTTTTCGGCGTTGGAATTTTTGTCGATAAATTTCAGAGAATCACGAAAATACGCATAAAATTGTTCTAACTTTTTTTCTAAATTTTCGAGATTGACATTCATGTTTTTGCCGTCAAGTTTCGGCGGATTGTTCAGGTTTTCGCCGAAACCTTTTTGCCAAAAAACTGCGAAATTATCGGTCAGCGACATACGACGATAACTCCATGAGGAAGTATCACACGGGTTGTTTATCAGATTGTCAGCCAAGGCTTTTGGGACAAAAATCTGTTTGCCGTCAATCCTCGGAGCAGATAAATTTTCGCTCTCGGAATTGCAGCCCGCCGCAAAAATTGTCAGCGGAAGAAGTAATTTAAAAATTGTTTTCATATCGTTGTTATTGTTAATATCCTCCTACAACGGTGTTCATATAATTGATACGGTTGCTAATCCACGTACCCATTTTGTCGGTTTCCTTCGACGGCGTTTTGTCGATAGGCCAACGTTTTAGGTCGCGGTTAAGGGCATCGGAAATCTCGTATTTTTTTGTAGTTTCCCAAACCTGAGGAATCAAATCTGCCATATCAAGCCAATTATTCTGAACGTGTTGCACAAAATCTTTATTAAAAAACATATCCGTGAAAAATTCCGGCACGTAACTGTAACCGCCTTCGTGATAGCGCGGGTCAGTACCCAAAACCAACTCCTTGTACGACATAAAGAAATTGTGTCCCGTATACATAGAACCCCAATCAAAATCGTAACCCGCATCAAAATCCCACAGAGGTCCGGCACCCCATTTTTTATTAATGTCCTTGTATAAATAAATGCTTCTCGGCGCAGCAACTTCCACATTATAAATAAACTCTTGAATCAGGAGATAATTAATAAATTCGTCAACGTTCATCACCTCGCAAAGTTCTTCATAATCGTTGTTGAAAATAATTTCTTCGAGCATGGCAAACTCTTGTTTTACCGAATCGACCTGTGTTTTTGACGGTTTGTCGGGATTTTTAACGCAACACGGCATTTGATAAACTTCGCTCCAAAAATTATCGGTTGCAGAAGGCGACAATTCAGGACCGTCGTCAGAATCGAGAGAGAGAAGAATGCCGTTTTTTTCGTTGATGTCAACACGGCTTTTGGCAACTTCGATTTGTTCGGTGAGTTGATAAAGACCGCTGTAATCACCGTTCAAGGTTACTTCCACAAATCTTGAATTGTTGGTAAAAGGCATATTCAAGGCTTTGCCGAGTTCAAAAACAAAGACGTTCATAAGGTCGGTGGCATCGCGGTAGTTAGCGAGCAAAACCCAATCTTTGTTGGATTTTAGACCGAGAATTTTTGATTTTTCGTCAAGTTTTATGCGGTAAGGTTTTTTGTCGTACCAAAGCCATGACGAATTACCGCGCCCGCGAATTTTGCCGGTGCCTGAATAGTTTTCGTTGCCGGAAAAATCCGTAACGGTAATTTTGCATTTGCGGTAATCGGCTTTTTCTTTTCCGTCAACGGTTTGCCCGCCGTCGGTTGTAATTTCCATTTTGGCAACTTTAAACTGAAAAGAGTTGTCGATGGTGTCTTTTATTTTTTCTTGTTTGCCGCCGCTGTTTTCGGGTGTATCGGTGATAATAGAATCATCGTCCTTGTTGCAGGCGGCATAAGACAATGACAATATCAAAAACACTAATAAAATATTATCCTTCATTGCTAAAAAATCTAAAAAAAATCCTCCGTAAAACGTCTGGTGCGGAGGATTTTTTATTAATACACACTTAAATTTATGAGAAAATTATTTTAATACTGCATTGTCAATTTAATGACTGCGTTATAAACTTTGCCGCCTTTCATATACGTAAAAGTCGGTTTCAAAACGTATTTCTCGCCGGATTTAGTCAAGCCGCCTTTGTGTCCGTAAACCAAAAGCGATGATGACGGAGTATATTCAATATAAACGGGTGCCGTCTCGCCGTAAGGTGCGGCGTTGCCCATTGCGTTTGTCCAAAAGCCGGCGTTTGCCGTATATTTATAGTTGACAGAGCCTGAGGTTTCAGTCAAACCGAAAGTTACTTTGCCCTCAGATACGTTTCCCGTCTGACCTACTGCCGGAGCAGACATTGCAGCCGAAATTTCAGCAGGTTGAAGTTTGAACGCAACCGCTATTTGGTCCATAACGCCCTTGGAAAGCAAGTTAACTGAGCCTTGTTCGTAGGCTTGAAGTCCGGCATCACAATTTACAGTCAATTCAACGCTGACGTTCTCCGGCTCGCCTTCGGGAATGTTAACAAAGCCGGTGATATTAGTGCCGCTGAAAGAAACTTCGTATGGCCATTGCATATCGTTAGTTTCGTCTTCGTCCCAATATTGACGGAAATATTTCGTCGGAGTGGCAACTACAACTAAATAAAGTTCGTCAAAATTATCTTCTAAGGTCATTTCAGCAACAGCGTTTTGACTGCCTTTTGACATCTTTCCGTATGTTGCAACGCCGTTTTTAACTGCAACAAACCCGAAGCGATAGTTTGAATAAGCCTCGTTATAGTATTGATTATCAAAATATTGATTATCATTATATTTTGTAGCGGTTTTGCCCGTAGGACCGTCACCGTTGACGATTGTTCCTGCATCAGAGAGCGCAAGAGAAGAAGCCGTTGGCAGTGCTGAAAGCGTTACGCTGACTTTTTCGCCTTTTGACGGACAATTAAGACCGATGATATTAAAACCCGTGCTTGACGGACAATTAGCGTATGCAGGACGGAATTTGCCGTCAACATTTAACATTGTTGTCGAAAATGCTGAGTAAGAGGCGTTCCAGCCCGAATGTATTGTGCCGTAATCGTAGATGACGGCGCGTGAAGCGTAGTCGTAATATTCATCGTAGAAGGTTTCAAGGTCGTTGTTGCAATAAAGACGGGTGTAAGTTTCCAAAGCGTCTTCGGGATATTTAGCCTCGTTCCAAACTTTTCCGTAAGAGTCAAGACCGTGTTTGTTAGTGAAATAATACTGAAACCAATAGCACTGGTATCTCATCCACGGAGAATGGAAATGACGGTGAGTGTTCTTGGTAAAGAGTGCGTATGATTGGTCGTAAGCCTCGCCCGGATAATCTTGAAAACTCTGCCACTGTGCGCACTGCTCCCAATAAGCACAGCCGCCCTCGCCGTTAGGACCAAAGCCATAACGGTAACCGTAAATCGCCTCAGAAGCCGAAGGTGCTTCCTGAACGGCAACCTGAGCCTCACCGTTAAGAATTTTATCACAGAAAACCTGATATTGGAAAGAATGTCCTACTTCGTGAGCAACGGCACTTCCAATCGGTTGACACGGCTGCCAGTTAACCCACAACGCTCCGATAACATTGTCATAACCCGAACCTACACAAGTCCAGTCGTCGGTATCGAGAATGAATATTTCCATCTTGTATTTGTCCAAATAGGATTTGCCCTGACCTGTTGTAGCCATTTTGAGTTTTTCAACGTTGGTTTTGAAAAACTGCTCGCATTTTTGAAGCATATCGTCAACGTCAACGGGGTGTTTTGCGGTTTTCGGGTCGTCGCCGTAACCTGCTTCCCAAAAACATACGAAATGTTCCGACTGTTTGCTGCGTACCCAAGAGAATTTGGACGTGGAACGCAACATGTCATAATTAAATTCAAGCGGTTTGTGGAATTTGTCCAAATCTTTAATGTCTTTTTCTTCGAGAACTACAACGTCGCTGCCTTTTTGTTTGATTGTTACGGTAGAGGACGCTCCGCCGGCAGTGATTTTTACCTGAAACGAGCGCGAAGGCTGACCTTCGTTGTCAGAAGAGAGTTTGACGTTCATTTTTACGACCTCGGCACTTGCCGAGCCTTCGGTAACCGAAAGTGTTACGTAGTCAGCACCGATGACTTCGGCTTTCCAATCAGCCGAGGCTGTAAAGTTGATACGGGTGAAAGTCGTCGTTGACTCAATCTCGAAATTACTGTAATCCTTTTGAAAGGTTATGTATTGGCTTGTTGCCACTTCTTGATTAGTGGTGTCTTGGTTTTGCGGTTCGTTGTCATCGTTCTTTTTGTCGCATGAAACCGTTATTAAAGCGCAACAAAAAACTAAAAACAACAATGAAAATATTTTATTTGTTTTTCTCATAATGGTAATTATTTTTTTTGATAGAAAAAACAGGGGGGAAAATTTCCCCCCTTGACAGGAAAAATTATTCAGCCGGTGCAGCACCAACAGTTACGTTAATGTTCATAACAGCGGTTGTAGTGCCGTCGGTTGCAAATATTTTGAGAGGAATTGTTGCGCCTAACTTGCAGTTGTCGGGGTGGTTACCGATGTTGAAGACAATATTCTGATTAGCGTAATCAGCCAAGGTGAGTTCTGCGTAAATAACGCCCTCTGCGTATGCAACGCCTTTACCTTCTGCGCTGAGCCAATAACCGGGTTTGTTAGCGGTGTATTCGGGGTCAGCCTCGGTAACTTCTGCGGCATAGAATTTCAAACTTCCTGCTTGGAATGCCTGATAAAGTTCGTAGCAAGTTTTCTGGAATGTGTTTTCGAGTTGTTCTTTTACGTCAACTTTAACGGCTGCATAATCGTTGGTATATTCTTTTTCGATAGAATAGTCTTTCGAAGAGTTAGCGGGTGTGCCGGTGAAGTTGCCTTTTTCAGGGTCTTCGTAAGAAGCGATAGTAACTTTTACGTTAACCATAACGACTTTGTTGTTGTAGAATACGCCCCATTTTGCGGTGAAATCGCCTGAAAAGTCGTTCTTGTCGGCATCAACGAGTTTGTGTCCGTATTGACCGATTACGATTTTACCACGGTTTTCGTTATCGGCAGCATGATTATAACCGATGTAGAAATTGCCGTCAGCATAACCGCAAGCCTCGCCTTTGGTGTTTTCCCAATAAAGTCCTAATGCAGGATCATCTGCCTCTTGTGCGTATGAGCCGTCAGCCTTTATAGCAACAAACTTACAATCTTTCAAACTTGATGCACCGAGTTTTGCAAGAATTGCAGCAGAGTCAAGTTCAATGAAGTCTTCGTGAGAGTCATAAACGGCGGTTGTCAATGACAAATCCTTAGTTTCGATTACCTCTGCCGTCAATGCTTCAAGACCTTTGATGTTGACGGTAATTTGCAAAACGACCTTGGTGTCGTCGAATTTAACGCCTTCTTTGATTACGTATGACGAACCTACAAGACCGGCTTCCGTTAATTTAGCAGGATATTGTCCGATTTCACAAATAAACTCTTTGCTGTCTTTTTCTTTTCTGTGAAGTGATGTAAAGATAACGGCCTGTCCTGCATACGTCATGCTGTAATCGCCAGCCTGACTTTCACCCCAAGTCGTAACGTCGCGGTCTTTGTTGAGCCAGTGTCCCCAGCCTTTGTCCTGAGGTCCTACCTGAGTGTTAGTTCCGATAAGTTCGGTGCCGGTAGACCCTTGAATGTAATAGGTGGAAACCTCAGCACCGCCTGCCTCGCCTTCGATTCCGAGTATAAACTCATCTACGCTTATGCCGAGTGCTTTTGCAATAGCCTCTGCGTCAACGGAGAATGAATTGCCTTCGTATGCCGTTTCAGAAGCGGTGATTTCGCAAGTGTATTCGAGAATTTTGTCTGCTGTAACAACTTGCGCCAAACTATCTTTAACCCTTTGAAGCGAATCCTGAATTTGCTGTCTTCTTTTGATGTCATCATCACTGCTGCTGTTGTCATCATCTTTGTTACAACTTGTAGTTGTAAGTGCGCCTGCGAACAATAATGCTCCGGCATAATAGAAAAACTTTTTCATAATCTTTTTTTAAATTAAATTGTTAAAAATATTAGTAACTTGAAAAATCATTGTTTAGTTTGCGCCCGAATAATTCGGATTTTGTTTCATCTTGACATTAGCGTCAAGAGCCAATTTCGGTATCGGGAACAAATTGTAAGTCGTGGAAGTCGTAGCATCTTTGCAGAACCACGATTTGCCATTGAAAACGTTTCTGCCGTCAGTCATTTTAAAACGGATAAGGTCTTGACGGCGGTGTTCTTCGCCCACAAATTCCCATGCAAGGTCGTCAAGAAGTCCGCCGAGTTCTATGTCGTCGCCGCCTTCCTCTGTTTTTACCCAATCCGTCCAATTAGTACAACCCGTTGAAGTACATTCCTGATGTCCGTATTTATAAACCGAACCGCCTTTAAGGTCGGCTGCGGTGCGGGTGGCATCTTTAACATCTTTGAAAGCACGTTTTCTGACCTCGGTTATAAGTTGAGCCGCCAAAGCCTCGTCTTTGCCTAATCTTAACAAACATTCGGCTTTGATGAACATTGCGTCAGCCAAACGGAAAAGCGGAATGTCATCAACGTTAGTGCCGTATTCGCCGGCGGGAATTTCGTATTTGCACATTCTCGCGCCTTCTTGCTGATATGCTCCCGGATTGTCTGCCGAATGAACCTCTTTGGAATAAGCCAAATATTTCGGGTCTTTCCAGTTGTCGGCACTGAATTTAATCGGTTTGTTTTTGTCGCCCCAAGGAGTGTAAGTGCCGTCAGCATTTTTTAAAGCCTCATACTGAACGCCTACCGTCCAAGTCTGGTCTCTACGCAAATCCTTGTCGGAATAACTGTCATAAAACTGCGGAATACAACAACTTCCGTTTGTAGCATTTGCCGTACTTGCAAAAGCCTTCATGCCGTCGTTAGGGTAAGAATAAACATGAAGCAAAAAGTGTTTTGCGTGTGTTCTGTCTTCGGGAATCGCAAAGATTATTTCGTTGTTTGTAGAAAGATCTTCGCGGAAATTGTCAGAATAATTTGCCGACAAAGAATAACCGCCGTTTTGAATCACATCGTCAATGTAAGTTAAGGCTTTTTGATAACCTTCGCTGTTGTCAGAGAGTTCCAAATAAACGCCTCTGTTGAGATAAAGTTTTGCAAGAGCCATTTCAACAACGTATTTGTTGCCGTAACCGAAATTTTTCTTTTCGCCGATTTGGTCTTTTATTTCTTCGAGTTCCGAAACGCAAAAGTCAAAAACCTGCTGACCGTTAGATTGTTCGGGAAGATAACCCGGTTCAACGTTCATTGTCGTCAAAATAGGAACGTTGCGGAACAAGTCCAACAACAAGTAATAGGTCATTGCGCGGAAAAATCTTAATTGTGCGCGGTTTTCTTTGTTTGTCTCCGGCATAACGTCCAACGTGCTGTTGCAATATCCAATACATTTGTAAGCGTAAAGCCATATATTTTCGGCATGTCCGACGTTATAATCCCAATTATGTTTATGAAGGTTGACGTAAAGGTCGCCCCAGCCGATACCGATTCTGTAAGGCACCATATAAAGGTCGGTGCATTGTTCCATCAATTCCCATGCTCCGAACCATGAAAGGTGAGTGTAACGGAATTGTGCAATCGCTTGTCCCATCATCGAAGCGACATCTTTTTCGCTGTTGAAGTCGATGTTGGTTTCGTTGAGTTGGTCATAAAGTGTCTCGTCCAAATCGGTACAGCCCGTACCTAAGACCATTCCGGCTGCCAACAAACCGGCAAATGTATGTTTAAAAATCTTTTTCATAATTTTCTTTTCTCTTAGAAGTTAACCGTTAAACCGAATGAAAATGAACGTGTTGTCGGATATTTGTCCTGATAGTCGATACCGGGGGCGAGGAAGTAGTTTGACACTTCCGGGTCGATTCCCGAATAACCCGTTATGCAGAACACGTTAGAAGCCGAAACATAAACCCTTGCCGAATTAACGTAGTTTTGAACAGCCTCGCTAAGCGGAATTTTATAACCCAAGGTGATGTTAGAGAGTTTCAAGTAGTCGCCTTTTTCCAAGTGGTCAGACCAAAAGCCCTGAGACATGGAGTTTGAAAGGGTTACTTGAAGTTGTTTGCCGTCTGAGTCCAAAACGGGTTCAAGTTGTTTGGTTTCGGCGTTGTAAGCGACAGCAACGTAAGTGTCGGCGGCAGATTTCAAACGGTTGTAAGAACTTGAATTGTTTTCGTAGTAACAACGTTGAGCGTTAAGAATTTTATAACCGAACTGTCCCGTAAACTGTAATGACAAGTCAAAACCTTTGTACGTAAAAGTGTTGCCCCAGCCTAAATACATTTTCGGAAGTCCAGAACCGAGTTTCTGACGGTTTTCCTGAACGTTGAGGTTAGTGTTGAAAGGTTTTACCGTCCAACCGCCGTTGCCGTCGGAAACTTCTACGAGTACAAAACCGTCTTTGTCAACGCCTACTGATTTCAAGCCCCAAAATTCGCCGAGCGGACTGCCGACTTCCATATAATGTGTCGGAGTTGAAATAGGTTCGCCCAAACCGCCTTCTTCTTTGAAGTTGTCGGTAACGTAAAGGTCGTTAGAAAGGCTTACAAGTTCGTTTTTATATCCTGACATCGTAAGTGTGGTCGTCCAAGTGAAATCGCCGGCAAAAGGTTTGCCTTCAATCATAAGTTCGTAACCGGTGTTTTTCATTTTGCCGACGTTAGCCGTTGTTGTCGGATACAAATTCGGCGGAACGGGTACTGAATAGTCGTACAAAAGGTCTTTTGTTGTCTTGATGTAGTAGTCAAAACTTCCTGAAATTCTGTCGCTCAGGACTGAGAAGTCAAGACCGAAATTGATTTCGTTTGTGGTTTCCCATTTGAGATCGGGATTCGGGTTTTGTGTTGACTGCAAAGTTTTTGTCCAAGTGCCGTCGGGCGAAAGCACGTCGCCGTAAGAGTCGTAAGTGTAAAGTCTCTGTGAAATATAAGAACTGCCGGGGATAACACCCGTAACGCCGTAACCTACTCTAAGTTTCAAGTTGTCGAGCCAAGAAAAATCTTTCATGAAGTTTTCTTTTGAAATTGTCCAACCTGCCGAAACTGACGGAAATGTTCCCCATTTGTTGTCTTTTCCGAATTTAGAAGAACCTTCTCTGCGGACACTTACCAAGAGGTTGTATTTGTCGTTGAAAGCATACGAAAGACGTCCGAAAAATCCTACCAAAGTGTTATCGTTTTTGTAAGATGACATTCCTGCATGACGGTCTTTTTCTGTCAAGAGAGTTCCTAAACCGAGATTGTTGTAAAGGTAAGCCTCTGAGGGAAAATTGCCGTTGTTAGCCGAAAAGCCGTCATAAACGCTGTAAAGATAACTGTAACCCGCCAAAACGTTGAATCTGTGTTTTCCGATTGTTTTGTCGTATTTGCTCGTGATTTCTATATTGTCCTGTTTGTCGCCGCCTTCGCTCTTTGAAGCCGCACCGTTGTAGTTTTCTTTCTGAACCAAAGAATAATGTTTCTTTGAGGTATAAGTCTGACTTACGGTCGTGCCTTCGGAGCGAGAAAGCATAAGGTTTGTCTGCCAACCTTTGATTGGCTCTATCGTAACGTTTCCTGTCATACGGTAACTTCTGTAACGACCATCGCCGGAGTATTCGTTGAGCATTGCAACGGGGTTGTAATAATACAACTTGTTGAAATCTTCTTTGTAAGAGCCGTTCTCTGCATAAATTGCAGAGGTAGGATTGCGGATAATAGCCTGACGGTAAACATACGAATTGTTGTTAATGTCGTAGTTTTGCTGACGAAGCAACGTGTTGAAATTAAATTTCACGATGTCGTTTAAAGCATAGTGGGTAATATCCGTTTGAAGTTTAATATTTTGATTGCCGGAGTTTTTTATCATACCTTCTTCGTCGTTGTAAGAGATGTTGCCCGAATAGGTTGATTTAGAACTTCCGCCGGTAATTGTAAGGGAGTGGTTTTGAGTAAAACCATAGTCGTTAGAAATTTCTTCCAACCAGTCCGTGGAACTGAACTCGTCAGTGAAAGTGGTTTTGCCGTAAACAATATCGTCAACGCCCATAAAGTCGGCTTTTTTAGCCCAGGCAGAAAATGAAACGTAACCATTGTAAACGGCAGAGAGTTTTTGTTCGCGTTTACCTGTTTTGGTCGTGATGATGATAACGCCGTTTGCGCCCCTCGTACCGTAAATTGCGGCTGCCGAAGCGTCCTTCAAAACGTCGATTGAAGCGATGTTTTCAGCAGCGACATCGTTGAGAGAGCCTTCAACGCCGTCGATGAGGATTAGCGGTGAAACGTTGCCGGTGATTGTTGTGATACCGCGAAGCATTATCGAACTTGTTTCGGTAGGATTACCAGAAGAGTTGACGATGCTCAGACCTGCAACTTTACCTTTGATAAGCGAAGCCGCATCGCTGATTTTTCCTTCCGTAAAATCGTCGGCTTTGATACTTGCCACAGCCGAGGTAACGTCGCCTTTTTTCTGTGTTCCGTAACCGATAACGACAACTTGTTCAAGTTCGGTGTCATCTTCTTTGAGAGTAACGTTTAACGTTTTTGAGGAATTGATTATAAATTCCTGCGTCATGTAACCGATAAAGGAGAATTGTAACGAACTGTTGTCAGGAACATTGTCGATTGCGTACTTACCGTCTAAGTCGGTAATCGTACCGGTGGTTGTTCCCTTAACGATAACGTTAGCCCCGATAATAGGCTCTCCGTTTGGGTCGGTAACCTTGCCGTTTACCTTGTGCTGGGCAAAGACCGAAAGTGAGACGGCTATCAGCAACACCGTCATAAATAACTGTTTCATATCCTTCCAAATAATAATATTTAAGTTAAAATGTTTTTCCGAAAAATTGTCAATTGTCAATTAACCTTCCATTCCAAAACGCCGCCTGAAAAGCCTTTTTGAAGTTGAACTTCGATTTTTAGAGCCGTCGTTTTTACGGGTTTGAAATTAACGCTGTTGTAACAATCTTTTTCTACCGTGCAGGGCGAGAGATATTCAACCTCTTTGAAAACATCGCCGTCTTTGTAAAAAAGTTTCCAACTTTCAGGTACTTTGAAACTTCCGTCATAATGCTCAAATTCGAGCCAATAGAGTTGAACGTTTGAAACCAAAGTTTCTTCCTCGAACTTGTAAGCGAGAGTTTCTTTTGAACCGAATTTCAGCCACCAATAGAAATACGGTTTTGCGGTGTATGACGAGCGCAAAGGTTCCCACTGATCGTTAACGCCGAATGCCCAGCCTTCAACCGCTGCACTTTCGGGCGCGTCTTTCTGAATCGGTGCTTGAAGCGTTATCGAAGTCGCCTTTGAAGCGATGGTTTCAGACGGTTTTATGCGGGTGTAAGCGGGTGATTCTGCAATCCAGACTTCCATTTCGCTGTTGCCACGGTTGTTCCAAGTAGAGTAGGGGATAGCCTTGAAATTCACTGTTTTAACATTTCCGTCCTGCAAGGTTTGAAGTGCCTTGCCAGAAAGCGTTACCACGCCGGACAAAAGTTGCGGTTCGTAGTTAAAAGAAAGTTTTTCGTTTTGAGGAATCGACTTGTCAAAAACTGAATTTTCGTTATCAACGCCTTCCAAGCAATAAACTATCGGACCTCTTTGCAAAGCGACTTTTCCACGGTCGTCTTCGGCATTGTCGTTGGCTTTTATGCGGCGGATTTCCATCGGAAAATCCAAAGAAATTTTGTCGCCTTTTTTCCAAGTTTTTTTGATTTCTAAATAGCCGTTTTGAAGTTTAGCGTTATAGTCTTTGCCGTTGACTTTTAACGTGTAATTTCCCGCTTTGTCAACAAACCTGTAAAGGTCGGTTGCAACGGGTTTGTCATTAGCCCAAGACGGCAGACGAAGAAGCATTGTGAACTCACTTTGCTTTTTGGGTTCAACGGTGATTTCAACGCCGCCCTGCCAAGGCATTTGAGTTTTTTGAGAGAGTTTCACGATGTTTTTTCCGGCAGTGATTTCGGCATCGCTTTCAGCATAAAGGTTGACGAAAATATCGCTATTTCTTGTGGCGTAAACATAATTGGAAATACTTGCCACAAAGCGTGTTACGTTGCCCGGACAGCAAGCGCAGCCAAACCACGGAGCGCGTTCGTGTTCGCCGCCGCTTTCAAGGGGATTGTCGTAGAAAAACTTGTCGCCCGAAAGCGAAACGCCGCTCATAACGCCGTTATACAAAGCCCTTTCATAAACGTCAACGTATTTGGCATCGCCCGTTGCGAGAAACATTCTGTAATTCCAATAAACGTTGGCGATAGAAGCGCAAGTCTCGCAATATGCCGTGTGATTATTGAGTTCGTAATTAGGACCGAAACCTTCGCCCTGAGGTCTTGAACCTATACCGCCGGTGATGAAAAGTTTTTTCGATGCCATATTGTCCCAAATTCTGCAAAGCGCGTTGAAGTAGTTTTCGTCGCCCGTAAGAGCCGCAACGTCAGCAACGCCGGAATAAAGATAACCTGCTCTGACGGCGTGTCCTACGATTTCGTCTTGTTGAAGAATAGGTTTGTGGTCTTGACTGTATTCGCTCGGGTGATGACCGTCAGTACAACGACCGGTTTCTTCGACAAAATATTTTGACATGTTGAGATATTCTTTTTTGCCGGTAACTTTATAAAGTTTGCAAAGAGCCATTTCAACAATCGGGTGTCCTGACGGGCGGTGAATTTTGCCTTCTTCCGCACCGAAAACCTTACAAATAAGGTCGGCGTTTTTAATGGCGACGTTCAGAAAGTTTTTTTTGCCGGTAGCCTGATAGTGAGCGACGGCAGACTCGATTAAGTGTCCTGAATTGTAGAGTTCGTGGCTGTTGATTTTTTCCCAGCGTTTAGTTCCCCACCAGCCTGAAAGTCTCGTACATTTATTAGTAACGCAGGTTGTGAGGTAGCCGTCAGCCTCCTGAGCCTTTGCGATAAGGTTGATTACGCTGTCGAGATAATGGTCGAGTTTTTTGTCGTAATGAACCGCTAACGAATAACTTGCGCCCTCAATTACTTTATAAGGGTCGGTATCGTCGAAGGAGAAATCGCCTTGATGTTCTTTTTTAATGATTCCGGCTGCGACGGCGAAATTGTCGAACCTGCCGTTTTTTTCACATTCTTTAAAAGCGGACGGAATCGAAACGGTGCGGTTGGTTTCGATTCTTTCAGCCCAAAACTTGTCCGAAAATTTTACCTTAGTAAAAGGTACTTCTTTGATGTCGGAATGTTGCGCCGAGACTGAAAAAGCAGCCGCCGAAATTAATAATGATATAAAAATTTTCGCTTTCATTGTGTTAAATTTTTGTTACGGCAAAGTAAACTACTTCCTAACAAAACAAATAACACAATCGTCCAAATTTATGCAAGAGAAGTCCAAAACGGCGTTTTTGGACGATTTTTGCATATTTTTGGACGATTTTTGCATTAACAATAAGTTAATATTGCGATTTTTAGAAAATGTTTTTTGAATTAAGAGTCCCTTTAATTTTTAGTGCGATATGATATGCAAGATTTACGGGTACTGCATTACCTATCATTTTGTACCCGATGTTTACCTCGTCGTAAATAAATTTGAAATCGTCAGGAAAACTTTGTATTCTTGCTACCTCACGAACTGTCATACGGCGGTAAAGATGTTCAGAACCCGGTGCAAAAATCTGTTTGTCAGTTCCTATTTTAATCATCTTCGGAGCCTGAGGGTGCAACTGACATTGTCGCCCGCTTGCTTGAACCGTAAAACCCGGTTCATTCCACGCACGCACTCTGTTTCTTGACATAAAAATAGAAGAATACGACCCGACAAAATATTCATGATTGGGTATAACACATTTGTCGCCGTTAGTTTTGTTCTTGTCTAAGGCGGGAATTGCCGAGTCTTTTAAATCCCAAATCGCATCTTTGAGGGTCGGTTTATATGCTTTCGGGGTCGGATATTGAAAATATTTGATTTTCAAATCTTTTCTGAATCCTATATAAAAAACTCTGTCTCTGTCTTCCGGAACATCAAAATCATTGGCGTTCAACATTCTAAGACTTACGTCGTATCCTGCTTCGTCAAATTGTTGCAAGAAGTCTTTGACCGCTTTTGAATGTCTTTCTGCCAACATTCCCGAAACGTTTTCTGCAACAAAAAAATACGGGTGTTTATCTTTTAAGATGCGGATATATTCATAAAAAAGTTGACCTCTGGCATCTTCAATACCGCGTAATGCGCCGCCTTCACTCCATGATTGACACGGCGGTCCGCCGATAATACCGTCCGCATTATCAGGAAATTCAGAAGAAGGTAAGTCTCTGACATCTTTATCACTCAAAGGCACATCAGGAAAATTAGCACGAAAAGTCGGACAAATTTTCTTGTCAAATTCATTGGCCATTATAGTTTCAAAACCTGCATTATGAAATCCCTTGTCCAATCCGCCTGCACCACTAAACAAACTAATTAATCTCATCTTCTTGAAACAAATATTGGGTAAACAAAATAGGCGGATTACCGAGCAGTTGTATATCAAACTTTAATGAAGTTTCCACCTTTGTAGAAGCATTATGTATTCTGAACGATATTTCCCAACCGCCGTCCATAATGATATGTAAAGTATTGTCGGAATTTGGTTTTAACTCAAACTCTACAATCCTTGTCGGTAGATTAATTTTCGGAATCTTAAATTTTGTTTTCTCGCTGCCGTATGGTTTATTTAATTCGCCGTTAATATTAAATGCCTTTATAATTACGGTGTTGTTGTTATCGTCTTTTATGATTTTATAAAAAGCATATTGCCCTATTAAATAGCGTATAAGTTGTTGCGGAATGTTACTATTGTTTGCGTTTATATTCAGCAACTCTTTGCGAAAAGCCCTGAGTAATGGCATATAAACTAATTTTTGCTTATCATTCCCTAAGTCTTCCCAAGTTTTGTCAGATTCCTTTTGAGTTTTGAGATATTCAAAAATCGGTTTAATTTCTTGCCAATAAGTTGCGGAACACGGAATACCAAACCAAGATTTGCCGAAATCAAGAACACTGCTAAGTCTGGAATGTTTAACTGCATCGTTATTGTTTTTTGCAGAAAAACCTATTTCCCAACACGGATTTGTCCTTTTGAAAATAATATCCCTAACATCGCTATGTTCTCCGGCATCATCAGGGCTGATATATATGTTAAGCATTTGTGTATTGCTGCCGATATGTCTGAGTCCGGGTTCGAGTTTTACCAAGGTTTCTATGGTCAATGCCGCACAATAATCAAACCGTTTACGCTCAACAAAAGAAACCGAATTATAAAAACTTTGTGCATTACGATATGCATCGTCTTCTACAACGGTCAAAAAAATCCCTTGCTCCTGCAAATACGAACCGTATGCCGTTGCAAGAGCATATTCAAAAGCCTTTCCGTTTCTAACTTGCGTTCCTGCCATAAGTTTATTGTTCTAAATTGTTGCAAAAGTAAAAAACTTTCATGTAATTTACAAAAATGATTTTTTTTGATAAAAATTGTCCGATAAACTTATTTTTGGATTTTTTTTGTATGTTTTTGGACTTCTCTTGCATATTTTTGGACGTTTGTATCATTTTTTTGCTTAACTTTTCTTTAATATTGCAGAAAAGTTTTTTAAAAGATTTATTAACATTATGCAAACAAAATCCATAATACTTCTTCTTTTGTTTTTTTTGTGGCATAACATTCTTAAAGCCCAAGAAAAATACAACAGTCCGCAAAACGGAAATCCGATTTTGCCCGGATATTTTGCCGACCCGACGATAAAAAAATTCGGGGACACTTATTATATATATGCGACGACTGACGGCAGCGGCGCGGGTTTCGGACCTTCTCAGGTTTGGACGAGCAAAAACCTTACTGACTGGACGCTCGTGCCGATGAACTGGCCCGACAGTCATTGGATTTGGGCTCCCGATGTTATGCAACATACTGACGGAAAATATTATATGGTCTATTGTCAGCCGTGTACGCTTCATTGCGGAGTTTCAGAGACTCCGCGCGGTCCGTGGAAAAATATTCTCGGAAAAAGCGATGCCGTTTGGGTAAAAGACCGTTTCGTTAAAAACGCCATAACCCTTGACGGTCAGACTTTTAGAGACGATGACGGCAGCGTTTACTGTTATTGGGGAACTTGGGGAATTTACAAAGATTTCGGCTGCGGTGTCGGAAAAATCAATTCAAAAGATTTCACGAAATTCGATACTACAAGACTGATTGTCAACACCGAAGCAACTGATTTTTTTGAAGCACCCTTTGTTTTTAAACGCAAAGGCACGTATTATTTCACGTATTCGTCAGGCTCGTGTCATGACAGCACGTACAGAGTTCAATACGCCGTTTCAAAACGCCCGATGGGACCTTACAAATACAAAGGCTGTATTCTCAGAAGTTCGGTTGACGGCACTGTTCACGGACCGGGACATCACAGCATTTTGGAAGAAAACGGCAAATATTACATCGTTTATCACCGTCATGACAATCCTCATTCTAACCGTGGTTTTCACCGTCAGATTTGCGCCGACGTTTTGGAATTTGACAAAAAAGGCAATATTCTGCCTGTCAAACCTACTCATAAAGGCGTTTTTGAAAATAAAAGCGGCAGAAAAAATCTCGCACTCGGAGCAAAAGTCAATGCTTCAAGTTATTATGACAAAGATTTCCGTCCCGAATACGCCGTTGACGACAACAATGGAACTCTTTGGAGACCGAAAACTACGGGTCAGGAATTTTTAGTTGTTGATTTGGGTAAAGTAGAGAAAATAAGAACGATACAAACGCAGTTTGAATACGCGACACAATTTTATCAATACGTTTTGGAGACCTCTCTTGACGGCAAAACGTGGGAGATTTTTGCTGACAAACGTTTCAACAAACTTTTGGGTTCGCCTATGACGGATTTCGGCGATGTTGAAGCCCGTTTCGTAAGACTAACGTATCTTAACGGCGAAAAATGCGGTTACGGCGGTGCGGTTTGGAACATCAAGATTTTTAGCGAATTAGTAACCGACAATCCTCAGCAATGGCTCGGTTTTGCGGCGGAAGATTTCGACGGTTTTGAGTGGAAAAACAATTACGGAATGTTAGGCGGAAAATTCGTTTTGAAACAAGGTCAGGCGCAAAAAGTTTTTTCTGAAAACGGCAAAGCCAAAGTTAAAATTTTCCCCAATACCGTTTTAGAATACGAAAATGCGGCTGTCAGCGACAAAATTTTTATTGCTAATGCTCAGAATATCAAGGTTGTTAGCGGGGAATTAAAAATAGAAAATTTTTCGGACAAAGAAATTTTTTTAGGTGATATTATCGGCTTTAATTGGCAGCCCGAAAAGGCGGAAGTTGAATATTTTTCAACGCTCGGAATAGAAACTAAACAAGCCGTACCGAATTACAAAACCGGCAAAATAGTTGACATCACCGCCGATGATTTTAACGTTAATGACACAGCGTTTTATATTGAAAATCATGGTGTTGACGGCTATTTTGAATGTAAGACAAAGCCGCTTACCGTTTGCATGGTTCAGGGCAAAAAAGCCTTTAAGTTTACCGGCGAAGAGGTTTATTTGTCATCGTTTATGTTGCCTGAAACTATCAGGGACAACGCACCTTACGTTTTGGAAGCGGAGTTCCTGAATCCCGAAACGGAACTTAACGAATGTATTGCAGACTTTACGTCAAGTCATGACGAATTAGAAAAAATTATGCTCGTTAACGGCACTGAACCTCGTTGCGGAATTTTTAATCATTACGGTTGGTACGAAGATGCCGGTTTAGGCAAAGACAACGCTAAAAAGTATGAAAATCAATGGGTTAAAATTCGTGTGGAGTTTGACGGCAGAATCGAAAAAATATTTTTCAACGGCACATTTGTCAGCGAAAAAGATCTTCAACTTATGATAAAACCCTCGCAATTCATCACTCTCGGCAGAAATGCCGAAGGCGATTGGGCTTTTAAAGGTTATTTAAGAAATTTAAAGTTTAACAATTTATGAAAAGGTTTTTAGTTTCAGCGGCGTTGATAGCCGTTTGCGGAGACGTTTCCGCACAGAGTCAGGGCTATCCGATTACGCCCGTCGAGTTTACAAAAGTGAAAGTAACGGACAGTTTTTGGGGGCAAAGACTTGAAGCAAGTCGTAAAACAACTATTCCGCTTGCGTTTTCAAAATGTGAAGAAACTCACCGTTACACCAATTTCGAGAATGCGGCAAAACATCTTCAAGACCCCTCAAAAGTCTTTGAAGTAGAAGGTGTTATGGGTTATTCTTTTGACGATACCGACCCGTACAAAACCATCGAAGGTGCAAGTTACATTCTCCAAACTTATCCTGACAAAAAGTTGCAGGCGTATGTAGATTCCGTCATCAACATTATCGGCAAGGCGCAAGAGCCTGACGGTTATCTTTACACCGCCCGGACTCAAAACCCGTCGCACCCTCACCCGTGGGCGGGCGAAAAACGTTGGGAATTAGAAGAGGATTTGAGCCACGAACTGTACAATCTCGGACACCTTTGCGAGGCGGCAGTCGCTCATTATCAGGCTACCGGCAGCACAAAACTTTTGAACATCGCGAAACGTTTTGCAGATTGTGTTTGTAAGGAAGTCGGCGCGGGCAAAAATCAGGCGTGTGTTGTCCCCGGACATCAAATCGCTGAAATGGGTTTGGCAAAACTTTATCTCGCAACTGGCGAAAAAAAGTATTTGGACGAGGCAAAATTTTTGCTTGACTATCGCGGCAAAACAACAATCGTTCATGAATATTCGCAGGCTCACAAGCCGGTCGTTGAGCAGGACGAGGCTGTCGGACACGCTGTCAGAGCCGCTTATATGTATGCGGGAATGGCTGACGTTGCAGCACTTACGGGCGACAAAGATTACATCTCTGCTGTGGACAGAATTTGGGACAACATTGTTACGAAAAAACTTTACATCACCGGCGGAATAGGCGCAACCTCTAACGGCGAGGCTTTCGGCGAAAACTATTATTTGCCGAACATGAGCGCGTATTGCGAAACCTGTGCCGCAATCGGAAACGTTTACGTCAACTACCGGTTGTTTTTACTTCACGGTGATTCAAAGTATTACGACGTTTTGGAGCGTACACTTTACAACGGTTTGATTTCGGGCGTAAGTCTTGACGGCGGCGGATTTTTCTATCCGAATCCGCTTGAAAGTATGGGTCAACATCAACGTCAGCCGTGGTTCGGTTGTGCTTGTTGTCCGAGTAATATTTGCAGATTTATTCCGTCGATTCCGGGCTATGTTTATGCCGTTAAAGACAAAAACGTTTACGTAAACCTCTTTATGTCAAACACAAGCAACTTGACTGTCGGCGGCAAAAAAGTCGTAATCGAACAAAAAACCGAATATCCTTGGTCGGGAAATGTCAGCGTTTTGATTTCTGACAACAAAGCGGGAAATTTCGCGCTGAAAATCCGTATTCCGGGTTGGGTAAAAGGTGATGTCGTGCCGTCGGATTTGTATTCTTACAGCGATAATAAACGTCTTAGTTTCAAGGTTTTAGTTAACGGTAAAGAAGAAGGCGTTTTGGAAAAAGACGGTTATTTTACGATTAACCGTTCATGGAAAAAAGGCGACAAAGTGGAGATTGCTTTCGATATGCAACCGAGAACTGTCCGCGCTAAAAGCAATGTTGAAGCCGACAAGGGTCAGGTGTCAGTAGAATGTGGTCCGATAGTTTATTGTGCTGAATTTCCTGATAACGATTTTGACATTTCAGGAATGTTGCTGAATCAAAAACCGAAGTTTCAATCCTTTGATTATAAGGTGCTTTCGTATCCAGTTAAGGCGTTGTTGACAGATGCTCAGGTTTTGGATTTTGACCAAAACGGCTACCTTGCGGCAAAAAATGTCAAACTGAAACTTATTCCGTATTATGCGTGGTGTCATCGCGGCAGCGGTAAAATGAAAGTTTGGTTGCCTCAGGATTTAAACGCTACCCGTCCGACCGAGCCGCCGACATTAGCCTCTGAAAGTCAAGTTTCAGCAAGTACCAAAACGCCGGCATTGAGCGCACTCAACGACAGACTTTTGCCCAAAGATGCCGAAGACCGTTCGATTCCGTATTATCATTGGTGGCCTAAAAACGATTGCACCGAATGGCTCGTTTATGATTTCAAAGAGGAGTCGGAGGTAAAAAGCAGTACCGTTTATTGGTTTGACGACGCACCTTGGGGCGGCTGCCGTGTGCCGAAAAGTTGGAAAGTTTATTATAAAGACAACAGCGGTAACTGGCAACCTGTCAAAAACATAACGCCTTACAAAACAGAACGCGGCGCAGCCTGCAAAGTAGACTTTGAACCAATCAAGACAAAAGCCTTAAAACTCGAAGTCATACTTCCCGAAAAATTCTCCTCCGGCATTTATGAATGGAAGGCAGAATAAAATTTTTTAAAAAAAAATAGTCGCAAAAAGTTTTGCGACTATTTTTTTTTATTTACTAATATGTTCACTTTATTTTTGTTACATTCTACCATTCCGCCGCTGATGTCGAAAAACTTATCGCCCTCTGAGGTTTGAAGTTTTATCTTACCTGCTGAAAGCGACGAAATTATGGCGGCGTGGTTTTGAAGTATTTCAAACGCGCCTTTTGCTCCGGGAAGGCTCACTAACGTTGCCTCGCCGGAGTAAACTACGCTGTCCGGTGAAATTATTTCTACTTTCATAATTATTTCGATTCTTTGAGTAAACGCTCGCCTTTTTCGATAGCCTCTTCAATAGTGCCGACTAAGTGGAAAGCCGCCTCAGGATATTGGTCAACTTCGCCGTCCATAATCATATTAAAGCCTTTTATCGTATCTTCAATCGGAATAAGTTTTCCTTGAAGTCCCGTAAACTGCTCCGCTACGTGGAACGGTTGCGACAAGAATCTCTGAACACGTCTTGCCCTCGAAACCGTAAGTTTGTCAGCCTCAGAGAGTTCGTCCATACCGAGAATGTTAATAATATCCTGCAACTCGTTATAACGCTGCAAAATCTGTTTAACCCTTTGTGCGCACTCATAATGAGCCTTGCCGACAATTTCGGGTGTCAGGATTCTTGATGTTGAATCAAGCGGGTCAACAGCCGGATAAATACCCAAAGAAGCAATCTTTCTTGAAAGCACCGTCGTTGCGTCCAAGTGACTGAATGTTGTTGCCGGAGCGGGGTCGGTCAAGTCGTCCGCCGGAACGTAAATTGCTTGTACTGAGGTGATTGAACCGTGTTTTGTTGACGTGATTCTTTCCTGCATTGCACCCATTTCAGAAGCCAAAGTCGGTTGATAACCTACCGCCGAAGGCATACGACCTAAAAGTGCCGAAACCTCCGAACCCGCCTGTGTGAAACGGAAAATGTTGTCAACAAACAAAAGAATATCGTTACCTTTGCCTTTTTGGTCTCCGTCGCGGAAATATTCTGCTACCGTCAAGCCTGACAAAGCCACTCTTGCTCTTGCTCCGGGCGGTTCGTTCATCTGACCGAAAACCATTGATACTTTGGAATTTAAGACGGCATTATAATCAACTTTCGACAAGTCCCAGCCGCCGTTTTCCATATCGTTTTTAAACGCTTCTCCGTAACTCATAACCCCGGAGCCGAGCATTTCACGCAGAAGGTCGTTGCCTTCACGAGTTCTTTCGCCCACGCCCGCAAACACCGAAAGACCAGAATAAGCCTTTGCGATATTATTGATTAACTCCATGATTAACACGGTTTTACCTACGCCCGCACCACCGAAAAGACCAATTTTACCACCTTTTGCATAAGGTTCAATAAGGTCAATGACCTTGATACCTGTAAAAAGTGGCGTTGTTTCGGTTGTAAGTTCTTTGTATTGAGGAGGTTCGCGGTGAATCGGATAGCCGCCTTCCTTGTCCAAAACGCTCAAACCGTCGATAGCGTTTCCGACAACGTTCATCAAACGTCCTTTGATTTTTTCGCCGACCGGCATTTTAATCGGAGAGCCGGTAGGATATACTTTCATGCCACGGTGCAGACCGTCGGTTGAGTCCATCGCGATAGTTCGGATAGTGTGTTCGCCGATATGCTGCTGACACTCGATAATCAGTTTTTCGCCGTTGTCGCGCGAGAGTTCGAGAGCGTCAAGTATCGCCGGTAACGCCGCCCCCGTCTTTTCAAAACTGACATCCACAACAGGTCCGATAACCTGTACTATTTCGCCGTAATTTTCCATTAAGCCAATGATTTTATTTGAGCCAAATTTATGAAAAATTTTTCGTTATAACCAAATATTTTTTCAAAAAAAATTAATATTTTTTTATACTTAATTTTAAATTGGTGATTTATAAAAAGTTAGGAACGAGTGTTTTTTTATTATCTTATTTTTATGCCTTTTACCGGCTGATTGTTTGAATCTAAAAATCTGACACAAAAATCACTCATTCCCGGACCGTTAATAATTGCTCCAGAAAGAACGTTTAAGCCTTTCTTTAAAGTTATGCGTTTTGACACGCAGTCATCTTTCACCATACGGCGGTCGCCGGACATCAAAAGGATTTCTTCGTCGTTCAACCACCACATAGAAGCAGAATTGCTACCGGCTGCAAAACGCACGTTTTCAAAGTCTTGGTCGCACTCAATTAAAGTAATAACTGAAAACATAACTCCGTAAACATGCTTTTTGTAACTCTCGGCAAAACGAAACAATTTTACGTTGTAATTCTCACTGTCTAATTTATGACGAACCAAAGTTTGGTCTTTATATTTTACCTTTTCATTATCAACGGGTGAATTTGTAAAAAGTTTACGAAAATCAGTTTCGTAAAAAACTTCTTTTAGATACGAATCCGTGAAAACAGCGTTTGTGGGATTCTCTTTGTTGACAGGCTCTAACAAAAACCAACGTCTGATAAAACCGTCATTGTCCGGCGCAGCAACGCCTACCGAAGGCTTTGAAAAGTATTTTTCGCGATTTTTAAACTGCAAATTGTCAATACTCAAACCGCCTTGATCGGTCGTAATATAAAGGTCTGTAACGCCTTTCGGAGTGTATTCAAGCGGTGCGGTAACGGTGAGCCATTGTCCGCTGTAATCCCTCTTAAACTGTCCTTCCGTTATGCAGACAACTTTGAAATCAGCGATAACTTTGCCTTTCGCAGACTTTTCCCTGACAACAAAATGCGTGTTTTTGTCGGCTTTGACGTTAGCGGTGAGATAACCATCGCTGACAGCAGAAAAATCAACGTCGTTGAAGGTTATAAAACTGCCCTTTTTCGGTAAAGAAACTTCCCAGCCCTTAAATTTGTCTTCCGTATCCAAAAACTTGATTGTTACATCGTTAGAGGCTGTTGAATAACGGTCTACTTCAAGTTTTGAAAGTGCGTTGGCAATGCCTACTCCGCGTAAGGTCGGTTTTATTTCCTTAATCGTGCCGTCAGGATTGAAATATAATTTTTCTATCCTTGCGCTGCGGCGTTTGTCATCGTTAGGAGAAAAATCGTTATGATGATAGAAAAAGTACCACTGACCTTTGTAATTAATGATTGAATGATGATTTGTCCAACAACCGTTAGCATGTTCCGCCATAATCACACCTTTATATGTGTACGGCCCCATAGGATTTTTACTCATGGCGTATCCGATAACCTCTGTATTATTTCTAACGTAAGGGTATGTGAGGTAGTAGTTGCCGTTATACTCAAAAGCAAAAGGACCTTCCGCCTGACGGTTAGGCAGGTCTTTCAGACAGTTAACGCCTTTCATTTCTATTTCATGGTCGCCGAATTTTACTTTTTCTGACGGGGTGTCGTCGGCAAGTTCTATCATGTTGTCTTTGAGTTTTGCGCAACGTCCCGCTCCCCAAAATATATAAGCGTTGCCGTCAGAGGCTAAAAGTACACAAGGGTCAATACCGTTGATGCCTTTGATGTTTTCTTTTAACGGTGTGTAAGGCCCTTCGGGTTTGTCTGCGATTGCTACACCGACACCGAATCCCATACCGTCTTTTACAACGTTAGGAAAATAAAAATAATATTTGCCGTTACGGTATACGCAATCAGGTGCCCACATACTGTAACCGTTAGGATTTCCCCAAGGAACGTCTTTTTGAGTAAGAATTACGCCGTGGTCAGTCCATTCAGTAAGGTTGTCTGACGAAAAAACATGGTAATCCTCCATACAAAACCAGTTAGGTCTCATGCCTTGCGGTAGAGGCGACGGTTGTAAAATGTCATGCGAGGGAAACAAATAAACTTTTCCGTTGAAAACCCTCGCCGTAGGGTCGGCGGTAAACTGAGTGTTAATAATCGGGTTTTGAGCCGAAAGTCCGAGCGGCAACATCAACAAAGCCGCTGATAAAAGTCTTTTCATAATTGTCTATTGTTTTATTTTTTAATGCCCGCTTGTTCTTTAAAAAACTCGGTCATCTTTTTATAAGTATCTTCGTTGAAAGTTATCGGTCCGTGTTGACCGTTAGGAACGGTGATAAATTCTTTCAACGCACCTTTCTTTTTTAATTCTTCTGACAAATTTACGCTTTGACAATAAGGTACAACGTTGTCAGCATCGCCGTGAATTACAAGAAATTGCGGCGTGTTCTTGCTTTTTGCAACGTATGTTACGGGACTGATAAAGTCGATTTTGTCGGGATTGTCTTTCGGTGCGCCGCCAATAAGAACAGCCTCAGGTGATTTTTCATCGTTGAAAGTTTCGCAGTTGTGCATGTGTGCCATATCAACAGGTCCGAACCAGTCAACAACGGCATTAACATCACTCGAAACATTTAAATTGCCGCCGATGTTGCCTTCAAGTTCTTTTGAACCGTTAGTTACTCCTGCCATTGCAGAAAGATGTCCGCCCGAAGAAAAACCTGTTATGCCGATAAACGACGGATCAATGTTGTATTTTTTTGCGTTAGCGCGGATAAAACGGATTGCACCTTTTACGTCCTCAATTTGCGCCGGAAATTTAGCGTCAGTACTTGAACGGTGATTTAAACAGACAACAGCAAAACCCGCATCAATCAAGGGTTTACCTAAGGAGAAATAAGTTATTCCCTTCATGTTGTTAGAAAACCATGCCGAACCGTAAATGGCGATAACGGCTTTGTAAGTTTTTTCGCCCGTTTTGGGAAGATAAATGTCCAAACGGTGTGCTTCCAAATCGTCGCCGGCATAATTAATGTCCTTGAAATCAGGCTCTACGGGAGCAGGAAAATTTCCGAATCCGGCATGGAAATCCGGCTGTTGCGCTTTCAAAAAGGTCATAACGCAAAATGAAAGCAAAATCGTAAAAAATATTTTTTTCATTACTCAAAATGTTTTTGTTATTAATTTTGTTTGTAAAAGTAGTGGTTTTTGTTAAAATAATTTTACGTTTTTGTTTCAAATTTTTACGTTTTGGTTACATTAATTGATTTTTTATCAAAAAATAAAGCCCTCCGCACCACAGGATTAATGCCGCGTATGTAACCAAGAAGTAACTGATTTTACGGCATTTATGTCTGATGATGTACATTGTCGGCAGCATAAAAAAGACTCCGCCTAAAAATTCTAAGACGTGAAGAGTAAATTCTTTTATCCGCCATTTTTCGTGAGTTGCCTTGTATTTGTCAGTGCACAAAAATATGATGCCGATAATTCCTACAACAAGAAGGTATAATGCTAAATATTTCATAATCATCTTATCCTTTCGTAAACGGCAAAAAAATACGGGTATTCGTTTTTCTCGTCGGCTTTGAACTCGTCTGAAACCGAATTTATGCGCCAATAGTCGATGTCGATTTCGGGGAAAAAAGCGTCGGCATCTTCAAAAGTGTGGCGTATGCTCGTTAAATAAATTTTGTCGGCAATATCAAAAAAATGCTTGTAAATTTCTTGTCCGCCGATAACGAAACATTTTTCGCAATTTTTTATAACGCGCAAATTCATAACCTCGTCAATGCTGTTGCAAGAGATGGCGTTGTCGAAAATTTTTTCTTCGTCCCGTGTTAAAACGATGTTTACGCGGTTCGGTAATGCTCCTTTTGGAAGCGAATCAAAAGTTTTTCTGCCCATTATGACGGGGTGTCCCGTGGTGAGTTCCTTAAAATTTTTCATATCGCCCGACAACCGACACAACAAACGGTTATCTTTGCCGATTGCATTTTTTTCGTCAACGGCAACTATTAAACAAAGTTCCATTTAAATTTCCTTTTTTTTTTAAAATTCAGCGCAAAGTTAAAAAGATTTTTTAGTTTTTTCTTTGCTGAAAAGAAAGATTTTTTTAGAAAATTATTTCGCCGCAAAAGGGTATTTTTAGTTAATTGCGGCGAAATAATTTTGAAATTATTTCGCCGCAATTAGTATTTTTTGTATATTTGTGGCGAAATAATTTTGAACAAGATGAGAGAGTTTATTGTAGGTAGAGAATTAGAACAGAGTAAGTTACAAGATTTGTATAACTCAAAACAAGCAGAATTTTTAGTCGTTTACGGACGAAGAAGAACGGGAAAAACTTTTCTTTTAAGAGAATATTTTGAAAAGGATTTTACGTTTTTTCATACGGCGTTGTCCCCGTTTGAAATGGCAGATAATGCCGAACTTTTAGCAAAACAACAACTCAGAAAATTCGCCGATACGCTCAGAGCATACGGAAGTTTGATACCGGGCGTTCCCGAAGATTGGTTTGAGGCTTTTGATAGACTTAAAGAACTGATTTTGAGGAAGTCAAAGCGTAAACGTCTTGTCGTTTTTATTGACGAATTGCCGTGGTTAGATACTCCGCGTTCAAATTTTATAACCGCATTTGAACATTTTTGGAATGGTTTCGGAGCTGGACAACACAATTTGTTTTTAATTGTCTGCGGTTCGGCTACTTCGTGGATTTCCAATAAGTTGCTGAATAATACGGGCGGACTTTACGGACGTTCAACGTGTGAAATGCAAATCGTGCCGTTTACGCTAAAAGAATGCGAAAAATTCTATCAGAAAAAAGGCATTGTTCTCGACCGGTATGACCAACTGCAAGCGTATATGATTACCGGCGGCATTCCGTATTATATGTCGTATTTCCAGAAGGGTCTTAGTCTTGCGCAAAATATTGACCAACTGTTTTTTTTCTCTGACGGAAAACTCGTCAACGAATTTGAAAGACTTTACGGCTCATTGTTTGTTGATTCAGAGAAATATATGGCGGTTGTAAAGGCTTTGAGTACACGTCGCGAAGGTCTTACCCGCAAAGAAATCGCTGAAAAACTTTCGCTAAATTCGGGCGGCGGTCTGACGGAAATTTTGCGCGGACTTCAAGCAAGTAATTTTATTATTTCTTACACATATTTTGGTGCCTCGTCGAGGGATACAAGATATAAATTAGTTGATTTGTTCTCACTTTTTTATTTGTATTTCAACGACTTGCCTAAAACTCACAACCGTAGTTTTTGGGCTGACAATCTCAATTCGCCGCAGTTGAATGCTTGGCGCGGTTATGCGTTTGAAGAGGTTTGTTATGTTCATCAAGACCAAATAAAACATGCACTTGGAATCAGCGGCGTTCAAACCGAGATAATGCCGTGGCGAAAAACTTCAACGCCGGGTGTTCAGATAGATATGCTCATCAATCGTGATGACCGTGTAATAAACGTTTGTGAAATTAAATTTTCAAACGGAATGTACACTATAACAAAGGATTATGATTTGAAACTTCGTCAAAAAGTTGAAGTCTTTATGACCGAAACCAAAATCAAAAAGAATCCGCATTTAACGCTCATCACAACTTACGGCTTAACACCAAACGAATACAGCGGACACGTTCAAAAATGTATCACGATGGATAGTTTGTTTGAAGGGTGATTACACTACTGCTGCCATATATAATGGTAAATACAGTATTCCGTTTTCAACCTTTAAATCTCCCGTGTGAAAAAGTATCGGAGTATCAAGATATTCAGGATACTTTTTGCTAAATTTATCCAACGAAACGTGCGTATATCTTGTAGTGGATTTTACTTCCACGGGAATAATATTATGGCGATTTGTCAGCAACTTTTTTGAAAGCAAAAAATCAATTTCGATTCTGTTTTCCGCAACTTTGTCAGACGAAGTAAAGAAAAACAGACTATGTCCGTTTGCTTTAAACATCTGGGCTACAATATTTTCAACCAACATTCCTTTGTTGAATTCAAGTTTGTCTAAAATCAATTTTTTGTATAATTGCTCCCTCTGAATAGTTTCGGTATCAAAAGCCGTAGAAATCAACAAACCCGTATCGCAAAAATAACATTTCATGGTTGTACGGTCGGTATTAAGCCTTAATCCTATATTCGGCTCGGTAGAATTGTAGCAGACATTAATAATTTTTGCATCGTCAAGCCAAAAAAAGGCATCTTCGTAATCGCGCATTTTAACATTGCTGCCGAGAGCCGAAAGTCGAAATTTTTTCTCGTGTTTTTGAAGTTGAGACGGTATTTCGTCAAAAATTCTTGTAACTTTTGTTTCCGCTTCAAAGGCATATTTTGAAATGTCTTCACGGTAAAGCCTTATAATATTGCGCTTTACCCTGTCAACAGAATCAAAATCCTTGGTAGCAACATATTCTGATACTGCTTGCGGCATTCCGCCAATCACCATATATTGTCTTAAATAATCCATACCCTTACGGTGAAGACTGCCCAGAGATGTTTTTTTTGCATAACAATCCCGTATGAAATCCATAAACATATCGTCGCCCAACGCCCAAAGAAACTCCTCTAAATCCATTGGAAACATTTCCAAATGTTCTTCTTCTGACGGAATTACGATGTCTTTGACGTTTCTTTTTATCGAAATCAGCGAGCCTGTTTCGATGTAATCATACCTATGGTCTTTGACAAGATATTTTATTGCAGCACGGGCTTTCGGATATTGTTGAATTTCGTCAAAAACAATAACGGAATTTCTTTCGTAGAGTTTAACACCGTAATAGAGAGAAAGCCGCATAAAAAAGTCGTCTCTTTTATTTAGATAATGGTCAAAAATGTCCTGTAAATCCTCAGCCATATCGTTGAAATCCACAATGATATACGATTTGTATTCATTTTTTGCGAATTTTTCAACGATGTAACTTTTTCCTATACGTCTTGCCCCTTCTATTAAGACGGCGGTATGCCCGTTTGACTTATTTTTCCAGTCAAGTAATTTTTTATAAATTTTCCTCCTCATAATCAACAATTTGCACCATTTCGAGGTTTAGTACTATACTGATTACACACCATTTCGAGGTTTAGTGTAGTACTAATTACACACCATTTCGAGATTAACGGTGCAATATTAGGAAATATTTTTGATTTTTTCAAAAAAAACATTTCTCCTTTTTTTGGAAAGAATCTTGTTTTTTTATTATCTTGCACAAAAAAATTAAATTAACAATCAATTATGGATAATCAAGAAGAAAATATTTCACGCCGCGATGCCATAAAAAAAATGGGTACAGTAGCGGCAACAGCAGCAGTCGCAACTGTCAGCACAAGTGCGCTCGCTTCGTGCGCAGAGGCGGCAGGAATCAACGTTCACGACCTTAAAGTGCTGTTAATCAACGGTAGCGCAAGACGTAACGGAAATACTTTCACAATGCTGAGCGAAATAGCCGCTCAACTAAAAAAACACAATATCGACAGCGAAATCGCTCAACTCGGTAACCGTCCCGTAAGAGGCTGCGTGGCGTGCGGACAATGTCATGCTCAAAATCTCGGAAAATGCGTTTTTGATGACGATGTTTGTAATCAGTTAATCGAAAAAATGGGCGAATGTGATGCCCTAATTGTAGGCTCGCCCGTGTATTACGGTCAGCCCGCAGGACAAGTATTGTCGGTGATTCAAAGAATGGGATTTGCCGGCGGTGCTAAAATGCAAGGCAAACCCGCCGCAGCGGTAACGGTTTGCCGTAGGGGAGGGGCAACGGCTGCGTTTCAGACGTTACAAATGCCGTTTCAAATGCTTAATATGCCGATAGTTACATCGCAATATTGGAATATAGGTTACGGAATGACCGAAGGTGAAGTTTCAAAAGACGATGAAGGGCTTCAAACAATGCGCACTCTTGCTGACAATATGGCGTATATGCTTAAACAATTTGCCTCAGGCACGGCAAAATTCCCCGAAAGAGAAAGAGGTAAGTTTACTAATTTTATAAGGTAGAGGAGGAAATTAATGTCATTTGGTATCAGGTGGTCGTTTACATCGAATGACCATTTATTCCGGGGGTTCACACCCCCGTCTAATGGCTTTCGCCACTCTCGTGGCTTGGATTCTGCTGCCTGATAAAATGATACACTGCGAGTAATTTTTTTGAAAAAAACTTCAAAAAAATTTGGTTAGAAAAAAATCATTTTTTATTTTTACAACCGTAAAAGTTGATATGTTCTTTGTCATATTGAACAAGGATATTTTTTAAAAAAAGTCTTAGATGCAAAGTATGGGTTTGAAAACCACGGCAATACAACTTCCGTGTTAATTTTTAACGAAAATGAAGTATTTTTTTAGGTTTTGACGGAAATTCGTTCCAAAAATGGTAGCCGAACTTTACAAAAAATGTAAAGTTTACTATCACGGAAAGGGGTTAAAATTTCTTAAAATCCTTTAAAATGCTGTTAAAATAGAACCCTAACTCTCTGACACTCTGACAGTACCAAAATTACCTGTCAGAGAGCATATTCCATTAGAACAAGGATTAAGACCGTCGAATCTAATTTCTTCTTCGTCGATTCTGTGGTCAGAGAGCATATTCCATTAGAACAAGGATTAAGACATTTTCCGTAAAAAACTTATTGCAGATTAATTCAAGTGTCAGAGAGCATATTCCATTAGAACAAGGATTAAGACCGTTTCCTTTTTACTTATAATCTTTCTTCGGGGGTCAGAGCGCATATTCCATTAGAACAAGGATTAAGACTTTTTAAGATTTACGGTTACACTATTGCAAAGTCAGAGAGCATATTCCATTAGAACAAGGATTAAGACGCCTTGTCGCCGATTGGGTACTCAACTACTCTCCAAGTCAGAGAGCATATTCCATTAGAACAAGGATTAAGACACTACTTGCGTCATTTACATAACGATGACTGAATTCGTCAGAGAGCATATTCCATTAGAACAAGGATTAAGACACCTGAATGAAATCATCTACATTTATTTCAGTAATATGTCAGAGAGCAAATTCCATTAGAACAAGGATTAAGACCTCATCAAGCTCGGTTGATAAGATTACCTTATTTGTCAGAGAGCATATTCCATTAGAACAAGGATTCATTTTGTAGCCGCGTTAGCGGCGGCAGAGGTTAGGCGGGTGGTGTAAAACCGTAAGGTTTTAAAACCCCCGCAATGAATGTGGATATGAATATGATTATGAATAATTCACACAAGGATTAAGACCGAGGGCTAACCTATGTGTTCGCCCTGCGCCTATGTGTTCGCCCTGCGCGTTCATTTTCCAACAATGGAGAAGTTATAATTGCAAGGTGTAAATTGATTTCTACCAATAGTAGAAGTCATTATTACAGGGTGTGAAATGATTTCTATACATTATAGAAGTCATAATTGCAATGTGTAAATTGATTTCTATGCATTATAGAAGTCAAAATTGCAGGGTGTAAATTGACTTCTATACATTATAGAAGTCATAATTGCAAGGTGTAAATTGATTTCTATAAATGGCGGAAGTTAAGCAAAATTGACTTTTGATTCAAAAAAACAGCGTATTTTTGTTCCTCATAATTAAATCAACGTCAATGTTTTGACCGATTATTTTCATCGATTTTAGATAATCGGTTGAAATCGGGACTATCAAAATGCTGTCGAGGTTGTCGTATGCCGCTTGAACTTCCGCCAAATCGCTTTTTATCTTGTTGAAATCCTCCGGCGGTAAATCCGCTAAAAATATCGACTTCTGAATCCTATAACAACCTCGCTTAATGAGATATTTCGCCACCATATTCCTTACTTTGTTGTGGGCGATGTCGTACATTACAAAAAACAGCATATCCGTTGATTTTCTTTGGTTTTCGTTGATATTTAGAATTTTACGCACTCTTTCGGGTAAAGAATCAAGCATTGACTCTTCGTCTTCGGGTGTGCGTTTTATTTCGTCATCGTCTTTAATCCCCGCCTCGGCAATACGTTGCAAAATATCTTCGGCGGTAAGGTCTTGTTTTTTTCGTGTCATCTTCCCCCTTTAATTTTCGTTGATATAACACCAAATCAAATTTTTCATCATTTCGTTGAACTCGCCGTCGGTTTCGCCTTTCGGAACGCTGACAACAGAAAATCCGCGTTTACCGTAAAAAACGTTAATCTCCGCTTTCTTTAATCCGAGTTTTATTTGAACCTTTTTCCCGCATTGAATATTTACAACATTATAAATCTCCGCTCCGGCTTGCAAAACGTATTCTTTAAGCCCGGTGATAAGTTCGTTCAAGATTTCGGGGACAACGGGTTCGCTTTTAGGTTTTTGCTCTTTTTTACCACGGAGTTTTTGACCGAGAATGTCGGCAATTTTCTGCATTGCTTCTTTGTCGGGGTCGTTGTCGTGCTTTGTTTCTTCTTTCGGCTGTTGCTTTTCTTCTTTTTGCTGACTTTTTGAAAGGTCTGACATCTCTAACGGATTGTCAATATTTATGAAAGTTTTAATGTCGATAGTATCGGCTTCTTGGTTGAAATACACGTCTTTATCTATGCTCATAAAGCACGCCCGCGCCACATCGCACGTTTGAGAATCCACAGCCTGAATCAAATTGTATTGAGCGGCAAATTTCGCGGCAAATTCTTTATAAAACGTTTTAAAAATCCCTGCATCGTATATTTTTTCTTTCAGACGGAAAAGTATTTTTAAGCCGTCGCCACTCGGCGAGACAAAACTCATCATTACACGGGAATCTCTGTTAATCAAGTTTTTAAGCGAAATAATGCCTAAGCCTTTTTCTTGAAGATGGTCAAGGTCAAGAATAAAAAATTCGGCGTATGCAAAATTTTCTTTTCGGCGCAGAGGCGGCGCAAACCAACTCGTTACGATATACGGTAACTGTTTCTTAAATTCGCGGTATTTCTTTTCGTCAATGGTAAGCATATCCCGCATTTGACGTATTTGAGCCTCAATTTCGGGTTTCGGATTTTTGAGTTTGTCAGCGATATACGATACCGTTACTTTCATAAGTTTGTCTTCGGGCGATGTGATTTTTGCCCCGCACATCAACATTAAATTTTCCGCCATAATAACTCCCAATTTTTAATTGTTAATTACGCATTCCTTAAACCGTTGTGCCAAATCCTGACAATAAAGTTGAATTTGCGTTATACGGCTTCGTTGTATTCCGTTGATAGTGATGACCTCGTCCATATAATCGTTGAGGCTCTGAATAAGGATTCGCCGTCCGAGTTGTTCGAGCCAAACGCTGTTGTCGCTTTTGACGGAATAGAACTCTTCGCCCACAACTTTCTGACACAAAAGATTCCAGACCACGTAATCAACCCAGACCCTGAAAATCTCTATCACGTCGTAAACCAAAACGGGACGGTTGTAATCGTCGCGGTGAAGAACGCCCACGTAAGGGTCGATTCCGGCTTTGATTAACGCGCCTTCAATACGTCCGTAAAGAATACCGTAACCGTAATTCAATAAGGCATTTGCGATGTCGAAAGCGGGTTTTTGACTGCGTTCTTTAAAGCGGTATTCTTCGGGCAGAAACATTTGAATAGTCTCGAAATAAATCCTGCTTGCCACGCCTTCCCAGCCGCGAAGGGTAGGGGCAACGTCGCTGACGATTTCGCCGTCAAGACCGATAATTTTTGCGCGGTAATCTTCAAGGCGGTTGACGGCTTTTTTACGTTTTTGGTTTTCGTCATCGTTTTTACAATCCATCATTTGAAGAATCACCTGTTGATTGCTGATTTTCTTGACGATAACATCTTTTATCCAATCGAGAGCCGCTTTTGAAAACGTAAACTCTATTTGACCTTTTCGGATTGTTGATACCGAACCGTATTTCGGACTCCAAATTCTGCCCATCGGGTTGCCCTGATTATCCATAAAGAGGACTTCGATTTCTTTTTCGATAGCGAGCATAACGGCATCGGAGGTTATCTGTGCTCCTTTTGAAATTTGAATCGAAGTGATACCTATTGCTGGGATTCGTTGCCGACCGTCTTTTGTGGTGATAACAAATCCTTCGTTGTCGCGGTTCAGCGATGTTCCGTATGTATTGATTATAAGTTCCATAAAGTTTTGCCTGATTTTTAATTAATTTCTACCGCCGTAAAGCCGTCTTCGTTTTTCTTTTTATTGAAAGATTTTTTATAACGACCTTTAACTAACGTTTTGTTTTTGAATTGTTTACCGCTGAGCATTTCAACAGGTACATAAATAGATTTACCGTCAAATTTTACAAAGCCGAATCCTTTGTCGGTAATAATTATTTTGCCTTCAAATGCAAATGTTTCGGGCGTGAAAACTTCTTTTTCAACACCCTTCGACAGCGTTTGAAACAATTCACATGACGCTCTGCAAGCGGTGAAATTTTTTCGCCGGATTGGTTTTGTTGCGGCAAATAGTCTTCGTCTTGAAAACCGTCAAAACCCCACCAACGGCAAAATTCTCCGTAATTTTTCCACCATGTTTTAGTGCGCAAAAAATTTTGTTTTGCAAAATCGTAAACCACCCATGCAAGGTTTCGACGATTCCAAATATCGTCGGGATTGTCGTCAAAGGCTTTTTGAGCGAGAGAAAATGCCTCGTTCAAATGTCCTGATTTTCTTAATGTTGTGATGTCGGACGGCATATTTTGAGTACGTTTTGGTTAACGCCGAAATTTAAGAAGTTTTTCAGGATAAAACAAATATTTTTTGTAGAAATTATCAAATATTTTTATTTTTGTGGAAATTTAAAAAGGTTAAGATTATGACAGCACTACAATTGAACGCGGAGTTTTTTGCTAAAATAGAGAAATCGGAAAAGCAATTCGATGAAGGAAAATTTACGACTTTGCTACCCGGAGAAAATGTGTTGGATATGTTAAAAAGGTGTGGCTATGAACCGTTGGAGCAGACGAATAACGGATAAACATCGTTTGGTTTACAGAATTTTTGAAACGGAAGTTTTTGTTGAAGTTATTTCAGCATACGGGCATTATAGCGATAAATGATTAATAACATTATGGCTAATATTGAAACTTTAAAACTATTTGAAGAAAAGAAAGTTCGTTCGGTTTGGGACGAAAATGAAGAAAAATGGTATTTTTCTGTTGTGGACGTTGTGTCGGTTTTAACTGACAGCGTTAATCCCAATAATTATTGGAAAGTCTTGAAAAACCGACTTAAAAAAGAAGGCAACGAGTCGGTTACAAATTGTAACCAACTGAAATTAATGTCTTCTGACGGCAAACGTTACAAAACCGATGTTGCTGATACTGAGCAGATTTTCCGTATAATTCAATCAAGTGATTATTTGTTGCCGAGTAACGAGTAATTTTTTTATAAAAAAAACTTCAAAAAAATTTGGTTAGGAAGAAATCATTTTTTATTTTTACAGCCGTAAAGTTGATATGTTCTTTGTCATAATGAGCAAGGATATTTTCAAAAAAAAAGTCTTAGATGCAAAGTATGGGTTTGAAAACCACGGCAATACAACTTCCGTGTTAATTTTTAACGAATTTGAAGTATTTTTTTAGGTTTTGACGAAAACTTGTTCCAAAAATGGTAGCCGAACTTTACAAAAAAATGTAAAGTTTACTATCACGAAAATGGGTTAAAATTTCTTAAAATCCTTTAAAATACTGTTAAAATAGAACCCTAACTCTCTGACACACTGACAGTACCAAAATTACCTATCAGAGAGCATATTCCATTAGAACAAGGATTAAGACAAACATCGCATTCGCTCAAAGCGTATTTGACGGTATATCAGAGAGCATATTCCATTAGAACAAGGATTAAGACATTATGTCATCTAAATATAATGTTTTCATAATTCATATCAGAGAGCATATTCCATTAGAACAAGGATTAAGACCCCAGTTTACGCTGATACCATAAGATAACAAATCCTATCAGAGAGCATATTCCATTAGAACAAGGATTAAGACCTCAGCCCGGGCTTCTGTTTCGATCAGTTGTATCTTAATCAGAGAGCATATTCCATTAGAACAAGGATTAAGACCGTTAAGTGTCTCAACGTATGTAGCAATAGGTACAGTCAGAGAGCATATTCCATTAGAACAAGGATTAAGACCCTTTACTAGGTTCAGGGATAAAGTATTTCTGCCAATGTCAGAGAGCATATTCCATTAGAACAAGGATTCATTTTGTAGCCGCGTTAGCGGCGGCAGAGGTTAGGCGGGTGGTGTAAAACCGTAAGGTTTTAAAACCCCCGCAAAATGTAATTAAAACAACATTTTATAAAAATAAATTATCCCGCTATTTCTCTGCATACGGGGGTTTTTGTTGCATACGCGACAACACGCCCCGCCTAACGTATGCCGCCGCTTCGCGGCTATGTGTCTGATTTGGAAATATATAATTCAATGATGTTGTGGGTTTTGTTTTAAATTGTAGTGACATTTAGCCGCGTTAGCGGCGGCAGAGGTTAGGCGGGGCGTGTAAAACCGCAAGGTTTTAAAACCCCCGCAATGAATACGTTGCGGTATTTTTTGTGAAAATTGTTATCTTTCTTTTACCACGGCAAATAAATCTTCTGCCGTTAACTCGCTGTGTACAAGTCGTGAATGTGTACCTTGCGACAATCCCGTTGGCGTTATAAAAGTACAAACCAAGCCCCGCGAAACGCCCGTCATTTCAGCAAAAAGTTCTTTGCGTTCCAAAAGACGTTCTTCATAATCCTTGGTGATTTTATAACGGTTTTCGCTGAATTTTATCTCTATTAAATGCGTGATTTTGTCAGCACGGCGGATAATAAGGTCAATTTGCGCACCCTTCCTTTCGTCATTGTTTTTCGGGACAAAACGCCATGACGAAGCCTCTGTCGCCATTCCTAAAATACCCAAACCTTGTTTTATTTGCGGTAAATGTTGCAAGCAGACTTCTTCAAAAGTGAAACCTTCCCATGCTTCAACGCTGCGGTCTGTGAAATGATGCTGCCAAAATTGCTCATCGCGGGTGTTGTTGCCGTCAACATAACGGAAATAAAACAACGTGTAAAAATCCGACAAACGGTAAAGCGACAATTTATTTTTGTTGCCGAATTGGGAATACGAAATTATAAAATCACAACGTTCAAGATTGTCAAGAATTTTTGACAGTCCGCCGCCTTTGAAACCCGTTTGCTGTTCGATTTCGCTGCGTAAAAATCCCTGCCGCCGTGTTGAAAGAAGTTTTACAACCTTGATATACTTGTCTGCCTTGTTGAAAAGTGCATTGTAAAGTTCGTTGAACTCGCCGGAAAGGTCGCCACCGCGTCTAAAAATCAGAGAATCAATATTTTGTTGTAAACTCAAATACGGTCTTAAAAGGCTAAGATAATAAGGTACACCGCCAAAAACCATATAACACTGCAAGATTTGATATTCGTCCCAATCAAAACCGTGAACTTTTAGGTATTCGCGGGATTCGTAAAGGTAGAACGGACGTAGATAAATTCTGTGCGTGATTCTGTTGTGAAGTCCGCCTTGATTGTCTTCTAATTTTTCTTTCATCCAACTTGTTGCGCTGCCGCAGGCTATAAAGACAATATCGTCGCGGTTTTGAACCCAGTTAGCCCAAAAATATTCCAATTCGGCAACAAATTCGCTGCCCTGAGTATCTGCCCACGGCATTTCGTCAAAAAATATGATTTTGCGTTTGTCTCCGCAGTTTTCTAAGTAGTTTTCTAAACATAAAAACGCTGTATGCCAATCGTTTATAGGTTCGATGTTGTTGTTTTTTGAATAATTGATAAGTGCCTCACGGAAGTTTTTTAACTGTGATTTTTTGGCTTGTTTATGCGCTCCGACATAATGAAAACTATACTTATCGTCGAAAAATTTTCTGATTAAAAAAGTCTTTCCGACACGCCGTCTGCCATAGACGATTATAAATTCTGAACGTTGGGAGTTTAACGCCCATTGGAGTTCATTACATTCGCGGTTTCTTCCGATAAGATTGTCCATAATGATTTTGTGTTGGTTTGTGGCGGCAAAAATACGGTTTTATTTTTGAATAGAAAAGGGATTTTTGTCCAAATGTGGTATTTTTTATGAGATTTGGACGAAAACTTTTGGATTTTTGTCCAAATGTGGTATTTTTTATGAGATTTGGATAAAAATCTTAAAGTTTAATTGCGTTTAACTATTTTCCAATGACCGTTTTTGTCAGCACCAATGCGAACAATAATTCCTTCTTGAACTAATTTTGACAATATTCTTGTTACTGTTGCTCGTGATTTGCCGATTTTTTCCGCAATTTTTTCTTTTGGCAAATGCGGATTTTTTGTTATTACATCAATAACAAGATTTACAGGCTCATTTATAGGCTCATTTACAGGCTTATTTACAGGCTCATTTATTGTGTCATTATTGTTTACTCCATCATTTACAGGCTCATTTTGCGAAATTTCTCCATCAATTTCGTATGCAAAGGGAATTGTTACCCTCAAAAAGAAATCCAAAAATTCAAAGACAGATTTTCCGTAACGTCCTGTAACAAGTGGTATTCCGTAGCCCGTTTGCTCCATCAAGTCGAGACGGCTAAAAAGTTTTGCGAGTTCTTCATTCACGGGTTTTGAAACGCCTCGAAAAAAATCCTCCTTGGAAAGATTCGTCGGAAGTCCGCCCGTTGAAATTATTTCAATTCTATCGGTGAAAATATAAATTGCAGGCGGTGTGCCGTCAGCCCAATTATTATGAAGACAAGCATTAAACCACACTTCGCGAAATGCCGTCTTATCAAAAAGCGGCGTGTTGATTCTCTCACCGTTACGGAAGGAAGTTCGCGTTTCGTTGATAACATCTGCGCAATAGTCAAAGGCTTGTTTCATTGCAACGACAAGGCATTTCTCGCCGTATTCGTTGCGAACCGATATGCCGTCGGCTTTACTTTTGCCTTTGAAACGAACCGCTTTTATCGACACCTCGTTTTTGTCAGCCAAAAGTTCTGCCATTTTGTTGAATTTACCGTTTTGGGTTAACAAATGAAAATTTTCCGCAAATGTGGTTTCATTGATTGTAAAACCTTTTTCGGTAAGCAAAAGTTTCAAATACTGAAATGTCGGAGCGGTTATTCGGCTTTCGATTTCGGTGATTTTAACCGCTGAATCCAAATATTTGTTGTGTGTAATGGTTATTTGCTGTTCGGTCATAGAACGGCTTGTAGAACCCACGCGAACAAAACAGCCTTGCGAACTTCTGCCGTATTTCTTTATGTAATAAAGACTTTCGCCTTTTTGAATTTTGAGTTCGATAACGTGTTTTTGTTCGATATATTTAGTGCCGAGTTCAACAAAATTTCGAGGGTCGGGAAGTATTTGCATTTCTAAGATGTCAGCAATCTTTTTGAGCGTGTCGTCAAGATTATCAACACCGTAAACAGAACCGTCATCGTTAACGCCAATATAAACCGTGCCGCCATCTGTGTTCAAGAAAGCGACAATTTCTTTAAGAATTGTTTCCGTGAGTTTTTGTTTTAACTCTGTTTTTTCAGTTTCAGCAAATGTCATTTCAAAAAAGTTTTTTTTCTGTGCAAAAAGGCTGCACAGTTGCTGTATATTTTTGCAGTGTAAAGTTAAACAAAATGTCTAACAATAAAAAATAAAAATATGGATTTAAAGAAAATTTTAATAGCAGTAAAAGATATTATCGAAGTTGTTATTGATACAATGTCTGACTCGAAAACGTAATACGATTGTTTAGCGAATTAAAAAAGGAGAAAAATAAATAAAAATATTGTTGAACTTTTTTTAAATTAATAACCATGTGGGGCAAAATTATCGCAGGTGCTATAACGATTATTATCGCAATAATCGAAGGCAATAAGGAGAAATAAAAACTTCTTTGCAAAAAGTGTTAGGGGCGGCATTGAAAGTTGGCTGTCCGTGCCGTTTCCCTTTTAAAACAACAGCCTTTTAAACATTATTAAAACCCTTAAAGCATTATGAGACCGACAGTTAATGATCCGATAAAAGAAATATATTCAGTATTGGATATGTTCTTTAAGAAAATCCGTTTGTGGTAAAGACCGATTAAGAGGTAGTAAATTTTGTGTAAAATTTTGATTTTAAGTATTTTATAAAAATATTTAGAAAAACTTAAAATAAAATTTGGACAAAATTAAAGAAAATAATAAATTTAGGGCGTAAAAAATAATAAAATAACAAAACCTAATATTAAAATGACACAATATCTATACGGATCCGCCGTCCAAGGCATCCAAAGTTTCATCTTTCAGACCAACAAACTGAAAGAGATTGTCGGCGCAAGCGAGTTGGTGGAGGAGGTGTGTAAAGACTTGTTCGTAGAAAATGTAACAGACTTCCACCCCTATAACGGCAAATCAGGAGCGATACTTAACGCCTCGGGACACATCAAATATATCTTCGATGATAGAACTGAGTGTGAGAAACTTGTAAAAATATTCCCCAAAAAAGTTCAAGAACACGCCCCCGGAATTACATTTTCTCAGGCTGTTGTAGAAATGACAGGCGATTACGAAAAATACGACAAAGCAGTCGAAGAACTTGAACGTCGCCTTAAAATCCAACGCAACAAACCTATGCGCAGTCAAACACTCGGTTTGATGGGCATTTCGAGAAGCCGTCAGACAGGATTGCCGGTAACTGATTATAAGCCTATAATGGGCACGTATGAGTATTTAGATGCTGCTGCAAATGCAAAATATTTTGACCCTGCCGATGGTAAAAAGGAGCGTACTTACGAAAAAATAAGAAAGAAAACCATACCCGACGATGAGAAACGTCCATTATTGATTAATTTGGACAAAAAAGGCGGCAACAACGATTGGATAGCCGTTATTCACATTGACGGCAACGGTCTCGGAACTGTGGTTGAAGAAGTTTGTAAGTTGGGTGCTGAAAAATTCAAAAAGTTCTCAATGGATTTGGACAACGCTGTAAAAGATTCTGCGAAAGCAGCGTTCATAGCAGTAAAAGGGTGTTTCGAAGATGAAAAAAACATCCCAATCCGTCCTCTAATCCTCAGCGGCGAGGACTACAATCTGATTTGTAGAGCCAATTTCGCTGTTGAATACGTCAAAGCATTTTTGGCATCATTTGAAGATAAGACATCTTTTTTAAAAGATTATCATCTTCAACGCAAAGGAGAAGACAAAGAGATAGACAACCTTACCGCCTGTGCCGGAATTGCCTTTGTGAAATCCTCGTTCCCGTTCTACTACGCCTACAACTTGGCAAATGGACTTTGTGATTTTGCAAAGAAACAATCGGAACGAAAAGCATCTTGCCTTATGTTCCACAAAGTTCAAGATAGTTTCACGGAAAGTTACGAAGAAATCGTTGAGCGCGAACTCACACCGAAAGAAGGACATTCTTGGCAGTTCGGACCGTATTTCTACAAAAAACAAGATGGCTATCTAAGGATAGACGAACTAATTGAGATGTCCAATCAACTTTTGAACAAAGAAGGTAATGCTATCAAATCTCATCTCCGTCAGTGGTTAAGCATAATGCACGATGACATCAATGTGGCTAAGCAGAAAATCAACAGGGTTTTATCAATTGTCGGCGACAAAACTGATAAAGCAAAGAAATTGAACAAACTCGTTTCGACACTAACAAATGCACAGTCGAGGAAAATTAAGGAGAAAGATTTGTTGGTGTACCCTGTGTATGACGTTCTTGCTCTACATTCAGTTACTTATCAAGATACTAACTCAAAAGGATAATTATGAAATACGAATACGAAATACAATTTTTCAACGAATGGCACTGTGGATCGGGCTTGGCTGCCGGAGCAGATTTGGATGCTTTGGTAATCAAGGACGGGCAACATCTGCCGTTTATACCGGGCAAGACCATAAAGGGACTTGTAAGAGAAGCCGTTGAAGACTATTATACATTCAATAAAACCGAGATACCTGACTTGTTTATCAAATATTTCGGCAATTCAAAGGATAAAGATAATCGTAATCCTCAACCCAAAAAGGACGATAAGGACAAGGTTCCTGATGAAAAAGATGAAATCGACGACAACATTGATGCGATAAGATTTGGTACTTTGTTTTTCTCAAATGCTGAATTACCTAAGGACGAGAGAAAAGAACTGACCAAACAACACGCACAAGATTTTATGTACGCATCAATTGCCTCTACACGAATCGACGACAATGCCACAGCAAGTAAAACAAGTTTGAGAAAAACAGAAGTTACCATTCCGTGCAAATTGACATTCTTTATTCAATCAGAGGAAGAAATTTCAAAAGATTTTCTTGAAATCATTAACAAAAGTGTCGGGCTTATTAAGCGTATCGGGCAAAACCGTAATCGCGGACTCGGCAGATGTCAAATAAAAAATGTGTAAACTATGGCAATAAAACAATATAAATGCACATTGGATTCCGATGTAATAATTAATGTTAAATCCGCAACAGTTGGAGAAAACAAGACATTGGATTTTATACCCGGCAATTGCTTTTTGGGAATTGCTGCGGGAGTGTTGTACAATGACAAGAAATTGAAACCTGAGGAACAATTGAAACCCGAGGAGAAATTATTGCTTTTTCATAATAATGCCGTGAAATTTGGCGATGCTCATTTGGCAGGCGACAAATACAGAACTCTAAAAGTTCCTGCGGCATACCATACACCAAAATATGCACCCGGAGAAAAGGACGACCATCCGCTGAGAGTATATCACGGTATCAAAAACTTGGGGAGCGACGAAATCAAAGAACAGCAGATAAAACAGTGCAAAAACGGTTTTTACGAGTTCGATAGACTTGTTGCTAAAAAATGTGATGTTAAGAAGAACTATGCCATCAAATCGGCATACGACCGACATACAAGACATTCGCAAGACGAACAAATGTTCGGGTATGAATCTCTGCTAAAAGGTACAGTGTTTTATTTTCAGGTTGAATTTGATGATAACAGAATTTCGTCAACCCTGCAAGAAAAAATTCATAATGCACTGAAAGGCGAAAAACGAATTGGACGTTCAAGAACCGCTCAGTTCGGGTTGGTCACCATTGCGCCGGCTAACTACGATGAAATCAAAAGCAAACCTATTAAGGATAACAAAATTGTTACGGTATATGCTGACAGCCGTCTGATATTTTTAGACGAATATGGATTGCCGACTTTTCAGCCTACCGAAGAACAACTTGAAATAAAGGGGTGTAAGATACTGTGGGACAAATGTCAAATTAGAACATTCCAATATGCACCGTGGAACTCTCAGCGCAAAGCGTTTGATGCCGATAGGTGTGGAATCGAAAAAGGTAGTGTGATTGTTCTTTCTGTGGAAGACGAAGCAGAAGCCCAAAACAACAAGTGGGAATCAAAGAGTATTGGCAGTTATCAAAACGAAGGATTCGGCAGAGTGATTTACAATCCTACATTTTTGGATGTTAAATTTGATGCGAATTTTGACGGTGAAGCCAAATATTCATTCCCAGAAAAAGACAAGGGTAGCAAAGAACCTGAAAAAGCGATGTTGCTTAATGAATCCATCAACAGACCGTTGTTCAGTTGCATTAACGCAAGGATTAGGGAAGCACGTCTTTCAGAAAGCATTTATAGCAAAGTTGACGGATTTGTTACACCTACCAACATTCAGTTGTTCAAAGGAGATAGGTTCGCATCGCAATGGGGGCACATTCGCGAACTTGCTATGCGCTATCCCCGCAAAGCCGATTTGGAATGTGAAATCTTCACCAAGGTGGACGACAACAACAAACCGTTTGCCTATCTGACACACGGCAAAGCGGCGAAAAAATGGGACGAAAAGAACAGACGCGAGATATTCAGGGCATTCTTTGACGGCTTGACCGAAGACGAGACACAACTTGCAATTATTAACCTTGCCTCCGAAATGGCAAAAAAAGCGGAAAAGTAATGAGTACAAAAACAACATATACACACAGACTTGTAGCAAGAGTTACAATCGAAGCCGGAACGCCGCTTGCCGTCGGTTCGGGTGAGAAGGATATTACAACCGATGCTCTTGTTATCAAAGATTTCAACGGCTTGCCGTATATTCCCGGCACAGCCATTGCGGGTATTTTGCGCCACGCCATCGGCGAAAAGACAGCAAAAGAGTTTTTTGGCAAGCACGAGGAAAAAAGCGAAAATAACCGAGGCTCAGAAATCATTTTTTCCGAGGCTAAAATGATTGGCAGCGATGGCAAAGTCATCGACGGACTACAATCAATTGATTTCGATAAAGACCCATTTTATGCAAAATTCAAAGAACTGCCAATCAGACAACACGCAAAGATAACCGACAAAGGTATTACAGCCAAAGGCGGAAAATTTGACGAACAAGTTGTTTACCAAGGAATGCGGTTTGTCTTTGAAATTGAAATGGTTTCAGAAGACAAAGATAATTCACCTAAAAAGTTAGACGATTTTATCAGCGTTTTGCGAGAACTGAACTCGCAAACCTTGCGAATTGGCAGCGGAACACGTTGCGGATTCGGTAAAATAAAGGTAAAAAATATTGTTTGGCGCAAATTTGACTTGACAAATCCCGATGATTTGAAAGATTATATCAATAAATCATCTGATTTGAGCCAACCATTTGACGGTGAAATATTTGACGAGAAAACATCTTCTGACAAATGGATGACATACTCACTTGTTTTACAACCGGAAGATTTCTTCCTTTTCGGTTCAGGCTTCGGTGATGACGAAGTGGATATGACCCCTGTGAAAGAAGAAGCCATAGATTGGGATGAAAACGATAAGCCTGTCTTTACCAAAAATGACAAGGACGAAATTACAAAATGTGTGCTTATCCCTGCAACATCATTGAAGGGTGCTATCGCACACCGCACGGCATATCACTATAACCGATTGAAACAGCGTTATGTTGACGGTAACAATCCCGACAAAACGCCGAAAGTTGGCAACGAAAGCGAAATTGTCCGTGCTTTGTTTGGCTATGAAAGCCAAGACGAAAGAGTTCAGAAACGCGGAAATGTAATTTTTAACGACGTTATTCAATATATTTTGCCCGACAAAATATTGAACCACGTTTCAATTGACCGATTCACAGGCGGAGCAATAGACAGTGCATTGTTTGACGAAAAAACAACTTTCGGGAACGGCAAAAGTTTCAAAACCGAAATATTGGTTGCAAAAGCCGCTTTCGATGAAAACACATCTTTTAAAGAAGCCTTTGAAACCGCTTTAAAAGATATTATTGACGGACTTTTGCCTCTCGGAGGAGGCGTTAATCGTGGCAACGGCTGTTTCGGCGGCAGTGTTGAAGAAGTAAATGGAACGTTCAATCATAAAAGGGAGGTGGAAAAATGGTAACAACAATAAACATAACGAAAGATTTTCAGGGTTACATTTGGATGAGCGACCAACCAAAGCCTGAAATCTTCGACAAAGACAATGTCAAAGAATTGGTTTTAGACAACACGAAAAATCCCTTTGTAATTGAAGGGCAATTGTGTGATGGCAAAAAATCATACAGCATAAAATTCGTTGACGGCGAATATAAGGTCGTTCCATACAATGTAACCAACGATGACATAAAAAATGCGAAGTCGTATTATCCGAACAGGATGAAAAAGAAATTGCTTTTCAATCAACGTTGGGAAGCAAAGAATGATACCCTCTGCGCAGATATGCCGGTATTGCAACCGGCGGGATTTGTGTTTGTAGGATTTGATGATAACTAAAAACTGAAAAACTATGTATAACAATAACAATAAACCACAGTTTAGTAAGGATAAAAACTTGGATAGTTTTTACAATCCTTATACGTTTGTCCCAATTTCTAAATACGTGTTTAGTTATTCAGAAAAGGAAAGAAACGAATTTCAAATGGCACAAGACAAACCGTTTTATGATGGCATTTCGGGTACTATCAATGTCAGAATGAAAGCCGTTACACCCTTTTGTGTTCGTTCTGCAAACGGAAACAACTGCGAGGTGAACAATTCATTTTTTGTACCCGGAACATCATTAAAGGGTATGATTAGAAGCGTATTTGAGATAATAACGATGTCAAATGCTCGCAATGGTATCGCCAACAACAGGTTTAGTTTCAGAGACTTGAATAGCGATGAGTATGAGTTCAAAGCCGGAAAACAAAAAAGCGGTTTTTTCATTCTCTACAAAGGTAACTACTATGTAATTGAATGTCAGAGTTGGAAAATTTCGTATGACGAAATTCAAGAAGACTTCAATGTAAATATTCAGAATGCCAAAACAATTGCAGACAAATACCGTCTCATTGGCAAAGACTATATTTACAAAGATGCCGACGGAGATTGGAATATGTTATTTTTGTCAGGTTTTATGAACGGCAAACTTCACGAATACCAGTTTATGATACCTGAAATGAATGAAAACGATTTCATACCATTGAATGACGAGGAGTACGAAGATTTCATTTTTATTCACCGTGACGAAATCAAGGGCGGTAATAAGAATTGGAATTTTTGGAAGAGAAAACAGCGGAATTACAATAGTATGGCAGATATTATATCTGATAACTACAAAGGAATTGTTCCGTGTTTTTTCAGGACGAAAACTGAAAACGGACAAACAGTTGTAAAGGATTTGGGTTTCTCATATCTTTACAGACAACCATATAACAAAACTGTTCATCAATGCCTTCCTCAAAACTATTCGAATAATACTTATGATATGACACAAGCATTATTCGGTTTTGTCAGTGATAAAGATGCACAAAAAGGTAGAGTTCAGGTAACTTGTGCCCGCGTCAAAGGTCAGCAAGCAAATAGTCAGACCATTCTGTTGGGATCTCCTAAGCCCACATATTACCCATTCTATTTGGAACAAAATAGAAGTAATGCACTCATTACTTTTTCCAATAAAGATGCAGTTATTTCGGGTAGGAAAAGATTCCTTATGCGGAATGTAGCCCAAGAAATGCAACTTGCAACAAGTACTCAAACGACAACATTTGTGCCGTTAAAGTCCGGTGCTGAGATTGTGTTCAAAATACACTTCCACAACTTGCACGAGTTTGAACTTGGTGCATTGTTGTCTGCAATTAATTTCCATAACCATACCGAATGTTATCATTCTTTGGGTTATGCCAAACCATTCGGTTATGGAAAAATGAAACTAATAGGTGTTGAACTTGACTATAAAACTGTTCGCTTCAACAATCCCGACAAACAACTTCTTGCTGTTAACGACTACATAAAGTTGTTTGAGGGTAAATTATTGGGTGTTCTGAACATCACGAAACAAACTTGGGAACAGGAACTCTACGATTTATATGCAATTTCCTCCGGTGTCAAATCGGGAAATAGACAAATCAGGTATCCTAAAATGGGTAATAAATCAAAGGGTATTCCTAACGAATTTCAGATAATCAAAGCCAAGAAAAAGTCTTTAAAAGATTTTTCTCCAACTAAATAACTAATCGACTATGGCAAGAGTACTTATATCATTTCTCGGAACGGGAAAAATGAAAGACGGCGACAATGCCAAGGGCGAATATGAATTTGCCAACTATCAAATTGACAAAAAGCCATACAAGGCGGCTTTTATTGCCGACGCTTTGATAAAGGCTTATTCTATCAATAAGGTAATTCTTATTGGTACAGTCAAATCAATGTGGGACGAGGTATATGCAAATTTTGCAAGTGATGACCTTGATTCTGACATTTGGGAAAAACTTCAAAAAATTCGTCAAAGCGTTTCGCACGAATCTGAATTAGTCTTGAAAGGCATTGACAATGAAACCGGTGTAGAAATTGAAGTACCAAAAGAGGTAATAGAAAATGTTTTGCCCGGCAATGATTCAAAAATCGTTTTCATCAAATACGGTTTAGATGACGCTGAGGTCGATGATAACATTTCCAAAATTCTCGGTATTGAGGATTTTTTGAACGAGAATGATGAAATATATTTTGACATTACCCACGGATTCCGTTCTTTGCCAATGGTGTTGATGAACTGCATAATCTATTTGCAGAATGTCAGCAACAAAAAACTTTCAATCCAGAAAATTACCTACGGTAATCTTGATGTGTCAAGCGAGTTAGGTTATGCGCCTGTAATTGATTTGAGAAAATTGATTAATCTGTCTGATTGGATTAACGGCGCGTATGCGTTCAAAGAGTTCGGGAAAGGATATCAAATTGCTAAGTTGTTAGATGAAAGATTTGCCGAAATCAATAGACGCATTAACAACTTGTCTGATTTGATGTCGTTGAATTACATATATGAATTGCCCAAAGCAATAAAGGAGTTTATAGATATATACAAATTGGAAGAACATCGCTTGCCACTACGCGCAAAAATGTCTTTGAAACCCGCAGTAGACGAGTTTGCAAATAACGGTTTAAATAACTCTTCCACATTGTGGAGATTGCAGTACAATCTTGCCAATTGGTATTTTGGCAAGAACAACTATATTGCATCATATATTACTTTGGCAGAAAGTGTGATTAGTTATTGCTGTACAAAAATAGGAGGTAAAGACGTTAACAAGAAGGAGGACCGTGATAATGTGAAGCAAATGGTCATAAACAACGATTCTTCAATTCCCAAGGGTATCTACAATATTTATGAAGTTAAAAAACTTCGTGAAATTCGTAATAGTTTGGCTCACAATATCAACGGTGATATTGGATATGCTGAATTAGAAGATGATAACGGCATCAATCGTCAATTAAAGAAGTTTATTGACGATTTGGCAAATATTATGAAATAATGCTTATTCGCATCCTCGTCTCCATACTCTCCGACCACACAATCCCCAACTTCCTTTTCATCAAGGAAACCCAAGGGGAGTATGATCAAAACATCTTCATAATCACCGACGACGTTAAAAAGGCGGGCAGAGACGTTGTTATAAAAAAATTAATATATGAATAAAACCATCGTATCAATTATTTCGGCTCAAACCATTCCGAACATTCTCTTTATTAAAGAGATGTATGAGGACGGTGATAAACTTATGTTTATTGCCTCTCGTGTTATGGAATCTAAAATTAATTGGATTCTCAATGCGCTAAATATTCAGAACGCAGGACAAATCATCAATATCGTTTTTGAAAATAACGATGATGAGGAGCGCTGGAACGTTATGTGCGATAAGATAAAATCGTATCTTTCTGATAACGAAAAATATTTCGTAAATCTTACGGGCGGAACAAAGTATATGGATTTTGCCGTCAGCGAAGTTTTTGAAAAATATGACAGCACAATCTATTACATACCGTATCCGAAGAATTACATTCTTTCTCCGCGCACTCATGACAATATTCCGATAAAAACGCGACTTTCAGTGGCGGATTATTTAACGGCGTATAATGTTCCAATCAAAAATAAAGAATTGGCTTTGCCCGAAGATTTTACGACTTCGTTTTACGATTTTTATGTATCTGACAAAATCTCAGATTCTTATAGAATTATATTGGATAAACTCCGTGCATATCGTCAAAAAAACGTCGAAATATCAACAATTGAATCGTGCGAAGATACTGAAAAGAAACCGCGTATTGACGGGTTGTCTGAATTTCTCAATATTATAAAATTCCCGGTAAAAGACAATAAATTAACAAAATACGAAATTCAGTATTTGACCGGCGGTTGGTTTGAAGAATATGTTTATCATTTGATTAACAAAAATGTTTCTCCTGACGATATTCAACTCGGTGTTGAAATTCAAAAATCAGAATCAACAAATATTAACGATTTGGATGTTGTTTTCACCAAAGGCAACAAACTTTACGTTATCGAATGTAAAACAGGTGTCGGAAGCGAAAGTCTTTTTAATCAGATTGTCTACAAAGCCTCGGCGTTGAAAGAAAAACTTCTCGGATTGTCAGGAAAATCATATATTTTCTCGCTCAATCCGCCTATTGACGACCGTTTGAAAAGCACTGCACAAAATATGGGAACAACATATATTGATTTGTCAGACTTTATGGACGACGAAAAAATGAATAAATTATTTACATCAATCATCAAACAATCATACTAAACCATGTTTTTAAACCTCTCCAATCACCCCTCCATCTCGTGGAGTGAAAACCAACTTGCCGCCGCAGGCGGAAAGGTCATCGACCTTGCTTTTCCGCAAGTTGCCCCCGACGGCGACGAGAAATACATACAAAATCTTGCCACCGAGTATTATAACAAAATCCTTGAAATGCAAGACATTACCACCGTCCACTTAATGGGCGAGATGAACTTCACGTTTGCACTTGTAACAAAACTCAAAGCCGCCGGCATTAAATGCGTGGCTTCAACCACCAAACGCGAAACCGTGGAAGAAAACGGCGTGAAGATTTCAAAGTTTCAGTTTGTAAGGTTCAGGGAGTATTGATGCCGAAAATTTTTATAAAATAAGTTGTATAATATTACAACCTTTCTTATATTTGCACTATGAAACGAAAGATAATTGCATACAAGAATTACTATTCCGATTTCATGAGTAACCTCGCCGAGCAGGAGCGTAAAAAAATACAACGGGCGTTGTTGCTGTTTGAAACGGAGGATAAAATTCCGTATCATTACATTAAGTTCATACGCGACGGAGTGTATGAGTTTCGTGTAACACATTTTAATAACGAATTTAGGCTTTTCTTTATTTATGATGGAGATACAATCGTGGTTTTGTTTAATTGTTTCAAAAAGAAGACACAAAAAACACCGAAGTCTGAAATAGAGAAAGCCGTTAAACTTAAAAACGAATACTATGAATCAAAACAGTAACATTTACGACGTTAGTGCCGAATTGGAAAGAGAGTTCGGCAAAATAGGTTCCAAAGAGAGAGAAGATGCCGTTAATCAGGCGTGGGAAGAGTATAATGCCCAAATATTGCTTGATGCCCGAAAAAATGCTCAACTTTCGCAATCGGAATTGGCAAGCCGTATTGGAGCCGACAAAAGTTATATTTCCAAAGTAGAACGCGGGATAATAATTCCATCCGTTGCAACACTTTACAAAATTATTGCTGCAATGGGTCTTAGAATAGAACTCAGACCGGCATAATTTCGTTTTCCGATACCGAAAATCGAAGTTTGCTTTCGTTTTCCGATACCGAAAATTGAAATTTGAAAAACTAACAGATTGTTAATCAGTAAAAAACAAATAATATGCTACCAGGTTCAGGAAGAATACTAACATATCCGTATTGCGGGAAAAAGAAAATATATCAATTATAAAAACATGAATGTCAAAACTTTAACGGTAAAATTCAACGGTGAAATCAAAGGTTATGAAATCCCGCTGTTTAGAGGTGCGGTGATTGAGGCGGCTGACCATAGTCTGCTGTTTCATAATCACCAAGGCGACGGGTACAGATACTCTTATCCGCTGATTCAGTACAAAAAAATCGGTCAAAACCCCTCTATCGTCTGCATTGAACAAGGCGTTGAAAGTATTGGAAAACTTTTTGAAAACGGCGATTTTACGTTCCGTATCGGCGAAAACGTCAGAAAAATGGAAATTCTTTCTGTTAACGCCAATAAAATTAATGTTCAACTTTGGGAAACAAAATTTAATTTCATGATTAAACGTTGGCTTCCGTTGAATCCTTATAATTATAAGATTTACAACTCACTCTCTACTCAAATTGAAAAAGTGCAACTCTTAGAAAAAATCTTGAAAGGTAATATCTTGTCGTTTTTGAAAGGGCTCGGAATATTTTTGGAAAACGAACTTGTTTGCAATATTACGAATATTTCAAGGGTTTACGTCGAAAAATATAAAGGTGTGGGAATGACGGCTTTTGACATCGCTTTTTCTACAAACCTCAGCCTTCCCGACAAAATCGGTCTCGGCAAAAATGCTGCATTAGGTTTCGGTGTTGTCAGACAAAATCATTTGTCATAACCGATATTCCGTTAAAAAATATTATTTCAGTTGTTGTGTTTGACCATCGGCATCACGTCGGCAATCCCAAAAAGCAATTATGATAACAGCATTATCTTCAACATAGTAGACCATTTTATTCAACTTGTTGACGATAATGCTTCTGTATGATTTTGAACGGTCTGACAATCGCGGGTCTAATGCTCCCATATAAGGATTCAAAACCAACATATCAGTAGCATGTGTTATTTCGCGAAGAAAAACATTTTTGCGTTTTACACCAAAACTCCTCTTAACATACCCTGCTACTTGTTTTAATTGTTCTAATGCTTGTTCGTCCCAAATCAGTTTCATACTGCCTCCGCCATTTCTAATTGTTCTTCTTCTGCAAGTTCTTCGTCTATCCAACGCATAACTTCTTCATTTGTAACATATATTCCTGCCGCGATTCGTGCTTCGGCTTCGTCGAGCATTTTGTTTATTTCTTCCTTTGTGTACGGTTTTAATTGTTCTTGTTGTTCCTGTTGCTTTTGAACATAATCCGCTAATTGCTTACTCAGCCAAAGCATATTTGCCGGAGAAAGCGTTTCGTAAAGATAATCACGAAGGTTTGTTAGTGCTGATGTACTCATATCTTGAAAAATTGATTGTTTATGGTGCAAATTTACGGTTTTATTCTAAAAATTACAAAAAAACTTCGTAAAAAATTTGGTTAGGAAAAAATCATTTTTTATCTTTACAACCGTAAAAAAGATATGTTCTTTGTCATATTGAACAAGGATATTTTTTAGAAAAAGTCTTAGATGCAAAGTATGGGTTTGAAAACCACGGCAATACAACTTCCGTGTTAATTTTTAACCGTAACGCACAACGGGTTGTGTGTAATTGGAGATTTTGAAATCAAAAATGGTAGCCGAACTTTACAAAAAATGTAAAGTTTACTATCACGAAAAGGGGTTAAAATTTCTTAAAATCCTTCAAAATACCGTTAAAATAGAACCCTAACTCTCTGACACTCTGACAGTACCAAAATTACCGTCAGAGAGCATATTCCATTAGAACAAGGATTAAGACTTTTAGAAATGAGAGCGTTTGACAATTGTGAATCCTGTCAGAGAGCATATTCCATTAGAACAAGGATTAAGACATACATATTATCTGGATATCTAAACAATTTATCAATGTCAGAGAGCATATTCCATTAGAACAAGGATTAAGACACTTTTGAGTTTTTCATAAACGGTTTGCTGTTTTGTCAGAGAGCATATTCCATTAGAACAAGGATTAAGACTATAATAACATTCGTCGAATGAGAAGTCTGTGTGATGTCAGAGAGCATATTCCATTAGAACAAGGATTAAGACTATTCTGTCCCGGTATAAAACCCACAATGTGGTAAGTCAGAGAGCATATTCCATTAGAACAAGGATTAAGACCAAATCAATTATCGCATAACGCGATCCTATTTTAAAGTCAGAGAGCATATTCCATTAGAACAAGGATTAAGACTAGCAGCCGTAGGAACCGTCGTGGATGCGGGCGGTGCCGTCAGAGAGCATATTCCATTAGAACAAGGATTAAGACCAGTTTCCTTTGTGCCGAAGAAACGCTTTACGGCGTCAGAGAGCATATTCCATTAGAACAAGGATTAAGACATAATCGCATAGCGCGAACCGATTTTGAAAGGACGTCAGAGAGCATATTCCATTAGAACAAGGATTAAGACAATTTTCATCTGGGGTGTAATAATCAAGTTCAGTAGGGTCAGAGAGCATATTCCATTAGAACAAGGATTAAGACGCAGTTCCCTTCGTTCTGAAGAATTTCTTCACAGATTGTCAGAGAGCATATTCCATTAGAACAAGGATTAAGACCGTTCTGAAGAATTTCTTCACAGATTTCAAGGTTGCGTGTCAGAGAGCATATTCCATTAGAACAAGGATTAAGACCTTTCGACGTAAATCGCATTCTGCGGCGCGATTTTGGTCAGAGAGCATATTCCATTAGAACAAGGATTAAGACATTAGATTAAAAACTTCAACGAGGTTGTTTTCATTGTCAGAGAGCATATTCCATTAGAACAAGGATTAAGACTTAAATCCAACGTTCCAGAAAACTCGATAACCGGAGTCAGAGAGCATATTCCATTAGAACAAGGATTAAGACTAAATAATTTTATTCACCCGATTTTGATGTACCGTCAGAGAGCATATTCCATTAGAACAAGGATTAAGACTTGAGAAGGTCGATTTCATCACAGGATTGGAACACGGGTCAGAGAGCATATTCCATTAGAACAAGGATTAAGACTTCTGTACGATGAATCGTAAGAGTAGAATGCATGGGTCAGAGAGCATATTCCATTAGAACAAGGATTAAGACGAAATTTGATGTCCGCAAATGATGCTTGTGCTTTGAGTCAGAGAGCATATTCCATTAGAACAAGGATTAAGACATTTGAAAGTACCTTCGATTTGACATACGAATGATGTCAGAGAGCATATTCCATTAGAACAAGGATTAAGACTGTTAGCAGGAGGCGCGATGAGTATCTGAACACGGTTTGTCAGAGAGCATATTCCATTAGAACAAGGATTAAGACCGCTCAAAGCGTATTTGACGGTATTCTTTGACATGTCAGAGAGCATATTCCATTAGAACAAGGATTAAGACAATTACCGTCGTCATCTTTGCGAAATTTGATGTGTCAGAGAGCATATTCCATTAGAACAAGGATTAAGACTTGCCTCTTTGTCGCCACCTTTGTAGTCTCCTGCGGTCAGAGAGCATATTCCATTAGAACAAGGATTAAGACTACATCTGGTTTTTGGTCAGTTAAATAACCGTTCCGTCAGAGAGCATATTCCATTAGAACAAGGATTAAGACGCGCACCGTTAGCGTGTTTGTCGCAATTCAGCCGTGTCAGAGAGCATATTCCATTAGAACAAGGATTAAGACTGTATAACTCATATTATTAGATTTTAAATTACGATTGTCAGAGAGCATATTCCATTAGAACAAGGATTAAGACCACCCCCCTTTTTAATTAATATTAATATTTTCGTTTGTCAGAGAGCATATTCCATTAGAACAAGGATTAAGACCTACCATTTTTCACCCTTCTGTATTCAATAGAGTCAGAGAGCATATTCCATTAGAACAAGGATTAAGACTATATCCTTTTTGGGATTAATCAGGCTGATGTGGTAGTCAGAGAGCATATTCCATTAGAACAAGGATTAAGACTCGGTCGGGAACTTGATGTAGTTCGTCTCAGCACCGAAGTCAGAGAGCATATTCCATTAGAACAAGGATTAAGACCGCATTCACCGAGTGAATACTTCTCGGCGTTTTTGGTCAGAGAGCATATTCCATTAGAACAAGGATTAAGACAAAGAACTTTAAGGGCGGCATTTTGCGGGGTTTTACCGTCAGAGAGCATATTCCATTAGAACAAGGATTAAGACTTTTTGTTCAATTGACGGTGCTACTGAGTTTGTTACTGTCAGAGAGCATATTCCATTAGAACAAGGATTAAGACCATAATCTTGTGCGGTCATTTGACCTCTTTTTTCAGTCAGAGAGCATATTCCATTAGAACAAGGATTAAGACATTATTTTTATGATATATACAATCTTTACAAGTCAGTCAGAGAGCATATTCCATTAGAACAAGGATTAAGACGCGATAATTGTTGATTTCCGTTTTTCATTGCAAATGTCAGAGAGCATATTCCATTAGAACAAGGATTAAGACTTCCACCACTTGTACCAAGTCCGATAGAAACTAACTCTGTCAGAGAGCATATTCCATTAGAACAAGGATTAAGACTTGTATTTCTCAAAATCCTTAATCATAGATATAGGAGTCAGAGAGCATATTCCATTAGAACAAGGATTAAGACTTATCACAAAAGTACGTATTAGACCAAATAATTAATAGTCAGAGAGCATATTCCATTAGAACAAGGATTAAGACTATTCTGCATTTTCATAATATTATTAAATTTTTAAGGTCAGAGAGCATATTCCATTAGAACAAGGATTAAGACTTAATATCTTGGATTGATATCTATACTTATCATACAGTCAGAGAGCATATTCCATTAGAACAAGGATTAAGACACTTTATACTCCCGATTGTAATCATCAAAACGTTTGGTCAGAGAGCATATTCCATTAGAACAAGGATTAAGACGATTAATATTGATTACGTGGGTGGCGTTCTTGTCGATGTCAGAGAGCATATTCCATTAGAACAAGGATTAAGACCTACCAAATTTACGACTTCCGTTTCTGTCCACTTGTTGTCAGAGAGCATATTCCATTAGAACAAGGATTAAGACCCCTTAACTCAGGGCTCCACTGTTTTTCCTTAAAGTCAGAGAGCATATTCCATTAGAACAAGGATTAAGACCTTTTCCAAGTAAGGTTTTACTGCCGTCAATATTTGGGGTCAGAGAGCATATTCCATTAGAACAAGGATTAAGACCGTGTGCAAACGAGTTTTTCCGATAATAAGTCATCAAAGTCAGAGAGCATATTCCATTAGAACAAGGATTAAGACGGCGGAAAGCTCCTTGATGATATTCTTGTGAGTCTGTCAGAGAGCATATTCCATTAGAACAAGGATTAAGACCATCAGGCCTGAAGTAAACATCAGGCTTTACTAATGTCAGAGAGCATATTCCATTAGAACAAGGATTAAGACTTCTTTGAGACAAGAGTCTTCACAACTTCCTTGAAGTGTCAGAGAGCATATTCCATTAGAACAAGGATTAAGACGGAATGCGCAGCCGCCGATGATAACGATTGATCCGATGTCAGAGAGCATATTCCATTAGAACAAGGATTAAGACTTCTTATTTCTTCAGCTTCTGCCCTGAGCTTTTCAGTCAGAGAGCATATTCCATTAGAACAAGGATTAAGACTGCATGAGTTTAATTAAATGTTGTCGAAATCAAGTCAGAGAGCATATTCCATTAGAACAAGGATTAAGACAAAACCGCCGGATATTCACCCGGCGGTAAACAAAAATAATATATCAATTATGAAACAAATAAGTACTTACCACATTCTACCACCATAAGCATATCCTTGTACCATTTCAGGTTGAATACCTTCATTTTGTGGCGTCATAGGTGCGCCTTGTTGCTGCATCATGTCAGGCGAAATACCTTCATTCGGCGGCATATTAGCACCTTGAATCATGTCAGGCAAAATTCCTTCATTTGGTGGCATTTCTTGTTGCATTTCTTCGCCTTGTTTTTGCATTTCTTGGTCTTGGAATATAACTTCTTGAATTTCTTGAAATTCTTCATCTCCGATTTGTCCTTGTTCGTACAATGCTTCTATTTGTTGCATTGCTTGTGCCGGTGATGTACCTTCGGGAAGTCCGAGTTGCTGACAAAGTTCTGGTGTAAGTTGTGTTCTGTCGGAGAAAACTTTATCACCCACAGATACTTCACCCTCTTCCACCATATTTTGACTGCCGTCTTGATTCATTCCATATGGTACACCGCCTTGCGGATTTTCTTCATGCGAACCACCTGCACCTACCATGTTGTAATCTTCTTGTGAACCAAGCGGAATATCACCCATAGCACCACCAACAGCATAAAGACGGTTAGTTTGACCACCAAAATCATGTCTTAGTAGTTTTTGTGTTTTTTCAGGTAAATTTGAAATAAATTTACTTGCGTTTTTCCTTACATCATGATTAGTATATTTGACAAGTGCTAATCTATCAGCATTAGGTACATCTTCCCATTTAAATCCAGCATCCTTCCAATCTTGTTTTGAATGAGCAAGATTGAACCATGAAACTTTTGGTGCAAATGCTCCACGTGCATTAGCCTTATCACGTGCTGACATATAATCTTTGATTTTTATTGGTCCGTAGTTAGCATATTCACCTTTTACTAACCAATGCTCCGGCGGCAAATTGACATATCCTTTTTCGTCAACTTTGTTATTTATTAAAAATTGATAATCTTCGTTACTTGCAACAGGGTATCTTTCTCCTGAATCATTTGTAGTATATAACGGTAATCCATTATAATATTGAAAATATGGTTCAAGTCCATAATCAGAAGAATCTACATCAAAGAAATAATTATTACCACTTTTACGCATGGCAATATTTCCATATTTAGGATGTTTATACCAATATAAATTACTATGAGAATCTCCTTCTATTAATGGCGTTATTTTAGATTCAAATTTTTTAGGGTCATCAATTAGTTCATTCATAATTTCTGAACGTGCAGAACTAATTTTTTTTAAACGTTCTTGATGGTTTTTTGGTAGATTACTATTTATAGTAAGAGTATAGTCGTCATTTATATGATATGGTTTATTGTCAGTAAACTCATCAACATTTTGGTCTGATTGCTGTTTTTTGGGTTTTTTATCATCAGTTTTTCCTCCGTCTGCGTAGTATTTTTTGCCGTTAACTACTACATAATCGTTTTTATTTAAATTCATTTTTGAAAAAATTTTAAGTTATTAACTTTGCAAAAATATTAATTGAAAATGTTAATAATAAGTACCTTACAAAAATTATAAGTTAATTCGCAATCTTTTTTAATGTTTTCATAATTTTAAGCGACATATTTTTATTCTTATTTTCTAACTATTCACTCAATCCAAATTTGGATAGAGTGAATTTCTTGTCTTTTCATAAATATATTCAACCAATCCAAATTTGGATTGGTTAGTTTCTATCCGTGCAACTTCCATTTTGCGAATATCACGTTTTGGAGTTATTTATTTTTAAAAAAGCCGTCAAGGAAAGTTCCAAGACGGCTTTTTAACCTACTAAGGTTCAAATCTTAAATCTATATTTAATTTTTTTCCCAACATTTTCATATAACAAATATCTTTATCTCTTAAATCTTTGCACTGTTGTTTTGTGCCGTATACCAATAGTTTATGTTTTGGTACATGTAAATTTGGCGATACCCATTTACCCCAACTATAAGTTAATGGATATTTATAATATGATTCTGTACTATCTATTGGCAAGTATAGTGAATAACAAAAATCGCAATCTATTTTTACTTCTTCAAGTCTGCCTGTACTATATAATTGGTCAGGTGTTAGTTCGCCTATTAAAGCATAGTATGGTTCTGTGTGAATATATATAGGATATAATTTTGACAAAGAATCGGCTTTTTTCATATCATATTCTACCATCATTTTTATATAAATAAAATGAGGGTTATTGGGATTATTAAATTCGTCGCTTCTCCCATTTAAATATATACTTTGTCCATTGCAGTTTACGCATACAGATACAATTATTGCTATTAATGTTATTAATTTTTTCATGGTTATTGAATTTTTAAATTGTTAATGATTTTGTTATTAGTGTTAGAAAACATCAAAAGGTTACAAAAAATGCAAACTTTAGATGCGGTGAGTGGGTGAACTTAATCCTTTATTGGATTGAGTTCGTGGTATGGGTCGAAAAAGACTGGATAGATAGTTCCAAACAAGCCAAGAATAAAGTATATTCTTGGTGAACGGACTTTAGTTTTTCTATCAGCTTTGTCCTTTGACGTATAAAGCGCAAAGTGAAAAAACATTGCACTATTTTCAGAGATTTGTTTCTTGCCAAGTACCTTTTTAAACTCTTTCAACAAATTTCCTTGTAGTGTTGACAACCGAAAGTGATGTTTTTGCTTAAACTCCGTATCATCCATTATTTCATTGATTGTCTTTGTTGAAAGAATTTTCATTGCCTGAAAGTATTCAAAAGAATCACGTTCAGAAAAAGATTGCGTGAAGTTGTAATTTGATTTGTCAAAATCAAGCAACTTGTAGCAAACCACTATCGGATATTCCTGTGAATCTTTTAAGTTTTCTGGCGACAGTTCTGTGCTGTACTCCATTTCGTCAGACGACAAGACATATTCTCCGTCAAGATATTCAGACATTTCGTTTTGATTTTCGTTGAGAATCTCTGCGTGTTTTGTAATAACTGTACATTGTGTCCAATGACAATTCTTTTGTAGAACGCTGGAATGGCAAAAGACCTTCTCGCTTTTCAGCCCAAGGTTTTTCGCAGTGAGTGTACGATATTAACTGTGCATCTTGCTTTGTGCCATAAAGGCTGATTACCGAATTAAGACACTTGGTTTGTTCCTCAGAGAACGAAAGTTTGGCGTTTAGTTCATTTAGACCTTTCTCTATGTCAGAATAGCCGAAATCATCAGCTTCCATCGTGTCGGTGACGTATGCGCCATGCTTCTTGTATTCGCTGTATATCGTCGGATATACCGGTCCATTGACCCATGCCTGTGGCTTTTCGTCGAGCAATGTATTTTCACGCCCAAAGAAAACCATGTGCCACGCCTGACAGTAGTAGATTATCTTTTGCAGTTTCAAGTGGCTTACGCTCAACTCTTTGCTTAGCAACGACAATCCTACATACTTGGCAAAATCGGATATGTTGACAGTTTTCATATTGCTTTCGTTTTAATTCGTTGCAAATATAACTATTCTTACGGATAATGTAAGTTAATTTTTATTAAAAACGCACTCGGCTTGTTGTTATTGTGTGCCGAGCGCGTTTTTTTAAGAGAGAGATTAAAGTTTTTCAAACTTCTGTTCATCGAGATTAATTTTTAATATTAAATAATCTCTGATAAACTTTCGTAATTTCTGTTGAAAAATATCATCGTCTTCAAAATCTATATATTCTGAATTTTCTGTTTTAGAATTTAAAACTACGATAGTAATTTGGTCGCCAAAATTCATTTTTTCCAAGCATCTCTTTTTATATTCTATAGAGTTTTGGAGTTTGTTTGCTTTGTCTAATGTTTCTTTGTTCATATTCTTTCAATTATTTTGTAAATTTCGTCCATTGTCATATCTTCGATTGGTGTATCTTCGCACTGTGTATCTTGCTTTGACGAATATTTCTCGGTAATCTCGTGCCTATTATTCGTCTCCATTTTTAAGTTCGTTTCTAAATCTAATGAAAAACTCTTCAGGAAAACTCCACGTCGGCAGTTCTCCCTCGTTTCCGCCGTAACAATTCTCAATTTTGTCGAGATAATCGGTGGTGTTTTCGCGTAGCCACGTTACGGCTTTGTCGATAACGAAGTCAGCGACTTCCAGCATATTATCAATTTCTCGGCAAGACTTTTTGCCTGGTTTAGTGATGCAAGTTCTACAAAAATTCGCATCACTGCTTTTGCAGTATAGGTCATCGCAGCCTATTAACTGCCTTGCCTTTTCTTCTATTGTCATAACCTTTTCCATCTTTTTATTTCGATTTCGTTTTCGTATGCTTGTCATTTTTGCAGTTTAAATTTACTACGTAATACGCTTATCATTCGTTTACTTTGTAACCCTTTCTTAGTAATTTTGCTTACTAATAAGAAGTAGCCACCCCATTCCTTAGAAAGTCCTTTGTAACAATACCGAACACCGTCAGTGTCCTGTATAATATCACCTTTTCTAATGTTGTTTGCAACTTCAAACTTCTCCTCTTTTAGAGAGTGAAGTTTATCTTTTAGTTCACGTAATTCATTACTCAGAGTATTACTCCTCTCTTGAACATCAACTATTTCGGTTTCAATATCTCTTAGAGTTCTTTTCATTGTTTTTATTATATTTTTTATGGCGGTTGGTTAGACCGCCGTTACCTTTTACTAATGTTTAAAACGGTAAGGACAGAGAGCATATTCCATTAGAACAAGGATTAAGACTGTTAAAGCGTATTCAATCATTTTTTTTATCCGGTCAGAGAGCATATTCCATTAGAACAAGGATTAAGACACACAAGTCGATTCGTCTCGAGGCCATACATTGTGTCAGAGAGCATATTCCATTAGAACAAGGATTAAGACTGCATCTACATTATCTATAGTATCAGACATCTTAAAGTCAGAGAGCATATTCCATTAGAACAAGGATTAAGACCGTTGCGATTATACCCTATTGCGTTTGGCAAAACGAGTCAGAGAGCATATTCCATTAGAACAAGGATTCATTTTGTAGCCGCGTTAGCGGCGGCATAGTTTAGGCGGGGCGTGTAAAACCGTAAGGTTTTAAAACCCCCGCAATGAATGTGGATATGGATGTGAATGATTCGACCGAGGATTAAGACTGAGGGCGAACACGCAGGTTCGCCCCTACATTTCGGTATTTTATTGTGGAAAATAAAATAGGGAAGAAATTTAAAAGCGGCTTTGCCGCTTTTAAATTTCTTCCCTATTTTTATTATGTTGAATTTCAAAGGTTTGTAGGGGCGAACCTATGTGTTCGCCCTGCGCGTTCCTTTTTCCAACAATGGAGATGTCAAAATTGCAAGGTGCGAAATGGTTTTGTATTAATGACAAAGTCAAAATTGCAAGGTGCGAAATGATTTTACATATATGCGAAAAGTTAAGTAAAGTTGACTTTTGCAAGTCTTCATTTTGTAGCCGCGTTAGCGGCGGCATACATTAGGCGGGGGTGTAAAACCGTAAGGTTTTAAAACCCCCGCAATGAATGTGAAATCGCGCTATGAATATGCAACCGCACCTTACACCGAGATAACGCCTTTTATTGTCGGGTGGCATTGATAGTTTTCGAGCGTGAAATCTTCGTATTTGAACGAAAAAATATCTTTGACCTCAGGATTCAGTTTCATTGTCGGCAGCGGATAAGGCTCGCGTGAAAGTTGCAAGTTTACCTGCTCCAAATGGTTAAGATAAATGTGCGCATCGCCTAAGGTGTGGACAAAATCCCCTAATTCAAAACCGCAAACCTGAGCCACCATCATCGTCAAAAGTGCGTAAGAGGCTATATTAAAAGGTACGCCCAAGAAACTGTCGCCGCTGCGTTGATACAGTTGACACGAAAGTCTGTTGTCGTTAACATAAAACTGAAACATCGTATGACACGGCGGCAAAGCCATATCGTCAACGTCAGCGGGATTCCATGCCGAAACGATATGACGGCGCGAATCAGGATTGTTTTTTAACCCTTCGATTAAGTTTTTGATTTGGTCAACTTCTTTGCCTTGCGGAGTTCTCCAATGCCGCCACTGATAGCCGTAAACGGGACCTAAATCACCGTTTTGGTCAGCCCACTCGTTCCAAATCCTTACGCCGTTGTCTTGAAGGTATTTGACGTTTGTGTCCCCGTTCAAAAACCATAACAACTCGTAAATGATTGATTTTAAATGTACTTTCTTTGTCGTAACCAGCGGAAAACCCTCCGAAAGCGGAAATCTCATCTGATAACCGAAATAACTGATTGTTCCCGTGCCGGTACGGTCATGTTTTTTTGTTCCTTTGTCAAGTATTGTTTTTAATAAGTCAAGATACTGTTTCATTTTTTTCTGTTTTGAATTTCATCGCGGATTACCGAGGCAAACTCATAATCCTCTTTTTCGATTGCTTTTTGAAGTATTTCGTGAAGTTCTTTTACTGTCATGACGTTGAGGTTAGGCTTGGAATCCGATGGAAAAATTCCGCCGTCCTTAGAAACCCAGCCCGCTTGCGAAAGTACAACTTCGTATGTGTAAATCGGACATTTAAATTTCAGCGCGACAGCCACCGCGTCAGAAGTCCTTGCGTCAAGTCTTATAATATCGTCGTCAGAAAAACCGGGCATACGGCAGACAATTTCGGAATAGAAAATGCCTTTTTCAACGTTTGTGATAACGACTTCCGTAACCTCGATGTTGAAAGATTGTGCAAATCTGTATATAAAATCGTACACCAACGGACGTGCCGGAGTAAAACCGTCAAGTTCTATTGCGATAGCCTGTGCTTCTGCAAAGCCTATGACGACAGGCAGTTTTCTTTTGCCGCCGGTCTCTTCTAAAATCAGCGTATACGCATTTTCAATATTGGTTTTATTGGCAATATTTGCTACTGTCAGCGGTATTTTTTCCATAGGGATTTGTTAAAAAAAAGTTTAGCAAATATAGTTTTTTTTTTAGTCTCTGACAATTTTTTCTGTAAAAATCGAAAGAAATTTTACAAAAGTGTAAAAAAATGAAACCAAAACGTAAGATTTTTTGTTGCCGAAGTATTAATTTTACCGAAAATTTTAACTTGTAATATTATGAAAAAGTATTTAGTATTAGTTTTAAGTTCGCTGACGGCGGCAAATCTTAATGCACAAATTGGTCAACCTTATATTCACGACCCTTCAACGATTGCAGAATGTGAGGGAAAATATTATACTTTCGGCACGGGCGGCGGCGGTCTTATTTCGGAAGACGGCGGCTATACGTGGAAAGGCGGCGCAGAGCGTCCCGGCGGCGGTGCTGCTCCCGATGTTTTGAAGATAAAAGACAGATATTTAGTAATTTACGGTGCTACGGGCGGTGGTCTCGGCGGAGGTCATTACGGCAAAATCCTGATAATGTGGAACAAAACCCTCGACCCGAAATCCCCTGATTTTAAATTTTCTAATCCGATAGAAGTAGCATCTTCTGACGGTTTAGAGGATTGCGACGCTATTGACCCCGGTCTTTTGTTAGACCCCGTAACCGGCAGACTTTGGTTTAGTTACGGTACATATTTTGGAAATATCAGGCTCGTAGAACTCGACCCCGAAACCGGCAAACGTGTAGAAGGCAACAAAGCCCTTGACATTGCTATCGACTGTGAGGCTACGGATTTGATTTACCGTGACGGCTGGTATTATTTGCTTGGTACTCACGGCACTTGTTGCGACGGTGTCAACTCTACTTATAATATCGTGTGCGGACGGGCAAAACAAGTTACCGGTCCGTATTTGGATAATGTCGGCAGGGACATGAAACAAGGCGGCGGAAAACTCGTTGTTGCAACCGGCGATAGAGCGGTAGGAGCGGGGCATTTCGGAAGGTTTATCGTTGACGAAGGCGTAGAGGTGATGTCCTGTCATTGGGAGGCGGATTTTAATCAAGGCGGAAGAAGTGTTCTTGCGGTTTTGCCTTTGCTTTGGAAAAATGGTTGGCCAAAAGCCGGTGAAAAAATCAAAGACGGCGTTTATGAAATTCAGTCCGAAAGGCGCGGTTATGCTTTGGAGACTGCTGAGGATTTCGTCAGGATTCCGCAAGACAGGCAAGCATGGTGGAGAATAGATCCTAATGAGCCTGTTAAACAACTTGAACTTCAAAAACTTAGCGATGTAGAAAAAACTTGGAAATCCGGCACTCGCGAAGTCCGTTTAAGTGATTTTATGTTCCGTCCTAATCAGAATTGGAAAATCGAAACTGTGGAAGGTAAAGGCGGTTATCTCGGCAATCCGTATTTCAAAATCACTATCGAAGGCACTACGCGCACTTTGACGGCGACAAAGGATTTGGAAATTGTTGCGCAAGAGAGTTTTTCTGGCGATGACAGTCAGTTATGGAGAATAGAACAAGCAACCGACGGAACGTACAGAATTATGCCCAAACGTATTCCGGGGCAGAGTGTTGACAACACAAAATTCGTGCTTTATTCAATAGGCGACAGTACTCCGACTTTGAAAGAGTGGGACTTTAACACCGATAATTCTAAATGGAATTTGGTTAAACATTAAAATATTTTTTCCGGCTGTAAATTTTTTTATTAAATTTGCAGTCGGAAAAAATGTATAAAAAAAATGATGAGTACTCTTACTGACAAAGAGTTTGAGACTTTGTTTAAAAAATATTTCGTCTCTTTAACGATTTACAGCACGAAATTTGTTAAAGATACTGAGACGGCAAGGGACATCGTTCATAAAAGTTTTATGAACGTTTGGGAAAAACGGGACAAAATACCTCTTGACAGCAATGTCAAAGCACTTTTGTATCGGATAGTAAAAAACTTGTCGCTCAATTATATACGCGATTCTAAAAAGAATTTTTCCGGCGAAGACTTTCCTGATATTGCTCAGGATAATTCTGAGGCGGATACGGATATTCAGGCTTCGGAACTTCAAGCGCAGGTTGTGGAGGTCGTCAGGGAACTGCCTGAAAGAAGCCGTGAAATCTTTTTGATGAGCCGTTACAATGATTTACCTAACAAAACTATTGCCGAAAAACTTAATATTAGTGTCAAAACGGTTGAGGCACATATTACAAGCACTCTCAAAACTTTGAAAATGAAGTTGTTGGGAACACAAGAAAAAAAGATGTTGTTTTTGATAGGGTTTTTGTTACTTTGCGTGTTATAAGTAATAGAAATCAAACATGTAAACAGAAAACTATAAAACCAAAATGAATACAAACGAGTGGAATGATATTCCGAGGATTACGGATTTGAGCCTCCTTGATATTGACGTTAACAAGGAATGGGCGAGATTTGCCGCAAATGCAGGAATCAAAAAAGAACCTAAAATATTCTCATTGATCGGGTTAATGAAAATAGCCGCTGCGATAGTTATTGTCTTAGGCGTAAGTTTTACTATTTATAAGTTTAATTCAAAGGCTTATAACGAAACTTTTGCTTCGGCAGGCACTACCGTAGAAGCGGTTGTGGAAAATTCGACACAAATTTCTCTTAACAAAAACAGCGAGGCTGTTTGTACGAAAGAAGACGGTGTTTTTAGCGTTGCGCTTAAAGGTCAGGCTTATTTTGACGTGGAAAAAAATCCTCAAAGGGAGTTTCGCGTTAAGACCTCTGACGTAACGGTGATTGTTCACGGTACGTCGTTTGATGTTTGTGAAAGAGAAAATATGACTATCGTAACGGTTACTTCCGGCAACGTTGAGGTCAGAAACAATCAGGGCGAGGTTAAAGACAACCTTACAAAAGGCAAACAACTTGTTTGTTTGAAAAACGGAGAAATGAAAGTTTCAGAAGTTGAGAATTTTAATTCGATTGCTTGGAAACTTAAAAAGTTTGAATTTGAAAATACTCCGATGAAACAAGTTGTAAGTCAGTTGAGTAAGGCATACGACTTTAAGTATTGCTTTGAGGATTGCGAACTTGAAGAGATTCCCCTTACCGGCGAGTTTGATAATCAAAGTTTGGAGACTGTATTAACGGTTTTGGAGCAGACTTTGGATATAAAAATCGAGCGGGAAGGTTGTTCTTACAAAATTAAAAAGTAGATGTGAATGAATGAAAGTTGCCGCCGTTTTGTTTTGATAATTGCAATTTTATGTGTTAGTTTTGCAGTATCGGCACAAAACGGCGGTAATTTTGTGAGTATATCTTATCAAAAAGGTACGCTAAAAGAAGTTCTTGACGACATTTCTGCCCAAACGGGCTTTCTTTTCGTTTATAATAGTTCTCAGGTTGACGATAATGTAACAATTGACGTTAAAGTTAAAAATAAAGATATAAACCAAGTTTTAAGTAAGATTTCTGAAATTCTTGATTTTCAGTATATTATTATCGAAAAACAAATTGTGTTGAAACCTCGTCGTACTGAGGTTCATGCAAAAGAGAATCAGAATTCAAAGCAGTCTGTCGTATCGGGATATGTTCGGGATTTTAAGACGAAAGAGGTTTTAATCGGCGCGACAATCAGCGTAGAAGGCAAAAGTGTCGGTACGGCAACTAATGCTTACGGTTATTATTCCCTGCCTTTGAGCCGAGGCGAATACACATTGATTTTCTCTTATTTGGGCTATAAGCGCGAGTACGTCAAAGTGATGCTTAACGGTAGCATTGATGTCAACAAAGACTTGGAAGAAACCGAAAATTCTATTGAAGCAATTTCTGTAAGCGGCGGCGGCAACAATGCCGGTCCGAAAGAAAGTCTTACTAAAAGCGGCAGTAATATCAACGTGAAATATTTTACTCAGTATTCGGGCTTGGTTTTGGGCGGCGATTTAGCGGGTATTTTGGCGACAGACCACGGTATAACGCGGCTTTCTGACGGTTCGGCGTTTTATAGTGTCCGTGGCGGCGGTAAGGATCAAAACCTTGTCTTGATTGATGAGGCTCCGATTTATCACCCTTCGCATTTGTTCGGTTTTTATTCGTCGGTTTCCTCTGAGGCGATTAACGCAATTGACGTTTATACTTCGGATTTTCCGCTGAAATACGGCGGCAGAATTTCTTCCGTTACAGACATTAGGACAAAAGATGCTATTCTCGGCAAGTTTCATTTGACGGGTGAGTTAACACCGTTTACCGTTACTGCCCTTGTTGAAACGCCCGTTCATCAGGACAAAATTACGGCGACGGTAAATTATAGAAAATCAATTCTTGATTGGGCAAAAAAACTTATGGACAAAAGCGGCGATAATAGTTTTTATGATGTTAACACGAAACTGCATTTTAAGGTTTCGCCAAAAAATCGTCTTTATTTGTCATTTTACGGCAGCAACGATTATTACAGCGGACTCAACACCTCAACGGATTATGCCGTAACATGGCACAATATTGCGACAACGGTTCGTGATTATCAAGTTATCGGCAAAAATCTGTTTATGAACAATTCCGTTTATATGGGACAATATAGGTATAAGACATTGACTAACACCGAAAAAACGGATTATTGGGCGACGAGTATTCAAAATATAAGTTTGAAATCCGATTATGTTTACAATGCCGGAATTTCGCGGACGTTGCGGTTCGGTACTGAATATACTTATCATTTTTTTACGCCGGCAACCCTTTACACCGACAGAAAAAAAACTGACATCGGACTTTTGACTGGTAACGCCGACAATGTTGTCGTTTATGCCGGTTATGAATTGCAACTCTCTGACAAAGTGGCTGTTAAGGCGGGGACAAGATTCAATCTCTGGAATAATTACGGTGCGGCAAAGAGTTATTATTACGACAAGCAGACTATGAAATGGGATACGATTTCTTATCCGAAAGGCAGGTTTAACACTTTGACCGCTTTTGAGCCGAGGCTTGCAGTCGTTTATAAACCGTCAGAAAACATAATGCTGAAACTTTCGGGAGAAAGAAACATGCAGTTTTTGCATACTTTGTCAAACTCGATAAGTCCCTTTACCACATTGGATTTGTGGATTCCGAGCGGAAATTATTTTAAGCCACAGTCGTCTGATGCCTTGAATTTTTCTTCGGAATATCGGACTTCGGATTTTCTTGTAAGTCTTTGCGCTTATTATAAATATTCTGCTAATCTTACGGAGTATATTCAGCACGCTAATATGTTGATTAACAAAACCATAGAAAACGAGTTTTATTTAGGAAAGGCGGATTCTTACGGTTTTGAAGCCGCTGTTGAGAAGACAAGCGGCAAACTGCTATTAAAAGCCTTTTATGCGTATTCGTATTCGAGACGTTATACGCCGGAATTGTCAAAAGAAAAGTACATTCCCGATTATAATATTCCACATACGGTTCACTTGATGTTTTCGTATGGTTTTTCAAAGAATTTTTCCGTCAAAGCGGATTGGAATTTTAATTCGGGGATTCCGTACACCAAGCCGACGGGATTTTTTTATTATGAAAATTATAAAGTGCCTTTTTACGGCAGCCGCAACAATGCGAGGTTGCCGAACTATCACAAAATGAACATTGCAGCGGAGTATAATATTCCAGTGCGTAAAATTCGGAATTTCAGCCATTTGGTTACGCTTTCGGTTTTTAATGTTTATAATCGTGTCAACTTTGTTATGGTCTCTTATAATAAGGTGAAAACTCTGGCGGGCAAATACGTTATTCCTTCAAATTATGTTAAGGATAACGATTTTCTTGCAACGGGTCTTTCGCTTCCGGGCATAATTCCGATGATAAGTTATAAATTTAAAATAGGGGAGTAGAAAAGCAAAATGTAAAATGCGAAAAAAAATTAACAAAAAAGTCATAAAAAGATTTTTATGTTAGAAAAAAAGTTTCTAATTTTGCACACCCGATTATTATCAAAATTTATAATTAGTTATTAAAAGTTTTAAAAATTTAAAAACGTGGATTCATTAAGTTTTAAAACCGTATCGCTCAACAAAGCCACAGTACAGAAAGAATGGCTCTTAGTTGATGCAACGGATCAGACATTAGGACGCTTTGCGTCTAAGGTTGCCATGCTTTTAAGAGGTAAATACAAAGCCTCTTTTACACCGCATGTCGACTGCGGAGACAACGTTATCGTTATCAACGCTGACAAAATTAAATTGACCGGTAAAAAATGGGCTCAGAAAGAGTATGTTCACCATTCACTCTACCCGGGCGGTCAGAAAATCGAAATCGCTAAGGACTTCGCTAAAAAAGTTGACGGATACGAAAGAATTATCCGTAAGGCAGTCCGCGGAATGCTCCCGAAAAACAAACTCGCGGATGCAATTCTGAGCAATAATCTTAAAGTTTATCAAGGTGCTGAGCATAATCACGAGGCTCAGAAACCCAGACTTATTAACGTTAACGAACTCAGATAATCATGGCAGAGGTTACAAACACAGTAGGCAGAAGAAAAGCCGCAGTTGCAAGGATTTTCTTAACACCCGGCAACGGCGCAATCAAAATTAACGGAAAAGACTATAAAGAATACTTTACCGTTCCGCAGTTCCAGAAAGTTGCTGTTCAGGCACTTGACAAACTCGGCGTTTTGGCTAACTTTGATATTAACGCTAATGTTCAAGGCGGCGGATTCAAAGGTCAGGCTGAGGCTGTAAGAATGGGTATCGCAAGGGCTTTGGTAAAAGTAAATCCCGAAGACAGAACCGCTTTGAAAAAAGAAGGCTTCTTGAAACGCGATTCAAGAGTAGTCGAGAGAAAGAAACCCGGTCGTCCGGGCGCAAGAAAACGTTTCCAATTCAGTAAACGTTAAAAAATAAAGTTTAGTATCCAAACTTTTCGGGACCTGCATCTCATGGGATTTGACATGTTGCTACCCGAAGGTTGATTTTAGTTGAACGTAAACAAACAAAATCCAAAATGGCAAGTTTTGAAGAATTATTAGCAGCAGGTGTACATTTCGGACACTTGAAAAGAAAATGGAATCCTGCAATGGCCCCCTACATTTTTATGGAGAAGGGCGGAATCCACATTATAGATTTACATAAGACGGCTGCAAAACTCGATGAGGCAGCAGCAGCCGCTAAACAAATAGCAAAATCGGGACGCAAAATTCTCTTCGTTGCAACAAAAAAACAAGCGAAGGAAATCGTTGCTGAAAAAGTTAAGGCAGTTGGTATGCCTTTCGTTACGGAGCGTTGGTCAGGCGGTATGCTCACAAACTTCCCCACAATCCGTAAGGCCGTTAAAAAAATGAACACAATCGAAAAGATGATGACAGACGGTACTTTTGACCAGTTGTCAAAACGCGAAAAACTCCAAATTACCCGTCAGAAAGACAAATTGGAGAAGAACCTCGGTTCTATCGCTGACATGAGCAAAACTCCCGCTGCACTTTTCGTAGTTGACGTTTTGAAAGAAAAAATCGCCGTTAAAGAGGCACATCGTCTTAATATCCCTGTTTTCGGTATGGTTGATACTAACTCTGACCCGAACTCAGTTGATTTTGTTATCCCTGCTAACGACGATGCAGCAAAATCGATTTCAATCGTTCTTGATGTTATCACAAAGGCTATTTCTGAGGGCTTGGCTGAAAGAAAGTCTGACAAAGACAACGCTGACAATCAGAAAGGTCAGAATTCGGGACAGAAACGCGGCAACAAAACCCGCGCTCGCAAAGGCGGCAACAACGAAAAGGCTAATGCCGACAAACCCGCAGAAGCACCTGCACAAGAGTAATTTATTAAAAAACGTAAAAAAGAACAATGGCTGAAATAAAAGCAAGCGACGTTAAAAAATTAAGAGATTTAACGGGCGCAGGAATGATGGACTGCAAGAAAGCCCTCGCTGAAAGTAACGGCGATTTTGACGCAGCCATCGATATTTTGAGAAAAAAAGGACAGAAAGTAGCAAGCAAACGTGCTGACAGAGAAGCAAAAGAAGGTTACGTTCTTGGTAAAGTTTCTGCTGACAAGAAAAAAGCATACGTTGTATCGCTCAACTGCGAAACGGACTTTGTTGCTAAAAATGCTGACTTCATCAAATTTACCGAAGATATTCTTGAAGCCGCTATGAATGCTGATGCTGCTGATGCAGAGGCTGTTAAAGCACTTCCTTACGGCAAAGGTACGATTAATGACGAAATCATCAATCAGACCGGCGTTATCGGTGAAAAAATCGAACTCGGCTATTACGGCAAAGTTTCAGGCGAAGAGGTTTTCTGCTACAACCACATGGGCAACCGTTTGACCGCTATCGTGGCTTTCAACAAGGCTCTCGATAACACCGTAGCAAAAAATGTTGCAATGCAAATCGCTGCAATGGCTCCTATCGCTGTTGACAAAGACGGTATTTCTGAGGAAACTATCAACAAAGAGTTGGAAGTTGCAAAAGAGAAAACCGTTCAAGAGCAGATTCAGAAAAAAATTGAAGCCGCTTTGAAAAAAGAAGGTATCAACCCTGCTCACGTTGACTCTGATGACCACATTGCTTCTAACATCACCAAAGGCTGGATTACGGAAGAGCAAGGCAAACTCGCAAAAGAAATTAAAGAGAAAGTTGCCGCTGAAACCGTTGTACCGGCTCAAATGATTGAGAACATTGCAAAAGGTCGTATCAACAAATTCTACGAAGAGGTTACTCTTCTTAACCAGAAATTCGAGCAAGACAATAAGATTACTATCAGAGAGTATCTTAAACAGTCTGACAAAGATTTGACGGTTAAAGAATTTATCCGTTACGGTTTGGGCAACTAAGTTTTATTTAAATTTCATTTAACAAATTAATATGTGGGGCTGCCTTTTAATAGGCAGCCTTTTTATTAAAATCCTGTCCTTATTTTGAATCTGAATAACATTGAAGAGCCGAAAGACGAATTTGAAATCGGCAAGGTACTCGTTTTTGATAAGCCTTTGAAATGGACTTCGTTTGATGTCGTTAACAAGGTCAGAAATTTGCTCCGTAATTATAGAGGATTGAAAAAAATTAAAACCGGTCATGCGGGGACGTTAGACCCCTTGGCAACCGGCGTTTTGATTGTCTGTACGGGGAAAAAAACAAAAGAAATCACCGCTTATCAAGAGCATACGAAAGAATATATTGCAACCATAAGACTTGGTGCCGTAACTCCGAGTTATGACCTCGAAACTGAAATTATTCCTCAAAGTGACGCTTCGCATATTACTGAAAATGACGTAGTTGAATGTCTTAAAACTTTTATCGGTGTTCAACTTCAATATCCGCCTGTTTATTCGGCAAAAAAAATTGACGGCAAACCTGCGTTTTTGCTTGCTCACAAGGGTAGGGGAGACGAGGTGAAAATGAGGGCTCACCAAATAGAAATTTTCGATATTGAACTTCTTGAATTTGACAATTCTACAAAAGAGTTTAAAATACGTGTCGGCTGTTCAAAAGGTACTTATATCAGGTCTTTGGCGCATGATTTCGGTCAGAGAATAGGCACGGGAGCATATCTCGCCGGACTTGTCAGAACAAAGATTGGTGAAATTTCGTTAAAAAATGCCGTTACGATAGAAAATTTTGAGAAAATGTTGGCTGATTCTCAAAAATAATTATTAACTTTGCAGTTGTTGCAACAAATATATTTACCTCTTAAAAAAATAAAGGTTTCAAATGAAATTATCAAAATTTAAGTTCGACTTGCCTGACAAATTAATTGCCCAAGCCCCGTCTCAAAACAGAGACGAGTGTAAACTTATGGTTCTTAACCGTCAGAAAGGTACGATTGAACACAAAAAATTCACCGACATTGTAAAGTATTTCAACGACGGCGACGTAATGGTTTTTAACAACACGAAAGTTATTCCGGCGCGTTTGTACGGTAACAAAGAAAAAACCGGTGCGAAAATCGAGGTTTTTTTGTTGAGAGAACTTAACAAAGAACAGCGTTTGTGGGACGTTTTGGTTGATCCCGCCCGTAAAATCCGTATCGGGAACAAACTTTATTTCGGTGAAAACGATTCTCTTGTAGCGGAGGTTATCGACAATACGACTTCAAGAGGAAGAACTTTGAAATTTTTGTTTGACGGACAATACGACGATTTCAAGAAAATGCTTTACGGCATGGGTGAAACGCCGCTTCCGAAATATATTCACCGCCCCGTTACAGAGGAGGATTCTGACCGTTATCAAACCATTTATGCAAGGTTTGAAGGGGCAGTTTCCGGTCCTGCCGCAGGTTTTCATTTCAGCAAAACGTTGCTCAAAAGGCTTGAAATTGTGGGCGTTAACTTCGCAGAAATAACTCTTCACATGGGTCTTGGACATTTGCGCAGTGTTGATGTGGAAGACCTTACGAAACATAAAATGGATTCCGAGCAAATTATTATCGGTGAGGCTTGTGCTGATACTGTCAACAAGGCAAAAGAAGCCGAGAAAAAGGTTTGTGCCGTCGGCATAACTACGCTTAAAACCTTGGAATCTTCGGTTTCAACAAACGGATATTTAAAGCCGTTTGACGGTTGGACGAATAAATTTATTTTCCCACCATACGAGTTCAGTGTTCCGAGTGCGTTAGTAACGAACTTTCATCAGCCTTATTCAACGATGTTGATGTCGGTATGTGCGTTTGCCGGTTTCGACTTCTTGATGCAAGCCTATCAGGAGGCGGTTAAAAAGAAATACGCTTTCGGTGATTACGGTGATGCAATGTTGATATTATAAAGAAAATTAGGGCTGCGGTAAACGTAGCCCTTAATTTTTATAACTCCTTTTCTTTGTATTGTTTTATTGCCTCTTCAAAGGCTTGTTGTCCGCCGTGATATTTCGGCAACAAATCGTATGTTATGTTGATAATTTCTTCGATTTCAGTTCCGAAATCAAAAACCGCATTTTTAAAAGTGTTGACGTTAATTCCGTCGCGTTTTACTAAGTCGAATTGTGCGTCAGCATAACCGATAACATCAGGCATTGACGGCGAAAAAGAAAAATCACCGCCGCATAATCTTAATTCGGAAATGTCTTTCAAGTCTTTGTTTAGAAAATGCTTTTTAACGCTTTGTTCTGCAATAAGATATGCATCTAACGGTAAATCTTCTGCAAAAAACTCCGCCGTTGAAATTTCTTTTATCTCGTCTTTTGAAAAACTATAATTGTTTATAATTGCCGGTAAAAAATCTTCCAAATCTTTTTCTCCGTAACTTGTAACGTAAAAGTCGCCGCAGCGGTGAAAAAGGTAATTTCCGTGCGGAATATAAAGCGTTTTTCCGGCTTTTAAGGGTGAGTTTTCAGTTGAAAGTTTTCTTTGAATGTAGTTGAAAACGGGAATGTCATTCAGCGGTTTTACAAAGCCTTTTGTATCGGAAAAATCAGGCGCAAAAACATAATCCGAGCCTAATTTTTTTATCGTTTTTAGTATCGAAATTATCAGCCGTGAATAGTTGCAGCGGTATGACGGTGCGGATTTTAAAACGCAGGTTTTTGATAATGAAAATTTGTCGTCAGAAAAAATATTTTCTTTTGTGGACGAGATTTTTCTGTAACCTTTTGATTTGAATTTGTTGAAAAAGTCTCTTAATTTGTCCTTTTTTTCGGCACAAAATACTTTTTCTTGGTAAACGGTATTCGGCGAAATCGTGTTAAGAATGTTGAACGCTCGGTCAGAGTCGGAGAAAGCGAAAAATTTTTTTTCATTTTTTTTATCAAAAACATTTTCGTCAATAAACCGTGATAATATAAAATTTTCTTTTATAAAAGTCAGATTTTCAGGGATTTCTAATAATACTTTTTCTCCGTTGAATGTCAAAAGTAATGCAGAAAATCCGTCAGCAAGCGATTTGAATTTGAATTTTAACATTTTAATTTTTAATTTTGCCAAAAATATGAAATTAAATGATGACTTCAAAAATAAAAAACATTTTTTTCTTTGCCGGACTTGCGTTGCTTGTTTCGGTATTGATGTTTTCGTGCGCTCAGGTAGGCACAATTACAGGCGGTGAAAAAGATACTACCGCTCCAAGCCTTAAAAAAAGTAGACCCGAAATTTATTCTACCGATTTTAAAGGCAAAAAAGCAAAAATCAAATTCAACGAGTTTTATTCCCTTGACAACGTTGAACAAAAATTCTTAATGTCGCCCTCGCAGGATAGTTTGAAACCCAAAATTAAGGTTAAGGGTAAGTGGCTTGTAGTAAAGTTTAAAGAAAAACTAAAAAAAGATACCACTTACACTTTGCAGTTTTTTGACGCAGTAAAAGATTATAACGAAGGCAACAAAATAGATAATTTCGAGTTTGTTTTTGCAACCGGCGGACCTACCGATTCTTGCGCGGTTTCAGGACAGGTTTTTGATGCGCAAACACTTGAAAAACAAAAAGAAATGCTCGTCTGTCTTTATGGTATTCAGACCGGATTTTTGGATTCAGTGCCTTTGAAGCGTAAGCCCGATTACATTACACGTACAGATACCGCCGGAAAATTCAAAATCAACAATATACGAAACGGCGAGTATAAAATTTTCGCGCTTGTTGATATTAACAACACTTTAAAATTTGACCTCGAAAACGAGAAAATCGCTTTTTTAAAGTCAACTTTCAAAACCAATGCGCAGAGGGTTATGAAAATCGACTCTTTGAGAGCCGGTACAATTCTTCATTCCGGCGAAAAAGGACACCGTATTTTGGATACTTTGCTCTCTGATACGGTTATCATTCAGGACTTGCTTTATACAACGCCGAATAACATTAAGTTGTATAGTTTTGAAGAAGTACATCTTGTTCAGTACATTTCAGAAAGGTCGAGAGATATGCGTTGCCGTGTGAAGTTAAACTTTAATAAAACGGTCGGAGAAGACACTGTATTAATCACTTACGTTGACGACACTTTGAAAAGTCCGTCAATGATTTATGATTATAACAAGAACAGAGATTCTTTGATTGTTTGGTTTAAGGATACCGTTGACATCAACAACGATACGCTTGAACTTCGGGTTACGTTTTCTACTTTGGATTCTCTGAAACAAAAGACTACCGAGACCGATACAATCAGCGTTAAGTTCAAGAAAAAAGTTGCAGCAAAGTCTAACGACAAAAAAGCCGCAAAAGCCGAAGATACCGGCATCGACAGTCTGCATTTTAGAATAAAAAGCAATTTTAACGGCGATTTTGACGTAAAGGGAAGTATAAAAGTTCAGATTCCGATTGTTCTTGATGATATTGATACCTCAAAAATAAAACTTTACGAGGTTGTTGACAGCACTTTTGAGGAGGATATGAGCAACAAAATCGTCAAGACGTTAAGGCTTGATTCGGCAAACTATCGTGTTATTTTCAAACGTCCGATTTTAGGCGACATTATTTTTTATCCGACGGATTCCGTTGTCAGAAAAGACTGGTACAGAGCCGTTTACTCTCAAAATCGCGATACCGTAGATATTGAAGTTACTGACTCGGCTATGATTCGTCGCCAAAAATTTCCGAACCTTTTGAAATACTATAACGACTATTATTTGGGGCAGGTTCAAAAAATCCGCGACTCGGTGTCAACGGTTATTGCTTCTCAAAAAATAATTCGTTATTGGCGTCCGACAAGAGATTCCGTTAAAATTATTCTTGAAAAGAGTCCGTCGCGTTCATTGGAAGCCTCGCCGATTAATATCGAAAAATTTCCGGAAAACGGTCTTGAAGTTATTCCTGACAAAGAATATGTAACGATTCTGCTTAAAGATACTTCGGCGTTAAGGAAAGATACTTTGGCGTTGAAAATCAATTGTTTTGACCGTCAGGTATTTAATAAAAGCAAAAAACTCGTGGATAAGTATTTGAAAGATACTTTGTTCGCAATTTATAAAATACCGTATCAAAGGCTTATTACTAAGGAACTTGACGAAGATACGATGCGTTTTGTTTTTGAACAAAAACTTTCCGAGATTCCTCAGGTAACTTTGACGGAATTTTCTGATAAGGGAATATCTTGGTATAACGGCTTTTTGAATGAGAAGAAAGATACTTTTTCTCTCGTAGTTAATGATTTGGAAGTTAAAAAGTTAGATACTATTAAATATTGTATTACTTATAAGTCGTTGACAAGAAAGGAAACCGATACTTTGATGCGTGATTCGTTAAGGTTTATCAGACCGAAAGTTGAGGTAGAAGATGAAGGAAAAGGCAACCGTCGTAGAAAAAGTGATGCCGGCAGAGAAAATCGTCAAAAACAGGAAGAAAGCAAAAAGAATATGGCTAAGGCAACGTTATTGTTTGAAAAACAATACGATATGGAACGCGATTCTATGAACACTAAGAATTTGATTTTTAATTCGGAGTTTGAACCGGGTAAGCAATATTATTTGGAAATTGAGGACTCTACCTTTACTTCAATATATTCAACGCCGAATCTTTACCTTTTGAGTAAGGCAAAAATCCGTGAACTTGACTATTACGGCACGATGAAAATCAACCTTAAAAATTCGGGAAACGTGGAGCGTTATCCTGATATTGACGAAGATTTGCCGCCGTTTGAAGATATTGATACGTCAAAAGTCCGTCGCCGAAAAATTAGTCCTAACGATACTTTGCCGGCAAGTTTTACCTCTGTTACAAAAGGTCAACTCATAGTTTGTCTTTGTAACGACAAGGGTGAAATAAAATACTCTAAATGTACGAAAGAAGACGGTGAAGTATTGTTTGATTTTATTTTGCCGGCGGATTACAAATTGAAAATAATTTGGGATATGAACTCTAACGGAAAATGGGATACGGGAAAATATATTGAAGGTCTGTATCCCGAAAGAGTTTTGGAATTTCCTAAAAAACAAACAGTTAAATCTAAGTGGGAAACTCAGGTGGATTGGAAGTTATGAAGAAAATAGGAGTGTTATTTTTTATTTGTTTGCTTACGGCGACGGTTTCAGCGCAAAAAACTGTTGTTAAACTTTTGTCGCCGGACAAGAAATATAAGGCGGAGTTTTTTTATAAAGATTCCGCTTTTTGTTATTCTTTGAAAGAGAATATTGCTGATACGGTCGTAATCGGCATTTCTAAAACGGGTTTTGTTTTGGATACTAATTTCGTTTACGGCACTTCGGAAGATACGCTTTTGAAAATCAAAAAGCAGAAATATTCGTCTATTTTGAGAAATGATTTCGGTGAAAAGAAATTTCAAGAAGATAAATATTCTTCTTTTCAGGCTGATTTCAAAAACGGCGGGGTGAGTTTTTCGGTTCAGACAAGGCTTTACAACCGCGCTTTGGCAATACGGTATGTGATAAAAACTGACGTTAAACGGGCTGTAACTGCTGACAAAACGGAGTTTAATTTGTCGCATTTGTATCTTTATTGTTATAACGAATACCGCGTGGAGGACGGTTATAGGGCAACAACGTCGGATTTGTATCATAATTTGACACCGCTTTTCGTAACGGATAAAAACAGAAAATTTTCGGCTGTGATAAACGAGGCGGCTAATTATTCACAAGCCTTTAAAATGCGAGTGATGATCAAGCAAGGCATTTTCACTTTGATTCAGAGTTTAAAATGGGATACTTTGACCGTTACGCCGTGGCGTTATATCGTTTATGGAAATAGTCCGAAAGAAATGGTTGAAAACAAAGATGTTATCTATTCGCTTAATTTTCCTACCGACAGAGATACGACGGGGTATTCTTGGGTAAAACCCGGAACTGTTTTTCGTTATATGTCTCCGTATTTTGATTTTGACAGAATAAAGACAAATGTAGATTTTTGTGCTGAAAACGGTATAAAATATCTGCTATTTGATGCCGGCTGGTACGGTAACGAAAATGATAAAAATTCTACGCCTTTTTATCCTGTACAGGGTTTTGACGTAAAGGCGGTTTCTGATTATGCTGCTGAAAAAAATGTCGGAATAATGTTGTATGTTAATCAGGCGGCTTGGTATAAATGTGATAAACCTCAACTTTTGGATAAGTTTTCTGAGTGGGGTGTTGCGGGTGTTAAACTCGGATTTATGTCAGCAAGAAGTACGGCGGGGCTTTCCGATATTTATTATATTATCAGGTTAGCGAAGGAAAGGAAAATGCTTGTTAACGTCCATGACGAAATGCGTCCGACGGGTACGGAAATCGTTTTCAAAAATTTTATGACCGCCGAGGGGGTGCGCGGTAACGAATACACCGATAATTGGGCGTATCATACTATGTTGTTGCCTTTTACGCGGTGTATGACAGGTGCGACGGACTATACCGTTTGTTTTCCGGGGTACCCTAAGGAGGCTAACGGCAAAGTCTCGCAACTTAAAACTACGAAATGTCATCAAATGGCTTTGTCGGTGATTTTGTTTTCGCCGTTGCAGCATATTTTGTGGTACGGCAATCCCGGATTATATACGAAAAAAGAAGAAATAGCCTTTTTTAAAGATTTGCCGACGGTTTGGGACGATTGTAAAGTAATTGACGGTGACCCCGGACGTTACTTCTCTGTCGCTAAAAAAAACGGTAAAAAGTGGTATCTTGCCTCGGCTTGTTTTTCGGCACGAAAGGCTGAAATCAGTTTTGATTTTTTGGATAAAAAGAAAAATTATAAAGCAGTGTTTTATGAAGACGGCTCTAACGGTACGGTTAAAATCTCTGAAAAAATAATTACCTCCTCAGATGTTATGTCTTTTGAATTGAAACCTTCCGGCGGTATGACGGCTATTATCGAAGAGATGTAAAGATAAAAAAATGCCGGAATGTTTTCACAACATACCGGCATATAAAAGAGTATTATGAAATATAATTTTTTTTAGAAATTGCCATAATCCCAATCGCTTGAATTACGTCCCATATAAGATCTTACACATCTGAAACCGATGTAGCATTTTGATGTATCTTGATATTCGTAAGTACGGGTCGCAACTTGAAGATAATATCCTACGTCTTTCCAAGAGCCACCGCGAACTACTTTTCTTTTCAATACCGGTGGGTCGTCAGCCAAAGCGTTGTAACTATAATCGGGGTTCAAGTCGTGAGTGTAACTATAAGCCGATTCGTCGAATGCGTTAGAAGTCCATTCTGCAACGTTACCTGCCATGTCGTAAAGACCGTACTCGTTAGGAGCGTAGGTTGCAACTTCGATAGTTCTTGCTGCGCCGTCGTCTGCATAACGTCCGCGTAAGGGTTTGAAGTTAGCAATAAAACAGCCCGAATTGTTTCTTGTGTAAGGACCGCCCCAAGGATACATTGACAATGCCAAACCACCGCGTGCTGCATATTCCCATTCTGCCTCGGTAGGGAGACGGTAACTTTCCATCGGAAACTGACCATTGTTGATAAGGAAGTTGTTCAAAAGGTCGGTTCTCCAAATACAGAAAGCCGTTGCTTGTTTCCAGTTAACGCCTACAACAGGATAGTCGTCAAATGCAACGTGCCAAAAATACTTTCTTGCCATCGGCTCGTTGTACGAATAAGTGTAGTCGCTCATCCAACAAAGTGTGTCGGGATATACGTTGATTCTTCCTTGCATGATGAAAGAACGTCTGTCCTGAATCGGAACTACGTTACCTTTTGCGTCAACAACCGTTCCGTCGTATTTACCGCCGGTGAAATCTTCGTTGAAGTTGTAACGGTTTTGTTTCAAAGCAGCCTGACGGAGATCAACCCAATAGTAATCGTAAATCAACTTTCTTGTGTCGATTTCCTGCAATTTGTTGAAACGTTCCTCTTTGATAAGGAACAAGTCTTTTGTTGCGTCCGAAATAGCCTGACGCTCTTCGCTTTTGCCGGATTTGTCCCAAACTTTGTCTCTGTTTTCCCAGTTGAGCCAACAGGTTTTCGGGTCTGACGGGTCGTACTCGTTAGGGTCAACTTTGTCTTCGTCAACGTTAATCTTAAACATATTTCCCTTTGCATCGTCGCCCGCACCTGCGATAAGGCACAAACGCATTGCAATAGAGTCTCTTACCCATTCTACAAACTGACGGTATTCGTTGTTTGTAATTTCCGTGTCGTCCATCCAAAACGGGTCTACCGTTATGGTTTTTGCTTGTGCGGTCATCGAAAAAGGTACGTCTTGGTCGTTCGGTCCGATGTTGCAACTTCCCTGAGGAATGAAAACCATTCCGTACGGGTCTGTTTCTACGTAGTTTTTCGGACGGTTGCCCGCTCCTACAAGTTCGCCCGTTTCTTTGTTGCTAAGACAACCGCTGAGAACCATAAGCCCTGATGCCGCTGCTATAATAACTTTTTTCATAATACTGTATTAATTTGCTGATATACTCTTATAACGTAAGTTTCTGAAATTTCTTTTGTGAAACAGAAACTTTTTTTAATTTTTTTTATAAAAACCTTACGCTCCGTACTTTTTGAGCCGGTTTCGACTTTTCAGGCATAAAACTATAACCTAACATAAGTTCAAAAGAACCTGCGTTTGTTTTTCTTAGTTTCGACAGCCCTATCTCGTAAGCCGCGCCTACTTTAAAGTCGCCTGCTACTATCAAACCTGCAAGGAGCGTTATTGCATCTTCGTTTCTATAAGTAACGCCGCCCCATACTTTTTTATTGTATAAAACATTAAGATTTATATCAAATTGTAAGGCGTTGCCGTCTGACATTACAATAACTGACGGTGTCAAATCAAATAACGAATTGGATAAAGAAATATTATACGAACCCGTTAAAAAATAATGTCTTGCTAAAAAAGTTTGTCCGTCTTCCGAAAAATCCAATGCCGGCTCGTGTATATGCGAGGACGAGAAACCGAGTGTCAAACCGCCCACATTATAATAAAGCCCCGCACCCAAATCGAAAATCATTTTGCGGGTTTTGCCTTGAAAAATTGCTTCAAATTCGTCAGGAAACTGCCAATCGCCGTCAATGGACTTGTTGTAAAGCCCTGCGTCAACACCGATTGCGAAAACACCCGCTCCGACTTGAATGTGATGCGAATAAGCCGCCTTCGCCGTAAAATTGGTTTCAAAACCGATTTTGTCGTTGACCATCGTAAAACCGATTCCGTGCTGTCTGCCGAGAATGTTTACGGGCATATCGGCGGTCAGCATAGTCGTTTTTGGACCGCCGTCAAGCCCCATCCATTGATCTCTGTAAATGAGTGTTCCGTTAATAACGCCTTCGGTGCCGCAATAGGCGGGATTGTAACCCGTCTGATTGAACATAAAATGGCTGTAATGGGCATCTTGCTGGCCGAAACACACGTAAGCATTAAGTAATACCGCTAATGCGATTAACAATTTTTTTGTCATCATTTGCTTGTTTTTTTAGTTTTCTTAGTCGTTTTTTCTTCTTTGCCGCCGTTTTTTACGCCCGCTATTGCAAGACATTCCTCTTCCGAAAGTTTTTCGGGGTCGGTCTGTGCGGAAATTTTATAGTATTTTTTCTTGTACCAAACCGTCGGGTGTCCCCAGCGGTCTTTTACAACTTTCAAATCGTCGCTAAACTCTTTTATCATTCTCGCCGCATCCGTTTCGCGTTTTTGATTGATTAATTCAACACAACGCTCGTAACTTACGGTCATCGGGTCGTCAGTCTTCTTTAAAGAAATAAACTTGCCGGCGTGAGAAATGTAAGGTCCGAAACGTCCTACCGCAACGGTCATCTTTTTGTCTTCGTATTCGCCTACAACTCTCGGTAATTCAAAGAGTTTTAAGGCTTCATTTAAAGTAACTTTTTCAACCGTTAAGGGTTTCAAAAGTGTAGCGTATTGAGGTTTTTCATCGCCTTCGTTTTCGCCGAGTTGAACCATAGGACCAAATCTGCCGACTCTTGCGTAAACGTTTTTGCCGGTTTTCGGGTCAGTTCCTAAAAGTCTGCCACCTTGCTCATTACTAAGCAGTTGAAGTGCTTCTTCTAATGTAATGGTTTCAATATGTTGACTTTTTGTAAGCGATGCGTAAACGGGTTTTTCGTCATCTGTCGTCTCGCCTAACTGAACGATAGGACCAAACCGTCCGATTCTGACCGAAACGGGTTTGCCGGTCGTCGGGTCGTTGCCCAAAACTCTTTCGCCGACACTGCGTTTGCCTTCAATGCTCTTTTCAATCGTTTCGTGGAACGGGTTGTAAAATTCTTTCAACATTTTAGCCCATTCAAGATTGCCCTCGGCTATTTCGTCAAAATCTTTTTCCACCCTTGCCGTAAAGTTGTAGTCCATAATGTCAGTGAAATTCTCTGACAGATAGTCTGTTACAACCATTGCAATGTCGGTGCAGAAAAGTTTGTTTTTTTCCGCGCCGCTGTTTTCTTTTTTGATGCTGCGCGTTATTTTGCCGTCTTTTAAAACAAGACTGACGTATTCGCGCTCAGTGCCGGGACGGTCTTCTTTCAACACGTAACCTCTCTTAATCACCGTAGTAATAATAGGTGCGTAGGTTGACGGTCTGCCGATTCCGAGTTCTTCAAGCCTTTTAACGAGGCTTGCCTCCGTATAACGTGCTGACGGACGAGTGAAACGCTGATTAACTTCCAAATTATCAAGCGTTAATGCCATATTTTTCTTTAAATCCGGCAAAAGTTGTTCGTCTGTGTCGGTTTCGTCGTCAGTGCCTTCGAGATAAACTTTCAAAAAGCCGTCAAATTTTACCGTTTCGCCCGTTGCTGAGAAAACGGCGTGGTTTTTTACCGATTCAATTTCGATGTTTGTCCTTTCCAAAACTGCGTCCGACATCTGAGATGCGAGAGTACGCTTCAAGATTATTTCATAAAGTCTTTGTTCGTCCCATTTCTGACTGACTACCTGCCGTTTAACGGACGTCGGGCGGATAGCCTCGTGAGCCTCTTGTGCGCCTTTTGATTTTGTCTGATATTGTCTGGGCTTAGAATATTTTTCGCCGTAGTTTTCGGTAATGAAACTTTTGCAGTCGTTAACGCAGAACGCACTGAGGTTAACGCTGTCAGTTCTCATATAAGTGATAAATCCCGACTCGTAAAGGCTTTGCGCCAAGGTCATCGTCTGACTTACCGAAAATCCGAGTTTGCGGCTTGCCTCTTGTTGAAGCGTTGAAGTCGTAAACGGCGGTGCAGGAGTGCGTTTTGCGGGTTTTGTTTCAATGTTTTTGACGGCAAAACTGCTGTTAACGCAGCCTTCGAGAAGCCTTTGTGCGGCTTTTTCGTCATCGAGTTTGCCGGTGTATTCGGCTCTGAAACTTGTGCCTTTTGAAAGAGGAATGGTAAATTTTCCTACCGCCTTATAATAATCAGTGGACTGGAAATTCATGATTTCCCTTTCCCTTTCAACGATTAACCTCACAGCAACGGACTGAACCCTGCCTGCACTGAGATTGCTTTTTACCTTTTTCCAAAGTACTTCGCTGAGTTCAAAGCCGACTAAGCGGTCAAGAATACGTCTTGCCTGCTGAGCGTTAACGAGGTTTAAATCAATGGTTCTCGGATTTTTAACCGCCTCATCGATTGCGGTTTTGGTGATTTCGTGAAAAACGATTCGTTTGGTTGTTTCGACGGGCAGTTTCAGCGTAACAGCCAAATGCCATGCGATAGCCTCCCCTTCACGGTCCTCATCGGATGCGAGCCAAACGGTCTGAGCCGCTTTAACATCCTTTTTCAAATCGCTTACAACCTTCTTTTTTTCTGCGTCCACCTCGTAGGTTGGAGAGAAATCGTGTTCAATGTCAATTCCGTAGTTCTTTTTAGCCAAATCCCTGATGTGTCCGAAACTCGGCTTTACAATGTAATCATCTCCCAACAATTTGCCGATTGTTTTCGCCTTTGCGGGGGACTCCACAATCACTAAATTCTTTGCCATCTGTATTGAATCGTTTTTTACGTAAAAAATCAAAGCGCAAAATAAACAAAAATATTGCTCACGGACAAATTTTTTTTAGGATTTTAGTTTTTTACAATTTTACGACTTTTCTGACAATGCCGTTTATGCGTAATAGATAAAATCCTGATTTTAAATTTTGTACATTTATTTGATTAGAAATTCCTTTAAGTAAAACTCTGCCTTGCATATCGGTTAAAATATATTCGGGCATTTTATCAGTAGAGGTCTTTATAAAAATCGTTTCTTTAACGGGATTTGGATAAACGGTTAATAAAAAGTCGTCTTTCTTTACGTTTTCAATGAAAACAACGTCAGTATAAAGCGGTTTTTCTTCGAAAACTTCACCTTTTGAATTGTCATCGTATGGTGTTGATTTTGAGAATACTATGTAATTAGTATAGCCGTCAGAGGCACAACCGTAACTTTGTGACTTTTTCATTTCAGGCACTTTAACTTCCGAGATTTTTTTGCCGTTGTTTTGATAAAGAGTCAGAGTCGTGGCTTGGTTTTTTAGCGTAAAGTTTGTATGCAAAGCGTTTTGCGTATGGAGCGAATCTAAGAAGAAAACGATTTTGCCTTTTCCCGAAACTGCCGTTAAATCAGGCTGATAAAACGGAACCATATAATACGTAGTGCCGTCAGAGAGATACATTCCCGCCATATCAACAGTTTGCTCTGAGGTGTTGAAAATTTCTATCCAAGAGGGAAACGAATTGTTGTCAGCATACAAAGTGCCGCAGTTGCGGTTTTGTATTTCGTTGATAACGAGGCTTTTCTCCTCAGAGTTCATAACATAATCTGCCGGAATTACAGGCTTCGGATTATCTTTTGTATGAAGCGTTATTTTCATATCTGAGGACGGAATAACTGAAATTTCTTCTTCGAAAACTAATTCCGGTTCAGAATCGTTTTTGATTATTTCCCAAAAGTCAATAACTTTGTTTTCAGGAAGTTGTGCTTTTAGTTTTAGTTTTATGCCGCCGAAAAATCCGCTTTTAATTTCTGCACCGGCGTTGTGATTGTTGACAAAAAAACTTATTCCCGAAATATCACCGTAAACTTCCGTGAAAAATCTGTCCGTTAAATTAAAATAGTCTTTTAGGTTTTGAATCACGAAATTCGGACGGTTTTTGTACCATTGATTCATACTTTCGATGTTGCCTACCCAGTCGCTGTGTCCCATCCAAGTCGGCCAACGCTGAATTTGATAATGCCATTCATCGTAAATCACATTCTTTAAAGAATCAGAGAGGTTTTTAACGCGTGAATACTCGAAAGTGTTGTCGATATGATAAGAAAAACGTTGCACAAAATCCGCTTTAAAGTCCTCGTTTTCAAGAAGTTTTCTAATGACGAGATTGCTCCATAATTGTACCGGCGGCCAATAACTGTTGTTTGTTGCCAACACACGTGCAAGAGAATTTTCATGCGGTTTGCTGCCGTAGAGATTGCTAGAATATTCCGACCCGAAAAGAATCCATCGCCATTTTGAATTTTTGCCGTCAGTGTTCCAAAACTTTATGTTGTTGCCGGGCCAATCATAATTGTCGATGTAAATTTGTGTAATCCAATAATCTATAAAGTTGTCAATGTCCATATAACGGCTGATTGTCTCGTAATTTTCTTGTTTTGACAAGTCGTTTTTTTGAGCAAAAAGATGTACATTTTTATAATAATCGTCTTTTTTACCGTCAATTACTGAATATTCGTTTTCCAAAAGGTTGACTTTTTCGTCGTCAGCACCGTAGTTTTCTTCAATGAAATGCGTGGAAACTTTTTCCCTGATGTTATGGATTCCGAAATATTTTCCGTTTAAAAATACGACACAGGCTCTGTAACCCTGATAATCAAGGTTCATATTTCTGCCTGCAAGAAGCGAAACGAGCGGGTCGCGGGTTTTTGTATAACACCAATCGTTAGCACCGCTGCGAAGGACTATCGACTTAAATTCTGAAATATCTTTTTGTGGGAAAAATTTGTAATTAAGACGTGTTAGTCCGTATTTTTTTCTTGCGGTGATTTTCAGCGATTTTTGGTCGTTGCCTCTCGAACACGAACCCGTAATTTTTACGCCCGCATCAAGCGAAAGTTGAAGTTTTTTGTCGTTGTCAAAATATTCAAAATGAACGGGATATTCCCAATCGCGGTTCCAGTTTCGAGGCTCTTCGGAGCAGTTGCCAGAGATTCCGTTAGTTCCCGTAACGTAAAAGCCTATCTTGTTGTCCCAAAAGTATTTATCGTCAGTTGAAAGACAGACTATCGGGAGTTTTATTTCACGACTATTGATGAAAAAAGTCGCGGTTTTGGTTTCGCTGTTTTTATATCCCTGACGAATAGAAACTGCACGGATTACTGTCGTTTTCCCGATGTTGATTTTGCCGTTATATTTCGGTGATTTGTTTGTCGGTGTGCTGCCGTCTAAGGTATAATAAATTGTAGCCGAAGGGTCTTCGCATGTGATTTCTAATAATTGTGCCGAGGTGTAAAAACCTGCTTGAAGCGAAAAATCAGGCGTTTTGGAAAGCGGGGAAGCATAACTATTGCTTTTTCCGGGTGTCGCCTTATCGAAAACTGCCCATTCTTCAAGATTTGCTGCTCTGCCGAATGAACGGTCTTTTAACATGTTAGGAACTGTTATTTTATCTGCAACTTCACCATCAGGATTGGTTAACAAAATGGTTTCGCCTTCTGAGGAAATCTTGAAATTCGTGTTAAGGTTTTCGCCCCGTCCGTTGCATAAAACTAATTTGCAACCGCCCGGATTTATGACAATATCTTCTTTGAAAGTAAATTTTTCCGGTTTTTTCGGATTGTCGGACAGCGACCAACCTTTTAAGTTTACAAATTCGGGCGATGAATTGTAGAGTTCTATCCAGTCGTCAAAGGTTCCGTTGCCTACTTCTATCGTGTCGTTAGATGAACAGACTTCGTTGATAACTATTTGAGAATAAGATGTTTTTGCGTAACATAACAAAGCAATAATCAGCAAAATAAAAATATTTTTCATGTTGAAAAAAGTTTTTTGTAAATTAGAGGCGCAAGTTAACAAATTTTTATTACATTTGCGAAATATTTTTCCTTAAAAAATTAAGCGTACAAAAAAATGGAATTGAGTGAAAAAACAAAGAGAAATTTTTTCCTTTTACTTTGGGCGGGATTTTTGATTCCCGTGATTGCAGTTTTTGTGATCCTATTTATGATAGGCACGGGACATTTGGGATATATACCTGATTTTGAGGAACTTGAAAATCCTAAAAGTAGTCTTGCTTCGCAAATAATTTCTTCTGACGGAGTTCTTCTCGGTAAGTTTTACAAAGAAAACCGCACTACGGAAAACCGTTTTAATGATATTCCTAAAAACATAAAATCTGCACTTCTTGCAACCGAAGATGTCCGTTTTTATGAGCATTACGGTGTTGACTTGCAGTCGCTTTTCAGAGTTGCAAAAGGCCTTGTTACAAGAAACGCTTCTTCCGGCGGCGGAAGTACGATTTCGCAGCAGTTAGCAAAAAACCTTTACAACATGCGCGACCATGAAAGACCGAGAGGTTTGATGGGAAAAATAGTTATGAAACTTCAAGAATGGGTAACAGCCGTAAAACTTGAACGCCGTTATTGCAAGGACGAAATTATGTCGATGTATCTTAACACGGTAGGTTTTGGTCATAACGCTTTCGGAATTGAAGCGGCTTCAAAGACGTTTTTCGGTTGCAAACCAGACGACTTGAAACTCGAAGAGGCTTCCGTGCTTGTCGGCTTGTTGAAAGCCCCGACTAAATACAGCCCGAAGTCAAACCCGAAAAACGCTAAAAACCGTCGTAACACGGTGCTTTCTCAAATCGAGAAATATCAGGATAAACTCAGAGAAGATATTTACGAATACAAAATGCTTTCTCATTCTGAGTTTGAGAGCCTTAAAGCCTCTGATATTGTTTTGAAGTTTTCACAAGATACTCACGTTGAAGGACTTGCGCCGTATTTTAGGGAATTTCTAAGGACTACGATGACCGCTAAAAAGCCGGAAAGAATCAATTACGCTTCATGGCAGGACGATATTTACCATGAAGATTCGCTTATGTGGGAGACAAATCCGCTTTACGGTTGGTGTTATAAAAATCAAAAGGCAAACGGCGAGAATTACAACATTTATAACGACGGTCTCAAAATTTACGTTACGATAGATTCTCGTATGCAGAAATATGCCGAAGAAGCAGTTCGAGAGCACATGGGTACAGGTTACAAACTGCCTAACGGTACAAAACAAGAAGGTCTTCAATCTGTGTTTGAAAGAATTGAAATCAAAAGACATAAAAACAACCGTCCGTTTAGTGCGAGAATTTCAGAGGCGCAGATAAAACAGATTATGAATCAGTCCGTTAAGAGAACTGAGCGTTGGAGAATCGGCAGCAAGGTCAACAAACTTGACAGTGTTACGATTATGAAACAGTTTCACACGCCGACTAATATGCGTGTTTTCACATGGCAGCACCCCGAAGGCGTTGATACCGTTATGACACCTTGGGATTCGATTCTCTATTATAAAAAGTTTTTGCGTTGCGGTATGATGAGTATGGAACCTCAGTCGGGACATGTTAAGGCTTACGTCGGCGGCATTGATTACCATTATTTTCAGTATGACCACGTAAGTTTGGGAAGACGTCAGGTAGGTTCTACTTTCAAACCGTATGTTTACGCGGCTATGTTCTTGAATCACAGGGAAATTCAGCCGGATCATTTGGTTGCTAACGTGGAATATTCAATTGACAATCCGGGCGGTATTCCGCCGCATTATACGCCGAAATTTTCAAAATCTTCCCGCGACGGTCAGATGATAAAACTTTCGACGGGTTTAGGGCTTAGTCTTAATCAAATTTCGGCTTGGTGTATGAAACAGACTTCGCCGAAAGCCGTTTTGGAATTGGTTAGAAAACTCGGTATAATTTCACCCGTTCCCGAAGCACCGAGTATTTGTGTCGGTTCAGCGGAGGTAAAACTCAAAGAAATGGTGGCGGCTTATTGTGGTTTTGCTAATAACGGTTTTTCTACTTCACCTGTATTTGTAGTTGAAATAGAAGACAAAAACGGTAACAAAATCAGCGAGTTCTCTTCAACGCATAATCAGGCGATGGAGGCTATTGAGGCTTATAAAATGGTTGAAATGTTAAGGGTTGTAACTCACGGCGGTACGGCAAGCAGGGTTTGTGCCTCTTACGGCTTTAACATTGCGGCTGACTGCGGCGGAAAAACGGGTACGACAAACCTTAACGCCGACGGTTGGTTTATGGGTATAACTCCTCAACTTGTCTCAGGTGTTTGGACAGGCGGTGAAGAGCGTTCGGTTCAGTTTTCTAACGGTGAATGGGGTCAAGGTTCGAGACTTGCGATGCCGGTTTGGGGACTTTATATGAGAAAAATTTATGATGACGAAAACTTGTCAAAAATTTATCGTCAGGACGTGAGATTTCCTATACCTGAGGATTATGAAAAATATGTTCAGGAAAACAAGTCTAACGGTCAAAACAATTCCGGCATAGAAAGCAACGTTGACGGCAACGAATTTAATAATTATAACAATAACGACGATATTCAGGAAGGGGATTATTAATGAAACTGATTTTTGCGATAGCGGTGTTAGCGTTGTTTTTAACTTCGTGTGTTCATGAAATACCGTTTTCTGTGGACGATATTGACACTAATGCCGTTGTCGTGGTAGAAGGTACGATAACAAATGAGTTTCTTAATCATCCGGTGTATATTTCGCGGCTTTCTGAGTATAAAGATACTTCGAGAGTGCCGCTTTCAAATGCGCGACTTGTTGCCGTAACATCTTCGGACAACGGTGCAACGTATTATTACAAAGAGACTTCTGCCGGACTTTATACTTCTGTTGAAAAGTTCGTCGGCGTTACCGGCAATACTTATTATCTTCATATCGAAATCGACAGTATTGTAATTAGTGCAAAGACAACTATGCTGCCCGTTACTCCGCCTGAAAAAATTAAATATAGCCGCAAAAAAAACGATTTTTTTTCCATAGATTACGTGGCAGACAGTTATGTTAAGGAAAATCCTGCAAAATACGTTCTTAACCTTTCTTGGGAGACCGGCAATATGGCGACACTTTATTATTATTCTTTGACGACGACCGACATTGCGCAACTTTTTGCCCCAAAAATGCAGACTACTTATTTCCCTGACGGGACACAGATTATTGAAAGAAAATATTCCATTGACAAGGATTATGAAATTTATTTGCGTTCTCTGCTTGCCGAAACGGTTTGGACGGGTGGGTATTTTGACGAGGCGCACGGAAACCTTCACACCAATATCACGAGCGATAATCCGAGTGTAAAAACCGCCGGTTATTTTTCTGCAAGCACCGTTTATATTGATACGGTGAGGGTGTATTAACCCGTAATTTTCCTTACCGGCACCTGTGCGGCTAAAAATCCGATAACTGTTACGACGAAGAAACTTATGAAAATATCCGTCAACCGTACTTCTACGGGGTAATAATCTATTATAAACGAGCCGTCAGAAGGAAAAGTCAAAACTTGAAACTCTATTTGTATCCAACAGATTATCAGCCCGATAACAAGCCCCGAAACTGCTCCCGTCAAAGTTATAAGTCTGCCGGTAGAAGTAAAAACGTTTTTGATGAATTTTTCGTCGCCGCCTAAATGCGAAAGCGTAGCAATGTCGTTTTTCTTGTCGATTATGAGCATTGACAATGCTCCGGCTATGTTGAACGAAGCAATGATGATAATAAAACTCAACATTACAACGATAGATAATTTTTCTGACTGCATTACTTTATAGAGCGTATCTTGTTGTTGATAGCGGTCTTTAACGAGGAAATCCTCGCCGAGAAGTTTTTCTATTTTGTTGATAACAGCGTTTGTAGAAGCGTTTTCGCGGCACGAAATCTCTACGGACGAAAATTCCTCAGGCTCATATTCCAATATGTTTCTGACGAAATCTATCGGCGCAATTACGTATTTTGAGTCAAAGTCCTGATGAATGTGAAAAATGCCGATAGGTGTGATGTCCGTTTTCGTGAAGGCGTTGTAAGGGTTTGTAACGGATATTTTTTCGTTTTTGTTGGGAGCGTAGATTCTTATCGGCGGAAAACTTCCGAGTGTTAAGCCGAGATTTCCGGCAATGTCGCAACCTACGACGGCAAAAGGTACGCCAGAGGCCGTATCGCGCAAAACGTAATCGCCTGCGTAAGTGCAGTTTTTGATGTCGCAAATTTTGTCATAATTCTCTGAAACACCTTTCAACGTGCAGATATACTGATAATGACGGTATTCAAAAAGCGCGGTTTCTTCTATTGTCGGAGATACGACGTTAACATCTTCTATTTCAGAAATTTGCGCTAATTGAGAACTTGAAAGCATAAATGTTTTGCCCGTTTTTGCCGTGATTTTTATGTCAGGGTCAAACTGGTTTATCATCGACCTGATTAACGAGTCAAAACCATTGAAAACCGATAAAATCACAATCAGAGCTGCGCTCATTCCCGCTACGCCGAAGACGGAAATCAGCGTGATTATGTTAACAAGGCTCATCTTGCCCGAAAACAAATATCTGAAAGCAAATTTTAAGGGTAATTTCATTTTATCGCTTTAACTATCAGTCCCGTGCCTTTTTTGTGAGTTGTTATGGTGTCAATCCAGTCCAAAACAAAAACAAACGGATAAACCACAATGTAATACGGAATTAACAAGATAAAAAACAGTTTTGAAATGTTTAAAACCGTAATCGGAAATTTCATTGACAGTTTCCACGCGATAGAGCCGGGTGTGCCGTAAGAGTATTTCGCCTCGGTTTCTGAAAAGCCCGCATTTTTGAGTTTCGTCTTAATGTCTTCGATGTTATAACCGTCTCTTACATGTTCGTCGATGAAAGAATGTTCGCCTTCATGATGAACGTCCGAGCCGCCTTGGTCTGACGGCGTAGAAATCAGCAACATTCCGCCTTTTTTGAGGCTTTTGTTGATGTTTTCAAACACTTTTACGTCGTCTTCGATATGCTCCATAACGTCTACCGAAAGCGCGAGGTCGTAGGAATTTTCCTTACAGTATTGAGTTAAGTCGGCATATTCAAACTTCACTCTGTCAGAGCGTTTTATTTGCTTGAAAAAATTGTTGCAATCTTCTATTTGTTCTTCTTTGACATCAACGCCCAAGATGTCTGCCTTTTTTAAGTAGGACGACATGAAAAAACAATATTGACCGTAACCGCTGCCTGCGTCAAGAATGTTTAACTTTTCGTCGCGGCGGTTGCGGAAGTTTTGTTTTATTTCTCTTTTTATGTACCATGCCCTTAACAAAAGAAGGTCAAGAAGCCTGTAAAAAAACTTTCTTAAAAACGGAGTTTTGTTGAAAACTTTTCCTAACGAGCGTTTTACGGGGTCGTATTGCATGGCTTTTTATTTTTTATCTTTGTCTAACAATTGCTGTATTCTTTCCGCGTAATCCAAAGTCTCGTCTTTTAAGAAAATCAATTCAGGTATTCTCCTTAACTGAAATCTTACTTTTTTGGCGGTTTCAAAACGGATTTCTTTTGTGTCTTCTTCTATTTTTTTGAAAACTTCGTCGCGTTTTTCGTTAGGGAAAATCGAGACGAAAATTCTTGCTTCGTCCAAATCGGGCGTTATTCTGACTTCAGAAACCGAAATCATCGCTCCCGTATAATTTTGAGAATGTAGAAGGAAATAGTTTGCTATTTCCTTCTGCAAAAGTCTGCTTATTTTGCTTTGTCTTGTAGAATCCATTGTTAAATAAATTTTTGACAAAGGTACAAAATAAGTTTTTAATTTGAAAATCTTTTTTAAAAATCGCTGCCACCTTCAAAACTATTGTCCATACTGTCGTTATCGCTGCCGCCTTCGCCTTCTTCGCCCTCAGGACGTTTGTCTTTTACGCTGTTGATTTTGAACGAGATACCAAGATTCCAAACCGGGGCTTGACGGTAACGCTCGGTGTATAAGTAATATTCAGGCGTGTCGGTTGTTTGTTTGCGTTTGTGTGCGCCGGTCATATCCCTCATGCTGAAAGATACCGACAATTTTTTCTTAAAGAAGCTCTGACGAATAGCCAAACCGAGGTCAAAATCGCCTTTGTTGTCAGAAATCAAAGTCTTGTTGCGACCGTTGTAACGGAAATTCAACTGTATTTTCGTCGTTTTGCCCGGCGAAAGCGAAAGTGTCTCTTTCGTGCGCCAAGAACTACCTTCTCTTGACAAGTCTTGTCCGTTATAATTGCCTGAAATATAGTATTTTCTGACTTCAAATGTGGTATTAAACCTTATCCATTTGTTGATGTCGTAATTTCCTGAAAGTTCGAGTCCGAAATTGTTGTTTGTTGACAAGTTTTCAAATCTCGAAATCAAAATGCCCGAACCGTCGGTTGCAAGAGTGCTGACGTTTTCCGTCGCGCCAATAGTGTGCCTGTAAAAAGTCTCTAACGCCCAGAACATTTTGTCGAAGTTCATTTGATAGTTAAGTTCAACAACGTCAGTGTATTGCGGTTTTAAATCGGGATTTCCGACCATGCGTGTATATTCGTCAGAATATGCCGGAAAGGGATTAAGCGCACGTTCCCACGGACGGCGTATGCGGCGTGAATATCCCGCTTGAACCGAATTTTTTTCGCCGACGGTTTTCGATAAATGAAGCGACGGAAAAAGGTCAAAACGGTTGATTTTGAAAGTTGAATCGGTGATTGGGTTTTTGGTATCCATTTGTCGGTAAGTGTATTCGCCTCGTAAACCGAGTTGCAAGCCGAATGTCCCGAATTGCGCCGAAAACGTGGAATAAATCGACGAAATATATCGCTTAAAATCAACGTCGTTAGTAAATGTTTGGTTATTAACGTATGATTTAGATGATTGGTCGTAATCGTCATAATCATAATCCGTTACTCCATGGTTTAAATCTTCTTGAAAACCGGCTTCAAACTTGTTTCCGTTGTCGTATGGTTTTGTGTAGTCGATGTTAATTCTGCCTCTGTCGGTTATTTTGTCGTCGCTGACATTATGACCGGTGAAATAATTTGTTTCTTTAACGGTCTGTTCAAAAGAGTTGTCAGCATCGCGGTCGCTGTGCGAGAAAAATCCGTTGACGTTGAGTTTATGTCCTTTGCCCGCAAAATTATGTGTCCATGCAAGGCTTGAATTAAAATATTTTGCGTCATCAGAATCGTCAGAAATCGAAGAAACGGTTTCGATGTTTGTTTTTTCTGAATTGTTGTGATATAGCGACCAGTTGTCGTAATCGGTGTTGCCGTCGTTTGAACTGCCGAAAAGTCCGCCTTCAATCGAAAAATTGAAAAGATTGTTGTCGTTAGCGTAATAGTCAAGACCGGTTTTGAGACCGCCGCCGCCGAATCTGCGTTTTGCACTCGAAGTTTGATTAACGTATTTATCGTACTCATTATCAACGTTTTTGGTAATCCGGTTTGATTCAGATTCAAAGTTGATGCCTCTTTGATTGAAATGTCCGCCGACAAAATAATTTACTTTACCTTTTCTGCTGTTTAAAAGAAAATCTCCGCCGTAACGTCCCTGACTTCCGACATTAGCGTTAATAACACCGTTTACGCCCTGAACCATGTTTTTCTTGGTTACGAGGTTGATGATTCCCGTTGTGCCTTCGGGGTCGTATTTTGCTGACGGATTGGTGATTATCTCGATGTTGTCAATCATTGCCGCCGGAGTTTGTTTTAAGACTTCTGCTGCGTCTAAGGCGGTAGGTTTGCCGTCAATCAGAACGGTAAAATTACTGCTGCCTCGAAGCGAAACGTTGCCGTCAATGTCAACGTCAACACTCGGCACGCCTTCGAGAGCGTCTGCCGCGCTGCCGTTGTCAGCATTGATGTCAGTAGAAATGTTTATGACTTTTTTGTCGATTTGATAACTGATGTCCTTTTTCTGTGCGGTGATTTCAACCTCTTCGATTTCTGCATCTGAGGTTTCAAGTTTTATGACACCGAGGTCTATGTCTTTGCCGTGGATAGAGATGTCCCTCATTATCTTTTCGTTATAACCGATAAATGAGGCTTTTAAATAATAAACACCGCTTTTTACGTTTTCGATTCTGAAAACGCCGCCCAAAGAAGTTATTGTTCCAGTGATAAGGGAATTGTCGTTTTGATTATAAATTGCAACCGTCGCGTATTCAACGGGTTGTGAAGTTTTGCCGTCAATAATTTTGCCCGAAATTGCGGCTTTGTCCTCAGGACCGGCGTATGCAACGCCAAGACACATTATAAAAAGTGTCAAAAAGGAAAAAATTGTTTTCATTCTCAGTTTGATAATGTCTTTTTTCCTTTTTGACGGTAAAATTTTTGAAAGGTTTAATTTATTTTACAGAAAAATCCAAAACTTTTTTGTCTTTTAAGAAACCTTCTACTTTGTCGCCGATATTCAGCCTGCCGACACCTTCGGGCGTGCCTGTAAAAATCAGGTCGCCGGTTTTCAAGGTTACAAACTTTGAAATGTAGGATATAATCTTGTCGCAAGAGAAAATCATGTTTTGAGAGTTACCTTTCTGAACCTCTTTGCCGTTGATTTTCAGTGAGAAATCCACGTCGTTTATGGTGTCGAACTCCGTTTTGCTAAGAAAATCTCCCACGGGTGCCGACGAGTCAAAACCTTTTGACAAAAACCACGGCAGACCTTTTTTGCGGGCTTCGTTTTGAACGTCGCGTGCTGTGATGTCAAGTCCGACGGTGATTTCGTCATAATAGCGGCAGGCAAATTTTTCTTCGATACATTTGCCCATTTTGCCGATTTTTATAACGAGTTCCGTCTCGTATTCTACCTGATTGGAAAAGTCGGGGAGATAAAAGTCGTAATGGTTTCTAAGCAAAGCAGTTTCCGGTTTTATGAAAAAAACCGGATTTTCTTCCGCCCGCATTTTTATTTCTTCGTTGTGTTTCGGATAATTTGCTGCAACACAAAAGATTTTCATTTTTTTATTTTTAATTCGATTGTTCCTGTTGACAAACCTGAAAAATCTAATGCCGTTGTGCTTTTGAGTGCGCCGCTGTAATTTACTTGGTCATCACCTTTGCCGGAAAATTTACCGTCAGCCTCTGTAAAAGTGTAAGTGATTTTTACAGGTACTGCAACGGGTTGTTTTTCTGTTTCTTTTGCAATAGGCATTTTGTAATAAGTCAACGTCATATCTGTTGTTGACGTAACTTCCAATTTAACAGTACCTACGCCGTTGTTGCCTTCCCAAGTTGACGAAGCAAACGATGTTGCTGACAAAAATTTTGCCGTTGTTTCAGGGTCTTTTTCATTGTTCTTTTTGCTGCATGATGCCAAACAAATAACCGTCATTAAAAATACGGTGAATAAAATAGTGATTTTTTTCATTTTTGTAATTATTTTAACATTAAAAACTGCGACAAAGTTAATTAATTTTTTTGTATTTTTGCAAAAAATACTTCGATGAATTTAAAACAACTTTTTTTTAATGTCTGGTCGTTTGTGAAACCTTACAAATGGCTTGTTTTGTTGACACTTGTATTGACTTTTGTTTCGTCTTTGGCGGCTCAGGTCAATGCCGTGGTTTTGGACAAAACCGTTGACGCGATTAACGGACTTCTTCATGTTGAAGGCGGTTTTCAGTGGTCTGAGGCGGCAAGAATTTTGACGATAATTTCAATAATTTTGCTCGGAAAAGAGGTTTTGGTGGCGGTGATAACTTTTGGTCAGCGGTTTTTCGGCGAAAAGTTAAAAATCTTTGTTTCAAGGGATTTGGCGAAAGCGGTTATCGAAAAAGTCCTGACTTTTAAAGTGGCGTTTTTCACCAAAGATGACAACAAACCCGGTATGGTTCAGACAAGAGTTGACCGTGGCGTTAATTCTATTTGTATGACGGTCAATAACTTTTTTCTTGACATTCTGCCTGCCGCGACGAGTGCCGTTATCGCGCTGATTCTCATGTTTTGGGCTAACGTTTACGTCGGTCTGACAGCCCTTGCGATTGTCCCCGTGTACTTTTACATCACTTACCGTCAGGTCAATAAACTGAAAGGCTGGCGCAGAAATATGCGGAGTAATCATGAGGCAAAGTCAAACGGCATTATGAACATAATTCAGTCGATGACGGTCATAAAAAGTTTTAACCGTGAAGAAATTGAAAACGAAAAACAATACGCGCTTCAACTTCAACTCACTGATAACGAGATGAATACGCGGCGTTATAGTTTCTTGTTCAATTCGTTAAAGACCTTTACGGAACAAATCGGAACGGTTTTGATAATCATTTTGACGGCGTATCTTGTCCTGATTGATTATCCGGGCATGACAATCGGCAAAATTATGTATCACATTATGCTTTTTGCTAACGTTACTTCACCGATTCGTCAACTGCATTTTATTTACGACAACTTGAACGATGCGATGATTTATGCCGAGGGCTTTTTTGACATTCTTAACAACGAGGAAGATTGCGAAAAATCAGGCGGTTACCGTCCCGAAAAAGTGAAAGGCGACTTTGAAATTTCGGGCGTTGACTTCACGTATCCGAACGGTACAAAAGCCCTGACGAATATCAATATGAATATTCAGAGCGGCAAAATTACGGCGTTTGTCGGCTTGTCGGGAGCGGGTAAAAGTACGATTGTCAACCTTTTGGATAAGTTTTACGAACCGCAAACTGGGTCAATAAAACTTGACGGCGTTGACATCAGGGAATGGGACACGAAATTTTTGCGTGAAAATATCGGTTTGGTACTTCAAAAGAATCATATTTTTGACGGTTCTATTGAAGAGAATATTCGTTACGGCAAGCCGGATGCAGACTTTTCGGAAGTTGAGGAGGCGGCAAAAAAGGCATATATTTATGATATGATTGTCAAAATGCCGGACGGTTTCAAGACGAATGCGACGGAACTTTCAGGCGGTCAGCAGCAGAGAATTGCGATTGCGAGAATGTTTTTGAAAAATCCGCCGATAATCTTTCTTGACGAGCCGACGGCAAGTCTTGATGCCGTTGCAACGGAGCAAATAAAAAACGCTATTGACGCCATAAAACAAAACCGAACGGTTGTAATAATTTCACATTCGATTTCGCAAATTATTGATTCAGAGATGATTTACGCTTTAAAAGAGGGCAAGGTCGAACAACACGGCAATCCGGAAGAAATTTACCGGCAGGGCGGAATTTACAAGGAGATTTTTGACGCTTCGGCACGCAGTCTTAATATAGACAAGATTATTAAAACGAGAAAGGGGTGAAAAAATATACTTCTACGGATTTGATGTGAAAAAAAACATTTTGCGATTTTCGACAAAAACAGCCAAAAACATTTTGCGATTTTCGACAAAAGTGTTATTTTTGTGCTGTAAATCAACAAAATAAAGCGTTATGATTTTTAAGAGAAAACTTTACAAAAAAATGCTCCTTTGGAAGAATAACAGACAGGGAAAAACCGCCCTTCTTATCAAAGGTGCAAGGCGTGTCGGAAAATCAACTTTGGTAGAAGATTTTGCAAAAAAAGAGTATAAATCGTATATTTTGATTGACTTTTCGGAAACTTCAAAACAGATAAACGCACTTTTTGAAGATATGCACGATTTAAATTTTTTCTTTTTTTCGTTGCAAAACATCACCGGCGTATCGCTCATAAAACGGGAATCAGTGATAATTTTTGACGAAGTGCAGTTCAGTCCCCGCGCACGTCAGGCAATTAAGCACCTTGTTAAAGACGGCAGATACGATTATATTGAAACCGGTTCGCTTATTTCAATCCGCAAAAATGTCCAAAACATATTGATTCCGAGCGAAGAAGAGAGCCTTATACTGCACCCTATGGATTTGGACGAGTTTTATTGGGCAACGGGTAAAGAGATTGTTACCGAGCAACTTAGGCAGGCCTTTGAAATGAAATGCCCTATGGGTGATGCCGTCCACCGCAAGTGGATGCGCGAGTTGCGTCTTTATATGCTTGTCGGCGGAATGCCGCAAGCCGTGAATGCGTATCTTCAATACAACGATTTGCGCGAGGTCGACGATGTAAAACGCCATATATTAGAACTTTACGACAACGATTTTATGAAAATTGATTCTTCGGGGCGTGCTTCTAAAATTTTTGCCGCTATTCCGAGCCAACTCAACAACAACGCCTCGCGTTATCAGGTGGGCAGCGTTATTGAGAATCAGACGGCGGAGCGGCTTGCCGAAACCGTATTCGATATTCAGGACAGCAAGGCGGTGGTGATGGCGTACCACGTAACCGACCCGAATGTCGGAATGGGAATGTTTAAGGATTATTCGCGTTACAAAATGTTTATGGCAGATACGGGGCTGTTTATAACGCTTGCTTTCAGAAACAAACTTTACACGGAAAATATTATATATCAGAAACTTCTGAGCGATAAATTAGATGCAAACCTCGGATATGTTTATGAAAATCTTGTTGCGCAGATGCTTTACAGTGCCGGTAACGAGTTGTTTTACTACACTTTTCCCACAGACCACAATCACAACTACGAATTGGATTTTTTGTTGCAGAAAGGCGGCAAAATCGTTCCGATAGAGGTGAAATCTTCGGGTTACAAATCGCACAAATCGTTGGATGCGTTCTGTGAAAAATTTTCATCGCGTATCGGAAACAGGCTTTTGCTTTACACCAAGGATTATCAAAAAGACCAACAGACTGAGTGTCTGCCGGTATATTTTGCGGGGTTGTTGTAGATCATGTTTATTCAATCAACATGACACCTTTATCATGTCGATTTTTTGACGAAAAATAAACATGAGAAAAAAACTTCGGCGGCTGAAATTTTTACTTTAACCGCCGGATTAAAATTTCTTTTAAAAATTCCAGTCATCCGACAGATTATCAAAAAATCTATGGTCATCTGCCGGAAGTTCGTTCCACAAATCGTTTTTAACCATATTATTTTTGTTTTCTTCCATAATTTTTGCTGCCTCATTACTATCATACATTTTAATATCCGAGGGAATTTCAAACTCTGAATCATCTATATTTCTTTCCCCGCATGAAGTAACAATTGTCGCACAAGAAATATGTGAATCCATATTTACATATTTGCTTTTAGTTGTTGATATACAGTTGTTTGTACTTTTTAGTATGAACCCGAATCCGCTTAATCCCGGAACAAAATCTTCTAACGACCATGACAATGCAATGTCAGTGCAAACGGCATATTCGTTGATTATATTTGTTTCCGAAACCAAATCAGGTGTTTCAACTTTGTTTTGCAATATTTCTTTGTATATATCGCAATTATATCCCAAAACCGTTATTGTTTTTCCCGTTTTTTCTATTTTACCTTTACGCATTTCCTCGATTGCTTTTTGACTGTCTTGATTAAAGACATAAGTATATCCTTTTTTTATATACGGATAATAAACCGCTATTTCGTTTTTACCGTCATCATGGTGGGTAATTATTGTGATACAATTATTGTAAGTAGTTTCCATACGTTTTTTATTGCCTTTTAAAACATATTTTAACGTATATATTCCATTGTATATATTTGGATTTGATATATTGTTCGTTTGATTAGAAAATTGATTTTGAAATACCTTTGCTATCATTTCATACGATTCGGCGCAAGATTGGTTTTGTGCCGACAGCATATTACAACTTAATACCACTGTCAATAATGTAAAAATTAATGTTCTCATTTTCAAATATTTTTAGAGTTATTAACCTTTTAAAAAACGGGACTAAAAGAATTTATCTTTGTCCCGTTTTTTATAAAACATGAAAAAAGTTCTCCGTCATTCTTTGATTAATACATTGAAAACGCCGTCGGAAATCTTAAACGTATCTCCTGAAAGATTTTTCAATGTCGCTGAAAAACTGCCGGTAATAAACTTTGTCGTGTAGACAGAAACCGTTACCGTAGCAGTTTCTGAATAGTAAAAAGTTTCACTGCCCGGTATATCGTCCTTACCTTTATAAACAATAAGAGCAGAATAGTAATATTCATTATCCAAGTTTTCAAGGGCGGTTTTCTCCGTTGAAGTCGGTTCGTTGCCTTTCAAATAACTCAAAATTGCCGAGGCTACATTTGAATTTTTACTTCTGACGGTAGTAATGTTACCGCTAAAAGTTTTTCCGTCAGCGGACGAACCTATTCCCAAATACGTAATCGACAACGTCTTATTATCTTTTTTGCCGATGATTGATGTCGTCGGTTTTGAATTGAATACGGACGAAAATCCTCTAAAAACATTTTCCTCAGCCCCTGTATCGTATGACGTATAAAATGTAGCATCCGAGGTGGAAAATTTTGTTTCTTTTTTCTCCGTATCAACCAGTGTCATACTGAACGATACGTTTTTGCTGCTGCGTTCTATCTGACTGCCGTCGCCGTTGTCGCCGTCATCATCTTTTTTGCAACCTGAAAAAATCAAAGCCGCAAACGCAAATGCCATTATGCCGAAATGTAATCTTTTCATTTTATTTATTTGTTGTAATTGTTATGGTTTGAATGTTGGTTTTATAAGTTTTGCCTTTAACGATTGCGTAACCCATTACTTTTTCTGAAATTGCAAGCGTTCTTGACGTTGAATAACTCAAAGTCTCTTTGCTCGGATTTGCAAACAATAAATAAGGCTCGTCAGAAGATGAAGTCGGGGCAAATCTTACGCCGATTTCCGATACGTCCTCACTTGCAACATCGCCGGAAAGTTTTACTGTGCAGGTGTAGTTGTTACCGCTGATTTTTGTATATGACAAAGTAATTTTTACGCCTTCGTCATTTTTTGTTTGGGTAGTCTGTTTGACTTCTTTGTATTTTTCCTTGTTCAACTCAATGCGGTTATAGGTATATTCGTATTCGCCGGTAATGCTTGTTCCCATCCATTTGTCTTTTGAAACTGAAACAACCCACCAATTAGTCGTATAACCTTTCCCAGTAGAAGAGGAAACATATTCCGTCGTTAAGAAACCCTTGTAATCGCCGCCGGTAGACGACGGTACATAATAGTGCCACGTACCGACACTTCCGTCTTCTGCGTAGCAAGTTCCGTTTTCGAGGAAAACCCAAACAGAACTTCCGTTTGCGATTTTCCAGGCTCCGACCAACGTGCCTTCATCGCCTGAAAGTCCGTCGTCATCTTTGTTGCAAGCCGTGAACACCACGGTAAATGCAAGTAATAAAAACAATAACTTTTTCATTTTTTATGAGTGAATTTTATTTGATAATTTTAAAACATTATACCAAAATGAACCAAAAAGGTAGATACATTTTCTGTATCGGTTCTTTCTTCGTCGCGGTATTTTGTAACATTCCGAGACCTTTGTTCGCTGCGGTACTTTGTAACCGTGTGGGTGCGCCTTCTGCCGTTCTGATAATATGTCTCTGTTGTTTGATACGGGACACTTACTGTATAGTATTCTTTTGTTTGATACGGTATGCTTACGGTATAAGAGTATTCTACTTTTGTCGTAGAAAACAGCATTCCTAAATAGTATTTCTTTGAGAAACATACACCGACGCCGAAGCAATTACCTGTACCGCCGTCTTTTATTTCAAAGTTGTATGAATAGGAAAACCTGTAATCAACATAGGGACTGATATTCCAAAACGGTACGGTATATCTCAAATTAGCCTGACCGCCTGCACCGTAAGAGAACGGGCTGTATCCGCCTACGCTGATTTGAGGTCCTACGCCTAAAAACAAACCCGGAATAATGTTCGCTCCGAAATTCATACCTATAATATCACTCTGTGTGCCGTCTGCAAAACCGTGCATATAATCAAGTCCCATTGCAAAACCGGGAGCAAGCGGAGAGACGTCATCGTCCCAATCTCTGCTTTCCTTTGTAGAAGAGTTATTGCTAACGGGATTGACAACAGGTTGCACCTGCTGCTGTTGTTTTTCAACCGGTTGTTCCTGAGGCTTTTCGACCGGTTGTTCCGGTTTCGTCTCGGTAACGGCATGTTTTGTTTCTGCAACAGCAGGTTGCTCAACAATGTGTTTTAATACGACGTTTCCAGAGCCGAACTCGTGAAAAGCGTAACAAGATGATTTTGTTCCTGTTTTTGAATAAATATGTGTAGGGTTTGAATACAACAGGTTCAACAACTTACCTTCGGATATAGTTGAAGATGCAAGTGTCATATTATATTTTGCTAACGGACTTGCAAAAGTTATGAAACCGGCAGTCAAAGTATAATCCAAATCATCTTCATTTTCCCAATCAACTTGGATTGATTCTATAAGGTTTTCACGCAATTCACCTGATGCGGGTAGATACCATCCGTCGCCTAAACTTTTCAATTCTTTCAATGCAGGGAAATTTGCAAGACCGTAATCATTATCGGCAATGTATTTTAACAATTCTTCCGTATTTTTTTTGCCGTCGGAAGTCCTATTAGCGGGGAAGTTGCTGATAATTTCAGGAGAAACGCAAAAAACTCCGTCAAGTCTGTGAACGGCAATTCCGTTTCCGTAGTCGTCAATAGTCAAAATCTGAGCATTAACTCCTTTTATGTCAATAGTATCGCCTATTTTTTGTGCGTTTGCCGCGCCGGAAAAACATACCGCAGCGGCCAAAAATATTTGAGTTATCTTTTTCATTTTTGCCTATTTTATTTCTCTTAATAACATTCCCGGATATATGCTTCCGCCAATAATTTTTGTGAAAGTAGTGCAACCAAGTTTTGATTCTCTGGATCCTTCCACTTCCGCTCCGTAACGGTTGTCCCAAACGTTGCCTTTTTTTGCTTTGACTATACCGACATGTTTGTAATCCGTAAGACCGTTTTCATCTTCAACAATTTCTAATATTTCAAACTTGGTTTTAGGAGTAACGCCTTCTTTCATACCAATATAAGCGGTAATCGGATCTACAGATACGATAGGCGTTTTTACGCGGAAATCTTCGTACTGATGTTGAAGCTGTACAATAGACTTATCAACAGAACGGGCGCAAACTCTACGCATAAAAGAAATTCTGTCTTCTGTTCCGAATACAGCCGTCTTTCCGCTTGCAACTTGTGTTTTGCCTATATATTTCAGTTTAAAAAGAGTATCGTTTTCAAACGCCTTAAAATTTGCATAGCCGTACTTCCCGTCCGTTTGATAATACTTTTTGTAGAACAAAGCGGAGTTTTCTTCGTTCCAATCCAACTTAAACAAATAAGTCTCGACAACGACTTTAAAACCGTCCCAATTTTCGGTGGTAGTACTAACCAAATCCGCACTTGTCTTGACTAAATTATCACCGCCCGCAAACAAACCTGCTATACTGCCGATAAGACTTGCAATATCGTAAAAAACCCCTGCCGCTTTACTTCTGTCATTATATCTGATATAATTTGCGACAACAAAAGTCTGACCAATAAGGTCTTCACCGGCATCTTCCAACATTTTGCGACCGCGTACCGTTAAATCGGCAAGTTTAACGTCTAACGCACTTGCATCATAGAATCCGCGTTCAGCAACAAGTTTCATATTGCTGTTGCCTGTTGTTTTATCCATATTGAACCACTTTTCAATCATCTTGTTGCCGAGTTTAAAGTCGTTGACAAATCTTTTCATACTTGAATCAAGTTCCTTAGACTTTTTTCCCCACAAACAATAACGTGAATCAATAACTTTTCTCGTTAAATTGTGATCGTTAAATTTGTCAGAAAGAGGTGTTTGCTTGAAAACTGCTGCAATGTCATCGGCAAACAATGTTCTCGGATCTACGATGACAAACGAATACAACGAACTTCTGTGGTATTCAAACTTTTTGTCGTCCTGTGCCGAAATCCTTTTTACCGGCGCAAGACATATCAAACAACAAATTATAAATAGTAATTTATTCATTTTAGTCAGTTTAGAATTTGTAAAAAGCACGTTTTGAATAAATTATTTGAGATTTATTTTTTTCCGCCGGCAATGTTTGAAAATTTCCTTTCTTGGACAAAAGACTTTGTGCTACTTCGACAAGCCCCTGTACTTTGTCGGTCATACCGTTAAATTCTGTCGAAGACGGAATTTGGGACATTATATCGCCTGTAAACATTCCTTTTGAACCCTTAGGTTTCATCAGCGCTTTTTGAAATTGCTGATAAGGTTTTCTTCGGGGATCAAAATCTTTTAATGTACCTCCGTTAATGCCTTTTGCCATAGTGAGCAACTCATTGATAGCGGGAATATACCACCCTTCTCCGCAAGTATTTACAGCCCAGTTAAATAGCGGAAAGGCATCAGCTAAATTTAATCCGTTGTTTTTGGCATAATCAACTACTTTTTGCGTATTTACTTTGCCGTCATTTTCATCGGTAGTGTTAATCTGAACTGACGCATATTGTTCGGAAGCCCACGGTGTCTTTTTCGGTGCTACTGTGCATGACATAAGCAACCCGTGCTGACCGCTGTCGTCAACATAAACAACAATACCCCACGTACCTGATTTTTCCATCAAGTCGCCGATTTTGTGCTGTGCGTTCGCATTAAAACATACACAGCAGAGCAGTATCAATACTGCCGTTAACATTACTTTTTTCATAATCAAAAATTTTTAGTTATTAATTATTAATTACTTCACCCATAACAAATTCGTTGTTTGTTCTTTTTGACCTTCGCCGTAAGCCTTTCCGACTTGACGGGCGGCATCTATTAAGAGTTTTTGAAGTTCGACAGAGTCATGATATTTTTCCCGAACCTCAAAATCAATGTCCGATTTCACCGTTTTGCGGATTTCGTCGCCGAGTTTTACCGCCGCAAGATAAGAGGCTGACTGAGGGTCGATGAGGTTTAGCCAAACCGCAGCCTCTGCCGCCCCTTCGGCTGTCGGATTAACGTTCCAAGCCGACTGCGCTTTTTGAAGATAAATCTTTCCGTCGTAGTCGATTTTCTTCTTGTAAACCGTAACCAACTGATTTGTCGCCGTTGCATACCCCGAACTGCACTCAGGCACGGCAACCAAATAATGCAACGCCTCGTCGTATTTCTGCATCGAAGCGGCTTTGTCAGCCTTTGCCGTAACCGTCGAAATATTCTTGTCGTAATACTCGACAATCTTCTTTTTGCCGTCTTCCAAAAACTTTTTCAACTTTTCGTTTTTGGCGTTGATACGCGAAAGCGCATTGATGTACGCACGGTCGTAATTCGTCCCGACACCTTGCAACTCAAAACTTTCCGTCGCGTAAATCTGCTGGTTTTGAACGTCGCCGATGTAAACCGTCAGCATAGTTTTGATAACAGTCTGCGCCGGTGCGGTCGTCGTAACGTCCTTGTATAAGTGGTTGAATTTGCCTGCCACAAAAAACTGGTTGAAAAACGGGTCTGCCGTTATGCCGCCCGCCGTAACCGCCTGATTAAGACGGGTTACAAGATTGTTGGATATGTTTGACGGCACGTTGTCGCCCTGCTTCATCGGCAAAACAGAAAGGCTGATTTCGCAGTTTTGCGCAAAACCCGTCATTGGCAGTGACGACAATAATAATATTTTCAGTAACTTGTTCATAATTATTTCTCTCCTAAAATTAAGTTAACCTGTCCCAACCCTTTTGCAACGATTTTGACGGGAATATTGTACGGCGGTGCTTGTAAGAATTTCGCCAACTGACGGCCGAACTGCCGCGTGTCCAAAGCCCTGCCGTTAGAGCCGTAAAGCGGAATCCTCACCTGCTCAAACTTCAAGATGTTTTCGGTTGCCGTGGCGAGCGAATAACGTCCTTTCTGCGTGTTCTGAGCCATCCAATCGTCGATAACATCGGTCAGTTCGTCGCCGTTATAATCGTCCTCGAAAGAGAGACCGCTGCCGTTGTCAAAAATTCTGACATTAACCGAAACTTCCCTGCCGTTTTCAAACAAATCGTCAAAATGCGCCTGCAACTGCGAGTTGAAATTGTCCATTTTTTCGATGACCGCTTCTTCCAACAACAGCGGCAGTTCCGCCGAAAAAGACGGTTTTCCCGTTCCCTGAGCCGCCGCAACCTGTTTGTTGGTGTAAGCGTCAATGCCTCGGAGTGTGTATGTTACGGATTTTTTCGGTCCCGATTCGTTGACCTTCCACGAAACCTCCATCAAAATATCGGCTTTTGCGACGGACAAAAGTTTTTCAAGCGGTGTTTCCGCCAAACCCGCACCCGAAGTTTTGCTTGTCGTAACCTCGTTTTCTGCGGTTGCGGTTTTAACGCTTTTTATCGAGGCTTGCAAATCCTGCAACGGAAAGCCTCTTTCGCTCATCAGTTCGCCGATTTTTGTGATGACGTTGTACAAATCCTGACTGCCGTTAACCGCTTTTTCGTAATCGGGAACGTCGGTTTTGCCGCCTTGGGTTTCAAACTTCGTGGTAAAACCGTTGGCAATGCACCAAGTGTCGGACGGCACAACCATAATTGTCGGCTTTTTCGCTTGCGAAAAGCCCAAAAGCGGCAGTAAAGCCAATATCGTTAAAAATAATAATCTTCTCATTTTCATAAAGTTATTTGATTAAACCATCGGATTTTAACTGTGCTTTCAACTCCGCCCTCAGCACCCTGACCGTAACGCCGAATTGTGCGCCGTTTTTATTTTTTGACTTGTCCTTTGAAAACAGTTTTTCGTCCGCCACCGAAACGAATTTCGTGTATTCGCCGCCGTCGGCAAAAAACAAATCGAAATAATCTTCGTACCTTTCCCTTGCATTGACTTCGGGGATTAACGGTTTTTGGTTGCACTCGGAACTGCCTGCGCGGATTCCCTTGAAAAGCACGTCATAGACGGCGTTTTTCTTTGCCTGTTCGACGGCATCGGAGCGGTTTCTGCCCGTTCCCCAAGCGCGGAGGGTTTGCGAACCGTCGCCTTCAACACCGAGACATTCGGTTTCATATTTTGTAAACTGCGCGTAACCGTCCGAAAATGCGAACAATATACCGATTAAAATAAAAATCTTCTTCATACTTTTGCGCTTTTAAAATTCGTAACCAAACTTTAACGTTACAAGATTCCGCATATCGCCGTCCTTGTCCCAAGTATCCATTTTTATAATCGTGTATGACAATCCGACGGTGAAAGAGGAGCGTTGTTCGCCCAATTTCAAGCCGATAAGCGGTGAAACGAAGAATCCGCTGCGGATTTCTGTTCCGGCTTCCAACGACCAAAACGGCACAGCCGCCCTGTCGTTTTGCGAGATGATGTTGCCTCTGAGGTTTGCGTAAAGCGGAAAGCCCCAAGATATGGTCGAAGTTCTGACATCTTCGCTTTTGAAATAATATTTCATTCCGATACCTATTCCGCCGCGCAGAAACTCGTTCAGTCTGAACCCGTTAACCGTTTGTGCGCCAATAAACTGCAAACATTTGCTGTTCGGGTCAGCCATTGAGCCGCCGAGACCTTCAACCGTAAACCAATAACCGCTTTGTGATTGCGAATAATCGGTGTACGCGGCTCTGTCCGGCTTTTCGGGCATACGGGTTACTTTGTTTTCCTGAGCGGAAACCGTTAACCCAACTTTGACCCCTAAAAAAAATTTTTAGCGTTTTTTCGTAAATATTTCGCCTATAAATTTGACGTAACATGCTGGAAATCAGCAATGGCATTAATTTGTATCACTCCAAAATGCATTTGTAGTACACAGCAAA
>JAFPZK010000069.1 GCA_017417315.1 Bacteroidales bacterium
AACTTTTTGTCTGACACTATCCGTGCCGTCGTCAAATTTTATGTAAGGCTCTATGGTTGTGTAAGATGCTGATTTCGACCAATAACTGATGTAATTTCCGTTGCTAATACTCTGCATTACTGAGTTCGGGTTAAACATCGAGGGTTCGTCGCCGATGATATAGCCGTCGTAGGCGTGTTTCATCAAAGCCAAATCCATATTATGTGTTTCGCATAATTTTTTAACCTCCATCTCTGTAAAACCGTAATATTTGGCTGTCCGTCCCGGATTTATCATGCTAAATTCGCGAAAATTATTCAACGCTGACTGCGCTTCAATTTTCAAAATCGGCAATATTCCCGTCATATAAACCAATGCAAATACTTCTAACGCATTAATGGATTTGAACATCGCCCTCAAAAAATTGACATATTCCGTTTGAACGTCCTTTTCGACTTCGCGGATATTCATATCCCACTCGTCAATAATTAACACAAATTTATCGCCGGTAGTATCGTGAATTTCGTCGAGGGCAAATTTTAAGTTGTTTTCTTCTTTTAAGTCGGGATACGACTTTTTTAGGTCGGTGATAACAATTTTTTGAAATTTAGTAATGACTTCCTTTTTGTTAATATGCGCAAAATCGTTGAAATCTATGTAGATAGTAGGATATTTGTTCAAAAATTTCTCATAATCCGGCGATTTTGAGATTTCGAGATTTTCAAACTGTTTTCTTGAATCCGATTTACGGTCGTAATAGGCATACGCCATCTTTGCCGCCACAGATTTGCCGAAACGTCGCGGTCGTGAAACACAGATAAAACGGTTTTCGGTGTCAATACTTTTGTTCAAAATATTGAGTACACCGCTTTTGTCCACGAAATCCGAGTTCAAAACGCTCTGAAAACCAGCATTGCCCTTGTCAAGATACATTCCCATAATTTCAACTTTTTGCAAAGATAAGATTTATGTTTTAGATTTGCAAAAAAGTTTTTGGCACTATTCATTTTATTTGTAACTTAGTGCCGTGATATAAACATTGCATTATGAAACAGATATTTATAATGTTGTTAACAATATTTCCGCTGCTTGTTAAGGCGCAGGATTTTGTTACGGTAAAAGAAAATCTGATAACCTCGGTTAAAGACCAGTATAGAAGCGGAACTTGTTGGGATTTTGCAACATTGGCTTTTATAGAAAGCGAAATTCTAAGAATTTCCGGCAAAACTTACGACCTTTGCGAAATGTTTGTCGCAAACAAGGATTATATCGACGTGGCTACACATCATGTAAGAATGCACGGTTATAGTCAGATTTGCGAAGGCGGGGCTGCCGATGACGTGTTTGAAGTCATAAAAAATTACGGCATTTGTCCGCAAGAGGCTATGCCGAAGCCGGGAAGTTTAGTTGGCGCAAAAGGTGCTGATTTTGAAGAGTTTATGAAAGTTCTAAAACCCAAAGTAAAGTATTACGGCGTAGGCGGAGTTACGGATTGCGATGCCGATTCTTACGATGCAAGGGCTAAGGCAGAACCGATTTTAGGCTGGAAGGATTCCGTTCAAAATATTATAGACAAATACATCGGAAAATGTCCTGAAAGTTTTGATTATCAAGGCAAAACATATACGCCCAAAACTTTTGCCGCAAGTCTCGGCATAGATTGGAACAATTATATAAGTCTTACGAGTTTTACACATCACCCGTTTTACGAAAATTTCGTAATAGAGGCTATGCACAAATGGCGTCCGAAACCGAGTTTCAATTTGCCGATCGACAATCTTATGCAAATTCTCGACCGCGCGTTAGAAAAAGGCTTTTGTGTATGCTGGGGCGGTGATGTTACCGGCAATTTTTCTAATTACGGTATTGCCAAACTCCCTGAAAATGTTGTCGTTTCACAAGAAATGAGACAAAAACAGTGGGATAATTGGACTTTCACTTACGACCATGTAATGCTTATTTTCGGAATAGCAAAAGACAAAAACGGCAAAAAATATTACAAAGTTAAAAATTCTTGGGGTGAGGATTACGGTTATAAAGGCATTTGGTATATGTCAGAGGATTTTATAAAACTCAATACCACATATCTTTATCTCTGCAAAGATGCCGTCAAGAAAAAAGATTTGAGAGAGAAAAAATAAAAAAAGCCGCTAATTTGGCGGCTTTTCTTTATTTTTACGGATTGTTTATAACCGGCATTGTGTGTTGAATCGCTGACGAAATCATCATCATCGAATTAGAAATCTTTATTAAATCAGGTTCTTTGCCTGAGTCAAGAAAACCTGCCGTAATATTTTCTAAGCCGATGACCTGTTCTAAGGTGCTTTCAACGAAAACAATTTGCGGAAATCTGTCTTGAAGCGTTTTCCTTAATACGCATGTGTAATTTGCGCATATATTGCCGACCTCTGCGTCAAAATTAATTCTGAAAAGTTCGTCCTGACAATCCGAATACCATGTTTTGAAACCGTTGTATTTGCTGTCGTTGTTGACGGTTGTTTTGTCGTCCTTACAGTTGAGAATAAAACAGCGGTTATAGTCGTTTTTGGTGTCCCGTTTCAAAGTCATTTCTTTGTGAAGGTTTTCAAATTTTACGCCTTCTAAATATACCTGATTCCCTTTGCGGCAATAACGCACTTTCGTTAAATCTATGCCGATGAGGGCTTTGTCGTGATATTTTTTCGTGAAAAAGACTTTCTGCTCGCCCTTGTCAGAAAAATCCAAAAGCCAAGGGTTACTTTTGGCAATTTCTTCGCTGTAATTGGTATTTCTTACGACTTCTTCTTTGACAATATAACCCTCTTTTTCGTATTCCATAGTTTCGAGTTTGAGGGTAAGTTTTTGAAAATTTTCAAGCGAATTGTACTGTTTTGCCGTATCAAGTTCGTTTTCGAGTTTTGCTTTTTCGTTTTTTATTTCAAGAAGTTCGTTTTCAAGTTTTTCTTTGTCGTTTTTGAGTTCGAGTTTTTCTTTTTCGAGTTTTTCCTGACGTTCTTTTTCTGCATTTTTTTCTTCTTCAACAGCCTCTTGAAGTATCTGATTAACTGGCTTGAAGATCATCAGCATTAAAAATACCGTTATGATATTGCTGATAATTATAAAAGGTACGCTTATGTACATTGTTGCCGTCAGATATACAAAAACGGCTATGTTGACTATTAACAAAACTCCGCAAAGGCTTGTTAACAATCTGTTGGCATCGAATAATTTTTTGAACGAAAATTTCATTTTTTGTAAAAAAAAATAAATAGAGCCGCTTTTTTTTATTTGCGGCTCTATATTTTAGGGATTTATTTCAATTCTACCGTTACAATGCTCATCGGCGGCAATTCAACCGTCAAAACGCCTTTTTTAACAGTTGCTCCGTTAAAAGCAGCAGTTTTTACGAGGTTCGGATTTTCAAACGAGTTGTAGTCTGCAAAACTTTTTGACGTTAAGATTTCTGCCTTTGAAACCGAAGTGGCTTTCAAGTCAGCCAAGTTAAACGTTAACGTCTGTTTGTTTTTTGAATCAACGTTAGAAACCGTCAAATGGTATGCACCGTTTTTCTTTGAAAGTGTTGCGCTGAGAGCGTCAATGCTTTCTCCGTTGAAAGTGTATTTCGGTGACTTAAAGTCTGTCGTAATGTATTCCGCATTTTGATGTACGGCGTACATTTTGAAAACATGATAAGTCGGCGTTAACACCATTTTGTCGTCTTTTGTTAAAATCATAGCCTGCAAAACGTTAATCATCTGCGCGATGTTGCACATTCCGAGCCTGTCGGCGTATTTGTGGAAGATGTCAAGCGTCGTGCTTGCCAAAAGAGCATCTCTCAAAGTGTTTTGCTGATAGAGGTGTCCCGGTATTGAACCCGGCTCTTGATCAGTCCAAATACCCCATTCGTCAACGTCGAGTTTAACGTTTTTGTTGTATTTAGCGATAACCTCCAAGTGGCCTTTGATGAGTTCGTCCATTTTGTAACCGTCGCGTATAACAGAGAAATACTGATTTTCTTGGAAACCTCTGTCAGGACCTTTTGACCCGCTCCAATCTCTAATCGGCAATACGTAATAGTGAAGCGAAATATGCTCCATATTATTACCGGCACGTTTCATCAACACCTCCGTCCAATTGTAGTCGAAATCGTTAGAACCCGAAGCCACACGTTTCGGATAAGTGTTGTTGGAATACAAATGTGCGTATCCAGAATATTGACGGTAAAGGTCTGAATAATATTCAGGTCTCATATTTCCGCCGCAACCCCAACTTTCGTTACCGATACCGATGTAGTCGATTTTATACGGTTTTTCTCTTCCGTTTTTCTTTCTGTAATCAACGTTAGGACAGGCTTCCGTTCCGGTGATATATTCGAGCCAGTCGTTCATATCTTTTACCGTTCCTGAGCCTACGTTGACTGAAAGATAAGTTTTACAGCCGATTTTTTCGCACAGCGTAAAAAACTCGTCAGTTCCGAAAGAGTTGTCTTCCATTGTTCCGCCCCAAAAAACGTTTTTGATTCTCGGACGGTCTTTTGCCGGACCTACTCCGTCTCTCCAATGATAAGTGTCGGCAAAACAGCCGCCCGGCCATCTCAAAACCGGAATTTGGAGTTCTTTCAGAGCGTTGAGAACGTCTGTTCTGTAACCGTCTTGATTAGGAATTTTGCTGTCTTTGCCTACCCAAACGCCGTCATAAATACAACGTCCCAAGTGCTCGGCAAACTGTCCGTAAATTTCGGCAGGAATCGTGTAAGTGTCCTTGCTCGTGGTTCTTAATTCCGTCTGAGCGGAGGCTTGCATTGTTAACGCCAATGCAGAGACCAAAATCAGTGATTTTTTCATAACTTGTTTGAAATTATATTAAATTAAAATGTTAAATTTTATTTGCTTCTTTCTTCTATTTCTTTATTGATTTTGTCGATTACGTCGTCTTCGAGTTCGTATTTGCTGATGATAAACATACCTAACAGCAACAATACCGCCGGAATAACGCAAACCAACCACAAAATACCTTCTTCTGCAAGCGGAGTTTGTTCAATAACTTCGCTGTTGTAGCCTACAAAACCAAGTACAGCCGGTCCTACAATACTTCCGAATGTCATACCTGCTTTGAAAAACAAACCCGTCAAAGCATTAACGATACCTGAAATACGTCTGCCGCTTGTGTATTCGCCGTAAGAAATAACTTCCGGAACCAACGCCCACATATACCCCGTTGCTACGATTACGCCGGTACTCTTTATGAACTGCGCAATGTAAATCAAAGTCATATTCGGGGTTTCAGCCTTGGAAATAAAATAGAGCATTGCCATACCGATAATAGCCGCGCTGAGGAATATGTAAAACATATTTTTCTTTCCGACCATACGTTTGATTGCGGGAACAAACGGCATGAAAATAAACGCCGGAATAGAACCCAAAGCCATAAACATCGAAAGTTGTTCAGCCGTACCGTGAAGATTGCTGTTGACGAAATATGCACCGGCTGCATTACCTACCGACATCATTGCAAAAGCCGTGATAAAGAAAAATGCAATGATACGGAGCGGACGGTTGCGCAAAAATTCCATCCAAAGGTCGCTGACTTTAACGTCTTCGGTGTCTTTTTTGTCCATTACGACACGTTCTTTGCATTGAGTGAAGCAGAATACCAACAAACAGAATCCTACAATCGCATAAATAGTCATTGTCGTAAACCAAGCCGAAGAATCCTTCGGGAGGCTATCAGAGGGCGCACCTACGAGCAATGCGATAAAGAGCGGTAAACCTGAATTTACTGCTAAACCGCCGAGATTTGCCATAAACATACGGACAGAGGTAAGAATCGTGATTTCATTAGTATCGCGTGTCAGAGAGGAGTTTAATGCTCCGTAAGGCACATTGATAAACGTATAAAGCAACTGCATGGCAATATACGTAACGTATGCGTAAATCAATGAGGGTGCAAAACCGTTGTAAAAACACAGAATTGCAAAACCTGACAGCGGAATACCGACATAAAGCAGGTAAGAGCGGTATTTACCATAACGGGGATTACTTTTGTCGATAAGTGCGCCGACAATCGGGTCCCAAATAACGTTTGCTACGTTACCCACCAAAAACATCACAGCCACCGCTGAGGGCGTAAGTCCGTAAATGTCAGTGTAAAAGAATAATAAATAGGTACAGATTACCTGAAAAATCAAATTTTGCGCAAGGTCGCCTGCGCCGAAACCTATGCGTTGAAGCCATGAAAGTTTATAAAAACCTTTCTGCTCGTTGCCGTTTATTGATTCGTTACTCATTTTTTTGTATAATTTTTATTTAACTTTTATTTCAAAATTTTCGTAAACTACTGCGCCGTCAGTCAAATAAACTCTTAACGTGTGTTTTTTCTGACTTTTCAGCGGTACTGTCGTTTTGGTTTTATAACAATTGTTGATAACACTCTGTTCCCAAGCCACACGGTCTATGCCCCATGCTATCTTCTTGTTTTCGTGAATGTTAAGACGTTTTACTTCGCCACCGTCAACCGAAAGTGCAATGTAATGGTCTTTTGACAAAAAGTCTAATGTCGGCGAGGTGTAACACGTGATTTCTAATTCGCTGCCCTGAGCATTTTTCGGTAATTCAAATTCGTATTCTAAATACTTGTCAGTGAAATAGTTATCGTTTCTTTCCGTCGACGGATAATAAGACACTGCTGAGCCGAATCTGCCGCCGCCGATAATTTTATGCCACTGTCCTTGTGCGGTTTTATATTTGTCAGCCTCAATATCAACTATGCTTAAATCAACATCTTGTTGCGGAATACTTTTTTCCGGCAACGTCGGTTTGATGTTAGTTTCAGGCTGATTCCATATTTTGTAACCGATATGCGTTTGAGCCATCATCAAATCCCATTTTCCGCCGGCAATGCTGTGATATTTTTTCGTAATCAACGAGTCTTCGCCGAAAAGTCTGTCTGCCGTTTCCAAATGTTTTTTGCGGACTTCCGGCTTTTGAGCCAATTCTGCATTAAGATATTCCGAATACATTTCGTAAAGGTTTGCTGTTGCCTCAGTCGGAAACATAACAAGTTGATAATACGCATCTTGAAGTTCCTTCGGAATATTTTTCATAATGTTTTGAGCCTCAGTTCTCAACTTTTTCAACTCCTCGGTTTTTAAGAAAAGTTCCAACGCCGGAAGTGCGTGAGCGTCAAGAAGTTCAGGCTTTTTAGCGGCATTAATTCTCGCTAATTCCTGCAAAATTTCGCCGATTTGTTTTGAAAACTGCTTTCCGAAACATTCCTCAGCAAATTTTGTGTTATAATCAATCACGTTTTCGGGCGTAAACTTCGACGGGTCGTAAGCGTAGTCCGCAAAAAACGAAATCGGCAACTCCATCGGTTTCAAATCACCGACGTTAACAATCCAAAGTCTGTCAGCACCGTATTCGATTGCAAGGTCAAACTGGTCGTAAAACTTTTGCAATTGATTGGTGTTAATCCACTTATAACTTCTCGGACCGCCCACGTAATCAAAATGCCAATACATTCCGTAACCGCCTTTACGTTTCGGCGAATTGAGTTCAGGCAAACGGCGGACGTTTCCCCAATTGTCGTCGCAAAGCAAAAGCGTAACGTCATCGGGAACTTTCATGCCTTTGTCATAATAGTCCTGAACCTCTTTATATAATGCCCAAACTTGCGGTGTTTGGTCTGCCGGTTTCTTTGTAATGTCTTCGATGATAGAACGTTGCGTTTTGACGATATTTTCAAGCAAGGCGATGTTAGTGCCTTCTTCCATAGCCTCGTCGCCGTCGCCGCGCATACCGATTGTTACAATGGTTTCTTTATTTCCCATCGTCCTGATACCCTCGCGCCAGAAAAATTCAAGTTCCATGTTGTTGGTCTGAAAATTCCACGCACCGCGTTTTTTCTTGTGCCATTCGGCATAACTGCGGTTCATCGGCTCGTGATGAGAATTGCCCATAACGATTCCGTAACTATCTGCCATATAAGCATTTAACGGGTCGTCTTCATTGAATGCCGCCCACCACATTGCAGGCCACATAAAATTGCATTTCAGACGCAGCAAAAGTTCAAAAACTTTTTCGTAAAATTCGTGCTTGAAACCGCCGAAATTTTTCACCGCCCAACGTCCTAAACAAGGTTCTTCGTCGTTTAAGAAAATGCCTCTGTATTTTACTTTCGGTTCTTGAAAAACGATGTCCTTGTCAGCATTAAACCCCAAGAAATCATGCTTTTGTGCCGGAACGTCAGCCCAATATTTCCACGGACTAACGCCGATATTCCGGCTTAAATCGTATACGGCGAAAATAGTTCCGCGTTTGTCAGAGCCGAGAATGAGAATCGTTTTTTCGTCGAGTTTCTTTATCATTCCGGCTTCCCATTTGCCCTGAATTTCCGAGATGTCGGTTTTGGTGTTTTCCAAAACGGCATCAAGCATTTTTGTTTTGCCGATTGTGCCGATAATAATCTGTGTTTCAGCGTTTTGATTGTTAAGGTCGGGCTTTTTGCCGGTAACTTCAAAAAAGTCGTTTTGAAGGTTTTTGACGGCAATTTTTACGCCCTCAAAATCCTCGTCAGAATAAATAAGACTGCACTTTGTTAAGTCAACTCCGCCCGAACTTTTGTCAAAGTTAATGTACTGTGCCTTAACTAATTGAAAACTAAAAACAGTTAAGATGATTACCAATAATTTTTTTTTCATAATATAAGTTTACTAATTTGGCTGCAAAGTTAAAAAAAAATTATGGAAATATTAAGCGATTATGCTCAAAAAGTTAAAATCTTAACTCAACCTTTTTTCCTTTGTATTCAACATCTTGTCCCAAGCCGTCTGCCATTATAATTCTAAACAACCTATTCTTCAACATTCCGTCAAAAGAGCCTTTTATGTCGCTGATTGTAAGTGTTTTGGCAGCATCGTTCCAAATAAACTGAATTTCAGAATATTTGCCGTTTTCGTAGTTGTAATTGTCGCCCTCGTCTTCATAAAGAGTAAACGTACCGTTTTTGCCCGGATAAATGCGAATTTCGAGATTGCTCCAATCTTTTTCATTAACATATTGCATTTCAGGTGCTAACGGAAGGATTCCGCCCGCCTTTATAAACATCGGTGTTTTATCGAAAGTTGTTGTTAACGTTACCTTTTGACCGCCTTTGTAACGTTGTCCCGTATAAAAATCGTACCAGTCGCAACCCTTAGGCAAATATTTTACGGTTTGTTTCGTCTGAGTGAAATCTACGCCGGTAACTTGCTTATTGTCAGCATTTTTTCTGTCCCAACCTGACATTTCGTCAGTTTTGATGATTTTTTCTTCGGTGTACTGAGCCTCTACAATCGGAGCGGCAAGAATGTTCTCGCCGAGCAAAAATTCGTCAGCCATATCCCAAACGTTTTTGTCTGTGGCAAAATCGCTGAACAAGGGACGAAGATAACTGCCGTTGTTGCTTGTTACCTGCCAAGCCGTACTGTAAAGATACGGTAACATTCTGTATCTCAGACGGATACATTTTTCGATAGCGTCATATACGGGAGTACCTTTTTCGCCGAACTGCCAAATTTCTCTCGGAGCGTCAGCACCATGACTGCGAAATACGGGGCAGAAAAGTCCGTATTGCATCCAACGTACATAAAGTTCCTGATACTGAGGATTTTTCGGTGCTGACCCCGCACCCGTAACGTTATAAGCGTTGCAGAAAAATCCGCCTATGTCGGTATTGAAATTAGGATTGCCGGTAAGTGTGTAGTTAAGACCGGCGGGTACTTGCTTGCGGAGCATATCCCATGTTGAATTGACGTCGCCGCTCCACATATTAGAGCCGTAACGCTGCTGTCCCGCAAACGAACTTCTCGTCATAATAAAAACACGTTTTTTGCTTGTCTCTTTGCGCTGAGCGTCATAAACACCGCCTACGGTGCAAAGCGGAAAAGCGTTTCTTAAAGAGCGGAAAGTTTCGTTGCCGTCGTCGCCCGCCTTATGATTGTAGTTTTCTTCGGTAGGATAAAAACAGTCGGGGTCGGTAGAGTCCATCCACCAAGCGTCGATGCCGTAGTCAAAAAGCGTTTTGAGGTTTTTCCAATAGATTTTACGCGCCTCGGCACTAAACGGGTCGTAAACGCAAACGCCTGACGGATATTCCATTACGGGCGGCCAAATATGCGAAATGCCGCTTTGAGGCCATGTTTGAAAGTCGAACAGCAAGTCTTTTTCTTTCAACTCTCTGAAAGCCTTTGTCATAGGTCCGAAACTTGCCCAAATCGAAATCATTATGTGAGCGTTTTTCTGATGAACTTTTTCTATCATTTGTTTACCGTCAGCGAAATCTTCGGATAGAAAATCCATTGCATTCCAGAGGTAATTTGTTCCCCAATATTGCCAATCTTGAATAATTCCGTCAAGCGGCACTTTTAGTTCGCGGTATTTGTCAACGACAGAAAGTAATTCTTTGCTGCTTTTATAACGCTCCTTCGACTGCCAATAGCCGAAAGTCCAAAGCGGAAACATCGGCACTTTGCCCGAAAGTGTTCTCATCTGAGCAATTACGCCGTCAGCCGAGCCGCCGAACATAAAATAATAGTCCTCGTATCTTGCAACTTGCGAGGAAAACTTCATGCCTTCTGCCGTGCCGTCAAACTGTGTCGGCGAATAATTGTCCCAATACAATCCCCATCCGTAAATACTCTGAACAACGTTCTGAAAATCTTGAAGATTAGATTGTTCCATCAAAATATGGGCATCTCTGCGGCTGAGTTTTCCGTCCTGAATAGTTCCTAAACCGTAAATTTGCTCGTCTTTTTTCAGGAGAAAACTTTGGGTCAACTTGTACGTATTTTTTTCGACGGCATTAGGACGGTTTTCAAAATTTACTCCGCCTTCCGCCAAAAGTACTTTACCCTTAGAATCCAAAAACGTCAAAGCACCGTTTTGCGGATTAAATTTTACGGAGAGTTTTCCGCTTGATACGGCGTTTTGTTTTTTTTCTATTTTAATATTCGAGGGTTTTGCCGTAACAACAAGGCTTTGAGAGTTAGGCTCTTGACCGACAGGATATTTTGTAACCCTGACAATTTCGGGAGTATAAAACTCCACTTTCACGCAAGTCCCACCTGATTGCCAAACTTGTGTGTTTTGCGCTTTCAGCCCGGAAAACGTCAGGGACAAAAATGCAAAAACAATCAAAAATTTAATTTTTCTCATACTATAAATAAATTTGGTTAATACTTATACAATTTAAATTTTTGAATACCCCATTCGCCGTCGGGGATTCTCACATGACGGCCTTGATGAGATTCGTCGCCGTTAAGATAGCGCAAAATTGTTTTGCCGTCTTCCGTGGAAATTTCTTTTATTTCCAAAATGCCGATATTTTCTTTTTTTTGCGGCAGAAAATTCAAGACCGTACCCGTGCCGATAAGCATAAATTCGTCGGGAGCGGTGTTGATAATTATCGCGCCTTCTAAATTCCAAGAAGGAAGTTTGGCTTTCGGCGACCAACCGAGAGTATAATCGTGTTTTGCAACGATTTCGTAACCGCCGATTGTTATCGTATCTCGTTGATTCAAAGAATCTAATAACACTCCGCGCATTTTGTCAGTGCCGTTAAAGTTAGTGATTTCATTTTCGGCAAGACGTATCAGATTGTATGCGGCGGGTAGTTCGGTAAGAGTTCCTTTGCTGACTTCGCCGGAAAAAACTTCGCCTAAAACCGGCGGCATAAACTGCGCTTGTTTGGTTTCAGCAGAAAACGGTGAAAATCCCAACGCATGATATTCGCCGAAGGCATAAAGTGCTTTTGCTCCGGCAGTGGCATCGTATTGATGTTCGGGAATAAAAAACGGATTGTCATCTCTGAAATAACTTTTTGTCCACTTCTTAAAATCTCCGAAATAAATGTCTGGGCTTAACATTTCGATTGTCGGCACACCGGCTTTCCAAACATCAATTAAGTGGGGGAGAGGTCCGCCCGAAGGATATTCGCCCGGTTTTTTGCCCGGACGGTTAAGGGCGCAATTAACGTACATCGGCAAATTATAAATTGTCTTGCCTGCTTTTGCAATTTCTTCAACATAAACGGCATAACTCCACGCCGTGAAAATTTCTTCACCGTAAATGCTTTTGCCGAAAACTTTTTCCCATGAGCCTGAAATTTCGCCCGTCCAGTATTTTTTCAAAGAATCGGTCAAAGTGTTTTTGTGTTTTGACAAATAGTCCGTCAAAGTCGCCGGAACGTTTGAATTATAAACGGCGTTTGCGGTTTTTGAATAATCACGGACAGAGGGCAACATAGCGATTTCGTTTTCCACCTGAATCATTATAACCGTCTGATTTTTATCATTTTCCTTGATAAAACTCAGTAATTTGCAAAACGCTTTTTTGTCGGCTTTCAAGTTTTCTTGCGAATACGGCGAGAGTAATTCCTGCCGTATTCCGTCTTTACTTTCTGCCCTTGGAAAACGTTTAATATCGCCTTTTACCCAACCCGGTACATAACACGACATCGAATTTTTCCATGCCCCGAACCAAAGAAAAACAATTTTTATGTCATTTTGTTCTGACAACTTTATAATGTCGCCGACAAGCGAAAAATCGAATTTATTTTCTTCCGGCTCAATCAAATCCCAATAAACGGGGATAAGGGCAGTATTTATGTTTTGACGTTTTAGTTGATTGACAACGTAGTTTTTGTAGTAGTTGAATGTTGAGGCGTTGGAATTTCCGAGTTCGCCCGCCCGCATTAAGAACGGCTTGTTGTCAACAATCAACTGATAAGCGTTTCCGTGCTTTATGATTTTCGGTAAATCCTGAGCAGTGGATTTAACTACGAAAAACACTAAAAGCACTAAAAAAAGGGTTAAAAGTTTTTTCATAACAGAATTGCATTACATTTTCTTTTTGCAAAGGTAATTATGATTCTCGGGATTAACAAAAAAAATCACGACAAACCCGCAATTTCCGTAAAATTAATATCATCGTTAACGCAATCCGAATATTTCCCCTGCTTGATACCGCAAAGTGTTATCATAGTGATACGCAGAGATTTACGGGTTTTGGTAACGGTGCGAAAAAGTTCTTTACGCTCCTCCAAACGGTCGGCGTATTGCTGCGTTATTATAAAAGGTGTTCGCGAAAACTTGATTTCGCAAAGATTGATAACATCATCGCGGCGGTCAATAACAAGGTCGATTTGTGCGCCGCCTTCTTCACCACTATAACGCCATGAACTCACCGTAGAAGCCACGCCCGAAATGCCGAGAGCGCGTTTTATAATGTCAATGTGGCAGTAACACAAAAGTTCAAACGCATTTGCATACCACGTGCGGCAGACAGCATCGTCAGACGATGAAGTCCAGTTAGAAAGTCCCGCCCCTTCCACAAATTTCAAATAAAACAGCGAGTAAAAATCAACTAATTTGTAAGTGGTATCGCGCTGAATTTTCCCGAATGCCTTATACTCTGAAAGAAAATCACAATCGCAAAGATTTTTCAAAACCGTAGACAAACTTCCGCCCTTGGAGGTTTCAAGTTTTTCGGCTATCTTGTTGAGAGACAGACCTTCGGGGGCTTCACTGAGGATTTTTACAATGCGGTGGTAGACATTAGAATCGTTAAAAATCGAGCGGAAAAGAAATCCGAACTCAGTCCTCAATTCGCCTTGTTTGTTGAAATAAAGCGTGTCGATATTGGCGTTAAGAGTTTTTGCTCTGTCCAAAAGGCTCAAATAATAAGGCGTTCCGCCGAGAGCCATATAACATTCGGCAATCTGTTTCGGCGACCAGTCTATTTTTTTGCTGCGAAGATATTCGGCTGTTTCTTCGATTGTAAACGGCGCAAGATAAATCCGTTTTGTCAGACGGTTGTGTAGTCCGCCTTTGTTGCCGATGATTTTGCTTGTCATCCACGTTGTTGACGAACCGCAGACAATAAGCATAAGATTGTCGCGGTCAGCACCCCAACTATTCCAAAAAAGTTCTAATGCCTTGACGAATCCAGACCGGCGGCTGTCTAACCACGGCAGTTCATCAAGAAAAACCACCGCACGTTTTTTGCCTTTGGAAACAATGTGGGCTTTCAAAAGTTCAAACGCTTCAAACCAATCTTTCGGCACGGCGCAATGCGCTGCCGAATATGCCGACATTTGAGATGCAAAATGCTCCAACTGCTGTTTTAACGTTCCGTCATAAATGCCCGTCATATAAAATGCAAGACGATTTGAAAACAATGTTTTTATCAGAAAAGTTTTTCCGATTCTGCGGCGTCCGTAAACTGCCACAAATTCGGGATTTTCTGACGAAAAACATTTTTCAAGTGCTTGAATATCAGCCTTTCTACCAATTAATTCTTTCATAATTCACTGTTTATATCACGGCACTAAGTTATAAAAAAAATGAGATAGTGCCAAAATATAATTTTTATATCTTGGCACTATCTCACTTTTTTTGGCACTTAGTGCCAACATATAACTAATCTTTTTGACGTTCTACATACGCTTTTGTGCGGAGTTTCGCTTTGCACTCTTCCAAAGTGTATTTCGGCTTAAACGGAATGTCCATTTTAGAAAACGTTTGGAAATACTGCACGCAACCGTCTCTCCACCACTGAGCCTCGTCAAGTTGAACTTTCAATTTTTCGGTAACTTCGTTGAAAACCGGCTCTTTGACCGTACCTTTTAAACCAGCCCATATTTTTTGAAAATCTTCAACCTCTTTTACACCTTTTGTATAGTGATATAAAAGTTCGTCCCAAAGTGTGTTGCCGTTGTCAAAAGTATAATCCCAAGGCAAATGATGAAACCACAAAACAAATTCCTTCGGACAAAGTTTCGGATTGTCGTACATAGATTTCAGCGGTTCTTGATATTGTTCAACGGCGTTTGAACCTTTTGACGAGCGGTCAAAACCGAGACCGTCAGCGGCGGCTTTGTGATAATAACGCGGCATCCAATCCTCACGTGCACCCGGAATATCGCACCAAGGTTCGGGTCCCCAATGGTCTGACCAGCCCATCAAGTGATGAAGTCCGAGAGGTGTCATATAATCAACAACGGCTTCACGGCTGCGGAGCATTATGTTTTCGATTTTTTTAACGGCTTCTTTATCCGTTGTGAGGGTAAGATTAATCCACTCGTTAGCAATTTGCTGCGAAGTAAGGTCGGGATTCCATGCCAACCTGCCGAAAGCATACCAATTGGACTGTGCCATAACATATCCGCACCAGTTTTTCATAGTGCCGGTATTAGCAACAGCCGAAAACGCCGTAAGTTTTTGATTAAGAGTGGTTTCTTTTACGGTTTTGCCGTTATGGAATGTCGGATAATCCAAAAATTCTTTCCACATTGTTGACAAAAAGCAAAGATGGTCGCTATAACCGAGATATTCCTGAGTGATTTGAAGTTCCGCCATAATTTGCGTGTTTTTCATCGCTCCGAAAAGCGGCGAAAACGGTTCGCGGGGTTGAAAATCAATAGGTCCGTTTTTAATTTGGATAATAACATTATCGTCGAATTTACCGTCCAAAGGCATAAACTCGTCGTAAGCCTGTTTTGCACGGTCGCCGCCCTGAGGATTATACACAAAAGCCCTCCACATAACGATTCCGCCGTAAGGTTTCAGGGCTTTTGCTAACATGTTAGCACCGTCGGCATGAGTTCTGCCGAAATCCATAGGACCGGGCAAACCTTCGCTGTTGGCTTTTACCAAAAAACCGCCGAAATCAGGAATCAAAGTATAAATTTCTTTACATTTTTTCGTCCACCAATCAATTACGTCTTTGTCTAACGGGTCGGAAGTTTTTAAGCCGCCGAGAGCCGCCGGTGAAGAAAAATTAACCGCCAAATACACCTTTATATTATAAGGACGAAGTTTTTCGGCAATCGTTTTAACGCCTTGAAGCATTTCCGTAGAAAGAATTTTCGGGTCGGCATTCACGTTGTCGATAACCGTGGCGTTGATTCCGATTGAGGCGTTAGCGCGGGCGTAAGTTTCGATGTCTTCGCGGAATTTTACTTTTTCGCCGTCAAACCAAATGGATTTTCCGGCATAACCGCGTTCAACGCTGCCGTCAGGATTGTCCCAGTGGTTTAAGATACGGATTTGATAAGCCGGATTAGAAACGTAATCTTTGATAACTTTTTGTCCGCAAGAATACAATCTCAAATACTCATAAACACCGTAAAGCGCACCGGCAGAGGTTTTCGCTTCGATTTTAACGTTCTTTTCATCGGCATTTATGGCAAAACCGTCGCCTGAAATAGCGGAATTTTGGGAATTGTCAACAACCAAAAAACTTGCCTTTTCCGGCTTTTTGGCTGTGTAAAAATTAGGTATATCCCAATAAAGTTCTTTTTTCAAAGCCTCGAATGTGGCATTTTTTGACGAAAAAGAAAAAACGAACGGCTCTTCCAAGGTTTTGAAATCGAGCCACAATTTGTCAGTCTGAGCCGCCGATAACAAAGGCAGCAAGGTCAGCAATAATAGTAATCTTCTAAAAATCATATCTTTTCATTATGGTTTAGTGCTGCAAAATTAACGGTTTAAAAGCAAAAAAACAAAATTTTTATTTTTTTAGAAAAAAAATCCTTTAAAAATCTTTGCTTATTAAAAAAAATTGTATTTTTACGCTCGTAAAAATGTAATATTAGTTTAACAATTAAAAACATAAAATCTAAAATGGAAGAAATCAATTCTATTTTCAAATTGGAAAGCGACACAATTAAGGCTCTCCAAACAAAAATCGGCACGAAAGCCGACGGTATGATTGGTACTAACACAATCAAAAAACTTCAAGAGTTCCTTAACAACGAAAACAATGCGGGACTTACTGAGGACGGAAAACTCGGTCCTAAAACCATTAAAGCCCTTCAAAGTTATGTAGGTGTAGAGGCTGACGGTGCATTCGGTCCTATAACCGCTAACGCATTGAAACTTAAACTTATGGAAAACGAAAACGGTGAACAGATGATTACCGACGGTTCAGGCATGGACGCTGCAATCGAAAAATATATGCGTGAACAAGGTTTGGCTTAATAGGAAAGGAAAAAGAAATGAAAAAAATAATTCTTTCGCTCATTTGCTCCTTGGGGTTGAGCGTATTGGTTTCGGCACAAAACACCGCCGTAGAAAAAGTGGTTCCGTTTGACAAAGCGAACACAAGACCCGGATACAGCGTTACTTACAAAGCAAGCGCAAAAGATGTCAACACGGCTGTTAAAAACCGTATGACAAAAGAAGGTCTTAAAGGTAAAGGTTTTGCTAAAAACGTTACAAAATACGAACAAGTAAACAAACCATATATTTGCGCACAAACTTGCGACTTGTATCTCAAAGTAGAGGGTTCAGGTTCGTCGGCAAATTTAACGTGTTTTGTTTCAAAAGGTTATGACAATTTTGTGTCGTCAGCCAACGATCCCGAAACTGCAAACCTTGCAAAATTATTTGTTGAAAGTTTTTCAAAAGACGTTGAGGCAGTGGCTTTGCTTGCTCAAATAGCAGCGCAGGAAAAAGTGCTTAAAAAAGCCGAAGGTGATTACAAAAAAGGTGTCAAAGAGAAAGAGAAAGTTCAAAAACAACTCGATGAGGCCGACAAAAAGGTCAAAAGTCTTGACAGCGAACGCGAAAAGCAAAAGAAACTTCTCGAAGAATTAAAAGCAAAACAGTAAAATAAAAAATCCGGCTCGATTTTCAAGCCGGATTTTTTTTATAGATTATCGGATTGCTACCTTATAAGATTTATTGTTAATCAGTACGATATATATTCCTGATTTAAGATTATTGATTTCTTCGCGGGTAGATTTTGTGGTTGATGTCTTTATTATTCTGCCGTTGAGGTCAATTATTCTATATTGACAGTCAAAAACAGATTCTATGAAGATAACTGAATTGTACGACCATACTTTCACGTTCTTGTAATCAGCAATGTCGTGAACAGGGGTCGGTGTATTGTTGTCATCATTGTTGTCATCGTTATTGTCCTGAGGCTTTGCCTTAACCGTAACTTTTAATTCGGTTTCAAAGCCTTGGAAAGTAATTTTCAAAGTTTGTTCACCGACTTTGGTTTTGTCGTAGCCGGTGATTGTGGCTTTTGACAAATCCGCCGTTTCTTTCTCGCCCGTGTTGAAATTCACGGTAAGAACACCGTTTTCCGCAGAAAAGTCATCGCCTTCGGTATACTCTGTTTTTGGTAAAGTGCTGATTTCTATTGATACGATAGTTTTTTTGAAAGCGGGTTCACCAGATTTGGTAAAGTAGCCGGGAGTGTCTTTGCCGCCGTCAATTACAGCGTATGAAGCATCGGTTTTTTCTTTATTGTATGCAGTGCCTTTGCCGCCGTAAAGTTTGAAACAATCTTCAAACATACCTGAGGATTTTTTTACGGCAGAGGTTGTCCAGCCTTCGCCTACAAATACTGATTCGAGGTTTTCGCAGCCCCAGAAAACACGTGTCATATCTGTTACTTTGGCAGTGTTGAACCCCGAAAAGTCAACAGATTTGAGGTTGTCGCAGAATTGGAACATTGAGTTCATATATTCCAAATCCTCGGTGTTAATATTCTCCATTCCTGAAACTTCGGTGAGTTTGTCAAAGCCCTGAAACCAATACGATGTTTTGTATGGTTTATATTCCTTAAATGATTTGTCGAATACTACTTTGGTAATTGTTGTGTATGTAGAACTCGGCCAATTGTTGTCGGCTTCCTCGTTTCTGAGAGGCAATGCTCCTTCGGGTTTGTTTTCTCCGTAATAAAATGTAAGAGTGCCTTCTGAAAGTAATGCGTATGCTTCTTTTACCGGTTTCGGAGCCTCTTTTTCTGCAACGGTTACTTTGAGTGTAGCGGCATCAATTGCTTTATAGTTGTCGCTTTCGTCTGCTTTGTAATATACGGTGTATTCGCCTGCGTCAACAGCCGTCGGTATCTTTGAAGAGTAATTCTTACCGTCAAGACTATACAAAAGAGTTCCGTTTTTTACTGTACCTGCCGAAATCAATTCCTGAGGATTGTCGTTTGCAACAAGATTTTTGATAGCAGACGGTTTTTTTGTGATTTCGTTTAATGCTTTGGAAATAACGACTGTTACCTCTGTCGAAGCAGCGTTATAGTTGGTAGTGGCTGCAACTTGGCATGTAATTTTATAGGTTCCTGCGTTTACGGCAGTGGGGATTTCAGTATAGTTCTTTCCTCCCATAGTAAACGTAACTTTTCCGTAAGTAGCAGTTGCCATAGAAAGTAAAGTTTTTGTTTTGCCGTCGTAAATCGTGGAGTTCGGTGTTGCAGTAATTGTATTTTGGGCTTTTGCAATTTTGTTTGTTATGGTTGCAGGAGTTGAGGCACTAATATTTGTTTCTTCGTTTACTTTATAATAAACGGTGTAAGAGCCTGCGTTAATTGCTTTTGGAAGGTCGGCAGAATATGTTTTTCCGTCAAGACTATAAACAACCGTTCCTTTATTCTGTGCAGTTCCTGCTACAACCAATTCCTGTTCCTTGCCTGTGTATTTAAGATTATTAACAACCGTCGGCTTATTCATAATTTTGCCTTGAATTTTGGCTACGGTTATATTGATAGACTGTTCGCTGACACCTATAAAACCATCACCGTCTTCTACCTTGTAATAAACGGTGTATGTGCCTGCATCGGTGAAAGTGGGTTGTGTTGTGGTATACTGACCGTTTTTACCGATTTTGCACACTACTGTACCAAAGTTGGTGCTGATATTAAGTTTATATGGTCTGCCCGTATATACCCAATTATTAGGCTTTTGTACAAAAACTACTGCTTGTGCTGTTTTAAGTGTAAGATAACCGTTTGTAGTATTGGCGTAGTCAGCCCCTATTTTATCCTCACCATTACATGTTGCATTTTGTCCGAAAAGATTTTTACAACCGGAGAATACCTCTTGGTATGTCGGATTGTCAATTTTTGATACAGTCCAAGCCTTGCTTACATATATTGTTTGAAGGTTTGAACATTCACCGAACATTCTGAACATATCTGTTACGTTTTCGGTGTTAAAACCGCTTAAATCAAGAGTTTTAAGACTGCTGCAATTAGAGAACATTCCTGCCATATACTGTACCTTTGAGGTGTTGAAACCTGTCAAATCAATGCTTTTGAGTGATGTGCAACCGGCAAACATCTCTTGCATATTGGTAACATTGGCAGTATTTATGTTGCCAAGACCTTCAATTGATGTCAAATTAACATAATTTTTGAACATATAAGAAAGACTCGACCCTAAGTTATAATTAGAATACGATTTGTCTATAACAATTCTTTTAACGTCTGCTTCATCCCAATCATAATTAGTAGTCTCGGTTCCATAATAATATGTCTCGGTGCCGGAGGCTTTATCAAACTTTACGTATGCTTGTTGGGCTTGGCTTCGGGTTGAAGCACTAAACGAGATTAGCATTAATAGTAATGCCGGTAATAAATTTTTAATTTTCATATTATTGTTGATAATTTAATTAATGATTACTATTTAAAAGTGTTTTTCGAGGCGCAAAAATAGTAAAAAATTGCACATGTATTGTGAAAAAAAAACGGTGTTTTAAAAATCTTTAACATTTAAAGAATACTGCCAAAAAATAATTGTAAACCCCGAAAAAATTATTACTTTTGCCACAAAACATTTTTCGATTATGTGTTTCAAATTTCCTTGTTCTGTTGATGACTTTTTTACTCCTAAAATGTTGATAAGGAATGGTAAAGATTTAGGGAAGCAGAAGAATAATTACGAGATTTTGTTGATATAAAAAAACTGCTTCCTATCAAAAGCAAATCTTTTGTATAGGAAGCAAGTTTCGTGTTAATTAGTATTCGACTTCCACAGAAACAGGTTCTATGGATACTTTATTTCCGCTAATTGGGTCTTTGTCAAAACAAACGGAGATTGAGAAGATATATTTGCCATTTTTATCAGTCGGGGTCGGCATATACAAATTTATCAAATTAGTAAACGGACGTATGGCATTATAATCAATGTCGGTAAGATTATTGTAGTGAAAAAAATGATTCGTTTCTTTATATCCGCTTTCAATTTAATTCCGGCACATAATAACTCCTTACATAACTTGATGTATGAGTGGAATGTTTAGTACAAGACATTATGGCAGTAATTGCCAAAATCAAGGTTATAAATAATATTTTTTTCATTTTTGTTATTGTTTAAATTACTTGCCTACTTTTTACGGCTTTCGGCATTTTACCGCTCCGTTTTTAATAAAACGGAGAAAAAATCTTTCGTTCTTTTTTATTTGCCACCACCGGAGAAAACTACGATAATTGGCGGTCATCTGGGAGCGGGTTTATCAATTGGTCTCGGTACTCCGGGAGGCCATATACCCGACAAAAGCAAAATAGCAACAAATAAAAAAATTATATTTCCTAACTTCATTTGTTTGTTTTGTTGATTTAATTTTTGATTGCAAAGTTATAGTTAATAAAAACATTTGTCAAGACCTACCTTGCAAGAATTTTAGTTAAGTATTTAAAAATAAGTCATTTGCATTTTTACTACACCCCAAAATGCAGGATTTTTTGAAAATTTTATACATTTGCAACGTAAAATTTTAGGTCTATGCAAAAGTTAAGTATTATTGTAATTTTTATACTTTTTCTTGTACTGACGGCGTGTTTTGAACAAAACAGCGAATTATATAGAAAAATCGCTGTTGCCGATAGTTTGTCCCGATATGACCAAAGGGATTCTGCAAAAAACATATTGAAATCAATTAATATTTCGGGAATGACAGATAAGGAAAGAGCATATTACAATATCGTATCCTTATTGCCCGCAAAACCGAATATCCCACAACTATATACAATAAACAATTAAAGTACTTAAAACGAAATATCCTCTTTTGTAACAAAAGACCTTTGCAATACATTTGTATATTACGAAGGTCTTTTGAATTAGATGATGTGTGTTAGTCGATTACATATTGAACTTTTATCGGTTGCCAAGAAGAGGGTGAACCGAATGTCATATTTTCTGATGTTGCTTTGAAATCACTGATTTTGTGGACTCCAATTTTATTGTTAATATCTATTATTGGACAAACTTCATTCATCTGATTTTGCGTACTGATGATTTCTATGCCGTCAGAATTGGTATAAATAGTTTTCTCCATCAATGTTAACTTTGAGACATTATATTTGTTTCCTGTACCTGCTATATCAAAGTGTATAGTACCATCTTCATCAATATTCGTAATTTTTGCCCAAACGACAACATTATTAAAACAAACCAAATCTCCTATTTTTGGTGTTCCATTTTCAGAAAAGAAAATTGTATATATTTGATCTTCTTCTTGTACGAGAACGGAAATTTTTCTTGTAGTAGGGTAAAAAGGTTCAGAATAAACCGGAGTTTCTAAATTCCTATTACCATACGTACCGGCATCTTTAAATTTTATATTACTCAAAACTTTTGTTCCCGCTGGTATTACAACCACTTCTCCTACCTTTCTTTCGTAAAAATGACCTCTTTCGTATTGCTCGTTTGTCTGACCGGTGTACTGCACAATTTTACCTTCGGGCGCATTGTCGTATGAGTCCAAATCAGCAACTTGTTCCAAGTAGTTGCCTTTGGGCATCTCGTTTTTGATTTCCGTTTTGAGGTTTTCCAACAAGCCCGTAAGAGTTTCGGTGTCGGTGATACCTTGCAAAAAGTTTTCAATCTCCTGCCAACGGTTGATGGTCGTGTCGGCTACGTCCGCACTCTCTAAAAAGGCTTTCACCTTGCTGACAAAAGCATAAACCGTCGCATAATCACCTGACAACGCTTTGAACTTTTCTGCAAGTTCCGAAACCGTCTCGCCGTCCTGTTTACCGAGAATCGAAAATATTTTCGCAATCGCACTTTCGTTCTTTTCTGCGGTGTTGGCGGTGCTTGCAAGGTCTTTTTCTGCATCTTCAATCCGCTTTGAAAGGTCTTGAATCACCGTTTTTGTGATTTCACCCGTTTCTGTGTCGCGGACAGTTTCTAACACCGTGTTAACCTCTTTAATAAAGGTTTCAAGCGTTTGCTTGTCGGCTTTTTTATCAATCACTTCGCCGACGGTTTCGCCGCCTTCTTCCAATACCACTTTCGACATCTCAATAGTGTCGTCTTTGTGAACGTAACTTTCAAAGACGTCTGCAAAGTCGTCTTCCGTGGGGTACATGCCCTTTAAGAACCTGTTTTTAAGACTCTCTCTGTCTTTCTTTGTTCCTGACATAATTATTTATATATTTAAAAAGTTAAAAACTAATTTTAATTTGTTCCAACATATATTATATATGCCATATAAAAACATGGTGGCGTAATATTAATAGTTTTTTGGTATGATGGCGTTTTTCCAAAACTTACAGTCCTTTGTGTTGTATTCCAACCTCGCCAGTACCGTCTTTTATAATTACCTTGGTCTTTTGTCGGTGTTGTTCCTTCTGCATCGTCAGGATTACCCAACGTATCAGTAGGACAATAAACCTCTACGTTTGTACTTAATCGAGGCAAATTATCTTCCTCTATTAGGATAGAACTTTTACCTCCGTATCGGTCATTATAGTCCAATACAGTGTGGTTTTTAGTTGCGCCCATAACAAACATATAGGTTAAATCAGGCACATGCACGCCATTAACAATTTTATCTTCATCACAGATTACCCACCCTGATGGTATCGTATCAAAACGACCAACCCACAATAGTATCATTCCTTTAAAAAAGGCGACCGAGCTATTTGAAACTGCATTTGATATTGCCTTATCTCTGTTTGTAACCTCGGCACTAATCGCACTTGATATTGCTTTATCCCTGTTTGTAACCTCGGCACTAATCGCACTTGATATTGCTTTATCCCTGTTTGTAACCTCGGCACTAATCGCACTTGATATTGCTTTATCCCTGTTTGTAGCCTCGGCACTAACCGCACTCGATATTGCTTTATCCCTGTTTGTTACCTCGGTACTAATCGCGCTTGATATTGCTGAATTTCTGTTTGTTACCTCGGTACTAATCGCACTTGATATTGCTGAATTAATATCGGAGACTTCTTTTTTTATGCTATTAAACAGTTTTAAATTGCTTATTTCATTAACATTTCCGAAATCCGCCCAGTTCATCGGCTCACCCGCTACACCGTCCTCTAACGTGCGGATAGAATACGCTTTTAAAAAATCCGTGCCGTCAGCGGTTACGTTAACAGTCTTTTCCGAAATGTGGCATTTCTCCGAACTTGACGAACCGCCTTTATAATAAAGTATTTCGCCGGTAAGCGGATTGTCTGAATTTACGACAAATACATAACCCTCTTTGCGTTCCAGGCCTGCAACATTGCAACCCGTCAAAATCAGTTTGTTATAACCGGCAATCCAACCCAAAGCCGCAATCTTTTTTGCAATGTTCTGCAACGCCGCCAATGTCTCGCAATCAACCGGAAACGCCTGATTGTCCATGCTGAGATAATTGCCGTACTCCGTTGCTTTTGAATATTCTGTTTCCATTTTTAATTACAAATTACTAAGTTCCAAATTTTACCCTTTGTTTTGTACGTGTTAACAACCGCTCTGAGTTCTAACACCTTTTGTTCGTCGATTTTGTTTTTGTTGTCAGACAAGACAAGCCACCGCTTCGGACATTCCACCGTAAAATTGTAAAACGTCTGATTGTTTACCGCCCTGCGGTTCAAAATCACTTGGTTTCTTTCACCGCGTTTTTTCGGCTTGTCATACACCGCGTTAACGCCCCGCCGATAAATTATGTACGGTTTGCCGTCGCTGTCAGTGCCGTCCAAAACACGGATTCTGTCTTTATAATTGATATTGTCAATCTCTTTTAACTCGCCGAAACGGTAATTAAGACAATACTCCAATCTGCAAACCTGACCGTTGTACTTTAATTCTTGAAGTTTCTCTTTACGCATACCCGTCAATAAAGCCAGCACTGCCGAAAAAGGTATCGTCAAAACCGATAAAACAGCCAAAAGCCTCTGTTTCCTCAGTTCCACCGGCAAAAGCAACGCCGCCAAATACGGAAATTTTATCTCCAAAACTTTGCTATTCATAAGCCGTCATGTTTAACGTTATTTTTCCGATATTGAAGTAACCGGCGTATGGTCTTATTTTGCCGTCAATGCTTTTTGTCGTGCGGTTAACCGTGTTTTCCGTATAAGTTGCATTTCTAAAATCCGCCACTTTTACTCCCGGCACCGTCTGTAAATTGTCAATCAAAGCCATGTTTGAATACTCACCGTTAAAAGGCAGATTCTTAATATAACTTTCTATTGCTTTTATGCACGCTGACTTTACCGTTGCGGCGGATTGCAGCGGGTCATACCAGATTTTGACAGTACAGTTAAACGTGTCGCCTTCTTGATTAATCAGTTTGATTTTAACACCGGCATACTTTATCCTGCTGATATATGCTTTTAGTTTTTCGGCAACGTCTTCTTTGAGCGGTTGAAGTTTGCCTCCGTTTTCACCCGCCACTTTCAGCAAAAGCACGCTGTTAGCGTTGTCGTCTAAGGCAACGGCGTGTTTTACCACGTATGCGGCATTGATTTCCGCTTCGGTTCTGCCCTCGGTGATAAACTCTCCCGTGTTTTCGTCAAAGTCGAAGTCGAGCATAAAGCCTTTTAACATTTTTACGTACCACTGCAACGAACCCGGCACTTTTGTTGAAATTTCGTCTTCGATTTCGGCTTTGACATTGTCAAAAAGCACCTCTAACACAAATGCACAATACGCCACGATGTAAAGCAATATGTTTTCTATGCTCGCCTTTGAGAAGTAGTCGGCAAAGGCGGGCGGCTGGTTGTCGCTTTTGAGTTCCCAGCCGTACATCTCTTTTAAAACCGCGTTCTGCATCCAGCGGTTCTCCATGTCCTTTTTTATTTCGTCAACTGTCCGTGCCATTTTATGAAACAATAAAGTCTATTTCTATTCCCATGTAATTGATACCGCCGTAAACTATTCCGCTAAATTCGGGTTTGAGACCCGTTGCCGGTAAAATGCCGTTAACACTGTAATATTTTACCATTTGGCGGTTTTGCGGCAAGTCAGGCAGCGTTATCTCGTTGCCTGCCTCCAACTCGTCAGAGAGGCAGCGGCTGTTAATCAGCGCAAGTTCCATTGCCGATTCAGCCGTGCCGCCTGTCTGCAATGCCAAGTCCAAAAGGGTCTGTTTATATGCCGCAGTTACATTCATAGTTCAATGTTTAATTTTCCGTCTTTTATCGTTATCTGAGCCTTTATGCCGTCAAACGATAAAGCAACGTTTACCTCTCTGATTATTTCCCTTTCGGTGCTTTGCGACTTTATTAAATGCCTTAAACCTGCACCCATTTGCGGATATTCTTTCCATTCGCCTTTTTCGCTGTTGGCAATCAGAGCCGCATTTTGCTCCGAGGTCTCACCCAAAAGCAATGTGCCGTTTTCTGCCTGTAAGTCATAATCCTCGTTCAAACTAATTGCTTTCATAATCAAATAAGGTGTTAAAGTTTTCTTTATCGGTGGGCAACGGCAATGCAGCAACTATTGAAGCCTGCAATGCCGCGCCGGTGTAATCCGTTGCCGGTTTACCGTTTTTTATTGCGCTGATTATTCCGTCCACCCGTGCCGAAAGTTTGTCAAGTTGCGTTTTAAAGTCGTTAATTTCTATTTTTCCGGCTTTTATCATAACGCTTTCTATTTCGGAAAAACTAACGATTAACACGTCCCTCAAATCCGCCGTCGCAACGCCCGAAACAAAAGAGCCTTTCTTGGGAATCACCGCGAAACAGTCGCCTCTTTGCTCCCATTCTACCGCATTAAGACGGCAACCGTGAAGCGTTAAATCCTCGTCTAATTTAATATCGCAGGTCAAGGTCTTTTTATCAACGCTTACCACCTCGCCTGTAATAAAGCCGTCGTTACCGTAACGTGAAACTATTGTCTCAATCAGTTTTATAAGATTTTCTTCCGCTGCCATTGTCAACTGTCAATTGTTAATTGTCAATTCTGTAAGAAAGTTCGTTTTCCCGGCGGAATCCGCTGCCGTTAAACTTTAATTTCACACGTTTAATCAGGTATTCGCCCTCGCGTTCCGGGTTTTCGGTGTCAACGATTTTTAATGTATCGCCCGCCTTGGTTTGCGGCGTGCCGAAGCCCGTAACAGTTCCCTCGTAACCGTCAAAACTTTTGTTTTTGAGTTCGGTTTCTACGCGCTTTTTGAGTTCGCTTTCACTTGTTACGTCAGAGCCGAAATTCATTGTGCGTTTTTCGGCATCGGCTTCTTGGCAACCGACCGTTACGGTTAAGGGTTTGCCTTTTTTCTGTTTGGCTTTGCCGGTGATTTGAAGTTTTCTGTCCTCTTTCTTAACGAATTTCAAACCATTGGCGGCAATGTTCGGTGCAAGTTTTCGGTCGCGGAGTTCGTTCAAAAGTGTGCCGTTTCTTGTCCCGAAAACGTAAGTATGTTTTTGAAACCCTTTGAAATCAAACGCCCAAAAACACGTTATCTTTTTGTTTTCCTCGTCCAATTTAGTACAGAACCCGACCTCTTCCTTTATCTTTTTGACAACCGTAAAAGGCGTAACGTCTTTTATGATATATCCGCCTGAAAAGGTAAAATCAACGCAGTCGATTTCATAACCTTTAAAAAGGTCTTTTAACAGGTTTTTGAGGCTTACCGAAGCATAACTTTTGGTTACGTGTGGTGCGTGCTTAAAAGTGTACCAACTGTCATCACATTCAAGAACCAGCGGTGTACCGTCGACGATATGTGCCAAATAGCCCGTAAATTCGGTTTTAAGTTTGCCGTTATAGCCTAAGTTTATTGAAACTTTGTCGCCGGTTTTAATCGTGTCTAACAGTTTTTTACCGTCTTTACGGCGCATATTGCGGGGCAGCGTTATTTTAGCCTGTCCGCCGATGGTGTCAACGCTTTGTTCTATTTCCACGTCAGTAACACCGCTTATTGTTACGCCGCCGATTTTTATTTCCGCATTTGCCGTATAAAACATTTTTTTCTATATTTGCGTGTCTAACATTAAAACCGTTTTAACACTATGAAAACACTTTTTTTAACTCTTATTCTTGCCGCCTTGTCCGTCATCAGCGCGAAGGCACAGAAAATCGAACTCGAAAAGGTCATTATCAACAAGGATAATTGCACCATAACTCGTAAATCAGACGGAAAAGTTTTTCCGCTTTACGGTCGCTTTAAGGTTGATAACGATTTTTATGATTTCCGTATAAAAATCGTTGACCATGGAGAAGATGTCCGCATAAAAGTAAGAGACAACTCTACCGACTGGTGCTGCGAGTTTACAGAAAGCGACTTTTATGACGTGAAAGTCAAAATTGACGATTCTTTTTACGATGTAACGGTCAAAATTGACAACGACTTTCCCGGCATCAGTCATTAATTGTAAACTCCGGCGGTTGTATGCTTTTGGCTTTTAACTGATATTTCACTGTATCAGGATAATCTTCTACAACTGCCAAATTTTCAACCTTGGTAAAATACAAAGCATTGATTCCTAAATCCGTCATAATTTGACATTCCAAAACATCAAAGGTGTCAGGTGTTTCAAACATCTGTCTCAGGCTTTGCACCTTTGATGTAGGATATTGGTGTTCGTCCAAATCAACCAAAAGACCTTCAAGCGTTATTTCCCATTGACCCAAACCGAAGTTTTCCACTACCACATTATCACTTCCTTGTACTGTTGTTGTAACAATGTTTTTGTTTCGTGTAAACTTTAACATCGGTGCGGCGGCAAAAATTCCGCTTTCACCGTCCGTTAAAATGCTGTTTTTGAACTCGTAGACTTTGCCGTCGTCCGCGCTTTTGAGTTTCAGATTGGCAAAAGTGTAATCGTTGGCATAAACCATAACTTCGGGGTGTCCTGAAAACTGAGGGTTTTGAAACCTCGGCTTTACCTGATTAATTGCCACCAAACCTTTGTCAATCTGAGTATGAACAAGGCTTGCCGCAATGTTCTGCGCTGCTGTCTCGGTGTTATGCCGGATTATCTTGTTAGAAAAGCCCTCAGTAGATACTTTTGCAATATATCCGAAGGCTTTTTTATAACGCTCGTTTAAATCAATAGTCAGCATTTTGCGGCGATTGTTTTGCCCCTAAAAGACCCTTGTCGGCGAGCCATTCTATTTGTCTGAATTTTTCAATCCACACCTCGTCGTCAAGTTTTTCAGGGAACGGAATATGAAAATAAAGGCTTATCAGTGCATCGGCTTTCCGTATCTCGTCGGTAAAAGTCGGAAACTCACCGCCGTCGATTTTCGGATAGCCGTCTAACAGTTTTTTATGATTGCCGTTCTTACAACCAAAAGTTTTGAGAGCGCGTCGATAGCACCGGCAAACAAACCGTCGTCGGCTTTTACTTGGTCTTTGCTTGACAAAACACACGCATTAACCAAGATTTCTTTTGCCTTGTCGGGTGATTTGTCGAGCCATTTTTCAAACTCGCCTTGTGTCTTACGGTCGGGAACTCTTACCAACACGTCTAAGAACTCGGTTGCGTCCTCGTCTTTGGGAAGGCTTGCAATCTTTACTTTATCTTCGCCGTAGCGTTCTTTTGCGGCTTTCACCATTTCGGGGGTGATGCCGTCGTTTAATTCGATTTTGTCCATTTTTATTTTGGGTTTTATAACGGAGCGTACACGAGGTACGCCCCTACACGTTTATTTGTTGAATTCGATTCCTAAACAAAACATCTCAAATTCTTTTGTGATGTCTTCGCTGTCCTGAGTAATTTCCCTGCCTTGGTCTAAGAACTTGACAAGGATTCTGTCCGTTACGATTTCGTTTTCCTCGTTTACGTAAGTTGCAACGATGTTAAACGGTTTGATGTCAAGAAGCGAACCGCCCGCTGCTTTTTCAAGACTTTGAATACTTGAAAACCTGAGACCGAGCGTACAGGAAAACTCTTTTTTGCCTACGCTGTAACTCGTCGGCGTTACCGAACCGATTGAATAATTAGATTTGTGCGCCTGTTTAACACTGTATGAAAGTTTTGTTACTTCCATGTTCAGGTCGCCCAAAACCGAAATCTGAACGTCGCCCGGTCCGATAGTCTGTCCGTTTTTAACTATAATGCTCATTTTTACAAATTGGTTTTAAGGTTGATAGTTCCTTTGATTTCGTCAATGCAGCCCGTAGGCACTACAACAAAAGAGACTTCCAAAACTCGCGGAGTAATCATAAGGTTGCTGTCGGCGTTTACGGTTGTCTTTCCGGCGGTGATTAATCCGGCGGAAATCATTCTTTCAAACACTTGGTCGCCTACCGCCTCAAAATATGCTGCCGTTGCCTTGGGCAGTTTGCCGGTTTCCGGGTCTACGGTTACGGAAGATTTTACGTAAGGCAAAAGAGCCGTTCTTAAATCTCTTACGGCTTTGTCCAAGACACGTCCGTAACTAATAGTGTACTCGTTGAAATAACCGTCTTTGTCTCTGATTACAGGCGTACAAGTGTAATCGTTGTTCCAATAAAAACCCGACATGCCGGCATAATGAATCGCGAAAATATAACCTTTTTCGTCCAAAGTTTCAAGGTAAGAATCCCATTCTGAAATAGGTTTATGGTCAGAAAGACCTGCTTTAATCCAAGTGCCTTTGGCGGCGTTGGCGATGTTTCCGCCTTGAACCTCGCCGATATTGCCGTTTACTTCACGGTAAGCCAAACTTCCGAGCATTGTACCGATGTCAGCGCGGACTTTTTGTTTGTCGTTCAAACCGTCTGCGCTTTGATAGTCCTGACCGATACAAACCGATACTTTAAAGGCTTCCAATACGACACCTGCCGAGACTTCCAAGTTTCTAAGGTCTGCGGCTTCGGTTGCGTTTGCGGCGTTAAAGCCGTAACCTTCCAAAATTACCTGACACGGACGGAAGGTTTCAAAAGTGAAGTCGTAAAAGTCCTGAGCCTTTGCGATTGCGTTGTAAACTTCTGTCGGAAGTCCGTTTTTGTAGGTCGGTTCTGAGCCGATTTGACCCGAAACACCGAGAATCCTGATTTCGCCGTCAGCGTCCGCAATCATTTGGCGTGCTTGTTCCTCAAAAACGGTGTCGATACTGCCGTTATGCAGACGGACGTACAAAGTGTTACCCTCGCCGGCAATGCGGAAAAACTCGCTGATATGACGGTAAACGGACACTTTTTTACTTGTGTCGTAGTCGGCGGTGATACCGAGTGCCTCAGCCTCAGCAACATTGCGCAACTTTACTGTGGTATTGAGAGCCAAGCCTGCAATACCTTTGCTGCTGTTTGCCGCTATTGCCACACCGTAAAGTAACAGTCCGCAAATCGCATCGTCGTTACCCGCCGTGTTTGCGCCCAAAATGCCGCGCTTTATGTTTACTCCTTTAAGTGATGCCATAATCAATTATAATTTATAAATTATCAACTGTCAATTGTCAACTGTCAATTGTCAATTCTTAGTCGCCTGTTGAAGGTGCTGCGCTTTCGGGAACAAAACAGCCGAATCTTGCCGATGCGCTGAGTATAGTTCCGTAAAAAGTCGGATTGTTTTCGTCCGTGTAAGTCTCCACCGGTGCAAGGGCAAACATATAATCGCGTTTGTGCCAAGCCACAGCCGCCGCTTTACTTGCTCCGAGTGTTGAGCGTTTCAAAATGTTAAGACCGAAAATATTGCCGATAATGCCTGTTTCTGCGTTGGCGACTCCTAAAAAGGCGTTTGTCTGAACGTCGGTAAGTTCTTTCAAGAGGTTTGAGTAACTCTCAGCCGAAAGAAGGACAAAGCGGTCTGTTTCAGGATAGTCGCCCTCGTCAAACTCTTTTGCAATATCTCTGAGCAAAGGCAGAATTTTCGCGCCGTTCTTTTCGCCGAGTTTTAAAAGGGCTTCCAATGCGTTTTCTGCAATCTTTTGATTAAGAGATTCGGCAATTTTTCTTGTGATAACCTGACGTTTGTCGTATGAAAGTTCTACGTCTTCGGGATTGAAAACTCTCACGGGGTCGGTTGTATAATGGTGCATTACGATAACTTTTTCGGTATCGTTGCTTGCTGTTACCGTTCCCGGCAGAACTGCGCGGTCAATCTCGGTGTTTACCTTGCCGTATTCTACGGGAATGTGGATTTTGTTGTTATCGGCAAAAACTGAATAGTCAGTGCCTTTGGTTACGAAACTGTTGTCGGGCAAAAGCATTTCTTGAATATCGTTTGCCCAGATTTCTTTGTTTAATGCCATGATTTTCTATTTTTTTTATTATTATTTCTAATTGTCAATTGTCAATTGTCAATTATTAATTGTTAATGTACTCGGTTTTAAATTTTTCAAAATAAAGTCTGCGGAACTCTCCGGGATTGATTTCTTTGAGTCTTTTGAGTTCGCCCGCCTTGTCCAAAGTGTCCCAGTCGCGGTCAACTTTTTGACTGCCGTCTTTAATCATTGATGACAATGATACCGTCGGAGTTTCGGGTTGTTTGGGGTTAAGAACTGAAAGAAGTTTTATAGTACGCTCTTTGTTTTCGAGGTACATTGCAACAACGTCGCCTTTGATGTCTTCGGGGATTTTGCCCTCTTGAACGGCGGTTAATGCGGCGGTTTCCGCTTCAACGAAATCCCTTTCCGCCAATTCTTTCTGCAATTCGTCTACTTGGGCTTTTAATGCTGCGTTTTGAGTGTCCCTTTCCTCTAATTGCGCTTTTAATGAAGTGATGTCCTGATTTTCCATTTGATAATACAGTTTATTAAATTCGTTTATACTAAGTTTCTTTTCTTTGGTTTCGTCGGCGTAGACAACTAAGGCGTTTTCATCGGCGGGTATGCTGACGATAGAAGCCTCTAACAATACGCTTTCGGTGGCAATGTCAATGCCTTTTGATTTTGTCATTGTCTTAATCATTAAGCCCATAGAACAACCTTTTATAAAGCCGTCTTCTACTTTTCGGGCAATTTCGGCGGCAAAGTCATCGTCCATATCAAATACGGGTTCGGCTGTTAATTGCGAATCGCCGACGGTGATATTTTCCCATTTGCCGATAACATATCCGGGGTCATGATTATAAAGCATTACGGGGTTCTTTTTAAACCGCGAAAGGTCAATGCCTGAAACCTCGGTCTTAAAACCGTAACTGTTAATTGAATTACTATCACATAAAACTATTTTCATTTTCTTTATTTTTTTTATCACATGGATTTGCAAAATCCTACGGCTTTTGCGCGGCTTTTATACCCGTGTTTTGTGTAGCAAAACACAAATCCGTGTGATGCTGTTTTGTTGATTACACCGCAAACTTACGCCGCAAATTTTCGCCTTCCAAATTTTAATACAACCGTTAAACTTATCAATACAAGGCTATTACTGATTTTTTGTTATGGAATTAACAGTCTGTTATTTTGCAGCAAAAACACAAAAAATTGATGAAATCAGCAGAGAGACAAAATAAAATTGCCTTAGCCAAAACTCTGTTTTTGCAAGGTATGACCTCAAAAGACATCGCAGAAAAACTGTCGGTGTCGCTAAATACGATTAGCAAATGGTCGGTGCAACAGGCGTGGAACTCAGAACGCGCCGCCCGCAACATCACGCGCCCGATGTTGGTGCAAAAAATGTTGGCGGATTTGGACAAGAAAATATCCACAGGCGAATGGTCGCCCGATGCAGTTTGCAAGGCTGCCCGCGCTATCGAGGCTTTGGACAAACAAAGCAATATCGTTACCGTGATAGAGGTGTTTACGGCTTTTACTCAATGGATGACACTCCGTATGAAGTACGACCCCGAACTGACATCCGACTTTGTAAAAAAGGTCAATTTCTATCACGACAAATACATCAACGAAAAACTGTCAAGCACGGCGATTGAGAATTGACAATTGACAGTTGACAGTTGACAATTAAAAAGCAATAAAAAAATGTCTATCGAAAAATCCATAATACGTAAGTGGAGGCTGTTAGGTGAGAGTATCCAAAGCCTTTCGACGGTTGAAACGGGCGAAACCCCGGAACAACAGTTGAAGCGTATAGAACTCGTGCGCCAAGATATTGCGGCTTTCGTGTCCTATTATTTCCCGCATTATTGCACCGACAAGGAAACCGGCAAACCTATTGCCCCCGCCAAGTTCCACATTCAGGCGGCAAAGGAAATATTAAAGAACCCTAACCTCCGCGCCGTATATCAATGGCCGCGCGGACATGCAAAGTCTACGTACATGGATATTATTATCCCGATGTGGCTTTTGTGCCAAAAACAGCGGCTTATCAATGTGTTAGTGTTAGTAGGCAAAAACGAGGACAACGCCTGTACGCTACTTGGCGACATTCAGGCAGAACTGCAATACAACAAACGCTACATCCACGATTTCGGCAACCAATACAACGCCGGAGACTGGCAGGAAGGTCAGTTTGTAACCGCTTCGGGCGTGGCGTTCTTTGCTCTGGGTCGCGGACAGTCGCCGCGCGGTTTGCGTTACCGTAGCCACCGCCCCGACTACATCGTTATTGACGACCTCGACGACGACGAACTTTGCCGCAACGAAAAGCGCGTGTCTGATTTGACCAACTGGGTAAAAGAGGCACTCTTCGGCTGTTTCGGTTCTGACGGCGGACGGTTTATTATGGTGGGCAACCTTATCGCCAAAAACTCGGTGCTGCAAAATATCATGCAGAGTAATGGCGTAAAGGTGTCAAAGGTAAATATCTTGGACAACAAAGGCAATCCGTCTTGGAAAGAATGTTGGACAAAAGAGCGCGTAAAAGAACTTGAATCATTTATGGGCTACCGTGCATTTCAAAAGGAGTACATGAATAATCCTATAATTGAGGGTACGGTGTTTAAGAAATCGGACATCGTTTTCGGACAGACCTTAAAAGCGTCGCAATACAAATCTTTGGTCTGTTACACCGACCCTTCTTTTAAATCGTCCGCAACGGCAGACTACAAGGCAACGGCTCTTGTCGGAATCACCTCCGACGGTTATTTCCACGTCTTAAAAATGTACGCCGCGCAGACAACGGTTGCCGAAATGGTGCGCTGGCATTACGAGATTATGAATTTTGTCGGTAATGCTAATTGTCGCTATATGATAGAAGCCAACTTTATGCAGGATCTTCTACTTGACGAGTTCAAGAAAGAGGGCGAAGCGCGGGGTCTGCATATTCCGATAACAGGCGACAAACGCTCCAAAGGCGACAAGTTCGCACGTATCGAAAATTTACAGCCGCTGTTTGAGCGCGGTCTGATACTGATTAACGAAAAGGAGAAAGATTCGCCGGGCGTGGCGGTATTGATTGACCAACTGTTAAGTTTTCAAAAAGGCAGCCGCGCACACGACGACGCGCCCGATGCACTTGAATCCGCCATTTGGCAACTTAACCGCACACACAGGATTGATTCATTCCCGGTACTAATGCACTCACGAAAAGAACAACGTAAACACTGGTTTTAATCAATTGACAATGGACAATTTTGACAATGGACAATTTTAAATAGTATGAAAAATTTTATAGTAGATACTGATTTTGACGTACAAGTAAGGCAGGAGATTTTGTCATTACTTGACGGCTCGGACGAAAAAACGGCAGTGGAACTTGCTACACGTATGGCAACCGACCAAATAACACAATATATTGGCGGTAAATACGACTGTAAGACCATTTTTGCAGCCGAAGGCGACAACCGCGACCATTTTATTGTGATGATAACAATAGATATACTTCTGTATCATCTTTGGGCAAAACGTGCACCGCGCAAAATTCCCGAATACCGCTCAACAAGGTATCAGGACGCTTTGGACTGGCTGAAAGCCGTCGGCAGCGGAGAACTTCAATCTGCTTTACCACAACTGCCCGATGACGAATATATTGGTCTAATCAGCATAAAAAGTAAGTACGAACCGAATAATCACAAGTATTAATAATGAATACAATTTTATCATCCATAATCGCCGGTTTCAAAGACCAGACAAGAGCGGACATTCAAAAATGGCGTTACGCGCTGAAACAGGCGCAAAGCCCTGTAAATCCGCGCTCATACACCTTGCAAGACCTTTACGACAATCTTGAAAGCGACGGTCATTTTTTGGCACAAAAAGAACTCAGAAAAACCGCGACTTCGGGTTACGGCTTTTCCATAATCGACAAAAAGACCGGTGAAGTAAACCAAGAAAAAACCGACTTTTTCTCCGGCGAATGGTTTTACAACTTTTTGGATTATGCCTTGGACAGCATTTTCAAAGGCTTTACGCTGATAGAACTGACAGACCCAAAAAATCTGACCTTTGAAGTTTTGCCGCGCCGCAATGTTGTCGGGACTCTCGGAATTGTGCAACGCGATATTACTGACAACAGCGGAATCAACTTTAATGCAAAAGATTTTCAAAACACATTAATCAAAGTTGGCAAACCGTCAGACCTCGGACTAATGGCAGAACTGTGCGGGCAATTGATATGGAAACGCAATGCACAACAGTCGTGGGCGGAATTTACGGAGCGTTTCGGCATGCCGCTCGTTACGGCTACCACAACGCAGACCTCACCGGCTGACATCCGTCAACTTGATGAAATGTTAGCGGCTTTGGGAGAGTCAGCGCGTGCGGTATTGCCCGAAGGAACAACTATAAACGTAACGCCTTTTGCCGGTTCTGACTCGTATAAGGTTTACGATGCTCAAATAGAACGTATCAACGCAGAAATCTCCAAACCCATAACAGGCGGAACGATGGTAACAGATGACGGTTCGTCGCGCTCTCAGTCGGAGGTTCACGAGCGCAACCTCGACGACAAACTTTCCGAGGCAGACCGCCGCATGGTTTCGTTTGTTGTAAACGGGCAGTTAATACCGCTTTTAAACCGTTTTAAATATCCTTTAAATCCCGATACCGATAAATTTCAATTTAACCAATCATTTGAACTTAACCTGACAGAGCATTGGAATATTGTAAGCCAAATGATAACACAAGGTTATGACGTGGACGAGAAATGGCTTGCGCAGACCTTCAACGTGCCCATCACCGGACGCAGGGAAAATGTTGGAGTGCAGCCATCCCTGGCTGCCCAAATGTCCCTCTACCGAAATTTTCGTTAGGCAACCCCGAAAAGAGCGAATCGGAGTTGCCCGAATTATACAGGCTCACAGATACGGCAGACGGTAGAGACGTTGCGCGCAACGTCTCTACTTTGGCGGCGGACATTTCTCCCGAAATTGACAAAATTATTGCCGACCTTGCGCAGCGCATTTTCAGCGGTGAAAAAATAACCTTTGACCCGGACCTCTTGCGCGAAACCGCACAAACCTATATCAAGGCAATAAAAAAGGGTTACGGCAAAGGCTTGGCTGATGTGGAATGGAACTCGCCGGACTTTAAAACATTGGAAAAACTCGTTGAAAACGTCTTTAAGTTTTCGGCTTCAAAGAACTATAACACGCTGCGTGATATGTCGCTGTTATTAAAAGACGGCGACGGTGTGCGCTCGTTTGACGATTTCCGCAAAGAGGTGGACAAACTCAATATCAAGTACAACCACAACTGGCTGCGCACCGAGTACAACCAAGCGGTTAGTTCGTCGCAATGCGCAGCGCGTTGGACAGAGTACGGTAAGAGGGCTGAAAAGAATCCGTTTTTGCAATATCATGCGGTAATGGACGCTAACACCCGCGCAGAACACGCCGCCCTTAACGGTGTAATCAAGCGTTACGACGATGATTTTTGGGACGAATACTATCCGCCAAACGGCTGGGGCTGCCGTTGCGAGGTTATACAGTTGCCCGGCAAGAACTACAAGGAAACACCCAAAGAGGATATGAAGTTCTGCAAGGTGGACGAGGCTTTCAAGGTCAATGTCGGCAAGACAGGTAAGATTTTTTCGGAAGAACATCCGTACTTTATGCAGAGGTGCAGGGAGTGCAACGGTACACCGCAGAACTTGGCGGTGCATCCGCAGTGCGCGGCGTGTGTAAAAGCGACCAAAATGTGTAAAGAACTTATTGAAGGCAATCTTGAAATAGTTGATAAAGACGGAAAGCCATTAGATAAAAAAGTATTAGATACATCACCCGCAAAGGGTTTTAACTTTAAACAATTAGGAGATGTTGTAAACAACAAAATGAAAGAGTTGAAATGTGGCACAGAAGTATCTCAAAAAGTTGTAGTAAGAAAAAACAACGTAAGACTATTTCTTGAAAACGGAGTAATGACATTTGCAGCACATTTTAACAAAAAGAAAGATAATTCTTTGGTTGTAGAATTATTCAGTATAAGAGTTGATGAACAATGGCAAAAGAAAGGTATTGCGAAAAGTATTATTGCTAATATGTTTGAACAATCAAAAAACATAGGTATTAACAAAATAAAATTTACGGCAAAAAAAGATGGTAGTTATACTTGGGCAAAAATGGGCTTTAAGGCGAAAAACCGTAAAAGCATACAAGGAATCAAAGATGAAAGAGTAACAAAAATGGTGAAAGATTACTATTCAAAACACGATGAAAATACCCCATTCCCTATGCAAGATATTGCAGAACAAGAATGGGGTGAAAAAGTTTTGAAAGAAATGCTTTGGTTGTCAGAGGTTGAATTTGTTTATTAGATTTTAGCACCTAAATTAATGAGCAATTCTTTTAATTCTTTGGCATCTTCCAAAGTTATGTCTTCAATACCGGGTTCAATACCGTCTTGCGGTTGTAACCAATCGGGAAGTTCTTCGATGTTTTTTTGTTGTTCTTTACTCATAATGAATAAAATTTTAATGGTTTAACGCTGCAAATATAAATAAAGTTATGAAAAAAACAAAATTAATCTTTAAACTCAATGGCAAGTTGTACAGAGCCATCGGAAGCGGCAACCGCTTTTTGTCGGATGTTGCTTTTAACTTTGGTTGCTGCGATTTGCTGTTTCTGTGCGTTGGCAAGGTCGGTAGTCATATAATAAACGCCGTCCACTACTGCAAACTCGCTGGCGTAGTTACCTTTGAGACCTGCAAAAGAATGGCATGTTGTTTCGGTACTCTTGCAATACACATCGCGACTAATGTATGTTTTGCCGTCAATGATTTTGATGTCATTACCCACAGAAGGCAGTTTGTTGAAAATAATACAACCGATTATTTCATCACACCAAATGCCAAATTCAGGGCTGAGCCATCGTGCAAAATTGAGTGCTACGTGCCAATCAGAAGTCCAAGTACCTTGTTCTAAATTCGAGACGTTTCCTCCCTGTTTTGTAAATAACAGTGGCTCAACGTTATGAATATCTTCATAACGGTCTATAATATATTGTAGGGCAGTTAAGTATTCTTGCGTTATTTTCAGTTTGCGCCAATCTGCAACTGACTTTCCAAACGGCTTAGCCATCTTGGTAAGGTTGAAACGGTAAGAACTACCATTGGCTTGATAGATTACAGAGGAGAGACCTCCTACGATGCTTTTAATTTCTGCGGAATTTTCTGTCATAATTAAAACAATTTTATGGTTGAACGATACCGCAAAATTAAAACAAAAAACCGAAACTCCAAAGAAAGAAGTTCCGGTATATCGTTCAATGCATAAAACATTTGTTTTATGACACGGCAAAAGTACAAAACAATTTTTGAACCAACAAATAAAAATTTAAAAAAATGGAAATAACAATCACAATTAAAGCCGACAAAGAGGAATTGCCGGCTATGAAAGGCCAGAACGAACCTAAGGAGACTACTCCGACAGTGAGTGAATCACTCTCTCAAACTCTGTCTTCACAACTTCTGAAAACGTTGCAATCTCTTGAATCTGCTTATGCAGTTCCTTCAAGTAAGTAGTACGGAGTTCCTTTGTGTTCAAAACGGTGTTCTGTAACGCCGTTGCCATCGCATACGCCAATGTTGCATTGACGTATGCCTTTTCAATTGATACATTATTCATAATCTATGCTGTTTTTTAATTTGAAAACGGCGGAAAAAATAACGAAAACAGAATGTTTAACCAAATAAAAACGTAAATAAATGGACATTAAAAGCATATTAAAAGCATATTTCAAAAAGAACGCATACCCCACCGAGGAGCAATACGCCGCGTTGATTGAGGCTTTTATAACCTCTGACGAACTTGACAAGGCGTTGGAGGAGTACGTAAAGAAAAACGCCGAAACTACCATTTCCGAAACCCTGACCCTGACAGGCTCCAAGAAACTGTTTTTCCGTCAGGACGCAAACGCCGACAAACCGGGATTCACCGTTTATAACGCTGACGGTTCGGAGGCTGCGTTTTTTGAGTACAAAAACGCCAACGGCACTGCTGTACTTGCACTTGGCAACTACCTAAACGGCAATACAAAGCAATACACCGAGACCCTTATAGGCTTTAAAATCCAAGACACAAAGACAGGCTTTTACGGCATTTTTGCGCCCAAAATAGCCGCCGCAAAACACGAAAACCCTGACCTCAGTATGAGTATAAACGCAATAACGCAGTTTTTCTTGCCGCTGAAATTCAAAGTCGGCGACATTGAAATAAAGACTTCCGAGGGCGGCACTGTCGATTTGACGGAAGCAATAAAACAACTTTTACAAAATGGAAACATCTGAAATCATTAACATATTCTCCACCTTCGGCTTTCCCACCGCTATGGTGATAGTAATGGGGTATGCGATGTGGAAGATGTACAAGAGCAATGAAGAAAACAACCGTAAAGCAGTTGAGGAATCAATCAAAATCCGTGACCAATTTATTTCATACATTCAGATGTCGAATGTTGAGTTAACAGGTACGCTAAAAGAAAGCACCATGGCAACAAAAGAGAGTGCATCAGCACTAAGGGAAAATTCAGAAACATTCAAAGAAAACGCCGCCGCACTCAACCGCTTAGCCGTTGTTATCGAAAAAATGGAAGGCAAAATGAAAATTGACAATTAAACCAAAAACATTATGGCACAGACAAAAATAGAAATGCTTTTGGCATTAAAAGACCGTTATTCAGCCGTTCTTAAACGTGCCGATAACAACACGGAAACTACAACGCAAAAAATGAAGCGGAAATTTTCGGAGATTAACGACAGGTTTAAGGAAGTCTCTAACAGTATTAAAACAAATACCACAGCCGCGTTTTCGGATATACGCCGTCAAATCTCTGACCCGTCGTATCGACGTGCAAGTATGCTTATGGCTATGCACGAACTAAAAGGCAAAATCGACAACGTTAAAACCTCGATAAAAAACGCCTTTGCCGAACTGCGCTCTAATGTGCCGCTGCTTGACAATGCAATCAACCTGTTTAAAAATCCGATAACGCTCGGTGTTTCGGGTCTTGTAGGAGTTGGAATGCAGATAAAGAACGCCGCAGACCTCGCAATGAACTGGCAAAAAGGCATGGCGGAAATCAACGTTACGGCAGGTCTTTCACAAAAGGAACTTGACGGACTAAGTAAAAAAATGCTTGAAATCGGTTCTCAGAACGTAGCACCATTGGAGGAAGTTCCGGCGGCGTTCAATAAGATTATTTCGGCAGGTCTTGACGCTCAGACCGCTTTAAAATCGTTAGACCCGACTTTGAAAGCGGCAAAAGCCGGTTTTGTAGACATTGAAACAGTTGCCAAAGCCGGTGTTAATGTGATGAATAGTGCCGGTGTAACTGATATTGTAGACAAAAATGGCAAAGTGTTAAAATCAGCAATAGAACAAGTTTATGACACGTTGTTTGCCACTATGCAAAAAGGAGCGGCAAGCATGGGCGAAATTGCGGCATATCTGCCAACTATCGTTCCAACGGCAAAGAACGCCGGCATATCGCTTGACCAAGCCTCAGGCGCATTTGCTTTTATGACGGCTCAGGGTGTAAATGCGGCTTCGGCGGCAACACTATTGAACGGTGCTTTTAATTCGCTCTCTAACCCTAAACTTTTGAGTAATTTTAAGGCAATAGGAGTTTCTATTTACGATTCACAAGGCAACATGCGCAAAATGCCTGACATTGTAAACGACCTTGCGAAATCGCTCTCAGGATTATCCGACAAACAGAAAGCCGCAAAGTTATCATCTTTGGGACTTGACCAGACCTCAGCACAGGCGTTTGCCGTAATGACACAAAGCGTTGATAAGTTTAAGGATACGTTAGACAGCACGGCTAATTCTGCCGGAGCATTAGGAGCGGCATATAAGAGTTCTATGACCGCCAAAGATTCATGGGGTATTGCAATAAACAACTTGAAAGTTTTTGCAATAAAAGTAGGACAAGCATTTATTCCTGTAATCACAAAATTAGGCGAATGGGCTGCGAAGATAACAGGCGGCATTATCCCTGCAATCAATAGTGTTAAAGAGTTTTTGGCGGATTGGTCGCCGGTGATTTTGGGTGTTGCTGCTGCGTTTTTGGTGCTTAACGCCAACACAATAGCGGCAAGTGCGGCAATGGCTTGGCATTCAGTGGTAACAGGTATCGCAGCGGCTAAACAATGGATTCTTAATGTTGCGATGTCAGCAAACCCTATCGGATTGATAATTGTCGGAATCGGCATTTTAATAGGTGCTATCGTTATGCTTTGCCGCAAATACGAGGGCTGGACTACCGTTTGGAACTTTACCAAAACATTGCTCGTTAATTCGTTTTGGCAGTTTGTTGACGATTGGAAAGAGGGTTTTAACGCTATTTGGTATTATATCCAATTGTTTTGGCTCAACATAAAATCATTCGGACAATACATAACGCAGTTGTTTTCTAACATCGGACAGGCGATAAAACTTGCATTAACAGGGAATTTCAGTGAGGCAAAAGACATCTTGACAAGCGAAATTCATACCGATGCAGAAGGCGAAATTGAACGTTTGAAAAAAGAGCGAGAACAACAAAAAACGCAATACGCCACCGAGACAAAACAACGGATGGACGAAATCAAGTTATCATGGGATAATGTCCATTTAACCAAGAAAGATGAACCAGCAAAGGAGTCAAACCCGTTGGCAAATTTGATTGGTGGCGGCTCTGATGAAAGCGCAGACGGCGGAATTGTTCCCGGCTCGGGCGGCGGTTCTAATAGTAATTCGGGCGTAGGTTCTGCTGATGCGGTGGCAGGCAGTGCAAAACAAATCCGCAATATCACCGTCAATATTGATGCTTTTAACAAGGGCGGAATTAATACCGGAAATACTCAGGGCTTAAACGGTAAATCAGCCGCCGACATCGACGAATGGTTTACGCAAATGCTTTTACGCACGATTAGAAATCTTGAAATGAGTTATTAAAATGTCAGAATTGAAAGGAATAGAACTTGCCTTTGCTAAGGCGTTTAGGGAACTGCCGGAACAAATCGGCATGTTGGCGGTGAATTTTGCCAAACAGAGGTTCGTAGAGCAAAACTGGCTTTACACCTCGCCTCAGCCGTGGAAAGAGCGTAAACGAAACCGGCGCGGCGGCGAGGCACGGCAAAAGGGTGCGGTTCTTGTGGATAGCGGACGGCTCAAACGGTCAATCCGCATAATCAGTACAACGCCGCTTTCAGTTACCATCGGCACGGATGTCCCGTATGCGCAGATTCATAACGACGGTTTCAGCGGTGTGCAAAGCGTTAAGGCGCATACACGCAAAGGCAAAAACGTCAGGGCGCACCGCCGCAAAATGAAAATGCCGAAACGAAAGTTTATCGGTAATAGTGCGGCTCTGATGCTTGAAATAGAAAAGTTTATCATAGAACAAATTAACGGCGTATTAAAATGAAAAGAGTTTATAACGCAATAATGTCCGCATTGCAGAAAAAAGCGGCACAATTTAAGGTTTTGGGTGTTAATCCGCCTGAAACTTTTGACATTCATCTTGGTCAGGAAAATAATCCCGAAGATTTTGAGTTTGCCTTACCTGCTATCTTTTACGATTATTCTTTGGATATTGTCGGAGGTTTTGTGTATGTATACCTTTATATTATACAAGATTATGGCGAGGATACAGAAAACTTTGCTACTAACCGCGACAATGGAATCCGTTTCCTTGATTTTATAACGGCTGTTAAACGGTGTTTAAACAATGTTAGAACAACAAATAAAGCATACGGCAAACTTGAACTCTATCAAGAACAACCACAGCAAAATCTTGATTTTTATTGTCATTTGCTTACATTGCGCTGCACCTACAATGCCGACAATGATACCGACCTAAACGACGAGGTAGCAGCAGAACAATTTACAATAGAATTAAAGAAAGGACGGCTAAGAAATACGATAGACGATTAAAAGGGAAAAAAGGTTTTTTAAAAGAGCGACAACTGCAATGGATATTTGTAATTGTCGCTTTTTTTATTTACAATTTTAAGGTAATAGAAAAAAGTACGCTGAGAAATGCCAAACTCTTTTAAGTAAAGAAATCCTAAAACTGAGCACTATATACCCAGTTTTAGCATAATATCTTCTATGTAAGCAAGCCTCTTGCAAGGTTTCCATTTTCTGTCCTCACCGGCTCTTACCATTTTGTATTTAGACAAGAATCTCATCATTTCT
>JAFPZK010000070.1 GCA_017417315.1 Bacteroidales bacterium
CTCACTGTTATCAATAACAAAGAAAGGAGAATTTTTCTGTAAATCTTTGAAAAACATAATTTTATATTTTTAAAAACTGACGTACCGCCGTAAAACGGCACGTCAGGAAAAACTAAAAAAATGAAAAAATATGTAAGTATTTCGGATTACCTACGCTCCGGCTGCTGTCGTACCTTTGATTGCGGCTATTGCAGCAAGTATTTTGTCGTTTTCGGATTTTGCAAGTTTGTCCCTTAAATCCTGAATCGTCTGTTGAGAAAGCCCGTCCAAAATCTTCTGTGTGTTCTGACTGTCATTCTGCATACTTTCGCGGATAAGGTTTGCAATGTTCGTAAAACCTGCCTGCATAGCGATTCCGATGTTGGTTGATGCACCCGTAATGGTGTTTTCAATGGCATTTGTACGCTGACAACCTTCTAAACGGTTTTGTGCCGATTGTTCAAGGAAAGTGGTTTTTACACCGCACAAGCCTTGATTATAAGCGTTAATCGTTCTTTCTGCGTTAAAATCAACTTTGCCGCCCAACATACCGATTGCGTTTTGGGTCATACCGTTGCCGATATTGAAAGCGTTGATTGTACGCTCTGCATTGAAGTCAATTTTTCCGCCTACGCTTGTAATTGCGTTTTGTACTCCGCAAATTGCGTTGGATACAGCGGTGTAATTCTGACCGAGATTTACCGCCAACTGCTGCAATGCGGCGGTGTTGCCCTGAATTGCCTGATTCAACAGGTCTGTGTTGCTGTTGTTGTTAATCTGTGTGCGGATAGCGTTGAGTTGGTCGTCAACATTCATGGCTTGTAGCGCACCGCCGTTGTTTCCGCCAAAACCGTTGTTACCACCCCAACCCCACATCATCATCATAAAGATAAACCAATAAGCAGCGTTACCGCCGATACCGTTGTTACCAAGCAACGCCATCATCTCTGCGGGGTTATTCCTTGCGTTGTTTAACGCAGTCATAAGAGTTGCCAATGTCATAGCATTGTTTCCGCCGTTCTCAACGGCATAAATTTTAGAAACTTCTTCTGCCATTTCTTTGTTTGTTTTAAAAGTTAATAATAAAAGTTAATTACAATATCGGAGAAAACATTATCGGCTTAAATTCGTTGTTCGTTGCGCACCGAAACATCAAATCAAAGTCGGGGTTTCCTCTAAAAGTTTTCGTATTGCCATTCACGGTATATTGATAATCTTTATTTTCTTCAATATCCGTAAGAATAATCAAGTCATTCTCTTTTAACTGATTAGGCGAAATTAAATCCGTCAAATCGGTAATGTTTGAGAGAGAGAGAATTTTTGGAGAACCACTGTTAGAGGGTTGTACATCAATCCGTTGCCAAAAGTCGGGTTCACCTATTGCATCAGCGGCTCTTGTTGTGAAAGTACGACCTGAATCAAGATAGTCTTCTGATAAGAATATGTCATTATCACCTAATTTTATTATACCTTGTTGGATGGTCTCGTTTAGATAAGTTCCCGTTGATAGTGTATTATTTGCCAAACATATTTCAACACCATTTTGGTTAACCCATTTTTCATACTGACTATTCGGTTCATACGGAAACGTACATCGTCCTACATTTATAGAATCGCCGGTAGCAGGGTGCGTTCCAACAATCTGACATTCATACCCCGAACCTGTATCTATTACGCTACCTATTGATATATTGGCTTCTGTATCACCCCAAGGGTCGGTTTTTAAACCTACTTCCGGTCTATGCGATGAAACAAAATAACCTATTTGCGGTATTGCTGAATATTTTTTTACAAATCCTACAAACTTAAAAGCACCTGCGTACTGTTGTGGTGGGTCGGAGATTGTTAAAATAATATCCCCTTTTTCTACGAATAAATTTCCTTTATTACATTCATAAACATATCTCTTTGTATACTTATCGTTAGTTTCTCCGATATGTTGTACAATTTCGCCGCTTACACCCTCGTAGGTATTCAAATCTACTTGTTTTAAGCACTTTCCACACTCACAACTATTGTTTGCCAAATCAACCTCACTCCACGTAAGATTTGCATACTTGTAAAAATGCCCCGTCTTGTAGTTTTCGTTGTCAGCACCAACATACTGTACAATATCACCGTCTTTTGCGACAAAATTTGCAAAATCAGACACTTGCGGCGTATGTTCCTTTACAGAAATAATGTTGCCGTCTATCGAAATACCGTAACCTGCTGTAAGAGTTGCAGCCTCACCGGGGTCGCCCTTATCGCCCTTGTCGCCTTTCTCACCTTTGAGGGCTGCAAGTTGTTCTGCGGTAAAATCGGAGTATGTGAACGGGTCGCCCTTGTCGCCTTTATCTCCTTTTTCGCCTTTAAGAGCGGCTATTTGTTCAGCGGTTAATTCAATATCCTGAACGTTGATTTTTTCCCACGTAAGATTTGAAAATTTGTAAAAATGCCCCGTCTTGTAGTTTTCTGTATCTGCCCCGATATACTGTACTATATCACCCTCTTTTGCTACAAAATTTGCAAAATCAGATACTTGCGGAGTATGACTTATTACGGAAATAACATTGCCGTCTATCGAAATGCCGTAACCTGCTGTAAGAGTTGCAGCCTCGCCGGGGTCGCCCTTGTCGCCCTTCTCGCCTTTTTCGCCTTTGAGGGCTACAAGTTGTTCAGCGGTAAAATCGGAGTATGTGAACGGGTCGCCTTTGTCGCCCTTATCTCCTTTATCGCCTTTAAGAGCGGCTATTTGTTCAGCGGTTAATTCCGTAGGTTGAACAGGAATATTAACCCAATTTGAGCCGTTATATTTATAGAAATAACCGGGCTTGAAATTGGAAGTTTCCGCACCCGTATACTGAATTATATCACCGCCTTTGGGCGTATAATTAAGTATATCAGACACTTGTGGCGCATAACTACCTGCTAATGAAATTGTGCCGCTATTTATCGTAATGCCGTTGCCGGGCGTGAATTTTGCAAACCACTTGCCTTGTGTCCACATTGTACCGTCTGCAAACCAAACCACTGTGTAAAAATGTTGGTTTTTAATCGGTTCAAATTCCGCCCACGAGTTCATAAACAAGAATTTTATCTTGTCTAACTGCGAAGTATCAATTTGCGTTGTTGCCATTTCTTTTTAAGTATTAGTATGTTTTTTAATTAATTTTCTCCCAAGTCGGCTGTGTCGGATTGTCATAAGGCACTGCCAAATTCTCCCAATACGGCTGTATCGGATTGTCATAAGGCACTGCCAAATTCTCCCAATACAAATCGTATACAACAGGCTCAGGTTCTTGAATATTAAGAGCCTGTTTAATCTGTTTTAGACTCTCCCGTATATCTTTGAGATACAACAGAATATCATTACAAGTACAATTAGCAACCGTACCTGCGCCGCCTTGACCGTTGTTCTGTCCGTTTTGTCCGTTTTGACCTTGACCGCCGTTGCCGCCGTCTGTCGGCTCATCATCGTATTGTTGGAAAGTATAATCCAACAAGGGTTGAAATCTATACATATATCTCTCTCCTATCCGTTATTTTGACCGCTTTGACCATTACCACCACCATCACCGCCGGACGTTGTTTGTTTTTTCTTCCAATGCGCCCAAATATTCTTATTCGTATTCATTGTAATTTCGGTTATTTTTTCCCCGCCTTGTCCCAAAGTCCAACCGTCAAAATCGTAACCGGACAATGAAGGTGTCGTCAGAATAATATGTGCATCTTTATCCGTTTTTTCTGTAACCTCATTGTTTTTGTTATCGGTATTGTGTTTTACCAAGTTGCAAGAGAAATGCGCGTAAATATCCTTATTACTGTCCATTGTTAGTGGCAATGTTACTGCACTTGCATTATTAGCCTCGCTATTAAACCAACCTTCAAACTGCGCACCCGATACGTATGCATCAGTGAGTTGTTCGATAACATCATCTTGTGCATACTCTGTTGAAACGGAGTTATTCTCGCCGTTTTGATTATGCTTAGTGAGAGTAACAAACGGTTTTAAGACTACACTACAACCTATTTGTTCAATCTCGCAGTCTTGCAAAGAACTGATACCGTTTTCCGCAAAAAATACAAGTGCAAGATTTTTGATATTCTTATCCATATTGCGGACATCAAGCGTTTTGTTTGCCGCGACAACCTGCGAAACAAGCGTAGAATCCTCTTTGTAAGCGTATGCCGTCAATGTCCAATTATCTGACGTATAAGCAACAGTGATTTTTGCTGTTGTATCGTCAATTCTAATAGTATCCGTGTTTGTAGGTCTGATTTTCTCAAACGCGGTAACAATAACGCTATTCTTGCAAGGTTTGACGGTAACAATGTTTGTTTCGTTCACCTCTACACCGTAGTTCGGCGTTGTTTTAAGGTCTGTCAAATCCTGAACTTTCTGAGACTCTTCCTCGTAACTTACACCGCTTTCCGCCGCCTTAGAATCGCCCTTAATAGAGCGAATTTTAACAACGCGGTCTAATTTGTCGTACCAAAAGTTGATAATAAATTTCGGCTTGTTATTCATCAAATAAGTCAGGCGTTTGGTGTTTTTGATATTGCCGGACGGATTATCCTGATATTCGGCGACAACACCGCTGTAATATTCAATATCAACGTCATTGCCGGGTTTGGCAGACCATTCCTCTTTTGTTGGAACTTTCTCCAAATCGTCAATTAGATGCCCGAAATAATACCATTTCTCATTATATTTTACCAACAACTCGTCCCAATTAAACTCCAAAGATGGGTTCAAAAAAAAAGTATTCGGGAATAATCGCGGTTCGGAATCCCAACCAAGCGAATTGCCGTCAATATCAAATTGCTCCTCTGTATATTCGTAAAGCAGTATCATTTTCCCAAAAAATTTATGAAAGTTTTTTTATCCTGATGTAGCCCAAAAGGACGTTTTTTACAGCATCAATATTAGCACCGAGATTACGCTGCCTTATAGCGACACCTTCAACAGGGTCGCCACTTGCATATTTTTTCCCGTTGCCCAAAGAACCGTTTGCAGATATGACAGTAATTGTTTTTCCGTCAAAATCTTTGCATATCTCGTTATGATGACTATAACAAACTATGCAGCCGGGTTCGGGAGTATTAATCTGTTCTGCGTACTCGTTTGACTTTGCAAGGTTTCTGAAATTATTTTCAGCACTAAGTCCCGTGTTCTTTTGAAAAAAAGTTTTTGCAGCACCCTTTGAAACAGCAAGTAACACCATTTTCACAAATGCCGCGCAATACGGGTCAGGTTCTTTCCAACCGACAGCCCGCATTTTCTTTTCAAAATTCTTATCCTCAAAGCCTTTGTTGCCTTCGATTTCAACCTGCCCTACCCAATGCTCCGCCTCTGTCAAAATTGCAGACTGAACAGGGTTAAGGTCTACCGTAACCACTTTGCCGTCCGTTATAGCAGTGGCTTGCGTAACTTTCTTTTTTTTCTTAAAGAGAATCACGCCCGCAGTTACAGCAGCCGAAAAGCCTAATACGATTAATGCTATTTTTATGTTTCTCGTCATTACTTTATGCTTTTTTGAACGATTTTAAACCCCGTGCCGGGATTAAGTAACGCTTTTACACCTTTCTTCTTAACAGCCTTATTTACAGCCTTAGTTCCTTTTGCAATAGCCTTAAAGGGTGTTGCCGGATTAAGGAGTTTTTTTAAAAAGCCTTTTTTCTTTTTTCGTTTTTTGCCGTTCAAAGAACCGAGAGCGTTTGGCATACCAATTTTATCAAGTATCGCCTGATAACTCTGACGGTCTTTGTCATCGTCCTGCTGTAAGAACCAAACAAGGTTGTGCATTTGTCCCGAATCGTAACAACCGCCGTCCCGACTGCCAAATGTTTTTTGAAGTGCTTTCCATTCGTCAACATTTGATAACAGGCTCAACGTCCGTCTAATACTATCTTCGTCAATATTAGCGCTCCATTTCCACGTTGCATCGGTGTTAAACGCGGTGTAAAGACTATTAGCCATATTCACCAACTGAGAATCAGGAATATGAACATTGTTTTTGTCCATTCCTGCGGTTTGAGCATCTACCTCTGAATCTGACTTATTTTTGTTAACAATGTACTTTGTCAGTTTGTAACCGCCATATATAACACCAACTCCAACAAGTGTAAGGGCAATATACTTAATCGCAGTAGTACCACTGCTTAACAACGTCATTCTCGTTTCTTTATCTTCGAGCATTTTTTCTGCTACAACATCTTTAACTGCCATGTCCTTTTAATTTTTAAGATTTTGAATTTAAAATTTGTTCGTCTGTTTCAGGAATGATTTTCAAAAATTCAAGCCTGAAAGGAATAAATGAACCCGGTTTGCCGTAATTGCTTACCTTGATTTCCAATTCCGAAGTAAAAAACTGAAACTGCGATACATCAGCATCTTCCAACGTGGTTTTTGTAAACGCAAAATAGTTGTCGGAAGATGATAATTCTACTTTTGTATGAATTTTCGTATCGCAACTTTCCGAGCAAAACAAATACGGATATTTATTAAGGTCAATTATCATGTTCGGCTTAATGACATCAATAAAAACCTGCTGTGTTTTATATTTTTTTATTCCTCGCGCTACTGCCTCTATCTCTATGAGTTTTGATACCTCTATCATCGCTACTCCTCCAAATATGATACGTAAATCTTTAACTTACAATCGTTTGTACGCTCGTTTTCGCCATTTATCATACGGAAAACATAAAACAAGTTGTTAGCCTCCGGACGATTCAAAACGGGTATGTTCTTTTCGTTCCAATGCGCATTATCGTCTAAAACGCGCACCTGATTAACAAGAATATCATTTGTTTTCTCGTTAATTACCGAAATATACCCCATACCACGTGTTAAATTCGGACAAATGCCGACAACTTTTTTCACGTTAGTCGGCAATACTATTGAGTCCTTTTTGTCCGTGTAAGCGGTATCAAGCGTTGTTTGATACAAATATACCCGTGTTTGTTCCATTATTTACGAGGTTTAGTTACACACCACAAATAAAGTTTCACATCAAACGGTTTGACATACAGAGTGTTGCTTACCGTAATAGAACCTTTGATAAGTGAACCGTCCGCCCTTTCGTTTACGGGATACACATTGTCGTAAAAAGCATTGCCCGTTTTCTGCGAAATCAAAGAACAGTCGAAACCGTCAGGCAGAATTTCCTCATTATCAATAGTCAACTGCATAACAGAATCGTTGATACACTTAATTTCATCGTCCCTTTCTTCCTCGGTAGTAGTCAACATCAAACCCAATATACGGTCGTTTGTAACTTGCGCCTGAGTTTCAAAAGCAATACGTTTGCCCGCGCCGTCAATACGGATTGTAATAATTTGATGTTTGAGTTTTACGCCGTTAAGTTCCAAATAGCGCACATTCACGCCGCCCGCGATTATTCTGTCCATAATCGGGAACGGGTATGTGTCGCCGTTTTGAGCGGGAACTCCCTGCGGCTGAGGCTGTGTCTGCTGCGCCGTTGTCTGAGGCTGTGCGTTAACTGCCTGAGCCGTTGTATTTTGTTGCTGTTGCTGCGGCGTAACAGGTGTTACGGGATTAACCGTTGTTGCCGCGCCAAATCTATTGTAATATGCCATTTTTTATATTTTTTTTGTTTACAACATTTTCAAAAGCGGATTGTTAGCCACCTTTGTAAAAAAATCTCTGTCTTTTTTTAATTTCGCGTACAGCACATTAACAAATTGGTCATCTGTTATGTGTGTTAACAAGTTTTGAACGACTGCTATTTTAACCTTTGCGTTATACTCGCTATCGGCTTGTATTGCGAATGTATGATTATAAGTCTGTGTCATTATTTCCGTTGTTTTGAGGTTTAACTTCTGTGTTTTGCGGTGGTGTGTCTGCGGTGCTGCCCTCTGTTTCTGAGGTTGCAGACATTGATTTTAAAACAAATTTGTACACACGTTTCAACTGAACATCGCCCAATGCTGTATATTGACAAATTGCAGCAACAGCCGCCATTCTTGATTTGTCAAGAGTTTTCAGATATGTGGTAATTTGTTTTAAATACCCCTCAACTTCGGGATTAACCCCTGTTGACGGAGTGAGTTGAATATTGTTTAAATCCGAGTTTTGCGAATCTGTTTGCGGCTGCGGTTGCGGCTGTGATTGCACCGGGGTTTCATCACTCAAAAGTCCGGCAAGTTTTTCATCAACCTTAAATTTTCTGCCTAAAATATCAAACAACGCCGTTGCTCCGAGGCTTTTGAAAGAAAGTTCGTGTTGCCACTGATTTTCTTTAAATTTGAAGTCGCGTTGAAGGTCTGTCATCTCATTTTCAATTTTTTTATGAGAATCTTTCAACTCCTCATTTTTTTCTTTCAGTTTTTCAACCAAACCTTCGAGCCTTAATTTTTCCGCTCTTAGGTCTGCAATAGTCTGATTTGCAGTTTCTAAGCGGTCTTGTGTCGCAATTTGCTGCGCCGAGGCGGTGATAATACCGCTTAATCCGCCCTGAAACCCCATCAAACCAAGCGCACTGCCAAAATTACTGATAGCATCGCTGATTGCGCCTAAACTGCCTTGCTGCTGTTGTGGTAAGTTTTTTTTGCCGGATTTTTTCATTTTTTTATTTTTTTTTAAGGGAAACGTGTTTTCGGATACAGGTTCAGCATCATCATAAAAACCGCTGTACTCTTTCACTAAAACCGCGTTCATGCCTTGGTTTTTTTCAAGTTGTTCAACCGCCGTTTTAAACACGTCCGCGCCCGTTGCGTTTTTTCTGTTTTGAGAAATCGTAACAACCGGGTATTGAATTTCCGTGCCGTCATCTGTCGTGGTAACGCCGTAAATATCAAAGAAATACTTTGTTTGCGCGTTATCCTTAAAAACAAGCGTGTTGTAATATTCTGTTAATTCATCAGTCATATTTTTTGATTTTTTGTAGTGCTTTTTTTAAAAAAAGGCGGAATTTCAATCTTCCGAAATTACCGCCTTTGAAAAAAATGAAAGACAAACAATTACGCTTTGGTTGTCTTAACACCGTGGAGTTCAAAACGCATTGCGGTATTCGCAGCGGGTGCGCCCGAAAAATCAAACTCAACGTTGATTGTCCTCTGCGGATAGAACATTTTGGGCGTGTCAAGGATAAATTCGCCGTCTGCCAAGTCGGTACGTCCGTCATGTGAGAATACAGATGCAGCCGATTTGTCAATGTAAACGGTTGATTCCTGACCCATTTTCCACTCTCCGTTAATAACTGCCGCTGCGGGTTTCGTCCAAGTTGCACCTTTGAGGTCAGCCTCGGTAACGCCTGTAAGACCGTTTGAAGTTACACAGCGAACCATTGTGCAGAGGAAGAAATCCTCTGCGGGCATGCGCCCCTGAACTACGTTTGTAATACCGATTACGGTGTTGTCGCCGCTCTTGAAAAGGTCTGCGTGGTTCTGTCCGCTGATGTCCTTTACTGCATAGTAAATGAACGGAACCAACTGCCACTGACCGCTGCGGAGTTTTGCCTGTGCCTCTGCCGGAAGTTGAGCCAAACGCTGCTCAAACAATGCTTTTGCGGTAAGGTCTTTGGTTTCGCGATTGATGTTCTTTGATTTGTGTTTAACCGCGTTTACTACTTTTTTGCGTGCTTTGTCTTTTGCTGCGGGGGCTGCGCCCAAACCGTCAATTACACCCAACAATCCGATGAGTGAATCATCTGACAAAGTTTCCAATGCTACTACGTCTTGACCTGCGAGCAATGCACCCGCCAAGTCTCCAAGTCCTAATAATGCCATTTTTACAAGTTTGTTTAAAGTTAATTACTAATTGAATTTTTGTGTTTTAAAGAGAGTTAAAGTATTTCATCGTCAATGTTGCCGAATCCGAAACCCGAAATAGGCTCTTTTTCAAACTCTTCATCTCTTACGTGATACTGTCGGTCAATCGGAATGTCCAATGCCGCTATTGCGCCGCCTGCCGGGAGTTCGTTGTAATCTTCAAGGTCGCCTAAACCGTCCTCGTCATCATCGAATCCGTCCAAATCATCGTCATCGTCATCGTCTACGCCATAAAAACCATTTTCGTCGTTCAAATCTTCGTCTGCACCAAGAATACCGCCCAAAAGACCATCGTCCATACCTGCAACGGAGTTCCTGCCCCACATCAACTGTGATACGCAGTTAACACCGCCCGAAACGGCTACGCCTAATGATAAGTGTTTAAGTGCCTGACTCTGAAACCCAAACGCACCTGCCGAACCCAACGCCAAAGTGATAAGCGGGGTGGCGTAATTTTTCAAACCGGAACTAACGTCCGCACCAAGACCGCTTACAACGGTTTCCGAAGAAAAAAACTTGTTGACAAGTTTTTGCACACCGATTCCGGCTGCTGCACCTGCGGAAATCCAAGCGGCTTTTTTTGCCATAGACATCGTTCCGTCTACCATATCAACTTTTGCCATGCTTTTAAAAAAATTAGTTTGTTTTACAATTAATTTCGTTATCTCTATGAAAGGTCTATCGGCTCTAACGCTCCGACTCCTTTACTTTTTTTTGAAGTAGTGCCGCTGCCGTCTTTGTTCCTGAGCAAAAAATACAATGCTGTACCAACTGCTACCACACCAGCACCGATTAAAACTTTTGTGCCGTGTTTTTCCCAAAACGTGCCTTCCGATGCGCTGTCGTTACTTGTTACACCTTTATTGCCTGTGTTGCTTGAAGTGTCGCTCATATCTGTATCGTTTTCGTTAATATTATCATCTTCAATCGTTTGCGTATTTTTCGCAACCTTGTTGATTATGTCCTTTGCTTTGCTGACGGTTTTGTTGATAAAGTTTTTCAACTTGCCTTTTTTCTTGCCGTCATCGTCCGCTGCATTTGGATTTTTAGCAACTACAAGGTCTTTCGCGCTTGCTGCCGCCGCCTCTGCACTGTCGAAAAAGTCAGAAGTTACGGGAGTGTCAAGGTCTACGGTTGTTTGACCTTTCGCCGCCTTCTTTGCCTCTTTTTTCGCGGCTTTCAACTCTTTTTTTATCTCCTTTTTCTGCTGCTTGGCTTGCTTTTTAACCTGCTTTTTCTGCTGCTTGGCGGTTTTTTTTGCTTGCTGCTTTTGCTTTTTGGCTTGCTTTTTCTGCTGCTTAGCCGCTTTTTTTGCTGCTTTTTTTGCCGCCTTGTCTGCTTTATTCTTTGCCATTGTTATTATGCTTTTAATGATTTTGTATTACTTGCGGTCGGCTGCTGCTTTTTCCTTTTGTAAAGCCAAAAACCCAAACCGCCCAACGCTGCCAACACCACACCGCCGATTATCAGTTTTTTCTTGCTTGATTTTTTCTTTTCCTCAGCGGTTTCTTCATCTTCGCCGTCTGAATCCTCGCCGTCCTCGCTGTCAGCACTTGCAGTACGCTTTTTGTTTTTCTTGCCGCTTGCTGCCGCTGCATCTTCGGGAGAATCAAAGAAATCTTCATCACCGTCCTCGCCGCTTTCAGAATCATTTTCCGCACCGCCGTCCGCAAAATCGTCCGAACCGTCAGAAAAATCCTCGCCGTCCTCGTTTGGCTCAATGCTGATGTCGTTTTCTGCGTTGTCGAAATTCTCATCAAATTCCGCATTGTCAACACCCGAATCAACTGTGTTGTCCATATCGGTATCAACAACATTCATATCATCATCAAGTACTTCAACCTCGTTGTTTTCGTAGTCCTTTATCGGCTCGTCAACATCGTAAGTAGTCTGCTGTTTTGCGGCTTTTTTTGCGGCTTTCTTCTCAGCCTTTGCTGCTTTCTTCTGCTGCTTAATATCTTTTTTGGCTTGCTTAAAAGCCTGCTTAGCCTCTTTTTTAGCGGCTTTGTAAGTTTTTTTAATATCTTTTTTCGCCGCCTTATAATCTTTTTTAGCGGCTTTAACTGCTTTCTTAGCCTCTTTCTTTTTAGCCTTAGCCTCTTTTACCGCAGCCTTTTTCGTAGCCTTGATTTCTTTTTTCTTAGCCTTATATTCTTTCTTAGCCTCTTTCTTTTTTTCCTTGACGTATTTTTTAGCCTCCTTTTTGGAAAGACCGAGTTTTTTAGCCTCTTTCTTAGCCTCTTTCTTGGCTTTTTTCATCTCTTTTTTTGCGGCTTTTTTCTCAGCCTTGGCAGCCTTTTTTGCAGCCTTCTTTTCTTTTTTCGCCTCTTTTTTCGCAGCCTTAGCCGCTTTTTTTGCAGCCTTCTTCTCTGCTTTGGCGGCTTTTTTCGCAGCCTTCTTCTCTTTTTTTGCGGCTTTTTTGGCTGCTTTTTTGGCTTTACGAGCCTCTTTCTTTTTGCCGTTCAGTGCGCCCAACACACTGATATTGCCGCACTCGTCTTTTTTGCAGATTACAGTTCGCGGTATGCCGTTGATTGCAACATCGCCGATAAAATAATATCCGTCCTCTATGCCTCGCAACGGGAAACCTTCCATTTCTTCCTCGGACTCTTCCTCGTCATCTTCCATATTGTCCGGGTCTTCGGCAACGTATTTTTCGTCGTTAACTTCTTGCGATGCCATACCCTCTTCCTCAGCCTCTTGCGCATTTGAGGGTATCAAGTCTTTGACAGACGAGAATATGTCCAAACACTGCTGAATGATAGGCAATGCAGACGTAATAGCCGCACCGATAGACATTGTAACGGGTTCGATTCCCAAACCGGGATTTAGTTCACGGTCGCGCTCCGCAAGAGCCGAAATATACTCCTTGCTTATCATGCCGTATCTGCCGAGTACCGCTCCAAGTTCGTAAAGGTCGTTTTCAAGACCGTTAACATTCTTTCCTTTGCCGAAAAACGCTTTTTTCTTTTTGCCTTTTTCGATGGCTTTTTTAAGTTTCTTCTCCTTGCCGCCGAAAACACGTTTCCATTTTTCCGCAAATTTGTTGTAAGCCGTCTGATTGTTAGAGAATTTACGAGCCATACCTCGGAAATTTAAACGCAGCAATATCAAAAATGCAGCACGCGGCAACGCCATTGTACCCTTTTTAATCCCCTGACCGATTTTTGAGGCTACTTTTGCTATACCAACACGGTTTTCACGGATTGTTTCCTTTGCGTTGAATTTCTTTGCTTTTGCAGCCGCTTTTTTCTCTTTCGCAGCCGCCAACGCTGCTTTGTCGCCGGACTTACGGGCTTTGCGGATTTCTTTCTTCGCCGCCTTAATCTCTTTTTTAGCCGCCTTTTTCTCTTTTTTTGCGGCTTTTCGCTTTGCTTTTTTTTCTTTTCGCTTTGCTTTTTTTGCTTTTCGCTTTGCTTTTTTTGCTTTTCGCTTTGCTTTACCGCCTAAAACTCCCAAACTGCCGTCCGGAGTTTCATAATATTCCGTTACGCCTAATTCTTCATCTTCGTCAGGAATACCCGACAAGGCGTATATATCGCAACCATTCAAACTCATCGCGTATGTTTTTTGGATTTCAAAAGGTTTTTCTGCGTTAAACAAATGATAAACCGGGTCGCAAATCACGTTTTCGCCTTTGCAGTGCGCTATCGTGTAAACGTGTTGGTAGCCATGACAGATTCCCAAAACGTCTGAATAACCCGTAATTCTGAATGAAAAAGGAATACCCCAATTC
>JAFPZK010000071.1 GCA_017417315.1 Bacteroidales bacterium
AATTTAAAACTAAAAAACTTATTGCTATGAGTGAAAAATCGTTAGAAGGATTGCGGGATTTTTTGTGCGGAACACTGTCAGCCGGAAATATACTTTGGCTTTGTCAGCAGTTAGCGGAATATGCTCAAAAACAACAAGAACGGGAGCTGTTAAAACCGTATACTATGGAAGAACTGCGAGCCGGAATTCTTGAAAGTGAAAAACAATTTTCAGAAGGGAAATTCAAAACCATTGAAGAAGTTTTTCAAGGATTCGGAGAAAAGTTTGAAGTTGAAGAAGAAATGCTTGAAGCCGTATGAAAGTTATCGTATCAGAAAGAGCGGAAATAAATCTTCATAAAACCGCAGATTATATTCAAAAAGAGTTCGGACAAAAAGCAAAAAAAGAATTTTTGCAAGAAATCCGTCATTTAATAGGACTATTGACAACCAATCCCTATATGTGGGCAATAGAACCACTGTTAGCCGAATTTCCCTCGACATACAGAAGTTTTGTGGTAAAACGTTTGAGCAAAATAGTTTACCGCATAGTTGATGATTGTATTGAAATTTCAGATTTTTGGGACTGCCGCCGCAATCCGGATGCTTTAATTGCACAATTAAAATAGTTATCAAAAGAAATCGGTTCAAAAATCCACGTTTTTCTTCGTTTTTAGACAAAAAATGGTCCGATAATCCAAGAAAAATAGGTATATTTGCACCGATTTTATTTATAAGTCAATGGAAACTTCCAGAGAAATATTACAATTTTTGCATTATAATCCGCAATCTTCGCGCGAAAAAATTGCAAGCGGAATTGCGTTTAACGGCAGCGAAACTACACTTAAACGCTTGATTTCTAATTTAGTACAGAGCGGAGATATTTTGGTCTGCGGTAAGGCTCGGTCAACGCGCTATGAACTTTCTCCTCATGCGCATTTGCTTATGCCGCTGAACCTTGATACATATTTTGAAAAAGATGTTGATGAACGTCAAGTTCAAACCTCTTTTAACTTTGACCTAATCAATGAACAACTGCCTAAGGTTTCAATTTTTACGGCGGAAGAAATTGCGCACTTGAATGATTTGCAAAATCTTTTTCGCAAACATCTTTCTGAAATGACAGAAAACGAATATCGAAAAGAAATGGAACGCCTCGGAATTGACCTCAGTTGGAAATCTTCGCAAATAGAGGGCAACACATATTCCCTGCTTGAAACCGAGCGGCTACTACGTGAAAGCAAGACCGCTAACGGCAAAACCAAGGAAGAAGCGGTTATGCTGCTCAACCATAAATATGCGCTCCGTTTTATATTGGATAATCCAGATTATCTTAAAACACTTACAATAAGCAATATAGAAGATATTCACACGCTACTTACCCAAGATTTGTCCGTTGACAAAGGCATCAGACACCGCCGCGTAGGTATTACGGGAACTAATTACCATCCTCTTGACAACGAATTTCAAATACGTGAGGCTCTGCGCGATACGTGTACTTTGATTAACGGCAAGGCTAACGTGTTTGAAAAGGCGTTGCTGACACTTGTTTTGTTGTCATACATTCAGGCGTTCAGTGACGGCAACAAACGTACAGCTCGTATAACAAGCAATGCTATTCTAATTGCCAACGGTTATTGTCCGCTGAGTTTCCGCAGTGTTGACAGCATTGATTATAAGAAAGCAATGCTTATTTTTTACGAACAAAATAATATTTACGCCTTTAAGCAAATTTTTATTCAGCAATTTGAATTTGCCGTAAAGGAGTATTTTTAATTTTTTTTTTACTTTCAATTATGAAAAAATTATTACCTTTGCGCAGTTTTTTTATTAGCAAAAATTATAAAAATGGAAATTCCAGCAAAATACGAGGCTGCTACCAGTGAAGAAAAATGGTATCAGTATTGGAACGATAACGGCTTTTTTCATTCAGAGCCGGA
>JAFPZK010000072.1 GCA_017417315.1 Bacteroidales bacterium
TTTGCTGTGTACTACAAATGCATTTTGGAGTGATACAAATTAATGCCATTGCTGATTTCCAGCATGTTACGTCAAATTTATAGGCGAAATATTTACGAAAAAACGCTAAAAATTTTTTTTAGGGGTCAAAGTTGGGTTAACTCAAATGGAAAAATCGGTTATATCAACAAAGAAGGCAGGTTGACGATTAATGCCATTTACCAAAACGGAACACGATTCAGCGAAGGACTTGCTTTCGTTTTGACAGACGATGACAAATTTCTCTGCATCAATACCGATGGCAAGACCAAATTTGAATTGGATGGTAACGTCAACAATGTAGGCATATTTTGCAATTCCATTGCATTGGTTGTAAAAGATGGTAAAACCGGTTATATCAAACCTGATGGTTCGGATGCCTTTGATTCAAAATTTGATGCTGGTTACTATCTAAATAGAGAAGGTCTTTTGGGTGCAATACAAGACAACAAATATGGTTTTTGCGATTTGAAAGGTAATATGGTTATCAATCCGCAATTCAACAATGCAAATGATTTTTCAGAAGGTTTGTGCGCTGTTTCCGATGGCAGCAAATGGGGATTCATTGACAAGGATGGAAAATTCGTTATAAATCCACAATTTGAGGAGGCCGCAAATTTCAGTGATGGGCTTTGCCGCATAAAACAAGGTGGCAAATATGGTTTCATTGACAAGAAAGGCAAAATTGTTATTAACCCGCAATTTGGAAATGGTTGTTGGGATTTCAAAGATGGACTTTGCTCTGTAAATCAGAATGATAAATTTGGGTATATTGACAAGGATGGTAAATTTGTCATCAATCCTCAGTTTGAAGGAGCAACGCCGTTTTACGGAGAGTTGGCGATTGTTGTTAGCAACGGGCAGATTGGTTTAATCAACAAGCAAGGCAAGTACGAGATTAATCCGCAATTTGACAACATCAGTTTCCCTGACCGTTTTCAACGTTTCATTGCGCAAACAAAAACCGCTGGAAGTACAGCACCGCGAATGAGTTTCAACGAGGCAGTTTTTCAAAATAGGACATCGGAAGCCGGGAGCATCGGCAAAAAAATATCCGCAGCAAAAAAAGTGAACAACCCAAAGTATAATGGGTATTATGTTACGTACCCTGCCAATGTTAATATAAAAGAAGTAAAGGAGGCATATAATTTCTGGCAAACCGACAGAGATGTGAAAAAAGGTAACAACACTTCTGCCATTATCAAATCGGCGGGAATTGTGCTGAAATTCGACAATAATGTCAGCACCGATGATATTGACAAACTAATTGACGAATTCATAGAATACGTATGCTACGAAAAAGAACTATTTGATGCCGACGAGTTCGGACCAAATTTCGGACACGGCATCACTCAATACGGACATCATAATGCGTGGGTTTTCAACAGCAAAAAATACCTGAGTTATTTCGTTGACAGGGATGATGTTACAGTAACTGTGTACACAAGTTATGACGGCAGATATTTGGACAACTTTATGCAAAAGATGTTCCGAGAGATAAAAAAAGATCTTGACGGCGAAAATTTTGAAAATATATTTTAAACAATTAAAAATCAAGAAAAAATGAAAAAGTTACTATTAATAATTATTGCGTTTGTAATTTCACCAATTGCATTTTCGCAAACCGCATACGAGAAAAAATGCGCACAGATTTTTACAAAGTATTGGAATTTGTTTTATGGCAAGCCAATGTCTCAATATGAAAAGATGCAAATGCAAAGCATAGCCACTTACGACATTGCTAAGGGATTTTTGCAGGTTGGTGCCTTGAACTATGCTATGCAAACAGGAAAAAATCTTGAGACTTTGCTTAAACAAGTAGAAAAAGAATACACCTCAGCAAGAACTTTGATGACAAAGAAGGAAAAACAGGAATACATAGTGGAGCAAGAACGCAAATCTCACTACGGTAAAATCAAGTGGGACACAGGACTTGAATTCGTGAAGTGGATGCAAAAGGGCGAATACGAAAAAACAGATAGTTACAACATGCGACTAATAACGTCCATAGATGCGTATGATAGTCTTTTGTACAAAAACATAATACAAGAAATAAAAGAAGAAGATTGGGATTATAGCATCGGAAAGTATGATGCAGATGCAGAAGAAATGATTTTTAAGTTCTATGATAAAGATAAAAAATGTGTGGTAGCGCATAAAATAAAAATGCCTGTTGAAACAGCAAAAAAAATCCACGAACGAAACATCAATTTTAAGATGTTCTACAACGATGATGAAATATTGTTAGATTCGGTAGATCTTGTATTTGTTCCAAGATATTTCTATTTGGAATCAAAGAGCAATTATTCTGAACCTCAAGTCCTAAAATACGATTTTGACAATATTGCCTATTTGCATAAAGGATTGTCTCTTGTTAAATATAAGTATGACGATTTGAACCTTGGTATCTACGGCATCGAAAACAAATATATGAAGGGACACGTTTTTGATTACAATAAACACATTGCTAATATCCAACAGAAGCAGACAATCCGAGATTCACTTGCAAGACGTGAGCAAGAAATAAGAGATTCCATAGCAAGACGAGAGCAGAGGATTAGGGATTCTATTGCCAAAAGAGAGCAAGAAATCAGGGATTCTATAGATTATGTGTTGTATACAAAACAGTTGGATTCGTTTGTCAACGACATAAATACTAAATTGTTGGATTATAAATATAACATTATGGGGCTAAAAGTGGAAAACAACGAGAAAATTGAAAAAAAGAATCCTAAGGTATCGTATCAATCCGCCGTGTCAAAACTTCAAACCCAAAGAAATGAAATAAAAAAGAAATTGCAAGACGACCACGACAAAATATTTGAACAAAACAGCGATGTATTTGGTGAAAATATGGACGAATTTGATAAGTATTATTGTCAAGGAATAGAATATTTCAACGCAAATATTGAATTCCTCAGAGTTTTGAAGTACGTTGAAAATAATACGCACCGTATTAGCACAATCAATTTCAAAAAAAGTAAGTTCAGCACTATTCTTACAGGTAATTACGACACAAAAAAATATATGGAAGGCGTTGATGCTTTTGCATTAAATTTGGTTAATATGGTTTATGTCTGCAAAAATAGTCCATATTATGATAGAATAATTGAACTTGTCATTTCTCATAACGTAAGTTTATTAACTGAGTATGAGAAAAATGGCTCATATTTTTCTTCACAAGAAGAATTTTATGAAGCATATATAAGAGAAGATTATAAGGATATTTTGAAAAGTAAAAAATAATACTACACAGTTTAGGTATTGAAACCGTTTATGTAATTTCGGAGAATCAATAAACCACTCCGTCGGTTGGGAAACAATCGGTGGAGTGGGTTTATAATTGCTCACCGTTGGAGAGCAATTTGGTTACCTAAATTCAACAAATCTGCTGATATAATTCAGTTACAAACTACCATCATCTTCATTGTCAAATTCCACAAGAAATTCTTTTGCCGTCTGAATTTTTATATTTTCCGCAAATTCAATAAAATCTTTTATGTTGTTGGTTATTAACGCATCACAATTATATGAAATTGCGGTTTGATATTGCAACATATCTTCAAAATCATCCGCTTGTGCAGTGATTGCCGCCTTAAACATTTGCGAATTTGTTGGCAATATCGTCATCGAGTCTGAAAACGTATTTAATAAACGATATATTTCTGGTTTTGGTTGTTTCCGCAAAACGTATGCAATTGTCGGATAAGATATTACGGAAACGCAAAGTTCTAACATCGCCTTTTTCCCGAGTAAAATAATCGTCTCAGCAAATTGACAATTTTGACGTTTTTGAATTGCATCAAGCAAAATATTTGTATCAAGAAACACTTTTTTCATTTTCCGCATTTGCTTAAAATATACCGAGTCCGTTCATCTTTTAAATCTTCTTCTGTAAAAACAACAGGATGGTCATGAACCCATTGTAAATCAGGAGATAATTCTAATCCGTGTTTTTTTCGGAATCTTTCGATAAACTCTTCATCTGTTTCTTTCTTTTTATCGGATTTCGTTTCTTCTTCCTCAGAAACAGCATCATTCTTCTCCTCAGAGAAAGAATTAACTAAGAAAAAAATAATTTCTTTTCTTTCGCCGACGGTCAAGTTTTTTAAATATTTGTTGCAAATTTCCTTTGCAGAAAACCGCCTTGTCTTATTTAACGTTGCAGTAGCCATAGAATAATCGTTTTATGTTTCGGACAAAAGTAATACTTTTTTATTTTTCTGCAAAAAAAGTTTTCGGTTTCATTTACTTTTCACATTCTACAATCTCGCAAGTGTGATGTTTCTTTTCGTCATAATTGATGCCGACAAAAAGTAGCCGTCCTTTGTAATCGCCAAGCCGCTCGGAATATTTCTTTTCACGGATTTGGTTGAGAGCAGATTCGGTGGACGATTTGCGTTTCAGTTCGATTATCACTGCCGGCCAATTCGGATAAAGCGGCACTAAAACAACGTCTGCAACGCCTTTGCCTGTCGGAAGTTCGTTGAAAATGCGGTAATAAGTTTTTGCGTGCATATAGGCGATGTCAATTGCAGATTGCAATGATTGTTCGTGGTTGTAACTGAGGTTAGACGTTATTTCGTCGTGAAGTTTTTCCAATGCCGCCGCCACAACCTCGCCGTCCTTTGCAAGAGTTGCTTTGAGAAGCCGTTCTGAGTTTTTGATGAACTCGCCCAAAACTTTGAACGACTCTGTATTTTCCAAAGCATTGCCCCAAATATCCTGAGTTTCGAGGTTTGGCATACGACAAGTCTTTTCGTCGGGATTATAGGCGAGAAAACCCGTGTGCATCAGATATGTAAACAGTTTGTCTTTGGAGGTGATGTCGGAAAGCGTGTTGGCGAATGAAGTTATGTTAACCGGCACACTTCCGCCCGCAAGCATTTTTATAAGGTCGTCCTTAATGCCCTTGTAGTTGCCTTTTATATACGGTGCAATGGTTTCGTAAGTGCCGGTGTTAGACCAAAAAGGCTTAAATTTTTTTTCTGTTATACATTCAACTATTGCGTGAGGGTTGCAAATATTGATTCCCTCGACATTATAGCCGTCATACCATTTTAGACATTCCAAGTAATTGATGTCGAATTTTTTGCATAATTCCGATACCTCTTGCTCCGTAAAACCCGTAAATTCAGCAAAATTGGTGGGTTCAAGAAAAGTCTTCTCCCTAAAATTATTGAGTTTGCTTTCCACTCTTTCGCGGACAATCGGCAAAATGCCCGTGATATATGCAAGTGCAATAGCCTGACCTGTTGCCTCGCTTTTGAACAATGAAAGCAACAAATCAAGATATTCTTTGAAAAGAGATTCTGGCTGTTCGGTTCGTATCGGCAAATCGTATTCGTCAATGAGAATCACGAATTTAACACCTGTCTCTTGATAAACAATTTGAATACATTCTGCAATGCTTCGACAATCGGAAAAGTCAATGTCTTGAAACTCCTTGATAAAATCACGTTTAACCCTTGCCGTAATTCTATTTACAAAACTATCTTCTCCTGTCTTGAACAAGTTAGCGGAATAGTCTACACAATCTATAGCAATGACATTAAATTTGTTGAGATATTTTCTGTAAGTCGGTTCTTGGGCGATTTTCAAGTTTTTGAACTGACGGTACGACTTGCAGCCACGGGAATAGTAAGCCATCAGCAATGCCTTCGCCATCGACTTGCCGAAACGCCTCGGTCGCGACACGCAAATGTATTTGCTTTTGGTATTCAAAACTTTATTCAACTCTCTTACAATCAAAGACTTATCAACATAAATCATTGAATTAAGAGCGTCCTGCATAAGTTCGTTTCCCGGATTGACGTAGATTCCCATTTTCTTACCGTTTTAGTTTTTGCAAATATAATAAAAAAAAACAGAATTTGTCAACTATTTTTCTATTCCACCTTCACTCCAATCATCGTAATATCGTCTAATTGGAACGAGTTTCCGCGCCATTCGGTTATGATTTCAATCAAACGTTTGCCGAGACGGGGCATTGATAGCGATTCGTTTTCAATAAGGCATTTTTCAAGACGGTTGCCCTTGAATTTTTTTGCATCGGGGTTGGTTTGGTCTTTGTAACCGTCGCTCATAAAGAAAAGTTTGTCGCCTTTTTGTAACTCAAATTCAAAAGTTTGAAAACTATCTTCCGTCGAATAGTTGCCCACCGGCATACGGTCGCCTTTGAGCCTTGTAACTTCACCGCCCCGCAAAACAAGCAACGACTGGTTCGCCGCCGCAAACTTCATCACCGTACAATCTGTATTGAAAACCGCAATAGTTATGTCCATTCCGTCGCTCATTTCCATCGAATCGTCAACACTCCTAATCAGCGTGGTTTTAACCGTATGGCGCATTCTGTCTAAAATTACGCCCGGCAAAAACTCTTCACCGGCAGAATCCATCATACTCAAAATATCTTTCAATGCGCTGATTCCCAACATACTGAGCAACGCTCCCGGAACGCCGTGTCCCGTGCAGTCGGCTTCCACGATTATCCGCTGACCACGAATGTTCGCCACCCTGTACCAGTCGCCCGAAACTATGTCGCGCGGTATGTAAATTACGAAACTATCAGGGAAAAGTTTTTCCAAATCACCTTCCAAACTAACGGCCGCACGTTGTATTCTGCTCGCATAACTAATTGATTCCGTGAGAGTATTGTTTGTTTCGGCAAGACGGTTTCTTTGCTTGTTGAGGTCGTTGTTGATTGAAATGATTTCCTCACTTTGCTGTTTCAACCTTTCGTTTTGCATAACAACTTCTTCTTGCTGCAAATAAAATTTGTCAAGCATTTCTGCAATTTGTCCGAACTCATTAGGCTCACTTTTAAGTCCTTGAATTTCATCGTGATTGGCTTCATTCAACGATTTTGAAATTTTAGAAAGCGGATTCATAATTTTCCTTTTCATAAACAGCAATATTGCGCCCGCCGAAAACAGACACATCAGCACAAAAATTCCGAAGACAGGAATTAATTTATCGAAGAAATTTTCCACCTCGTTTTCAAAAATCGAACACATGTAAGCCTCACGGTTATTTGTGTAATTGACTAATTGTTGGGAGATTACAATGTTATTATCATCTTTTGGAATACAAGTTCCGTCGTTGTCAAGACCGGTATAAAGTGCGCCGAGCGATATTCTGAAATCCTCCAAAACCTCCGGCGTAATTGCCCTGACAAGCATCAGAAATCCTTGCGGCGGAAGTTTGTGGTCATTGTCGGCGGAAGTAGTTATCGCACCGCCGAAATATTCCAGCAAAACAGTATCTCTCTGCAAGAAAAACTCTTTTGTACCGTTTTGCGAAAACTTGTCATAAAGGATGACAAAGTTAAGCGAAAAAAAATCAATATCTTCGTAACCGTCAGCAATTTGAATGTATAATTTTTTCCCGTCTTTGTCGAAAATTGCCACCATAGCCGCTGAATACGCATCTAACATATAGCCGATATTGTCTTCGAGCCATGCCGAATCAGGGTGCGATGTTCCGTTGCAAAAGTCCACGAGGTCGTCCCATGCCGAATTGTATCTGACGGCGTACTGATAGTTTTCGGTTTTGGCTTTCCAAATCCTTTCAGTCATATCACGGCGTTCTTCTTTGGCAATTTTGGAGATAAGTTTGTGCTGGTGGCTTTGCCAAGTTATATAACTTATGATACTAACAATCAGTATCAAAGACGATAATACCGTTACTTTGATGGCATGTTTTAAAAGCGGATAAAATTTTTTCATAATTATTTCCTAATGTGTCATAATTGCTGTTTTATTTTCCCCACAAATGTATAAAAATTTCTTATTTTTCATCATTAAAACTAATTTTTTTCAGAAAAATTAGTTTTTTTAAACCAACAACTCCGACGGTTTTCACCGCCGGAGTTGTTGGTTTAATTATTTTCTTGTGTTTCTTCGGTTTCTCCTTTTTGTAAATGCTGACCTGTCTCGTCAACGTTTGCAAGGCTTTTCCGCATAAGAGTGTCGGCTTCCTTGTTCTTGATGTCGGTGTATTCCTGAACCGAAATGTTTCCGTCCAAAAACGCCGATGCCATCGCTTTCTGAACCTTTTCTTCCGCTAAAATCAATTCCGCTTTTGCCGCTTCTACCTGCGCTTTTGCACGCGCAACTTTCAACGCCGCGCCAACGTCATCGCCGATTTTTATGTCCGAAACATCGACAGACAAAATTTCAAACGCTGAATTTTCGCTGAGATTGGATTTTTCAACCTTGTCGGCAACCAAAAAAGGATTCTGCAAAATCTCAGTATGACTTTGTGCCAAACCGATTTGAGTGGCAAGTCCTTCGTTAACACGTGCTAACATTGTGTCAGCACTCACGCCGCCGATTATGTTTTTGATATGACTGCGCAGCGTAACTTTCACTTTCATAGTCAGTTCCACGCCGTCGCGGGCAATGCCTCTGACACCGTCAGTTTCTACGACTATTGGGTTTATCGCCGATTTTATCGACTCCAAAACGTCCAAGTTTGAAAGGTCTATTGCACAAATATCTTCAAAGGTAAAGTCTTCCAAACCGGCTTTTCGCGCCGAAATATACGCTTCAATCGTCTTTTTTAAGTTTCCGCCTCCGAGATAGTGCTTTTTCAAACGGTCAAGCGTTAAATCGTCCTTGAAACCTGAGTTGTCGGCAATGTTTTTGGCTTTGATAAGGTCGCCGACGTTACCACCCGCCAAATAAAACTCCGAAAGTTCGGGAATCGTAGTTTTGATACCGGCATTCATCGCGTTGATATGTGCGTGCATAATCGCTCCGACGTCAACTTTTTTGAGGTAAAGTTTTGCCATATCCTCAAAATTTATCTCCTTGACGTTAGCCGCCAAAGCACGAATCATCGTCGCAACAACCACTTCCAAATCCACTTTCGCCAAATAATACTGCATCAAAAGCGGTAAATCAAGATCCAATTTGGCATTTTTTGCAGTAATCATAAGGTTGATGATTTTTGCCTGAGGAATATTCTGCCAACGCATTTTTATCAAAAGCCACCACGAAATGTTAACTTTTGAAAGTTTAGCGTTGAACCACAATTTCAACGGCACCATCGAAATAAAAAACCAGACAATCAAACCTGCAAGACCTATCGTTATGACAATAATTAAAAAACCGTCCCAAAAAGCCATGCCGTCTTCGGGCGAAGTATTGTCCATAACGTCATCTTGAAGTTCGTTGTTTTGGGCGCGGATTTCCGCCTCTCGTTGCTGAACATACAAATCGCTATCATCATAACATTCTGAAAAAAAGAACGTTACAAAGAATAAAAATAAAGCAAACAGATATTTTTTCATTTTTTTCATTTTCTTTTTTTAAGATTCGTAACCCGAAACAATTTCCGCTTTTTTATCTTCCAACAAATTCGCCTTGTGAAGTTCGTTGAAATTAGGTTTCGTACCCTCTTTATATTGCTGAACCATCGCAATACGAATATCCGCTTCGGCTTTTGCGCGATCGGCTTCGGCTTTCAAACGGCGCATTTCCGCTTCAATTTGAGCCTGACGGAGTTCAAGTTCCGCTTTTATATTTTGTCCGATTACCAAATCATAAATGTTGACATCAAGAAGTTCGTAACGCGAAATTTCATTAAGTTCTTTTTCTTTTACGAATTTGGTTTTTATTTCCTTTTGTTTTTCTTCTTCGTTGATACGGTTTAAAACGTTTTGTGAAATTTGTGGCAACGTTTTCATAATCGTCTCATAATCAGAGGCTAATCCGAACTCCATTGTAACAGCCTCATTAATGCGTTTAAACAAAACATCAAGGTCGTAACCGTCAAAAATAAGTTCCAATTTTCCGCGAACCGTTACGTTAATTTTCGGAGTAACTTGTACACCGTTTTTGCTCAGACACGTTATTTCAGGGCTGACTTTCACAACCTCAGGTGTTTGCGCCCAATATACAGCCGAGTCCAAATCGAAGTCTTTTGAACCGCAAATTGCCGAGGCTAACGGGAATGTCATTTGCAATCCCTGCTGATAAGCCGCTATTGTTGCACCGATAGCACCCATAACCGAACCGAATCTCATAAAATGACGTTTTAGATTCGGATAAGTAATTCCCAAATCCGTGGCCATAGCATCGTCTACGCCTGATTGTTTTGCCTGGTCTACCATCTGTTTTATGTCTATCGCTTTTTTTAGACCTTGAACATAATCAAACAAATCAGCCTCAGGACGGGAATATTCCACCAAATGGTCTTTTGACAAAGGCGTGCCGTCCTCTGACGGCAAATTGTTTTTAACCGCAAAATTATACGCTTTTACAAATTTTACGACGTCGCAGTGTGTATTGTTCATATAATTCATCAGTTCGTCCGGGGTTAAATCCAATCCGAACTCGTTTGCTTTTATCAATGCCTTAACAAGTTGCGCAATGTCGTTACCCTGAATGTTCTGACGGATTAAGTCTTTCTGGTCAATACTGATGCCCTTATCGGACGCCTTTATAATATTAGAAACCAAAATATCGAACTGATCGTCCGACAAAGAATACAAGTCCGTCATCGAAAAATTGATTTTAACGCCCGCAGTGTGAGCCTTAATCATCGTGTTCGTAAAACGGTTGACATCGCGTTTTAAAACGTAAAGACTTTTCAAAAGTTCTACCGTTATTTTAAAGGTGTCGTTGTATTCCAAAACGTTTGCCTTGTTGATTTTACAACTCTCCTCCTCCGACATATAAATGCCTTCGTATTTTGCGCGGATAAGAGAATAGATTATGATTTTCAGACCTTTATCGTCAATATCGTTGATGATATTTCTCTCGTCGATTTCTATTTCCGAGCGTTTTGCCATAATGTCGAGGTTGACAAAAAGCGGAAAATCCCTGTCTTTTGAAATAAACTCTTTTGCCGTCTCGAAATCAATTTGCAAATCCGCATTTGTTTGGTCAACCCACGCACGTGCAAAAGGTTCCAAAATATCTTTTTTCGGAGTTACACACATTTTGTAGGCTTCCATCATTTTTTTCTCGTCAAAAAGCAAATCAACGTTTCTAATCAGTCTGAAACAATAAAAAAACTTATCAAAATCAGCCCCTTCCAAAACAAATTTATCTTTGGAATCTTTTTTTTCCGATGATTCTTTATCATCTAACGTAATTTTTTTTTCTGACGAAATATATACCGCCGCCTCCAACGCATCGTCAAGAGATATTAAAAGTTCCCTCGCAATAGTAAAACATTTTATTATTCTTGTATGGTGTGCCTTATCAAGTTGTACAGCATACTTATACCATTTCGGGGACAACTTAATTTTCTGGGCTTTCAAAAATTTAATAAACCTCCGTCGGTCTTTCATATCGTCGCTGTCCGAATATCGATGCGTTACGATGATGATAACAACGATAACCGCCAAAATCGCGGCTGTAATTCCAAAAATCAACTCCATATTTTAGTTTTGCTTTTTGCCGTTAACAAAAGTTGCCACGTATGAATCCTTAAAACCTTGGTTACTCAGTTGTTTTTGCAGTTTGTCAGCCTCGTTGCGGGTTTTACAGTCGCCGACCGTATAGACCGTGTATTTTCCCGACTGACTTGTATGAATAGTATAACCTTTTGATTTTAAAGTATTTATACGCTTTTTAGTATCTTCGCTGAGATTATCCGTAAACGCTCCGATTTGAACTCTGTACACCGTACCTTTTTCAGTATTTTGATTAGTTGCCGGAGTGTTATTTTTAGCAGCCGCACCTCCTGAATTTTTACCGTCAACCACCTTTACTAAATAAGCGTCCTCATAACCCGACTGTTTCATGGTTTGAAGGTTTGAAGTCGCGATGTTTAAATTCGGTGATACTCCCGTATAGTAACGATAAAGTCCGGCATCGTTTTGGTCGTAATAAAGTTCGCTGACGTTGAACGACGAGATGTCCAAAAGTTTCGGCAGCGACGAAATCTGAACCGCATAAACCGTTGAAGTGAGTACTGAAAGCGGAATAGCCGCACCGTCGCCGGTAGTATTAACGGCAATTGGTGTCGTTGCGTTTTGATACGTGCTAATTTGTTTCAATTCTTTTTCTTTGTCAGCGGCATAACCTTTTGTTTTTTCGGCTTTTGCTTTTGCTTGGTTGACATCGGTGATTTTGCCGTTGACAAAAGCCGCTACGGTTGCACTTTTGTAACCTTCGTCCCTTGCTCTCAACATTGTAGCGTATGCGGCATCGTAAGTTTTGAACGCACCTATATAATAACGCATAAACAACTGGTCTTTAAGATTTTGTGCCAAAAACGTCTCTACTGCTGGAAATTCTACGGGTTCGGGCATTTCTTTATACTGACCGACTTTTACGCTGAAAATTGTTCCCGCCGGAAACTTATAAGCCTTCATTCTTTCGTCTTGACGGGTGTAATACCACGTTGAAACTACTGCAGCGTTAGAATTTCCGACCGGCGTTTTAACACCTTTCGACGAATTATTTGCAGGCTTGTTTGCCGGTTTATTAGACGGTTTGTTTGCCGTATTATTTGTAGTCGTTGTTTTCGGTTTTGAATCCGTTTTTGTCGGCACATCTTTTTTCTGAGCCGTATCGTTTTTGGGTGCCGTATCGTTTTTCGGCTTGTTTTCCGCTACTTTTTTAATAGCCGGTTCTCCGCCGTCAGACTCGTCCATGGAAAAATCCATTGCAATATCGTTGTGCTTATCCGTTGCGCCTGTTGCAAGCGATTGTTTGTTTGTCTTAGGCTTTTCTCCGAGATAATGAGCAACGGCATTTTCTATTTTTTCTATGGCTTGAAGTTTTACTTCGTTACCTTCCGAAAGTTGAGTGTACTGCTCAACCTTGCTGAGTTGATTTGCCGCCATAACTTCGTAAGTCTTTGACAATTCAAACAATACCTCAGCATCAGTTTCATAACTTTGTCCCAAAGAATCGCCAGCTTTTCTAACCGACGGAATATATTTTTTATACATTTCGTACATTGCGTTGTTGACGGCAATTTCTGTTTTCACCGCTTTTACGAGGTTAGAACATTCTGAAAGTTCTAATTCCTGAGCCTTCTGTTCGTAATATTCTTTTTCGGCGAGAGTTGTTGCCTCGGCAGCGTATGCACGGAGCGTGTCGGCAGAATTGCCTGAGGTTCTTGCCTTTTGCATTAAAGTCGTGGCATTAGCCTCGTCTGCTTCGAGTTTCAAAACGGCTGCTTTGTCTTCATCCGAAATTTTTAATTTTGTTTCAAATTCGTGAAACCGTGTTTTATAAAGGTTTGAGTCCTTGTCAAAATCGTATTTTTCAGAAGCGACAAGCACCGGAACGTTTTTATTTTTTCCGCTGAGCGAATCCAAAACGGTTTTGTCAACATAATTTGATAAATCAATTACCGAACCGCCCGAATTTTTGTAAACCGCAAACGCAACTTCCTGAGCATGAACGGCTTCATAAAGTTTTGAATACATTGCGCGGTAAGTTTCAAGAGTGTTTTCGCTCGTTAATTTTTCCTTGCAGTTATCCGCATCGACGTAATCATTTTGTGCTTTTTTGGCGAACTTCTGAGCAGAAATTTCGTTTTCGCTGCTTGACGAGAAAGTCTTGTTATTCAACTCGTTAGTATAAACTTCGCGGTAAATGTCCGAGGCCTTCTCAAACGCTTTTAGGGCTTTCAATTCTTCGGAGGCTGCTTTTGCCGAAAGCGAGGAAATCTGTTTTACGATTTTTTTAGAGTCTGAGGCGGAAGAGTTTTTCAAATCGTCAGACTGTTTTTGATAAGCGGCTGCCAAAACCATACCTTCGGAGGCTTTTTCGCGGAATTTTTCGGCTTTTGCGAGTTTTTTGAGTTCTTTTTTGGAAAACAACTCCTTATAATAAGGCTGTTTAGAAAGTCTGAAATCCCCGTTATCAAGCGGAGTGTTGACAAACTGTAAACAGTTAATATTCATATAATTAACGACATCATTTTCCGGTATATACGCTGATGTCAACATCAAAGGCGCAGCAACTGCCAACGCTAATTTAAGGCTTTTCATTTTTTTGTACGAAATATTTATAGTTTGTGGCAAAATTAGTAAAATTAAAATTAAAATTAAAAAAA
>JAFPZK010000073.1 GCA_017417315.1 Bacteroidales bacterium
AAAAGAACGCAAATTCAAATATAACCGTCATAATGCGGGGTATATTATGCCGACATATTATATGATTAGGGTTAACGCCTTTAACGACACCATAAAAAATGCTATGGACGAATGGATGGAGTTTTTGAAAAATTCAGAAATACGGGAACATACCACTGCCCCCGGACTTGTTAAGGCTCAGCAAGTTATGAAGTTCGACAAGATGACACGCGAGGAGCAGAATGCTTACATTCGTCATCTTGATGCCGTTGCTAACGAAAAAGAAGCCATTCTCACCGCCGAAATCAGAGGAAAAATTGAAGGTCGTGCAGAAGGCAGGGCAGAAGGCAGAGCGGAAGGTGAAAAAATCGGTATCGAAAAGGGTATTTTACAGCGCAACAAAGAAATCGCTATGGAAATGAAAAACAATGGCATCTCAATAGAGTTAATTTCTTCCGTGATAAAACTTCCGATAGACGAAATAAAACAATTGTTGTCATAACAAACAAAGAATAAAATTAACATAATGAAACTATATTATACGGTTTTGCTTTTTACGGTTTTGCTTTTTTCTGCGGGTATAGCACACTCTCAGGAAATTTTAACAGCCCCAGAAAGTTTACCGTTTGTAAAATATACCGACAAAGACGGTTTGTCAAACAGTCATATTAACGCCGTAGGTCAGGACGAAAAAGGATTTATTTGGATTGCCACTAACGACGGTCTTAACCGTTTTGACGGTAAAAATTTCGAGACGTTCTATTATTTTCCCTCTGACAGCGGGACTGTTAATAGTAACGTCGTTTTCACTATTTTCAACGACAAAGACAACAAAATTTGGTTCGGTACGTTTTCGGGGCTTTGCTCTTACGACTACAAAAGCGGAAAATTTGAAACAATAGACCTGCCGCCGCAACCAAACGCCATAAAAAAATTTCCGGTCAGAGGTATTGTTCAAATTTCTGACGGTAGTTTTTACCTCGCTCTTTCAGGCGGAGGGCTTGCTCATTGGGACAAAACGACAAACAACGTAAAATATTACCGTCATAACGCTTCTAACAGCAATTCACTATGTTCTGATGCACTTTTGTCAATGACACTCGACAAAGACGGAAACATTTGGATAGGCAGCGAAGACAACGGAATTTCGATTTTTGATTTAGAAGAAAAAACTTTCACTAACATTTCAAAATCCTCCGGCAAAATCGGCAGCGATGTCATAAACACACTCTATTGCACGAAAGACGGCAAAGTCGTAATCGGTACTTACGACTCGGGCTTTACCATTTATAATCCTGAAAATAAAGAATTTAAAACTTTTGACGAATGTAGAAGCGTTTTCAGCGTAAGCGAAGGCAACAAAAACAACCTTTGGATTGGCAGCGGCAGTAACGGGTTGTATTTTTTTGACCTCGCAACCGAAAAACTATGGAACTTTTCTTGTAAATCAGGCAATGCAATAGGTTTGATAAGCGATAACATTCACGCCGTTTTTACAGACAGAGACCAAAATATTTGGCTCGGAGTGTTTCAAGGCGGTATCAACTTATTGAAACCTAAACCGATGTTTTCGGGCGCAGGAACACGAAACGGCGTTCATTTGTCAGGAATTTCGCAAAAACCCGTACTCGGAATCTGTTGCGCCGGCAACGACACCGTTTATCTCGGCACCGACGGCGACGGCATAAATGTCTGGAACACCAAAAATCACTCTTTCGAGCATCTTCGTGCCGGCAAAAACGGCTTGACAACCAATGTTATACGCTGTATTCACAGAGACCATGACGGCAGAATTTGGGTAGGCACTTATCTGAAAGGCTTGTCGGAATATCACCCGAAAACCAAAACTTTTACGCTTTACGAAAACAACCCAGACGATTTAACCACTCTCAGCCATAACGACGTTACGGCAATCACCGAAGACCGTCTCGGAAACCTTTGGATAGGCACTAACGGCGGCGGACTCAACCTTATGGACACCAAAACCGGAAGTTTCAAGGTTTTCAAAAAAGACAACCGCAACCCCGAAAACTCGTTAATTAACAATCATGTAGTCTCACTTTACATAGACAAACACGGCTATCTTTGGATCGGAACGTATTGGGGGCTATCAAGAATGGATCCCGTAAGATACGAGTTCAAAAACTTTGACGTCAACGATGATTACAACTCCTATAATTGCATGTTTGAGGATTCAAAACAGCGGTTTTGGGCGGGAACTAACAACGGACTAAAACTCATCAACACCTCTGACGGCAGTTTTCAGATGTTCACGACAAAGGACGGTTTGGCAAACAACGTCGTCAACGCAATAGAGGAAGACTCGCACGGAAACTTATGGCTGAGTACAAACAAAGGTATTTCGAAATTCGATTACGAAGATAAAACTTTCATTAGTTTTTCCTCGGACGACGGACTTTTTTCTAACGAGTTTATTCACAATTCGTCAGACAAATCACCATCGGGAGAGATGTTTTTCGGCGGAATCGACGGCGTAACCAAATTTATGCCCGATGACATCAAAAACAGCGGTTTCGTGCCGGGAATTTTACTGACGGATTTTTTGGTTTTCAACAAGTCCGTACAGCCGGGCGCAGAGGACGGAATCTTGAAAAACACCGTTACTGAAACCTCAGAACTCACCCTCGAATGGAAAGATAACAGTTTTACAATAGTTTATACTGCGATTGACTACCGTCAGCCGCAAAAAGTGGTATATTCGTGCCGAATGAGAGGTTTCAACGACAACTGGATTAACTACGACTGGCAAAAAAACTCGTCAACTTTTACAAATCTTGATGCAGGAGTTTATTATTTTGAAGTAAAAGCAAGCGTTGACGGCGAAAACTTTTCAAAACCGGCAATCTTGAAAATCACCGTATTAGCACCGCTTTGGAAACGGTGGCATACAATTTTGCTGTATTTTGTAACCGCTTTCGGACTCATAACTTGGCTTTGGAAAAAATACCGCGAATACGAAAACGAAAAACACGAAAACAAAATCCGATATTTAAAACAACAAAACGACATCGAACTCAACAAAACACGGTTAAGACTTTTTACGGATATTTCGCACGAATTTAAAACGCCGCTAACGCTGATAATCAGTCCGTTAGAAGGAATACTATCAGAAAATAAAATCGCCGGCGAAGAAAAAGAAACTCTAAGCCTGATTCACCGTAATGCCCAAAGACTGCTAAAAATGGTCAACGAAATTATGGATTTGAGAAAACTCGATAATGATAAAGTTGTTTTCAAACCGTCAAAAGGCGACTTAGTGGGCTTTGTAAGAGAGATTTACGAAAATTTCTACCCGTTAGCACAAGAAAACGGAACAGAGTTTATTTTTGAAAGCGATTTAAAAGAATTTCACGCCTATTTCGACAAAGAACAAATAGATAAAGTGTTTTATAATCTGCTTTCTAACGCTTTTAAATTCACGCCGAAAGACGGAAAAATTTCAGTTCAAATAAAAAAAGCAGACGAACTTTCGCCCGAGAACATCGTCGTCATCATAGAAGATAACGGCAGCGGAATCGCCGAAGAAAATATTGACAAAATTTTCGACCGTTTTTTTCAAGGCGGAACCTCTCAAATGCAACAAGGCACCGGCATAGGACTTTATCTAACTAAAAAGTATGTAGAAATGCACCACGGAATCATCAGTGTATCAAGTAGTTTAGACAAAGGTACTGCATTTACGGTTATGCTGTCGAGCGGCAAAGATTTCAAAGAAAAAGCCATCGAAAACTCCAATTACAGTCATCAACAAATCATAACCGACACTGAACTTCCGCTGCCTAAAAAGACTGTTTCAAAGTCTCTGTCAGCACAAAAAAACACTGTCCTAATAATAGAAGATAACGCCGAAATCCGCAGTTATTTGTCAGGACTTTTGCAAAATGATTACGAAATCAAGACCGCCGTCAACGGAAAACTCGGTCTTGAAACAATAAAGCAAACCCTGCCGGATATTGTCATCACCGATATTATGATGCCCGAACTTGACGGTATAGAGTTGACGAAAATCATAAAAAACGATCTCGAAACCTGTCATATTCCCGTCATTATGTTGACAGCAAAAGGCACTGAACAACAGAGAATTGAAGGCCTCGAAACGGGTGCTGACAGTTATATTCCTAAACCTTTTAACCCCAAACACGTTTTGGTAAGAGTTGAAAAACTTTTGGAATTAAGAAAGGCGTTGAAAGAAAAGTTTTCGTCAGAAATTTCATTTGAAGCCGAACAAACCGCCGTTACCGTTCCCGACAGAGACCTCTTGAAAAAAGTTACATCAGTGATAAAAACGCGGCTGTCAGACCCGCAACTCTCGGTTGAAACGCTTTCGGAAGAAGTCGGACTTTCGCGCGGACACCTTCAACGGAAACTCAAAAACCTCACGGGACAAAATCCTAACGAGTTTATCCGCATAATCCGCTTGAAACAAGCAGCGGAAATTTTAATAGAAAAAGACGTTACAGTCTCGGAGGTTGCCGATATGGTGGGCTTTTCGTCGCAAAGTTATTTTTCAACGGCATTTACCAAACAGTTTAACATTTCGCCCTCGCAATACGTCGAAAATAACAGAAAAGGGTAAAAAAATGTCAGACTTTTTTCGATTTTCAAAAAAATTCTAAAAATTTTTATTTTTTTTCGATGATTTAAAAAATTGATAATTAGTTTGTTAACAAAAATTTTACAAAAAAATATTTTTCGACCGTTTTTTTAAGTCGAAAAATGTTTTTAACTTTGCGGCGTATTAAGAACTAAAATTTCATTTAACGATGAATGTAACAAGAATTTTCGATTTATTGGAAAATGCGTGCGAAAAATTCCCCCGCAAAGATTGCTTGGCTTCAAAAGGCGGCGACAAATGGAATTTTGTCAGCACTGAGGAATATAAAAGAACCTCTGAGGTACTCGCATACGGGCTTTTGGCACTCGGCGTAAAAAAAGGCGACAGAATAGCCTCCGTTTCCAACAACCGTCCCGAATGGAACTTTTTAGACATGGCTATCGCTATGACGGGTGCGGTTCATGTTCCCGTTTATCCGACTATCAGCAGCAAAGACTACGAGTTTATGCTCAATCACAGCGAGTCGAAACTCGTCTTTATATCCGATGCCATAGCACAAAGACGTGTCAGCGCAGTTAAAGATAATATCGCAAGTCTCGAAAAAATATACTCTTTCAACGAAATAGAAGGCGTTGCTAATTGGAAAGAAGTTTATGACTTAGGACTAAAAAGCGAAGTATATTATAAGGAAGAACTCGAAAAAATCAAACAGTCAATCAATGAAGATGACGTTTGTTCAATCATTTACACTTCCGGGACGACCGGCTTGTCAAAAGGCGCAATGTTGACACACAAAAACTTTTGCAGTAATTTTCAGGGCGCATGTTCGATTTTAGGTCTTGACCACACTCATAAAGTGCTTTCGATTTTGCCGCTTTGCCACGTTTACGAAAGATGTTTTTGTTATATGTACCAATTCTTGGGAATCGGTATTTATTACGCTCAGAGCCTTGGAACTATCGTCAAAGACCTTTGCGACATAAAAGCCAACGGTTGCAACACCGTACCGAGAGTTACGGAGAAAATCGTTGAAGGCATTATGAAAGAAGGTGCAAAATTCACGGGAATAAAGAAAAAAATGTTTGACAAAGCCGTTGAACTCGGCAGACGTTTTGAACACAACAACGCCAACGGCTGGTTCTATAATCTTGAACTAAAAGTTCTCGATAAATTTATTTACAAACATTGGAGAGAAGATTTCTTCGGCGGACAGATGAAGTTTTTGGGCTGCGGCGGTGCGGCAATTTCACCGAATCTCAGCCGTATGTTGTGGGCTGCGGGCATAAAAGTTTGCGAAGGTTATGGTCTGACAGAAACTTCGCCGATAATCGCCCATGCTGACGTCAATCATCACAGATTTGCCTCAGTAGGACCTGTTGTCAGCAACGAAACGGTAAGAATCGACGAAGAAGACGGCGAAATTTTGGTCAAAGGACCAAACGTTATGAAAGGTTATTACAAAAACCCCGAAGCAACGGCAGAGGTTATGACCGAAGACGGATTTTTCCGCACGGGAGATGTCGGATATTTGTCAGAACAGGGTAATTATCTGTACATTACAGACAGAAAGAAGGACGTTTTCAAAACTTCGTCAGGAAAATATATTGCGCCTCAGATGATTGAAGGCAAATGCAAAGAATCGCCGTATATTTCGCAGGTTTGCATTGTCGGTGAAAGTCAGAAATTTGCTTCGGCAATAATTTCGCCCGACTTTGAAGCCTTGAAGATTTTCCTTAAAAACGAAGGTGAAACAAAAGATTTTTCAAACAAGGAAATCGTTGAAAACGAAAAAGTTATAAAACTTATAGATTCGGAGATTCAGAAAGTTAACAAAACGCTCGGCAAAGTTGAGCAAATTGCCAAATTCCGTCTCGTGCCTGAGGTTTGGTCGTCAGAAACCGGCGAATTAACTCAAACTCAGAAACTTAAACGCAAAGCGGTAAGGCAGAAATACGAAAATATTTTCAACGAAATTTACGGTTTGGAAACAGTATAAAAAAATAAAAGGGGCTGCCTTTTTAGACAGCCTCTTTATTTTTTGCTAACAACCTCAAAATAGTCAGGGTATTTGTCAGAAACTTTTATTATTACCGTATCACCGTCTTCGTATAAGTTGTATAAGTATGGTGGGTTGGATATGTCTGCTCTGGCGTCAAAGCCGACTTCCCTCTCCTTGAAGACTTCCTTTCCGTTTTTATCTTTGTATTTCACATCAACCATATATAAAGTAGCGTCTCTACCGACAATATGTTTTTCCCTTTTTGTATATTTATAGAAAACAGCCTCAACGGTATATGATTCTTTATCAAAATATTCTTCAAATTTATTCAAACCTGATATAAAAAATACACAGATTATTCCGATAATTACTGCCACGCTATACACAATATGTTTTTTCGATGTTACATCAGGGTATTTTGATGTAATTATTACTTCATAAACTATGAATATAATTATATTAATCATTGTCGCAGTTATGAAATTTCGAGAATGTATGTCCCCGTTTTCAACCATTAAAAAGTAAGTGATTGCAGCCAATATCAAGCCTAAAATTAAAGGCGATATCCAAAGCATAAATATTTTTTTATAATTAATTTTCATCAATGATAAGTTTTTTTAAATCTTCTACATTAGGTAATGCTTTACGTAAATAATCCGGCATATCTTCTGCCGTTTGATAAGTAGCAACACCCATAGGCTTTTTATAATCTTGAATAACGTATTCAACAAAATCTCTATTTGCCGACTTACAAAGTACAATACCGAGAGAAGGATTCTCGTGTTTTTTCTTTACATGGTCGTCTAAAATACGCAAGTATGTGGATAATTGGGAAAGGTACGCTGTTTTGAAATCCCCAAGTTTTAATTCAACAACAACTAACGCATTTAGTTCCCTATTGAAAAAAAGCAAATCAGGAAAGAACTCTACTCCATAAACCTCTAAATGGTATTGATTTCCGACAAAAGAGAAATCATTACCAAAGGTCATAATGAATTTTTTTATATTTTGTACAATCTGTTGTTCCACAACACGCTCATCAATATCCTGTTTATCCCGTTCACCAATTTCCTCAGTGTTGATAAACTGCAAAGCGTATGAATCTTTAAACATCATCACCGCTTTTCGAGCCATTGAAGAATTAGGAATGGTTGCTGAAAAATTGTTTGGTATTGTGGCTCGATTCTCATACGCTTGTTGTTTTATGAGCGTTTCGAGAGATTCAACGGACAAGTGTTCTTCCGCAGTTCTACGGATGTAATAGTAACGTGCTTGAAAATCTTCTACTTTTCGATAGATTTCTACGTGGTGGGTAAATGGAACTTTGAAGAAATCCTCAATCGGGAATCCAACAATATCGGGGATTGTTATTGAATGATAAATATCAATCATATTATTAGATTTTGTCTTTTGAGAATCGTGCGTTGCAACGCACGATTTTGCATCTAACATCTTCCAATGCTCGAAAAACAATCTCATTTTTTTTAAACTTGTTTCCGAAAAACCTCGCAGTCCTGGCATTTCCTTATGTAATTGTTCGCTAATTATTTTCAAAGCACCTGCTCCATACGGAAGGCGACGGGTATTATTCGACAGATACTTGCCAATGGCAAAATACACCGCAAGTTGCACGCGGTTTACATCTTTCAATGCCTCGTACTGACCTTGCATTATGGCAGTTTTGATTACTTCAACCGCCTCTGATAACGGTATTAATGCATTATTCTCATCCATTTACATTTACTTTTTTCCGCAAAAATAATATTTTTATAAAAAACAGCAAAAAAAAGAGCCGCAAAAGTTTCGCGGCTCATACTTTATTCTTTCTTCGTAAAATATCCAAGACCATAAGCAAAGAGGTCGTCAATATTGGCATAATGACAACCTTCCCTATTAGATTTCTCATATCTTGTACCATTGCCGCCGACTAAGTTTACACACCCCTCAAACATCGGTGAAGCGAGTTTTTAGATTATAGCATAAATAAAACATATTACTCATATTTGCAACATTTTCCGTATTGATGTTTTCAAGTCCCATGATGTACTCACCTCCAAAATCGGAAAACCAATTCTCACATGAAGTCGGTTTGAAATTAGCAAAAGACTTGTCAATCACAATACCTTTGGCGTAATACAAAGCATAATACTGAGATAAACCTTCATTCTCTGCAAGATTTATTCCGTCATTGTCTTTTGAAGAAATATCGAACGCGCCTTCGGGTAGTTTGTCGGCATAGCCGATAGTGAGCGTTCTCGAATTGATGTCGTAAGTAGCATACGGCACTTGCGCAATACTATTTTGCATAAAGCAAAACGTCAGCACTGCAAAAAGTAAAAATTTGATTTTTTTCATGTTAATTTATTTTTAATTAAAAATTCATCGACAAAAATAGTTAAAATGCTCAAAAAAAAAATGATTGTTAATTTTTTTATCGGATTTGGATAGGGATAAAAATTATCTTTGTCCAAAACGTGATATTTTTCTGCGATTTGGACGGGGATAAAAATTATCCTTGTCCAAATCGTAAAAAAAACGTCTTATTCCGCTACGAAACTCAAAAAAGTAATTTCGTAGCGGAATAAAGCAAAAATTAACAGTTATTAGGAGTTAAATCTAAAAAAACTGATTAACTTTGCCGAAGAAAAAAAGCAAAACTATGTGTACAATTATCGGCAGAAAACAAGAAATCGCAGAGTTCAACCGCCGCTTAAATAGCAATAGAGCCGAATTTATTGCTGTTTACGGTCGCAGACGTGTCGGAAAAACGTTTCTAATCAACGAAGTTTTTCGCGACAATATGGTTTTTAGACATACGGGTTTGTCGCCATACGACAAGAAAAAACGTCAAAACTTAAAAGCCCAACTTCAAAATTTTTATTTCTCGTTAATCAATCACGGTATGGAAGATATTAATCCGCCAAAAACGTGGTTGGAAGCGTTTTTCTTATTGGAACAATTTTTAACCCGAATTGACAACGGTTCAAGACAGGTGATTTTCATTGACGAACTACCGTGGATGGACACTCCGAGGTCGGGTTTTCTTTCTGCATTAGAGGCTTTTTGGAACGGCTGGGCAAATGCAAGGCATAATTTGTGTCTTATAGTCTGCGGCTCGGCTTCGTCGTGGATAATCGACAATTTAATCAACAACAAAGGCGGACTTTACGGTCGCTTGACGTTATCAATGAAACTTTATCCGTTTACGTTAGGCGAATGTGAGGAGTTTTTCGTTAGCCGGGGAATAAAAATGTCGCGTTACAATATTGTACAAGCATATATGATATTAGGCGGAATACCTTATTACTTGGATTATTTCAATCCGTCGATGAGTCTTGCTCAAAATATTGACGCATTGTTTTTTAACACAAGAGCCAAACTTAACGGCGAATTTGAAAGACTTTTCAATTCGATTTTCGACAACGCCGGAAAATGTATGGAAATAGTCCGCACACTCGGTAAACGTCATGCGGGGTTTTCGCGCGGAGAAATTGCCGAAATGACTTCAACAGAACCTAACGGCGAATTTACCAAAATTTTGAAAGCCTTGGAAGAGAGCGGTTTTATAACGCCTTACATTCCGTACGGCGGCAGCAAACGGGAAGTTCAGTACAAACTTTCAGATTGTTTTAGTTGGTTTTGGCTGCATTTTAAAGAAAACCGCATAATCAAAAATCAAGATTATTGGCAGAATCATCTCAACGAATCTGAAATTTCGTCATGGCGCGGAATTGCTTTTGAAGAAGTTTGTTTACTTCATATCCGTCAGATAAAGAGTGCGTTACAAATTCTCGGCGTTTCTTCTCAAGAATCGTCGCTCATCATAAAAGACAACGAAAAAAAAGGTATGCAAATAGATCTTTTGATAGACCGTGCCGATGATGTCGTAAATGTCTGCGAAATAAAATTTTGCAAATCTGCGTTTTCGGTCAGTTCGGATTATGCACAAAAACTCACCGGCAGGATTTCTGCGCTTGAAGAAACAAACCGCTCAAAAACATTTCATCTGACTTATATCGGAGTTAATCCGCTTGCTAAAAACGAATATTCAGACGTGTTTCAATCCTCAGTTACGGCAGAAGAATTGTTTAGGCAATAAAAAAACGTAGAGACGCTATTAATCGCGTCTCTACATGTTTTTAAATATATCAAAATCCTGATTGTAAGCAGGAGACTTTATAGACAGCAAGTTCAGCACGGAGTGAAAAATGAAATGCTGTTCGAGAACTTCGGGCAATTCTTCATCAGACTTGTAATTCCTGAAATTTTCAGAAGTCCATACAAGAAACGGTATTTCATACTGACACTTCGGTGCTAATTGCATAGGAAGACCGTGCATAAAAATATTGTTTTCGCCCAGAGATTCTCCATGGTCGGAAATGAAAATCATGGATCTGTTCCATTCCGTCATAGACCGCAAAGTGTTAATAATACTGTCCAACAAAAAGTCGGTGTAGCGGATAGTATTGTCGTAAGCGTTAACCAACATTCCGACATTCTTCTCCCCTTCTTCCACGCTTTCAGCAACGGGCGTAAAAAATTCAAATTCCTTAGGATATTTATCCGCATATTTAGGACCGTGGCTCGTACTCGTATGCAAAACAATCAAAACTTTGTTTTTCGTGCTTGACTCTATGCGCTCACGAAGGTGCGTTAACAGAATATTATCGTATGTATTATCCTCTCCGGGATATTTTTCGGCAAGTTCCGGGTCAGTGATATACTCGTCAATATGAATAGGCGGCTCTCCCCAGTTAGAAGTACGCCAAGAAACGTCAGCACCCATGCGGAAAGCGTAGTTCGGCAACAATTCATAAAGGTCGCTGCTGTTTTGCGGTTCAAGAATTGCTTTTGTGCCGGCGGTAGTGTAAGTGGCGCATGAGGTCGCCTGAAAAACTTTAAGACCGTCCTGTTTTGAAAGCAACGGATTAGTTTCTCTCTGATAACCATAAAGTTGGAAATTGTTTTTTCTCGCCGACTCGCCTATAACAAGAACCACAACAGTCTTACTACTGTCAGAAATCTCACCGTCAGGCAGTTTTATCTCCTCAACCTTTGTGTCGTAATTGCTGCTAACAATACGGAAAGTGTTTGCAATATATGACCACGGCTGCAACAGCCCGCCTAACTCGGTGTCATGCTGACCAATCCAAAGCGTATGTTTGACATTCAGCAAGCCTGTTACAATGATAATACCTAATGCGCTTAAACAACAGATTGCCATTTTTTTCACTTTTCCGAAGTCAACTGGTCTCAACAAGCAATACAACGCCGGCAAAACACCGAAGGCAAAAACAAAAAGAAACAACGAGACACTAAAAAAGCCTGAGGCTTCCGAATATCTCGTATTGAAAACGTTTTCAAGGGTTGTAGCATTCATCATCACGCCGTAAGTGATAATAAAATAAACAGCCGTTGCATTAATTACCGAAAGTATGGCAAGCAGTACACGCCCTACTTTCCGCGTTAAAAACATTATCAAATAAGTAGCAAAAAAGTTAAGTGCCAACATAACGACAACCAACGATGCCAACAGAAAAATTTTCCCGCCTAACGTCTCGTCAATATTGTCAGCAACATAATTGAAAAACGGTATGTTGAAAAGCAACATCGTCCCTATGCTGAGGACACAAGAAAATTTAAAAAGCGGAAGCGGCTTACGCAAAAATTCCATTATTTTATTCAATCTCATTCTTTATTTTGACTTTTAAAAAGTTTGTTTTTACCCAAGAAATAAACTATATGCGTAACACTAAAACCGATGATACTTCCCACGCATACATCAGAGAGGAAATGTTGCGACAAGTAGACACGCGAATAAGCCCCAAGCGCGGCAAAAATCAACAGTCCCAACACCGTTAAAATAATCTTAATTTTTGCCTTGCGGTCATTAGGGTCAGCAGTCTGCTGATAACGGTATGCCAAAACTATCGCCCAAACCGTACAGAAAACAAAGAATGTTGAGGAATGTCCTGACGGAAAAGAATTACTGCTATGCAAATCAACGCCCTCCACAAAAGGAAAAGTCAAATCAGGACGTGTTTCAAATGCACGCAGAGGCCGCTCCATACTGATACTTTGCTTCAAAACATACGAAATTGCTCCTGCCGTCAATTCACTTATGGCAAAAAAAATGGTGATTCTATATTTTTTGAAAAACAAAGGAATCAACATAAAAACATATAACGGACATTCCGCCAAGAAGGAATAACATTTAAAGAAAAAATCTAAAAACCCTGTATGATAGGAATTTAGCATACAATGTAACTCTAACTTCGGATACGTATACAACAATCCAACACCAATACTGAGCAACACCAAACCTGATATGCTATAAACCAAAAGCGCATTCTTCATAATTTACTTCATTTTGAGTGCGCAAAATTACGTTTTTTTTTCCTAAAAACAAAACAGCGGCAAAATAATTTTGAATTAATAGCAAAACATCTATAATTTATACTCGTATGGTGTTTTCTGAATTATCAGATTGATTTTGTTTCTCTTTTTAAAACTTTTGATAATCTGCATATTAGCGGTAGCAGAATTCGGACTTTTGTTTGAAAAAATAATAAATGCCAAACTTCCTTCTACTCCGTTGAAAAGTTTTTTGATTGCGTTTTCCAATTGAGGAACTGCATCGTTAATATTCTCCCCTTTCAATTCAACAAAATATTGAACACCGTTACAAGGATTTTTTTTAAAGTCTTAAAATACCAATTTTTATCATCATTTATAAAGGTGATTTTCGACTTTGATTTATTTCCCTTGTCATGGCAGACAATTTTAGAAACATTTGTGATTTCTGAACAAGGCAGTTCAATCGTTTTCATAGTCTAAAAGTTTTGAAAATTGTTCTTGAATAATATCAGAAACACTGTCAATCCCGTTGGAATTGATAATCTGCAAATCGTAATCTTTAATATCGTTTATACAGCCGTCTTTTACCTCGTAAACACCTATTTCATTGAAGTTTACAAAATCTTTTGTTTGCATTATTTCATTGATTTCACTTCGTTTTTCCGTGTTTGAAAGTGCAGAATTTTCCGCTTGAATCAAATTATTGAACGATGACAAAATATACGGACTATGTGTCGCAACAAAAATAGAGTTTTCGTTACCGTTATTTACCGCAGAAACCAACCATTTAACCAATTCGTATTGTGTTTCAGGAAAAATATTTGCCTCAGGTTCTTCTATAAAAAGGGAGCAATTTTTCGGAGCGGATTTTAAATTAATATCTGATTCTGTTGTTACTTTCTCAACTATTGACATCAAAATATCACTGTTTAAATAATAATCCGTCAAAATACATATAGGAACAAGCGACTGAAAACCACTTGACGCATTTTCAAAAGGAATTATTGTTTGATTATCAACTGACAGATAATCAATTTTTTGTGTGTCATTATACAAAAAGTATGTATTTAAATTCAGAACACTAAATGTTTTCTGCGCGTACAATTTATGCGCGTCTTCCCAATCAACAAGATATTTATAAATATTTGTATTCTGTCTGATTCTCAAACTCATCAAATTAGGAATTGCGGCAACAAGACATCGTTCGGCAGGAATATAGGCAACCCGCTGTTTAGTCTGCAAATCTTTTGTACCGGAAATATTAATTTTACCTTCAAAAATATCAAATTTTATATCATCTGATTCATAAAAAATAGAATAATTATGGCAATTAAAGTCCAATTTATAAAAGGCAATTAAATACTCTTTTAAAAATTCTGCATCGGTCATACTTTTTTTCAAATACTGAACTTCCGTTGTTGAATATACTTTCTCCAACCACTTGCAAAAAGCGGCTATTTTTAAAATACAACTCTTTCCCGTGCCTTGCTGACCGATAAAAACATTAAACTTTTTTAATTCAAATTCAACGTTTTTTATCGGACCGAAATTTTCAATCTTTAATTTTGCCATTTTTATTCACAAAAACATAGAGACGCGATAAATCGCGTCTCTACATACCAAAAATATTTATTAATTTTACATTATCGCCTTTACGACAACTTTTTCGCCCGCTTTTGCCATCGGAACAAGATTGCCGCTGACTTTTTCGCCGTTAACGTAAAGTTCTTTTACGCCTTTTTGTGCGCCGGTGCGGTTCTCTATTTCTATTTCGTAAACCGCATCACGGAATTTACGCGTTACTTTGTAACCTTTCGCACTCGAAGGTATACACGGATCAATCGTTATGCCTTTGTAATCGGGTTTTATACCGAGGATAAACTGCGTAATCGTATACCAGTTCCAAGCCGCCGTTCCCGTAAGCCATGAATTTTTACCTTCACCCGGTTTCGCAGCATCTTTGCCCGCAACCATTTGAGAATAAACATAAGGCTCTACTTTATGCAACTGCTGGTCTTTGATGAACGCCGGACAAATCTTCGCATAATGTTCCCAAGCGTCATTGCCTCTGCCGGCAACCGTTTCGCCGATGATAACCCAAGGATTGTTATGACAGAAAATACCCGCATTCTCTTTGTAACCCGCAGGATATGAAGAAATTTCACCCATTTCAACGTGATACGTGGTGTATGCAGGATTGTTGAGA
>JAFPZK010000074.1 GCA_017417315.1 Bacteroidales bacterium
CCGAAAATTGCGCCTGAATCTGTTTTACAAATTTGCGGATACTTGTAACGGTTTTCTCCTTACCACAGCAATACGCAGCAAAATAACGGAGTGTTACCTGCCACGGTTCAGCCTCACCGATTTTTGGTTTACTCTCCTTTTTTGATTTGGTTTCTGTCGTACCTTTTTCCTTAGTTGTACCCGTCTTTTTTTTCGTTGTGCCGGACGTTTTTTTAGGCTTTTTTTCACCTTTTTTGCGCCGTCCCGTAACTTTACGTTTGCCGCCTTTACCCTTGGTGAATTTGTGTTTCAAAGGTTTTTTTTTAGGCTCGTTTTCTGATACGATTTTGTTGATTAACAACAGAGATTGGTCTATTGTTTTCTTGATTGTGTCAGATTTTGAGTATAATTTTCCAAATTTTTTGATATACTCATAACCCGCATCTGCGCCGTTTGATTTGCCCAAATAGGGCTTAAAATCGTCAATGTTTGTAATGGTAATTTTCATTGTGGTTTTAATTTTAAAATGTTTTACAATTCTAATTCAAGTTGTAACAGCAAATTAACCGCTTCTGCCTCGGCTTCTGCAATTAAAATTAATTCATCGTCATCGTCAGAATCCGAATTATCGGCGGTTTTCGGCTCTTTGGTTTTGCCTTCGCCGTTGATTTTTTCAATCATACGTTTGCAACAATCTTCCTCAGACTGATTTACAGAGCCAAAACGCTTTTTGTAAAGGTCTACATCGTAACCGTATTGCTTTATCGTTTCGGTCATATCTATTTTGGTGTTAGATACGCCGGAGGGGTTTGTGAATTTGTCGGTTTTTTTCTCCACAATCTCCTGCATTTCGCGGTAAATTTCGTCCTCGCGGCTGTCGCCGGAGAAATCCGCGTTTTTGATTATTTCTAATTCTTTTTTTGTCAGTGCCATTATGCTACAAGTTTTAAAATTTGACTTTTTGAAAATTTACTTTTCGGCAAAACCCAACCACGACCTACTGAAAGGTGTGAATTATACTTTCCGCCGTTCTTTTTAAGAATGTCCCATTCTCTCTTGCCGCCGCCTGTTACCGCCCAAGATTTTTCGCTGTAATCCACAACAGAAATTTCTTCTGCGGCGGTGTCATCATCGGTTTTTGATTTTTTTGCAGATTTTTGTTCCCCGGTTACACTGAGCAATGCAAGTTCTGAGGTAAGCAGCCGTCCGGCGTATGCTTTGTCAGACGGGATATTCTTTTTGTCGTAACTCAATTTTGCCCAATCTTGCGGTTTGTATCTGCTGAAATCAAGCGCATCGGCGTATGCTGTCAGCGCAGAAAACGCAACTTTCGTTGAAAACAGCATTTCAGGATTTACCATAATTTCAAGCAGACGGTTTACGTTCTCTAACTCTATGTTGTATTCGCCTTTAAACCGCAAATCACCGTCTTTTTGTACAAAACAATTACGTACCTCGTCCATATACAAAAACTCTTTATATCCTGAGTCTGCGGTGAGGTAATACACCATATTATCGCCTGTTCGTATGCCCGAAATATACATCAGTCCCACATACTTAACGCTGTTGAAATCAACGCGGCTGCCGCTTGATAACGACCTCAAAACGGGTTTTACTGTTTTTGAGGTCAGCGGAATTGTAGCCGTGCGGCAAAATTCAGGCAGTTGCATAACTCCGTTTACAGGTACGGGTTTTACGACAATGCCGTTTTCAAAACTGCCGTCCTCGTGAGTAAAACGTGTTATCACAACGCCTTTTTCGCTGAGTTGCGGAACGATATTGCCTGTAATAATAAACGCTTCCTCGCGCCTTTTGTCGTTCTTTATGTAATTATCGTAGGCTTTTCCGTCTGTTTCTTTTTTTACAATTTCGCGCATTGAATTAGCACCCATTTCCGCGAAATTAAACAGTAAAGACGTATTGTGCGGGTCAGTGGTTTCAAACGTACAAATGATATTAGACGGAGCATTGAATATATTAACAAATTCGCCGTTTGTATTTTTTGTGTAGATGCTTGTTACACAATAGATATTGTTGTCTTTCTCAAAGAACTTACCTACACGGAGCGTATCAATGAGTTTTTTAAGACTTTCGTAATGTTCCTTATCTTCTTTGAGGCGTTTGTCAAAGTAAACAGAATCCTCGTCTTGTCCGCTTGTTATTGTTTTTAGTTTTTTCTTTGCCTCCAAAACACGTTCCTCTGCGCGGGCTATGCTGTCCTCGGACATACCGTTTTCAACATAATCTTTAACCGTTGCGGTGAGTTGTTCAATTTTTTCTTTTTGCGCCTCGGTCTGTTTCTTAATGTTGTTTGCCTTGCGTTCTATTGTGTCCTTTTGCGTTTCTTTAAAACTGATTTTCAGGCGTTTTAATACTTCGTCAGTCGCTCCAAGTCCTATTTTATAGTTACGTGTAATAATCTCGTTCAAATCCTTTAATTTCAACAGTTTAGTTTGCTGACGGATAGAGTATTTTGTTAGGAACGTAGAGTCTGACAATTCAGACGTGCTGCCGTCTGTTTTGCCTTGATTCAACAGATTTTCGGATATTTTTTGAGCCTGAAAGTCGGCTACTTTAATTTCCAAATCGTACTCGTCATTGGCTTTCAATTCCTCTACTTTGTTATTGTAACGCTCCAAAACGGTATTGTAGTAAAAATCCTGCTGTTCTGGTGATAAAACCTGCATACGTCCGAACACAGTACGCGCCATTTCGTCCGGCTGTTGTTTTTTGCGTTTTGGGTTTACGGGGTCTACTTCGATTGCCAACGGGTCGTTTAAGACGTGATTTAAATTCCAATCATTAGTCAAAATCCCGTTTACAATTTCATCACCGTATTTGTTGAAAAAATCGTCTGTTTTCAACACTGATTCGTCAGATTGCTTTTGATTTGATGTCGTATTAGCATCAAGCGATTTTAATTTCGCTTTCAACATCATCATAAAGCGTTTTTCGCACGGAATAGCCGAAAAAATGTACTCATATTGCGGCGGTATATGTTCAAACTGCCCGGTACGGTTTATACGTCCGCGCTTTTGAACTTCCGTATTAACGTCAAGTTCCGCCTGTGCAATAAGCATTACACGCTGCTTAACTTGGTCGGGGCGGAGCGTGGTGTTTTTGTTGGTTGCGTGAGCCGATTTTCCCGTAGAGCCGGATTGATTGATTATGAGTACATCAACCTCATTGTTGTTGAATTTCTTGTAGCAAAGACTAACGTGTTTTCCTTGCTGCGAAGAAAACTTTTTAACGTGTTCGATTGTTGAATTAAGGTAATCGCCGTTTTTAAAATTCAGACATAAATCCCTGCCCGTACATTCTGCAACTTTGAAACCCTCGCGTTCAATGCGTTCTCTGATAATGTCAATAGGGGAGAAACACAAACCGCTTGTTGTTGAGCGGAACAAATCAAGGATTTTATGGTATTCTTCAACGGCATCTATACCCAATTCTTCAACCTCTATATGAACCTTGCTGAGTACTTTACGTCCTTTTTTGATGTAGTAAAAAAACAAGTTTTTGAAAATATTGTCAAAAGTGATTGTGTAATCACCGCTGATTTTCATACCCTCGCTTACCTCAATTTCGCTGCCTACTGCCTCGGTTTCGTCGGGTTCATTATCCTTGTCTTTACCTGCTGTTTTACGGTTCTTTAATACCGATTCGTTTGTGTCGGCAAGTGCAATAACAACCGCTTTGCCGTCTTTTACGTGTTGAATAGCACGCTCGGCAACGGGTAACGCTTTCATTGACAATAAAATATTGTTGCTCAAATGAAAAAGCGAACTAAAAAGACTTGCTGAGGCAACAGTAGGCGGTTTTTGGTTTTTCAGACCTTCTTCTGCTAACCTTTTTGCAATCCTTGTGAGGTACGGCTGAAAATAAACCTCTTGAAAACGGCGTATACGTGCGTATATCTCCGTGATGTTCTTATAGATAGCCCAATGTTGGTTTTTTAAGTTTGGAAGTCCGGCTTTTACCGTGTTTTCGCTGTCATCAAGGGTGTAATAATCAACATTCATACCCTTTGTAACACGTTCACGGCGGATAAACTGACCGTAACGAGCCATTGACGATGATACAATTTCCTGAGCCGGGATAGAGTAAAAATAACTGCTGATGTCGGCTAATCTTTTTGCCGTGTCATATTCACCTACGGGCAAATTCTTTTTTGAAAAATTGCCGCCGCCCAAGTCTGCAATACACGTGTTAAGCGCATATACAGGCATATTTGCCGGGCGTTTTGCATACGTAGCACTCAGATACATAACACTTTTGCAGTATCTTAACACTTCGGTCTGAAAGAAAAATGCCGTTCTGCCGCCGACAATTTTTCGGTCTTTTGTTGCAAGTTGTACTTCGCCTCCGGCGTTGTGTGCCTCGTCAAGTATTACAATGTTATCTCTGCAAAGTGCTGAGATTAACGTTTGTTTTTTGCTTGACGATTCAGAACCGGACGATAATTGCGAGTATGTACAGCACACAAAATCGCAATCTTCGGGCATGGATTGACGATTAAGGGCATAATCATACATACCCTTGTCGTGTTTGTAGACAATATCGCCGTCATCGTTGAGAATGTCAGAACCGCTGCTGTTGATAATGAAGGGGCGGAAATACGGACAATGAATATCCGTTAAATCGCGGTAAATATCCGAAAATAAACCCGGTTTTTCGGTAAAGAATACGGGTTTATACCCGTGAACTACGCCGTAACGGATAAATGCAGCCGCCACACGTCCTTTGCCAATACCTGTTTGGTCGCCTACAATCAAGCCTTGGTTGCGTGCTTCGGCATTGTAGATAGCAAGGGCAACGGCATCAATTTGTTCTAATGCCAAAACTTCGCCTAATTCGGCAAGAGAGTATTGCAGACGTTCAGCCACAAATTCAGCCACATTGCCAACCGCTTTTTTTAGGCGTTGTAATGCTTCTGCGGTGCTTTCGTCCATACTATCAGGTGTAAGGACGTTAAGGCTTTTGCCGTTTGGAAGTTCGGAAACAGGTGTGTATGCTCCCGATAATGTAGCAGAATCCTTTGGGATAATTATTTCATCGAGCCTCGAATTTGGGATATAATGCCACGTGTCTTGGTCTGTCCAATTCGGTGGCAAAACGTTGTGTATTATAGGTATGTACGCAACACTTAGTACATTAAGGTTGTAATCGCACTTTGCCCTTGTACAAAACAAAGTACGGTCATCACCTTTTTTCTTGAATGTTTTAAATTGTATATCAATTTGTTTCATCGGTTATAAATTTAGTCGCACAAAAATATAAAAATATTTGGAAAACACAAAAAACATTTGCGCAAATCCTATAAAAGAATTATATTTGCGGTGTAGAACAACAAAAAACATCAAGATTATGGCACAGACAAACATAGTTGAAGGCATACAATTCCCTTTGAACGATGCACAAAAGGCAATTTTAGGCATTTTTAATGTAAAAATGTCTAAATCTGAATTAAAGGAGTTACATCAAATTCTGTCAGAATTTATGTACGAACTATCTATGAAGAAAGTTGACAATCTTCAAAGACAAGGAAAGTACCCCTCTGATTCCGAAATAGTGAAAATCCACCACAAATGAGCATAGAAAAAATTGTCTTGGATACCAACGGTTTATTGCAAATGCTAAACCGAAAATCGCCTTATCACCATATATTGCAAAAGGTTGTGAAAGGGGAAATTTCTTTGTGTATTTCTAATGAAATCATTATGGAATATTCCGAAGTCATTACTAATCATACAAATAAGTCAGTAGCGGATACTGTTATTGCATTTATCCTAAACAATCCAGCGACAATAAGGGTTGATGATTATGTAAGGTGGAACATTGTAACTACTGACCCTGATGACAACAAGTTTGTTGATTGTGCTATATGGGCAAACGCTCGTTTCCTTGTCAGCGACGACAAGCACCTGCGGATATTAAAAAAGAGAGTGCCGCCGCTCGTTGAC
>JAFPZK010000075.1 GCA_017417315.1 Bacteroidales bacterium
CGTTGCGTTGCGTTGCGTTGCGTTGCATTTAATATTTTTATTGAATTTTGCAACATTTTTATATTAAGTTTTAGTTAAATTTTGTTATTTAATTGGGTTTGTAATGTACAAAAGTAACAAAAATTAACAGTTAAGACAAAGAGTTTAGATTAAGTTAAGGTTAAGAATCAAAAACCAAACGGCGCAGTTCGGGGATTTGATTGGTCGGGACTTTTAACATTTCAACTGCTTTGTCAAAATCAAAACCGGCAGATATGAGGTTCTTGGTGCTTTCAACGAGTTGTTCGGTGCGACCCTCCGCACGTCCTAACTCTTGCCCTGCACCAAAACCGTCATGATATCCCTCTGTTCTGCTCGAATCGTCAAGGCTCATTGCCAAACTAAGCCCTTCCAAATAACGCTTATAAATTTGACGATCCTCTTTACTAAGGGAATCTACGCGGAGAACATTACGCGCCTCTTCTAACCCCTGAGCCGTAAAAGCATCTGGAATTTCGCCGGTTTTCAAAAACGAAATCCATTGTTTCAATGGAGTCGTAACTTCATCTTCAAACTTGTTAACACGCAAAATGTAATACTCTGGAAAAATGCCGGCAACTTCGTCAACGCCAAATTTTGACTTCTGAACTGACGTAAGTTTCAACTCGTCCTCTGCATTGAACATATTTTTGAAAACCGTTGTGCCATGATAAGCGTAACCTTTGCCTTGTCCCAAACTAAAATATACTATATTAATAGAAAAGACTTTCGGCAAAGTTTTGTATGCTTCGCCGCTTTTCATATAATCGGTAATAATTTTTGATGCGCCGAACGCCATACGGTGAAAAAAATCCAACTCGTGGTCGTTTTGAACTTCAATCAAAAATTTCTCTTTTCTTTCGTCCTCAACCAACAAATCAACACGGTTGAATTTTTGTTCTTCCTCTTCTTGGTTGCTTTCACTTTCAAGAATTTGATTTATCTTTATTTGGCGGTTTAAAAGTACACTCAAAAAGCCCTCCAACACAACAAAACTTTTTTTGTTGCGCAAGAGACGTTTTATCATCCAATCAAAACGTATATAATTTCCCATCATGCTTTGGTTTTAAAATTGTTTTCCGCAAAAATAATTATTTTTTTTTATTTTATTTTTCTGCCGGCGGCAAAACAATACCGTCGTCAGAAATCTCAGGATAGTTGTCATGAATATCGGTCTGAGTAAGGTTTTTAATCACTTGAATTACACGCTTTTGTGAATCAATATGAGGACCTTTGTTAGGCGGTTTTATTTGATACGTCGGAATTATCTGCGCCGAAATAAAATCACCGGTCTTTTTATTCATTTTTACCCTGAAAATCGGTGCTAAACCGTTGACACCTTTGATGTTGATGTTGCTGTATGTCGCAAAGTTTCCCATGCTGTAAGCGATGAATTTTCCTTTGTAAACCTCCACCGCCCTCGTAACGTGCGGTCCGTGTCCCAAAACAATATCCGCGCCCGCGTCTATAACCGTATGAGCAAACTTGTAAACGTTGCCCCGGTTTTGCCCCAAAAACGTCTCATACTGTCTTGTAACGTGTTGATAATTTGCACCTTCTGCTCCGCCATGAAACGATACGATTACGATGTCGCAACTATCTTTCAGACGTTTTACCAACGCACAAGCATTGTCATGGTCGGTAATTTGAACCGTTCCCTGATTGGGCGCAAACGCACAAAAACCGTATTTTACGCCGTTAACATCAAACTCTGCTGTCGGCTTTTCCGTAAAACCCGCCCAGTTGATTTCAAGACTGTCAAGAAGATGTTTTGCGTTAGTTTTGCCGTATTCACCGAAGTCGCCGCTGTGATTATTAGCCACGCTAACAACATTAAAGCCCGCATCTTTGAAACATTTTGCGTACTTTCGCGGCATTCCGAAAGTATAACACGTGTTCGGGTCATGACAGTTTTTCGCGCCGAGTTTCGTATCCGTAAACGTGCCTTCAACGTTGCAAAAAACCACGTCAGAAGAATCAAAATACGGCTTCACCTCGTCCAAAAGATGGCTCGCGTCGTTGTTTGGCGGACAATACGACATGTCAGGAACAATGCTGCCGAGCATTATGTCGCCGACCGCAGTAATTATAATCGTGTCGTTAACAACAACAGTGTCGTTAACAACAATAGTATCGTTAACAGCCACAGTATCAGTCAAAACCGAAACAGTATCCTGCGCATTAACGGCAAAAGGTAAAAATGCCGTCAACAAAAACAACAACTTTTTCATTGCACTGTAATTGTTACGGGTGTGTCAATTTGTCCCAAACGGTTTTTCACTTGGTAAGAAAAATATCCGGGTATTTCGTATTTTCCGGCTTTAACTCCCTGAGAAACAGCGACATTAAATTTCAACGTGATAAGATTTCTTTCAATCGGCAGTTTATACCATTGGTAAAAAACTTTGTTGTTTTCAAAATAAAAATTGGCGTTGTCGGACTCGTCGCTGATTTCCGTTGCCGCAAATCCTTCCGGCAAAAGTTGCTGAAACTGCGCATAACACGCCAAATCGCATTTATTTATATTAACCGTCATAACAAAAGAGTTGCCCTGACGTACAATAGTATCGCTTGCAACACACTGTGCAGCAGGTACTTGTGCTTTTACGGCAAGCGAGAAAAAAACAGCCGCTAAGAGCATAAAAATTTTTTTCATGATTTTATATGTTTTTTAAAATTATATCCAAGGTTTCATCAGCATTTTCTGACAAAGAAAACAACTGAATATCAGACTGTTTTATCGTTTTATAATCAGTTAAAAGGCTTTGTTGAAGCCAATTTTGAAAGGGACTCCAAAACGTTTTGTCCTGAAAAACAAGCGGACGTTTTTTGATATTTCCCATTTGCATAAGGGTCAGAGCCTCAGAGATTTCGTCCAAAGTGCCGAGACCGCCCGGCAAAGCCACGAATGCGCGTGAATATTTCCAGAACAAATATTTTCTTGCCGCCATATCGGTTAGCAAAAGGTGGTTTTCTTTGTCGATAAAATCGTTTTCAATGCAAATGTCAGGAAATTCCATGCAAATTCCGATTGACACGCCGCCGGCTTTTTGAACGCCTTTGTTGACAGCCTCCATAAGTCCCGGACCGCCGCCGGTAATGACTTCAAAACCCGCTTTCGCAAGTTTTTCACCCGTAAAAACAGCCTCGTCATAATACTTAGTGCCTTCTTTTATTGATGACGACCCGAAAACCGCAACGCAGTTTTTATGTTTGTCCATAACGCTCTGAGCGTTAAGAATTTCGTCATTTGCTTTTTGTAATTTTTCTTTTTCAGTCAGCATTTTTTATCATTAAATTTTGTCATGGCAAAAATAGATATTTTTTTTGAAATGTTCAAAAAAAAGGGCGGACACCATGCCCGCCCCAACATTGTATCGTTAAAAGGAACTATTTTACTTCCCAAATATCATTTGTTTCCAAAAGTTCTGAAAAGTTATGATATTTTTTCTGGGTTTTGAGTTCTTCGATTTGAGCGTTTACTGCCTCATCGTAAGTCGGGGCTTCAACGTCGCGGATAACACCCAAAGCAATCGGAAAATCAGGACCTTCCATCAACGCTAATTTCAACTGCAAAGTGTTGTCTTCGCAATGTGCGTCGTGAACCAAAACGTCGTCTAACGTATAACCGTTTTCGCCGATTTTAACAACCTTAATCGAAAAACCGTCTTGAACCAAACCGAATTCATTGTTTTCGCCGAAAACCATTTTTTCGCCGTGTTTCAAGTAAATTGCGTTTTTCTTTCTGACATCGGGTTTGTAAACCGAATCGTGTGTACCGTTGTTGAAAATCACGCAGTTTTGAAGAATCTCGCAAACCGCCGCGCCTTTGTGAGCGTGAGCCGCTTTCAAGATTTCTGCCGTACCCGGAGCGTCGGTTGCAACCGCACGCGCGAAGAAATGTCCTCTTGCGCCGAAACATAATTCTGCCGGACGGAACGGGTCTTCAACTGTTCCGTAAGGTGATGATTTTGAAACAAATCCTCTCGGCGAAGTCGGTGAATACTGACCTTTTGTCAAACCGTAAATTCTGTTGTTAAGAAGAATCATCTTCAAGTCGATGTTTCTGCGGTTTGCGTGAATAAAGTGGTTACCGCCGATAGCAAGACCGTCGCCGTCGCCCGAAATTTGCCAAACCGAAAGTTTAGGATTCGTTACTTTGCAACCCGTCGCAATAGCAGCCGCACGACCGTGAATTGTGTTCATACCGTAAGTTGCCATATAGTGAGGCAAACGCGATGAACAGCCGATACCCGAAATAACAGCCGTATCTTCGGGAGCAACACCGATTTCAGCCATTGTTTTTTGTAAAGCAGCCAAGAAAAAATGGTCGCCGCAACCCGGACACCAACGGGGTTGTCCTTTCTTAAAATCGTTTATTGTGTATTCCATTGTTTTTCAGATTAATAGATTTTGTTAAACGCTTCTACCAACTCACTGACGTTAAAAGGCTGACCTTTAACTTCGTTGAACTGTTTCGGTACGAAACCGTCAACTTTCATTCTTAAATAGCCTGCGAATTGTCCGAGGTTTTGCTCGGCAACAACTACTGTTTTGTATTTTTTGAGGACTTCCGAAGTGTTTTTCGGCAACGGATTGATGTATTTGAACTGTGCCAAAGCCACTTTTTTGCCAGCCGCCCTCATTTCGTCCATTGCGGCGTGAAGGTGTCCGTATGTAGAACCGAAACCGACTATCAACAATTCTGCATCGTCTTTGTCGCCTTCTACCTGAACATCGGGAACTTGGATTCTTTCGATTTTTTCTGCTCTCTTGCGGCACATAAGGTCGTGATTTTCAGGATTTGTGGAGATTGCGCCGGTTTTGTCGTCTTTCTCCAAACCGCCGAGAATGTGCGTGAAACCTTTTCTGCCCGGAACTGCCCAATAACGAACCATATCTTCGTTTCTCATATAAGGTGTCCATTTGCCCAAAAGTTCTTCGGGAACATACGGCGGATTAATTGCCGGATAGTCAGCGAGATTTGGGAGTTTGAAAGCAGCCGAACCGTTACCCAAATAAGCGTCAGTCAAAAGTACGACGGGAGTCATGTGTTCCAAAGCGATTTTTGAAGCCTCGTATGCGGCATCAAAACAATCGGTCGGCGAAAGAGCCGCGATAACGGGCATCGGAGATTCACCGTTTCTGCCGTAAAGTGCTTGCAAAAGGTCTGTCTGTTCCGATTTTGTGGGAAGACCTGTTGCAGGACCGCCTCTCTGAACGTCCAAAACAACGAGCGGAAGTTCTAAGATAACGGCTAAGTTCATAGCCTCTGATTTTAAGCAAATACCGGGACCTGAGGTACTTGTAGCGGCGAGTGCGCCTGCAAACGAAGCACCTATTGCCGAAGCACAACCTGCGATTTCGTCCTCACACTGAACTGTCGTAACGCCCAAACTTTTGTGTTTTGAAAGTTCATGCAAAACGTCAGTTGCGGGGGTGATAGGATAAGAGCCGAGATAAAGCCTCAATCCTGCTTTTTCAGCAGCGGCGATAAGACCGTAAGCGGTTGCTTTATTGCCGGTTATGTCCATATAACGACCGGGAGTTTTTTCGGCGGTTTCTATTCTGTAAACGTTCATTGCAGAAGAATGAGTGTTATGACCGTAATCATAACCGGCTTGAATAACCTTTATATTAGCCTCTGCAACGCCTGCTTTTTTAGCGAATTTTTCTTTAAGGAAGTTGAAAGCAATTTCCAAATCTCTGTCAAAAAGCCAACAAACAAGACCTAAGGCAAACATGTTTCTGCATTTGAGAATGCTCTTAACGTCCATGCCTGAATCCTTCAAGCAATCTTTGACCATAGTTGTAAGCGGACAAGCGATAACCCTGTCTGGGTCGATGTTCATTTCAGCGATATAGTCTGAGGTTTGGAACTGAGCCTTTTGAAGGTCTGCCTCTTTGAAACTGTCAGTATCAATAATGATAGTTGCATTTGATTTTGCATATTTATACTGCGTTTTCAAAGCAGCGGCGTTCATAGCGACAAGGACGTCGCATTTATCGCCCGGAGTGTAAACTTTTGTTGCGCCGATATGCACTTGAAAGCCTGAAACGCCCGTCAGAGAGCCTTGCGGAGCGCGAATGTCGGCGGGATAATCGGGGAACGTACTAATAGAGTTTCCGACAGTTGCCGAAACGGTAGAGAAGATATTTCCTGCGAGTTGCATTCCGTCGCCGGAGTCGCCTGAAAATCTTACTACAACGTTATCCAAATTTTTGATTTGCAAATTGTTTGACATCTTATAACGGTTTATTGTTATGAATTTCTTTTGGTGCAAAGGAAAACATTTTATCTTAACTAAACGTTAAATACTCAAACTTTTTTTGAATATTTTTGCATTTAAGGAAAATACGTATACAAAAAAATGAAAACTTATACATTTTCAATTATTCACGGACTATATTTCCTGCCGCATACAGAGGATAGACTTTTATGTTTTCGTATTCGCAAAAATTTTCTAATGAAGTACGGATACCAAACGGAGATTGTTTTTGCGCCATAAAAATTCTAAGGCTCTGCATCTTTCCCGTTTTCCCCGACTTGACCTCAACAGACCATATTTGATTATGACGTTGAACAAGATAGTCTATTTCAGCATCACTACCCTTCTTGTCGCGTTGCCAACAATAAAGCGCAGCAGGAAAATCGGCAGGCATATTTTTGACAAATTCACAACCTACAAACACTTCCGCTAACGGTCCTTTATTGATAAAAGCAGTATCGTTTTCCAAAATTATATCTGACAAATCAAGGTTAAGAAGCCTCTGCAAAAGTCCCGTATCAAATAAAATCATACGACGGTATCTTTCATCGGTTTCCGCTCCGAGAGGAATTCCGTTAGCGGCAGTATGAGTTACAGGATACACTAAACCCGCAAGAATCAAACTTTCCGACCTGCCTTGCACCGCGCAACAAAATAGGTTTATGTTCGGCGGAATTTTTCCACTCCAAAAGTGCCTTATCTATATTACGTTCTAAATACTTAGTTTTCATACCGTTAATATTTTTTATGCTGCAAATATACAAAAAAACGTAAAAATTGGCACCGAGTTTTGGTTAAAAAACGTAAAAATTGGCACCGAGTTTTACCTAAAATCCGTAAAAATTGGCATCGAAAATTTCAAAAATACTTTCTCCACGCCCAAAATTTTCTGCTTTTTAGATATGATAAATCCCTTTCCTTTTCGTATGATTCTTTTTCAAAAGGGATATTTTGGTATGCTGAAAAATGTGTCATACCTTTTAAGCGGTTTTTAATGTAAAAAAATAAATAAAGCGGATAGAAAAAAACGATTAACGTTTCTAATTGCTGATAAAAATGTATTTTTTCGTGATTAAAAAGAACATTAAAATCATATTCGGGGATTTCGTTTTTGCCGTGTTTTAAAATGATAAACGGAAAAAGCGTTATCCCCGAATATGTTTTCAAAAATTTTTCAAACAAAAAATGCGAAATAAAAAGCATAAAGTTTTTACGCTCTGCTGATTTTAAAGAATTTTATCATATTCATCAAATCGTCAGACATTTCTGCAAGTGCCTGACAATTAGTCGCTACCTCCTCACTCAGAGCCGCAACGTGCTGCGTACTCGAATTGAAATTCTGAACACCTATATTGATATGATTTGCATTTGCAGACTGCTCCGTTGATGTTACCGCAATTTCTTTTACCAAGGTTGTCGTTCTCTCAATTTCCGGCAACACGAGCGAAAAAGCCTCACCGGTTTGCTTTGCGACATTTTTGCCTTCATTACTTACATCGTCAATGTTTTTTGCCGCAACCGCACAGTTTTCGGCAAGTTTTCTGACCTCTGCCGCAACAACCGCAAAACCTTTGCCGTGTTCGCCGGCACGAGCCGCTTCAACAGCCGCATTAAGAGCCAAAATATTAGTCTGAAAAGCAATTTCGTCGATAAACGATATTTTTGAAGCAATTTCATTCATCATTTTCACCGTATCCTGAGCGGCTGCGTAACAAGACTGAATCGTGTCGCTGTTTTTGATGGCGATTCTTTCGGTCTCGCGTGCATTTTCGCTGTTTTGCTGAATACTTGCCGCAATTTCTTCGACAGATGAAGAAATCTCTTCCGAAGAAGAAGCCTGATTATTAGCGTTTTCGCTCATCTCCTGACTTGCTTTATTCATCTCCTTCGAATACGTCGAAATCTTGTCAGCAACTGAATAAATATTTCCGACAATGGTTCTGATATTGTCATTAAGAGTATAAAGTGCGGTTTTAAACTGACTGATTTCATCGTTTGAAGAGCCTTTTTCAACCTCCAAATCAAGATTTCCTTCCGAGAGTTCTGTTACGGTATAAATACCTTTACGAATCGGATTTATCACCTTATTAATAATAATTTTGGTTATAATCCAAATAATAACGGCCGAAATCAAAATTCCCAAAATTATCATAATACGTGTTGAAAACAAACTTTTTTGAAGATCATCAGCCGCATTCCAAACCGTTGACGAGGTTTGGTCTTGAAGTTTTACGCTGTTGTCATAAACGCAATAACTCAGCGAATCAACCGCATACATCAATGAATACGCCTCGTCATTATTCTCGGCATATTCCAGAGCAAGCGTTATAAAATTTTCGGTCATCTGCTGCGCCGAACTAAAATCCTCTGTGTTAACGCCCTGATGTTTGAGACGGGAAAAAGTCATTCCGGCAGTTTTGAAATTTCTCTTTGAAGAAATATAACCGCGCGGATTTTTATCTAAACCTGATTCCAAAAGTCTTAAAGTTTTTTCGATAATTTGGTTGCTCTGACCGTTTTCAAGACTTTCAAACTTTTCTGACAATGTCTCCAACATAGACTCAAGTTGTTCTCTTTGCACAATACTTTTTTCTTTTTTATCGTATGACACTGCATATTTTGAACGCATATCCGCCAAAATTCTTTTGGTATCATCAACGACAGAAACCAAAGCGTCATTTCCACCCGCCAAATACGCCCTCAACGAATCGCATATTTGGTATGCCTTTGAAAAACTTTCTAAATCCTCAGCCTTATCAGTTTCTTTTTCTATCAAAACGTAATAAATAAGACTAACGGTGGCATCGTTTGAAATTTCGTCAATATCCTCGCTGAATTTAAATTCTTGAAGATACTTATACCTCAAATCCCGAGCATTACCATTAATAACACTCGTGGAAACAAAAACTATCATAGCAACTACTATGAGCGGCAAGACAATCATCAAAATTGCCGATAACGTCTGTGTCTTTAACGACCTGTCTGTTAAATAACTCTTAAAACTTCCCATATTGTTTTTATATTTAAGACTACAAATTATATTCAAAAAAGATACCAAAAAGGCTGATGCACCTATCACAAGATATGTGCAACAGCCACTCTAAACTTAATAGCTATGAATAAAACTTTCCTTATTTACCCAATTTAATTTTCACAGCCTGAATATATTTTTCAGCATTTCTGCCTTCGTTAGAAGACGGATATTCAGACTTTATTCTTTCGTAAACCGAAAGTGCATCTTGAAATTTCTGCGCTTTTTCGTACAAAACGCCGAGTTTCTGCAAATAAAGCGGAGCAATCAAATTGTTTTTTTCAGCCTTAGCAACCGCTTTTTTGTAATAACTTTCTGCCTTGTCGGTTATGCCTTTTTCCATATAAGCATCTCCTAAAAGTCCGGTAGAAACGGGAGCCAACATCGGGTCATCAGACGAAAAATCTTCTAACTGACGTATTGCATTATCAAAATCTTGAAGGTGCATATAACATACTCCGGAATAATATTTCGCATTGTTAGCGGCTTTTGTGCCGGAATATTCGCTCATAACTCTCAAAAAACCCGGATAATTGCCGTCGCCGTTCAAAGCCAAATTGAAAGAATCTCTCTCAAAATACTGCTCTGCCATAAACATCTGTGCAGCGGCGTTGTTTTCTTTCGGAGTTTTAATAAATTTAACGTAAGCGTAAATACCGAAGATAACCAAAACTATTACAGCCAATCCCATAAAAAGTTTTTCTTTGTTGTCTTCAATAAACATTTCCGTTCTACCTAACGAACTTTCAACGGTCTCCAACTGATCCTGACCGTTTTCGTTAATTTGTGTGTCTGCCATTTTAATCTTTTTAAATTTTTCTAAAAAATTACGGGTGCAAAATTACACCTTTTATTTGTATTGACAAAATTTTTCCTGCAAAAAAAATCCCCAAACATTGGGTTTGAGGATTTTTTGTTTCTTTGGTCGTAAAAGAAAAAATTACATTCTTTTTTCTTTGATACGTGCCTTTTTGCCGGTAAGTTCTCTTACGTAATAGATTCTCGCTCTACGAACCGAACCTCTCTTGTTAACTTCAACAGAAGAAATAAAAGGTGATTCTACGGGGAAAATTCTTTCAACGCCGGTAGAACCCGACATTTTTCTTACAGTAAACGTTGCGCTGATGCCTTCGCCTTTCCTCTGAATGACAACGCCTCTGAATTGCTGAACTCTCTCTTTGTTGCCTTCTTTGATTTTGTAATTTACAGTAACTGTATCACCGCTGTTGAACTTAGGCCACTCTCTTTTGAGCGCATATTGTTCTTCAACTACTTTTAATAATTCCATGGTTTTATTTTATAAATTTATTAACGTTATATTCAAAAATTTCGGAGTGCAATATTACGGACTTTTTTTCTATCTGCCAAATTTTTTTGATACTTTTTTCAGTTATTTTTTTGTTAATCTTTCGGGTGCTATTTTTTATAAAGCGTTAACAAAAAAAAACTATCTTTGCGCTCTGTAATAAAAAAAAGCAAGATGAAATTATTTTTATACACTTTCATATTTACGGCAATGTTTTTTTGCGGCTGTTTGGTCAACGACGGCGAGACAACAGTTTTGAACTCCTCGCCTACTGGAAAATTTTCACCGCTAAAAACACCGCTTGTATGTGCCTACATGCACATCGGCAACCGTAAACTCACGCTAAAAGACATGCGGCTTGACGGCGTTGACATTCTTAATCTGGCTTTCACAAAAATAACTAACAACCGTGTCGGACTTATACACTCCTCTGATGCTCAGAATTTTATGATTGCCAAAAAAGTAAGGGAAAAATATCCGAGCCTAAAAATTCTCGTATCCGTCGGCGGTTACGGTACGGCGGAAGTTTTCTCCAAAATGTGTTTCAACGATTCTACGCGGGCAATTTTTGTTGACGACGCAGTGCGTTTTGTCCGTTATTATTCGTTAGACGGCATAGACGTTGACTGGGAATTTCCGGGTATGAACCGCAATACAAGGGAGGCTGACAAAGAAAATTTCACCTCGCTTTTAAAAGAACTCCGCGCGGCTTTCGACAAAGCGTCAAAAGAAGACGGCAAAAAATATCTTCTTACAATAGCCGCCGGCGCGTTTGAACTTTATCTTTCTTACACTGATATTCGCGCAATTATCCCTTTGACGGATTATTTTTTCTTGATGACCTACGATTTTTTCGGTCAATGGAACAAGCACACGGGACATCACACGAATTTGTATCTGCCTGAGTCTCAAAATTCAAGTCATTCGGTTGAAAAAATCACTTCCTCATATATTAAAAAAGGTGTACCGCCTGAAAAAATCATCATCGGCGCGGCATTTTACGGCAGAAAATGGAAAAACGTAGAAGCCGAAGATAACGGACTTTTCAAAAGCGGAAAAGGTGTAGGCTCTGTCCCCTACTCAAAAATAGTTCCGCTGACAAAAAATCCGAAATATATCCGTTATTGGGATTCCACGGCATACGCTCCGACACTTTATAATATGACGGACAAAATTTTTATTTCTTACGAAGACGAAGAGTCCGTAAGGAGAAAAGTTGATTATGTTTTCATAAAAAATCTCGGCGGATTAATGTATTGGGAATACTTTTCTGACTATCAGTTAACGCTTTCAAAAGCAATAAAAAGCGAATTTGAAATCAACAAAGGCGAATATACGGATTTCCGTCTGCCGCTGAATGTTAACATAAAAAAAGTTAAAAAGTAAAATAAATCCGCTAAATCCGTTAAATTTGCACAAAAAAGAAATGATGAAAAATCCTGTTTTTATAGCCGGACCTTGTGTCATAGAAAATATGCAACTGCTTGACACTGTGGCAAAAGAAATAAAAAGAATCAACGAAAAATTAGGCATTGAAATCATTTTCAAAGCCTCTTTTGACAAGGCAAACCGCACCTCGATTACTTCATTCAGAGGTCCGGGGCTTGAAAAAGGCGTTGAAATGCTTTCAAAAATAAAAAAGCAATACGGTTTAAAAATTCTGACCGACATTCACGAGAGTTTTCAGGCAAAAAAAGCCGCAGAAACCGCTGACATTCTGCAAATTCCGGCGTTTCTGTGCCGTCAGACCGATTTGCTTACGGCGGCAGCAAAAACGGGAAAAATCGTCAACATAAAAAAGGCTCAGTTTTTATCGGGCGAAGATATGAAATACCCGGTGGAAAAAGCACTTCAAGCCGGTGCAAAAGAAGTCTGGCTGACCGAAAGAGGCAATATGTACGGTTATAACAACTTGGTTGTGGATTTCAGAAATATTCCCGACATGAAAAAATTTACGCAGACGGTCATAATGGATTGTACGCATTGCGTTCAGAGACCGGGTGCGGCGGGCGGAAAAACGGGCGGAAACCGTGAATTTATCCCCGCAATGGCTTTGGCGGCTAAGGCTTTCGGTGCTTCGGGATATTTTTTTGAAACTCACCCCGACCCCGACAATGCCCTCAGTGACGGACCTAATATGTTGTATTTAAAAGATTTAGAAACAGTTATCGCTTCATTGTTATGACAAATTACAGAGAAATTGCGGCTCAGTGTTTACGGGACGAAGCCCTCGCCTTAACGGAACTTATCGAACAGTTGAACGAAAATTTTGACAAAGCCGTCGAACTGATTTTAAGTTGCAAAGGCAAAGTTATCATCACGGGTGTCGGCAAAAGCGGACATATCGGCGAAAAAATTGCCGCAACGTTTTCGAGTACGGGAACGCCGTCGTTTTTCGTTAACCCTCTGGACGCTTTTCACGGCGACCTCGGCGTTATAGAACCCTCAGATATTCTGATTGCAATAAGTAATAGCGGTCAGACTGACGAATTGTTGAGATTTTTCCCGTTTTTGTTAGCCAAGAAAATCACAATTATCGGTATCAGCAGCAATCCTGAAAGCCTTTTGGCAAAACATAGTAACGTTCATATCAAAGTAGCGGTCAGACATGAAGCCTGTCCTTTGGGACTTGCACCGACTTCAAGCACAACGGCTGTCTTGGCAATGGGCGATGCTTTGGCGTGCGCGTTGATAGAGGCGCGAAATTTCAAGAAAAGCGATTTTGCGCAGTTTCACCCTGGCGGCAGCCTCGGAAAGCAACTTTTAACAAAGGCAAAAGACGTAATGTTAAGCGAAAACTTGCCCGTTATCGACCCTGAAACTTTGCTTTCTCAGGCGGTCATCAACGTAAGTCAGGGACGTTTGGGACTTTGCGTAGCGGTAAAAGACGGTCAAATTCAAGGACTTATAACCGACGGCGACGTAAGACGTGCGATGGAAAAAAGTCAGAACAGATTTTTCGAGTTGAAAGTCTCCGACATTATGACCAAAACGCCGAAAACCGTTCCGCCGGAGATGAAAATCGCCGAAATCAGCCGCATAATGCACGTTAACAAAATTCACGCGGTACTCGTTACTGACTCTGGAAACAGACTGTTAGGCATCGTGGATTCGTTTAGAACGGTAATTGAATAAAATGATTTTTTAACCAAATAAATTATATTATAAAATGGCACAAAAAAGATACTTATTTCCTGCCGACTTTATGGCAGACCCTGCCGTACATGTTTTTAACGGCAAAGTGTTTGTTTATCCCTCTCATGACTGGGAGGCACACGCCGCAGAAGACGACGACGGCGGACACTTTCAGATGAAAGACTATCACGCCCTTTCAATTGACGGCGACCCGATGACCGGCAACGTAAACGATCACGGCGTAATCTTTGACGTAAAAGATGTGCCGTGGGCAGAAAAACAGTTGTGGGACAGCGACGTAGTAGAAAAAGACGGCAAGTATTATTACATATTTTCAGCCAAAGGTTACGACGGCGTATTCCGTCTCGGCGTAGCAGTTGCTGACAAACCCGAAGGACCGTTCAAGCCGCAACCTCAGCCTATACGCGGTTCATTCTCGATTGACCCGTGCGCTTTCAAAGACGATGACGGCTCTATTTACATATACTTCGGCGGTCTTTGGGGCGGACAACTTCAATGGTGGCAGCCTTTTGCGCCCAGATTTGCCCCTGTACACGGCAAACACGGCGACGAAAACGGTCTTGTTGACATGGGTTCTGCTCCTACCCGTAACGGTGAACTTTTTGCTCAACCCGATATGCCCGCATTGCCGAGTTTCGTCGTAAAAATGAGCGATGATGTCTTGCAGTTTGCCGAAGCACCCCGCCGCGTCGTTATCCTCGGTGAAGACGGCAAACCGCTAAAAGCGAGCGACCCACACCGTTTCTTTGAGGCTTCGTGGATGCACAAATACAACGGAAAATATTATTTCTCGTATTCAACCGGCGACAGTCATTTTCTCTGTTATGCCATAGGCGACAATCCTTACGGACCTTTTACCTATCAAGGCGTAATTATGACTCCCGTTGTAGGTTGGACAACTCACCATGCTATCGCCGAATACAAAGGCAAATGGTATCTTTTCCACCACGACTGCGTACCGTCAGAGGGCAAAACATGGCTCCGTTCGCTCAAAGTTTGCGAACTCGAATACGATGCAAACGGCAAAATAAAAACCATCGAAGGTTTGGACAAATAATTTTTAAGGAGTGCGGGTGTCCCCGCCCGCCTTTTCAAATTTTAAATATGGATATATCTGTTATCATTCCGCTATACAACGAAGACGAGTCAATCCCGGAGTTAAAAGACTGGATTACAAGGGTTATGGACGAAAACCGTTTCAGTTATGAAATTATCATGATTGACGACGGCAGCACGGACTTGTCATGGCAAAAAATCGAAGAAATGTCCAAAGCAGACAACCACGTAAAAGGCATAAAATTCCGCCGCAACTACGGAAAATCCGCCGCCTTGAACACCGGTTTCAAAGCCGCTCAGGGCGATGTCGTCATAACAATGGACGCCGATATGCAGGATTCGCCGGACGAAATTCCCGAACTTTTCAGAATGGTTAAAGAAGAAAAATATGACGTTGTATCCGGCTGGAAGAAAAAACGTTATGACCCGATAAGCAAAACCATACCGAGCAAACTTTTCAACGCGACGGCAAGATTTTTTTCGGGCATAAAACTTCATGACTTTAACTGCGGACTAAAAGCGTACAGAAACACGGTCGTAAAATCGGTTGAAGTCTACGGCGAAATGCACCGTTATATTCCCGTTTTGGCAAAACAGGCGGGCTTTAAAAGAATCGGCGAAAAAGTCGTTCAGCACCGCGCCAGAAAATACGGCGTTACGAAATTCGGCTTAGAAAGGTTTATAAACGGCTTTTTAGACCTTTTGACGGTGAACATCGTTCTGAAATTCGGAAAATCGCCGATGCACTTTTTCGGGTTGGCAGGCACGCTGAGTTTCTTTATCGGCTTCGTGATTTTGGCTTACCTGAGCATTGCAAAATTCGCTTGGAATCAGTACCAAATGACCGACCGTCCGCTGTTTTATTTCGGACTTTTAACAATAATTTTCGGCTCGCAACTCTTTCTGACAGGCTTTGTTGCGGAACTTGTAGCCCGCTCGTCAGCCGACAGAAATACATATATTATAGAAAAAAATATCGGACTTGATTGAAAATGGTATTTTTTTTGTTGAATTTCAAAAAAGATTATTAAATTTGGGCAGTCAAAAAATACTTTTAGATATGGATATTTTAAACGACGAAAAATCACAGAAATCAATTAAGGAAATTATCCTTGTATTTTCCGATATTGACGTAAAAATCACGGCTTTGAACGAATGTTCGGCGGAAGATTTTCTTTCTCTGAACACAAACTTGAAAAAGTTTTATAAAGATGCCAAAGTAATTTCCGACCAGACGGGTCAGATTTATGACATCATTGCCGGAGACGAGCATAAAAAATTTTTTGAAGAACTTCTCGGACTTCAAGAGTCGCTCAACAAGAGAATTAATATGCTCAAAAACAAGATTTTAAAGAGCATTAGAGGCTTAGAAAAAATGCTCACGTCGCTTAATTTGGTGTTTGTACCGTTAAAGAATTTCAACCTTAACATACTTACACTCAACTTCTTGTTGGTTAACCTCAAACTCAATATCGCTTACTGCGACAATGAGGCGGTAAAACCGCTTGCCGAGACTATTGATATGATAACAACCGAAATCAACAAGTTGAAAATTATTCTGCCCAAAATTTCGGAATCTCTGACAATGGTAAAAAACGTTACGAGACTTTCTTCGGGTAAATTGATTGAAATCCGCAAAAAAAATATTCTCGATATTGACCGCGTAACGGGTCAGATTAACGACTCGGTGATTTTGTTGAAAGACAAACAAGCCGTGGCTGCCAAAAAAATGCCCGAACTTACAAAACGCACCGAAAGTTATTTCGACAGTGTCAACAAAATCATTATGAACCTCCAATATCATGACATTATCCGTCAGAAAATGGAGCATGTTCAGGCAACACACAAAAACATTATCAACGAGTTGTCCTCGATGGGGTCTTTAACACCTCATTCTGACGGTTCTATTGATATGTCGGAAAACGCAAAACAATTTCTCCAAATCAGGGATATTGCGGGCGTTCAGGTGGCTCAACTCATCAACACGAACAAAGAATATCAAAAGGCTTTTGCCGTGATAATGAGGAAGTTCTGGGACATCAGCGAGGATATGAGCGTTATCTCTCAACTTTGCAACGAGTTTGTGGGCAACAACGATTTAACCGATAGTTATTACAAAGACGTTCAGGACAGACTCCGCGGCACGACAACGGTTTTGAAACGTCTTATCTCTGCTAACGAGGATTTCGGCGGTGAAATCGACATCATCAACTCCACGATTGAAGAAAAACACGACAAAATAGACGAAATAAAAACCGTTTACGGCAACATCAACGACAAAATCGAATACATTTTTGACACGATTGCAAGTCAGAACGACACCGGTCTTGACCGCATAACCGAAGAGGTAAGACAGATGGTTGAAACGATTTTGGAGAATTTGAACGATGTCGTATTGTTTTTCTCACAGGCTCAGAACATCAGCAAAAAATTGCAGGAAATCAACCGCGAAGACTCCGGCAACGAAATTTCAAACAATTTGAAAGAACTTAACAACAAAATTTCGGAACTTTTGGCTTCGATAGAAAACCACAACGAAAAAATCGAAGCGATTTTGACCAACAATTCTAAGTTAAGTCTTAACCTTTCGAGCGAAATCAAGTCGTCGGTAGAGCAGGTAAAATACTACGATTTCTTTGAAAAAATTATGCTTGAAATCGTATCGCAACTCAACACGATATATTCTAAACTTGACAACAACACACTCAACATGATAAAGAGCAACAAGGCAGAAAACTTAAAGAGCCTTGAAGAACGTTACACGATGGAGAGCGAAAGAATTATCCATCAGCAGATTATCAACGAGAGTGCCGATATGGAAATGCCGGTTCAGGAAGATGACAATGACGTAGAATTTTTCTAAAAGTTCCAAACTTTTTTTTGCAAATTAGTAATATAATGTTTACTTTTGCAAAAAAATTAATGGAAAATGGGACGGAAAAAAGCAACTGAATTTGTTTCCCCTATCGACAGATTTAAAAATTGGTGCAGCGACGAAAGAGTGAAATTCGTTTCAAGTATGGCGGTTTTTCTTTTGTCGGTGGTTATGTTGATAGGTTTTTTATCGTTTTTGTTTACTTGGAAAGAGGATCAGGCAAAATTTGAAATAGGAATTATCCGCTATCTCTGCGACAGCGACATTCAGGTTGAAAACTGGGGCGGAAAATTAGGAGCGGTTTTAGCGCATCTTTTCATTCACAACTGGTTCGGTGTACCGTCATTTTCCTTTGTTTTTCTGAGCCTTTTAACGGCGTGCAAAATCATCAAATACGAACCGCTGCCCTATTGGACGGTCGTAAAACACACCGTTATTTGGACGGTTTGGACATCAGTGTTTTTGTCTTTTGTTTTCGGCGACGACTTTTTCTTCTTAGGCGGCGTTTTCGGTTACGAAATAGATTATTGGTTGGAGTCCGCTTTTCAGAAAGTCGGCACATTGCTTTTGCTGTTAATCATAGCCGGAGCGATTTTGATTGCGACATTCCAAAATTCGTTAGGCTGGATAAAAGTTTTTTGCAGCGATTTCAAGGACAACAAAAACATCAGAAAGGCATATAACAGCGCAAATTCTTATCTCAAAGCAGTTTACGCTAACGAAGGTGAAAATCCTGAAAATTTCCAAAAGAAAAAGAAAACGGTTGAAACTTTTGAAAACAACGTTTACGACGAAGACGAAGGCGGACTTTTGAACTCGCCCGTCAACACCGCAACAACAAATACGGCAACAACCGCAACTTCCGTTATGGAAAACGCCAAGAGTTTTTTCCGCGATATGTTAAAAGGCAAAGATTACAAAGGCGAACAGCAGCAAATACCTTTTGACAAACCGAAAGAAAAAGTAGAACCGTCAGGCAAAACCGTTGAAACCGAGCGATTTATCTTAAACGATGACGGGAAAAAACAGGATTTGGATTTTGAAATCGAAGATACGACCGTAAAAACCGAAACTCAGCCGGAAGAAACGCCGGAAACAAAAATCGAAGCCGAAGAAACTCCCGAAAAAACGGAAGAAGCCCCCGCTCCCGTTGCACAAGATACTGAAAATTCGGGCGGAATGGCTCTCGAAGTTGAAGTCAACCGTCCTACAACCGTCGAAGAGGTCAACAATTTGCCGCCTTACGACCCGACACAGGAACTTTCAAACTATCATTTGCCCGGACTTGACCTTCTCAACAAGTACGACACGGGAGAAAACCTTGTCAACAAAAGCGAACTTATCGAAAACAAAACGCAAATCGTTGAAGTACTTAAAAACTTCAAAATCAAAATCGACAAAATCAAGGCGACGGTCGGTCCTACGGTAACGCTTTACGAAATCACGCCCGCACCGGGAATAAAAATCTCGAAAATCCGCAGCATTGAGGACGATATTCAGTTGAGCCTCAAAGCCTTGGGTATCAGAATCATTGCGCCTATGCCCGGAGCAGGAACCGTCGGCATAGAAGTCCCGAACAAAAAGCCCGCAATCGTTGCAATGGAAGACCTGATAAAATCGGACGAATTTCAGCACAGCAAATACGAACTGCCGATTGCTCTCGGAAAAACCATTGACAACAAATGTTATGTAATCGACTTGACAAAATGTCCGCACCTTTTGGTAGCCGGAGCAACGGGTCAGGGTAAATCTGTCGGCTTGAACGCAATAATCGCGTCAATTCTTTACAAAAAACACCCCGCAGAGGTGAAATTCGTACTCGTTGACCCGAAAAAAGTGGAACTTACACTTTATAATAATATAGAAAAGCACTATTTGGCAAAACTTCCCGAAAGCGAAGAGGCTATCATAACGGACGTTGACAAAGTAAAGGAAACTTTAAATTCTTTGACCGTTGAGATGACCAACCGTTATGACCTCTTGAAAGAGGCAAAGGTCAGAAACATAAAGGAATACAACGCCAAATTTATTTCGCGGCATTTGAATCCGGAAAACGGACACAGGTTTTTGCCGTACATCGTGGTTATCATCGACGAGTTTGCCGACCTCATTATGACTGCCGGTAAGGAAATCGAAAAGCCGATTGCCAGAATCGCACAACTTGCCCGTGCAATAGGCATTCACCTAATTGTCGCAACGCAAAGACCGACAACCAACATCATCACGGGTTTGATTAAAGCCAACTTCCCGACAAGAATCGCTTTCAAAGTGTCGTCAATGATGGACTCGCGCACAATTCTTGACTGTCCGGGTGCAAACCATTTGATAGGTCGCGGCGATATGTTGATTTCAAACGGCGGAACGGAGTTAACGCGACTTCAATGCGCATTTATCGACACGCCGGAGTTGGAGAAAATCACCGAATTTATCGGCTCTCAACAAGGCTATCCGACAACTTACGAACTGCCCGAGCCCGACATAGAAGCCTCTGACGGAAGCGAACCAGTTGACCTTTCAAAACGTGATTCATTGTTTGAAGAGGCGGCAAGAATGATTGTACTTTCGGGACAAGGTAGCACGTCAATGCTTCAAAGAAAATTTGAAATCGGTTATAACCGTGCCGGCAGAATTATGGATCAACTCGAAGCCGCAGGCATTGTAGGACCTAACGAAGGTTCAAAAGCACGCAGCGTGTTAATAGATTCAGAATACGCTTTGGAACAATATTTGAGCAATTTGGACAGAAGTTTGTAAAAAAAAATTCAACTGCAAAACTTCCGTTCAACTATAATAACAAAAAAAATCAATTAACAACATTAATATTATTAGAAATGAAAGTTTTAATGACATTACTTTTGACGGCGTTAATGGTATTGCCGTCTTTTGCACAGGAAACTCACGACCCTGAGGCAAAAAAAATTCTCGAAAAAATTTCTTCGACCACACAAGGTTATAATAGCCTTAGAGCCACTTTTGTTTGGACTTTGGAAAACAAAGCCGAAAAAACAAAAGATTCTAAAAACGGTTCGATGTTTATAAAAGGCGACAAATACAAACTCATTTTGCAGGGTACGGAAATTTTCTCGGACGGAAAAACCTCGTGGACGTATTCAAAAGACGCTAACGAAATCACCGTAAATGCGGTTGAAGAAAACGATGAGTCTATCGTCAGCAACCCGACAAAAATTTTCAACTTTTACGAAAAAGGCTTTAAATACGCTTTGAAAGGCGAGGCTGAGGTAAACGCAAAGGCAAAAGTTGACGGCAAAATTACGACGGCTAAGAAAAAATGCCATGTCATTGACCTCTACCCCGAAAATCCGAAAGGCAAAGATTTTCATACCGTTCAACTTCTTGTTGATAAAACTAACAATCAAATCGTTTGCATCGACATAAAGTTTAAAAACGGTAGCGACCAAATCATCGAAATTCTTGATTATAAACCAAATGTTACGATGCCTGACAACCTCTTTCAATACGAAGAAAGCAAATATCCGGGCGTTGAAGTCAACGATATGAGATAGTAAGTATTTGTAAGTCAGGTAGATAACTTAACAAAAAAAGTTATTTGCCTGACTTACAAATATTTCAGAAAAAAAATTCAAAAAAAAAATCCCAAAAAGTTTTCTAAATTAAAATAAAAGGCGTATATTTGCACACCAATTTAAACGACTTAATAAATTTTAAAAAAATATTAAAAATGACAAAAGCAGACATCGTAAACGAGATTTCCAAAAATACTGGAATCGAAAAAGTAACCGTTCAAAAAGCGGTTGAGGCTTTTATGGACACCATCAAAGAATCTTTGGTTGAAGAAAACAACGTGTACCTGAGAGGTTTCGGCTCTTTTATCATCAAAACAAGGGCTAAAAAAACTGCACGTAACATTTCTAAAAATACGACCATCGTTATTCCCGAACACAACATTCCGGCGTTCAAACCCTCAAAAGTGTTCGTAAGCGAAGTTAAAGAGAAAAAGAAAAAATAATTTTTTAAGTATAATTTTTAAAATCACAAAAAAATGCCAAGCGGAAAAAAAAGAAAACGTCACAAAATGGCTACGCACAAACGTAAAAAACGTTTACGCAAAGACAGACACAAGAAAAAATAAAATGATTCTTCGTCTGTTCATGTAGAAAGAATAAAAAGAGCCCACACTTTATTGTCGGCTCTTTTTGGTATTCTTTCTTTAAAAAAAGAAAAATAATCAAAAAAAATTCTTTTGTATTCAAGTGAACAACGATTTAGTGATTAATGCAACTGAGTCGGAAATCATACTTGCACTGCTTGAAGACAGCAAGTTAGTAGAAATACACAAGGAGAAGAGAAACCGGCATTTTTGTGTCGGGGACATTTATTTAGGAAAAGTCAAGAAAATAATGCCCGCCTTAAACGCGGCTTTTGTGGACGTCGGTTATGAAAAAGATGCGTTTCTGCATTATCAGGATTTAGGACCGCAATTTTCGACACTTCACAAATACGTACAGACGGCAATTGACAACCCGAAAAATTCCAAACCTCTTCAAAACATCACTCTGATGCCCGAAATTAACAAAAAGGGCAAAATCAACGAACAACTATCTTCGGGTCAAAGAGTTGTTGTTCAGATAAGTAAAGAACCCATATCGACCAAAGGTCCGAGACTTACTTCCGAAATTTCCATTGCCGGAAGAAATTTGGTACTTTTACCTTTTTCTGACAAAGTATCAGTGTCTCAGAAGATTAAGTCGAAGGAAGAAAGGGAAAGACTAAGGCAGTTGATTCAGTCGATAAAACCGAAAAACTACGGCATAATCGTCAGAACCGAAGCACAAAACCGCCGTGTCGCCGTACTCGATATGGAAATAAAATCTTTGGTGGAAAGATGGGAAAATGCTTGCAACATGATGGCACAGGGGGTGCCGCCGAAACTTCTTGCAGGCGAACTTGACGCAACTTCCACTATTTTGCGCGATACGCTCAACGACTCTTTTAACAGTATAGTCGTAAACGATGTTGCAATATATCACGAAGTTAAGACATTTATTTGCAATATTGCTCCCGAAAAGGAAAAAATAGTCAAACTCGACACCGAACAAGTTTCGGTTTTTGACAGATATTTCAATATCAACAAACAGATAAAAACGCTTTTCGGAAGAACGGTAACTTTTAAAAACGGTGCATACCTTATAATGGAACACACCGAAGCACTCTTTGTGATAGACGTCAACAGCGGTAACAGAGCCTCTAACGTGGATCAGGAGGCAAATGCGCTTGAAGTTAATCTTGCGGCAGCCGACGAAATTGCAAGACAATTACGTTTGAGGGACATCGGCGGAATCATCGTGGTAGATTTTATCGATATGCACAAAAACGAGAACAAAAAGGCTCTCTACGATAAAATGCGCGAAGTAATGTCGCCGGACAAAACAAAACATAACATACTGCCCCTTAGTAAGTTTTGCCTAATGCAAATAACAAGGCAGAGAGTAAGGCCGGAAATGAAAATGTCAACGGAAGAAACTTGTCCTTACTGCTCAGGCACTGGAAAAATAACTTCGACACTGCTTCTTGAAGACGAAATCGAAGATACTTTAAAGAATATTTTGACCCAAAACGATAATATTGAAAAAAAGTTGATTCTCAGAGTTAGTCCCATTGTGGCTGCGTACCTGAAAAAAGGAATTTTCTCACTGCGCATGAAATGGATGTTAAAATATAAAGTCAGAATAAAAATTTTTGCCGACTCAGACTACGGCTTTATAAAATACGACTTTTGCGATGCGGACGGAACACCTCTGAACAATTACTAAAAAAAGACCGCTTTTTAGGCGGTCTTTTTTTTGCTCCTTACAAAAAAAATTGCTAAAATTGCACTTGAAAATACTCTAAAATATGAATACCGAGCAAGAGTTTAAAAATCAAATAGTTAAATGCAAAGAGACTTTCTTAAAAAAAGCCTCTGACTACGGGACGGCGTGGCGTATTATGCGTCCGGAGTCCGTTACCGACCAAATTTTTATAAAGGCAAACCGTATACGCGGACTTCAAACCAACACAGAACATCTGATTGATGAAGGCGAAGAACCCGAATTTATCGGAATCGTAAACTACGCCGTTATGGGACTGATACAGTTGGAGTTAGGCTTTGCTGACACTGCCGATTTGGACGTTAAGGCGGCGGAAAATTTTTACGACAAATACACCTCACTCGCCTTAGACCTTATGCTGAAAAAAAATCACGATTACGGCGAAGCTTGGAGACAAATGCGGATTTCAAGCATTACGGATTTGATTTTGATGAAATTGTACAGAATTAAACAAATCGAAGACCACAACGGCAAAACTTCCGTTTCGGAAGGCATTGATGCAGGATACTTCGACATTATAAATTATTCAGTGTTTAACTTAATAAAAATAGAAAATGAAAAATCAGGAACACATTAAACCCGCTTCACGCACAAACAAACTGTTGATATTTCTTTTCAGAGTAATTGTAGGTGCTGTTTTTGCGTTTTCGGGCTTTGTCAAGGCTGTTGACCCGCTTGGCTCGTGCTACAAATTCACCGATTATTTTACGTTAGCATTTGATATGCCGTCGCTTTCGGCATTTTCGTTGCCGTTGGCATTTATACTTGCCGCCTTGGAATTTACGACAGGTATAATGTTGATTTTCAACTTAAAACCGAGATGGGCAGTATGGCTTTCATTTGCGTTTATGATTGTCTTTTTGCCGCTGACACTGTACATCGCATTAGAAAATCCCGTCCATGACTGCGGCTGTTTCGGCGACGCACTTGTTATCGACAACTGGACTACTTTTGCTAAAAACGTAGTGCTGACGATTTTGATTTTGTATCTTGTCTTCAACCGCAAAAAAATGGACAATCCGCTTTCTGACAACGTTGAACTCGGAATTTCGGTTGCAGTATTTTTGATAGCGATTGTTTTTCAACATTTTATGATAAGACACCTTCCGATTTTCGACTTCCGTCCATACAAAATCGGAAATAATATCGCCGAAAAAATGGCAATTCCCGAAGGCGCAAAACGCGACGTTTACGAAACAAAACTCGTCTATAAAAACAGCGTAACCGGCGAAGTTAAAGAATTTTCTTCGGATAATTATCCGTGGCAAGACTCTACTTGGGTTTGGCAAGACACAAAATCTGTTCTCATCGAAAAAGGTTATCAACCTGAAATTCACGACTTTACAATTCAGGATTCGACGGGTGTTGACCACACCGAACAAGTTTTGAATTACGAAAAACCGCTACTTTTGGTCATCACCCATAAACTCGAAAAAAGCGATGAAGACGGTCTTGACATGTTAAGACACCTTCAAAACTACGCCTTGAAAAACGACTTTTTGATTATCGGTCTTACAAGCAGCAACTGGGACGAAATTTCGAGGGTAAAAAGTGAATTTTCAGTTGATTTTCCGTTCTTCCAAACCGATGACATAACCTTGAAAACAATTGTCAGGGCTAATCCGGGAATCGTAAAACTTGAAAAAGGAACGGTTACGGGAAAATGGAATTTCAGAGATTTCAGACTTGATAAATAGGTTTAGGAAAAAATGGGATTTCTTGATTTCGGTTTTATAGACTTAGTTGACATACTTTTGAGTGCCTATCTGCTTTACATTCTGTACGTAAAGTTGAAAAACACCGCCGCTATGAACATACTTGCGGGCATTTTAATCGTGTATGTTCTGTGGATGGTTGTCAAGGCACTTGACATGTCGCTTATGAATACTATAATGGACAGGGTTGCAAGCGTGGGAGTTCTCGCGCTTGTAATCGTGTTTCAGCAGGAAATCAGGAAATTTCTTCTTGATATGGGAAATGCGAAAACGTTCAAAAAACTGTTTTCGTTGGAGAGAATTTTTCAAAAAGTCATAAAAAAATCCACCGAAGAATTAAATATTCCCGAAATTGTAAATGCTTGTACGCAGTTTGCAAAGGATTACACGGGAGCGTTGATGGTTTTTCCGAATCATTCGGATTTGAGTTCGGTGATTGCAACGGGCGAAAAACTAAATTGCGCAATCACGGCGCGGCTTTTGGGTTCGTTGTTTTTCAAAAATTCACCGCTCCACGACGGGGCGGTGATAATCGAACAAGGTAAAATTTGTGCGGCAAAATGTATATTGCCTTTAACAGAAAACCCTAACGTCCCCGCGAACATCGGCACAAGACACCGCAGCGCAATCGGTATGAGTGAAGTGTCTGATTCTTTGGTAGTTGTGGTTTCGGAAGAAAGGGGTGAAATTTCGTATTGCGAATACGGCAGCATTTGTCAGGACGTAACGCCACAGCAACTTGCCGACAAACTGAAAGAGCGTTTTGCCGTAACGGAAGACCGCACGGCAGTTTCACGGCGCAACATCGTGGTCAAAATGCTGAATATCTTAAAAGGTTGATTTTACAAAACGGTCTTTTCCGTAAAAATCCTTTACAACTTCGACATTTTTAAAACCGTAACTTTCAACTAATTGTGCTGTTTCTTTGCCGAAGTTTTCATTGATTTCAAAGAAAAGTTTACCCCCTGAATTTAAATGCTCAGCAGCAAATTCCGAAATCTTTCTATAAAACTTCAAAGCATCATCGTCAGGAACAAACAACGCCGTAAAAGGCTCGTAATCAAGCACATTTTTCTTCATCAAAAGTTTTTCGCTCTCGGTAACGTAAGGCGGATTCGACAAAATAACGTCAAATTTTTGCGAAGTTTTAAACTCAAAAATATCCGCTAAAAACACCTCTAAATTTTTTACGCCGTATTTTTCGATGTTTTTTTGACAAACTTCCAGCGCGGAGTCCGAAATATCGCAACCGTAAAACTTTTTGTAATGATGCCGCAAAGCCAAATAAATGGAAATGCAACCGCTGCCGAAACCGACTTCAAAAGCCGAAGACTTATTTCGCATTTCTTCTGAAACCATTAACGCAAATTCTTCGGTTTCAGGACGCGGAATCAAAACAGAACTCTCCGTAAAAAGTTCTAAATCAAGAAATTGCGCACGATTAAAAATGTATTCAAGCGGCTCTGATTTTTTTATTCTCTCTAATACGGTGTTTAATTTTTCCGATGAAAAACCCTCTATTTTTCTATCAGGATACGTTAAAACCTCCGTCAAAGATATATTATAAAGGTAAAGAAAAATTTTCACGGCAACGGCTTTGGCAGCGTTTTCGTCGCCGTCATAAACCTTAGTCAAGTTGGCTCTAAGCGTATAAAAAAGTTCTGAATTTTTCATAACGCAAAATTATTAATATTTTTTTGATATTTCGGCGAAAAAAACTTATATTTGCACGTTAAAATTTTAAGGTTATTATGGAAACACAGTTATTTACAGTGTTTAACGGTCTTCCGATAGACGTAAACTTTATCAGAAAACATTTAGAAAAAAACGGTATCAAATGTTTTGTCAACAACAAACACGCTGATAATCAGAAGAATAAATGGTCAGAACCGAGTTTTGACCCTACCGTCAGCATAGAAGTTGAAACACAAAACGCTGAAACCGCACTAAAACTTATTGACGTTTTCCTCAAAACCAAAGCAGAATAATTTTTTTATGAGCAACATAGTAGCAATAGTAGGTTGCCCGAATGTCGGCAAATCTACACTTTTCAACCGTCTGACCGGCTCGCGTGAGGCGATAGTTCATGAAACGGCAGGCGTTACCCGCGACCGTCATTACGGAAAATCCGACTGGAACGGCAAAGAATTTTCCGTCATTGACACAGGCGGTTACGTGAATAATTCGGACGATATTTTTGAAAACGAAATTCAAAAACAGGTTCACCTCGCAATCGAAGAGGCGGACGTAATTATTTTTATGGTTGACGCACAACTCGGCGTAACAAGCGGCGACGAAGTCATCACGGAGATTCTCCGCCGCAGCGAAAAGCCTGTGTTCTTGGCAGTTAACAAAACAGACAATCCCGATTTGGTATTGGAAAGCAACGCTTTTTATTCACTCGGCTTGGGTGATATTTACACGATTTGCGCCGCAACCGGTTCGGGAACGGGCGAATTGTTGGACGCCGTTGTCAAAGACTTCAAAGAAGAGGTTGTTGACGACGAAGCAGGAATCCCGAAAATCGCCGTCGTAGGCCGTCCTAACGTTGGTAAATCATCGTTAATCAATGCGTTAACCGGCAGCGAAAGAAACATCGTAACGCCGATTGCAGGCACAACACGCGACACGATTAACACCCGTTACAACAAGTTCGGACACGATTTTATCCTCGTTGATACGGCAGGACTTAGAAAAAAATCAAAAGTTTCGGAAAACATTGAGTTCTACTCGGTTCTCCGTTCTGTCCGCGCTATTGAGGAGGCTGACGTTTGTATTTTGATGTTGGACGCAACGCAAGGTCTTGAAGCACAGGACATGAACGTTTTCCGTCTTATCAAAGAAAACAACAAAGGCTTGGTGGTTTGCGTTAACAAGTGGGATTTGATGGACAAAAGCGAAAACAATTCTACTAAACGTTACGAAGAATACGTAAAAAAAGGTCTCGAACCTTTTGACGATATTCCGGTTGTTTTTACCTCAACGGTCAGCAAGCAAAGAATTTTGAAAGCGATGGAAGAGGCAGTTCACGTTTACGAAAACCGCAGCCGCAAGATTTCGACGGGACAACTTAACCGTCTGATTCAGCAGTACGTGGAAGAAACTCCGCCGCCGGCATGGAAAGGCAAATTCATCAAGATAAAATATGCGACCCAGTTGCCGACGTTTTATCCGACGTTTGCGCTTTTCTGCAATTTGCCGCAATATATCCGCGACCCTTACAAGCGTTACATCGAAAACCGTCTCAGAAAGGATATTGATTTTTGCGGCGTGCCGATTAAAATATTTTTCAGAAAAAAGTAAAATTTTTGCAGAAATTATTTTAAATTTGCAAGTGGTTAAAATTATAAACTATGGAAACAAAAAAGTTTAAAACCAGAAGGGAACAGGTTGATTACTACGCTCAGTTAAGGGGGTGGAAACCTTTGACAGAAAAGGAAAAGGCGGAACTTGACGATGCCATAAGATTGATTACAAATCTTAAAGATAAGCCTCACAATGAGATACTTAATTGATACACACATATTTATCTGGTATGCAAAAGAGCCTGAAAATTTATCGGGCAATGTAAAGACGATACTTGATGATTATGAAAATCAGATTTATCTCAGTAGCGAATCTTTAAGGGAGTTTATATTGTTATGGAACAATAAACCCCATATCCGCCGTTGGTGGCAATCACCTATTGATATGATAAACTCAGTAGATGAGTTCGGTTTTAAAATAATGTACATTCATAAAGAACATTATGAAACTTACGCCCGTTTACAGATAAACGAGGGTCAGGAGCATTATGACCCGAGCGACCATCTGATTATTTCCCACGCCATCTGTAACGGTATTCCGCTTATTTCTGATGATAGGAAATTCCCGTTTTACCGAAATCAAGGGCTGGAATTAATAGAAAACGATTAATTGACAATGAAAAAAACATTATTTATAATATTTTTAATTTCAACGCTTTACGCTTGCAGCAAATTGGAAACTTATTCCGAATTGCCGAGCGTAGAGTTCAAACAGGTTTACCTTGCCGATACCGTTGACGCCTTGGGCAACGACGTAAAACTGCAAAACGTAACCCTCGAAGTAATTGACGGCGACGGAAATCTCGGTCTTAACGACGCAGATACGGTTGATGATTTCAACGCTAAATCGCTCTATTACAATAACCTTTTCATTACGATTTCTGAAAAACAAAACGGCAGTTATGTCGAATTACAAAAATTGTCAGAAAACTTAAAGTACAGAATACCTTACAAAGCACCTATCGGTCAGAACAAATATCTGAAAGCCGAAGTGAGGGTAAAAATCGAAATTCCGCTCGGATATTTTGATTATGACACCATAAGGTATGAGTTTTTCGTTTATGACCGCGACTTGAACAAAAGCGAAATCGCAGTAAGTTGCGACATTCCGGCACGCGAACACGGAACGGTTTTCGCCGGCGGAAAATACTCGTTTTTTGAGGAAGAAGAAGAGGATGCAGAAAATAAAGAATAAAATAACAATTTTAATAAACATAAAGAGATGAACAAAAGTCCTTTACAAATTGCAAGGGCTGCTTATCAGCCCAAAATGCCCGCATCAATCGAAAATGGTGCAAAATTAGTTGAAGGTAAGGCAACTGAATCGGTTGCAGACCAAGCAGACATCAAAAAACTTTTCCCGAACACTTACGGTTTGCCTATAGTAACGTTTGAAAAAGCAGATCAGGCTATGGCTGCAAAAGCATTGAACGTAGGCGTTATCCTTTCGGGCGGTCAGGCTCCCGGCGGACACAACGTTATTTCAGGTATTTTTGACGGTATCAAAGCCATCAACAAAGACTCAAAACTTTACGGTTTCTTAGGCGGTCCTTCGGGTCTTGTTGACCACAAATACATCGAACTTACCTCTGATATTATCGACGAATACAGAAATACCGGCGGTTTCGACATCATCGGTTCAGGCAGAACCAAACTTGAAGAAATTTCTCAGTTCGACAAAGGTCTTGAAATCTGCAAAAAATTGAATATCAACGCTATCGTTATCATCGGCGGCGACGATTCAAACACAAACGCTTGCGTTTTGGCTGAATATTACAAGGCTAAAAACACCGGCATTCAGGTTATCGGCTGTCCGAAAACCATCGACGGCGACCTCAAAAACGAAATGATTGAAACTTCATTCGGTTTTGACACAGCAACAAAAGTTTATTCTGAGGTTATCGGCAACATCGAACGTGATGCTAACTCTGCTAAAAAATACTGGCACTTCATCAAATTGATGGGTCGTTCAGCAAGCCACGTTACTTTGGAATGTGCTTTGAAAACTCAACCGAACATCACCCTTATCGGCGAAGAGGTTGAGGCTAAAAATCAGACACTTGACGATGTTGTAACATACATTGCAAACGCTGTTAAAGCACGTGCTGACAAAGGTTTAAACTTCGGGACTGTTCTCGTTCCCGAAGGCTTAATAGAATTTATCCCCGCAATCAAAAAACTTATCGCTGAACTTAACGATATGTTGGCTGCTAATCAGGCTGAATTCGACAAGAAAACCGTTGACGAGAAAATCAAATTTATCGTTGACAACCTTTCAAAAGAGAACTCTGCATTGTTCTTGTCATTGCCGCAGGCTGTTTCAAAACAATTGGCTTTGGAGCGCGACCCGCACGGCAACGTTCAAGTTTCGCTCATCGAAACCGAACAACTTTTGGCAGAAATGGTTGCTAAGAAATTGGCTGAATGGAAGAAAGAAGGCAAATTCAACGGCAAATTCTCAACACAACACCACTTCTTCGGTTATGAAGGTCGTTGCGCTGCTCCGTCAAACTTCGATGCTGACTACTGCTATTCACTCGGCCGCGTAGCCGCTTTGTTGATTAATTCGGGCAAAACAGGTTACATGTCATCGGTTCGTAACACGACGAAACCCGCTTCTGAATGGCTCGCAGGCGGTATTCCTATCACCGCAATGATGAACATGGAAAAACGTAGCGGTAAAATGAAACCCGTTATTCAGAAAGCCTTGGTTAAACTTGACGGCGGACCTTTCAAATTCTTCGCTTCAAAACGTGATGAATGGGCTATCGAAACGGCATACGTTTATCCCGGACCTATTCAGTACTTCGGACCTTCTGAGGTTGCTGACATTACGACAGAAACTATTAAATTGGAACACTAAGAATTCTGTTCATTTCATTGTGATGACAGCCGCAACGACAAAGAAGTCTTGCGGCTGTTTGATTATTTTTACAAAAACATGCAACCGTTAGCAGAAAGATTAAGACCAAAAACTCTTGACGAATACATCGGACAAAAACACCTCGTCGGCGAAGGCGGCGTTTTAAGAAATATGATTGAAACCGGCAAAATCCAAAGCATTATACTTTGGGGACCTCCGGGCGTTGGCAAAACGACACTCGCAAAAATCATTTCAAAAGCCTCAAAACGACCGATGTTTTCTCTGAGCGCGATTTCAAGCGGAGTAAAAGAGGTGCGCGAAGTTTTGGACAATGCCAAACATCAAAGCCTTTTCAGCCCCGTCTCCCCTATTCTGTTCATTGACGAAATCCACCGTTTCAACAAAACGCAACAGGACTCGCTTCTCGGCGCAGTGGAACAGGGAGTTATAACGCTTATCGGCGCAACAACGGAAAATCCGTCGTTTGAAGTCAATTCTCCTTTACTTTCACGCTGCGAAGTCTATGTCTTAAAACCTCTCGAAAAGTCTGATTTGGAAGTACTTCTAAACCGTGCCTTAACCGAAGACGAAGTTTTGAAAGAGATGGACATAAAAGTAGAAGAGACGACTGCGCTTTTCCGTCAGAGCGGCGGCGATGCAAGAAAACTGCTGAACGTCTTGGAAATAATCATCAACGCCGAAACCTCCGGCACTGTTGTTATCAATGACGAAACGGTTGCAAAACGCCTTCAAAAAAACACAGCCATTTATGACAAAAAAGGCGATATGCACTACGACATCATTTCGGCTTTCATAAAATCAATACGCGGAAGCGATGCTAATGCAGCAATTTATTATTTAGCAAGAATGTTGAACGGCGGCGAAGATTTAAAATTTATTGCGCGACGACTTGTCATAAGTGCCTCGGAAGACATCGGACTTGCAAACCCTAACGCCATGCTGTTGGCAAACGCTTGTTTTCAGGCAGTTAACACGGTCGGTTATCCCGAATCGAGAATAATGCTTGCCGAATGTGTAATTTATTTGGCAAATTCTCCGAAGTCAAATTCGGCTTACAATGCGATAAATTCGGCGATGGAATTTGCTCAAAAAACCGGCGATTTGCCCGTGCCGCTCCACCTTAGAAACGCTCCGACAAAACTCATGGAGCAACTCGGTTACGGTAGCGAATATAAATACGCCCACGATTACAAAGGTCATTTTGTTGAACAAGAATTTATGCCGGAGAATATCTCCGGCACAACATTCTATTTTCCGCAAGACAATCCCGCTGAACAAAAAGCAAAGGATACTATCCAAAAACTTTGGAACGGGAAATACAAAACTTAGTTCTCTCTGCTACACTGCGCATTAAGAATACGCCAACTTTGGTCAATCGGATTTTCAATCAGTTTTTCCAAATAATGGAATTTGATGCCGAACTTATTTTTTATCGCATCAATTTGCGCTTGAATTTTATCCTGCTCCTCTTTGGACAACTCCTCCCCTTTTTCAGCGGTGATAATCAGTTTTTTAGATGTGTTGTCGTATTCCACAAATTCAAAAACCTTAGTCTTATAACCGTGTTTTGTGAGGATTAAAGCACGCAGGGAATCGGTAATTAATTCAGCCTGACGTTCGAGCAAAATGCCGTATTTCAAAGCGGGGAAAAGCACGTTGTTTTCGGTGATTTTCATCTGATTGCGGATTTGCTTATGACAACACGGAGCAACAACAATGACCTTTGCGTTAGCCTTTAAGCCTAAATAAAGGGCATCATCGGTAGCCGTATCACAGGCATGAAGCGCAATAAGCATATCAAGGTTTTCTGCCTTAAACTCGTTGATATTGCAGCAGTTAAACTTTAAGCCGCCAAAGAGTGCCTTTTGAGCCGTATTGTTACAAAACTTCACCAAACTATCCTGAGTTTCAACGCCTTGCATATCAACGTGCATGTCCAAAACATTGGTCAGATAATCATAAACGGCAAAAGTCAAGTAACCTTTTCCGCAACCCATATCGGCAATTTTTACAAGAGGAATATCTTTTAAATTTCCGGCAAGAGTGTCAATAATTTCGACAAATTTTTCCACTTGTTTGAATTTTGCACTCATACTCGGAATCACTTCGCCTTTTTGATCGGTAATACCCAAAGATTTCAGATAAACATTATCTTTGGTTTCGATAAGACGTTTTTTTACTTGGTCGTGCTGACCGTCCGCAGCCTCGGTAAAGGTCGGTTTCTGTTTGTAAATTTTCGGAACTCTTTTATTATTGTACTTCAATTCCCAATCTTCTTTGGTGGTGTAAAGAATTACATTCAAAAAATTGTTGCCGATAACAGTTTCCAACTGCCTCACACCGTCTTCAACGCTGAAATTTTTTGTGACGTCTTGGCGGACGTATTTATAAACAAACTGTAAATTAGGTTTGTCCTGCAATTTCACGAATCTAACAACGATTTTGTTAAGTTCTTGATTATCAAGAACTCTCTTAGAAAGGATAAGTTTTACAAAAGTGCCTTTGTAAACCGAAGAACTCACCTTTTCGGTAAATTCCTGAACAACTTTGTCCATTTTTTTTAAGTGTTAACGTTTTATATTATTAATGTTTTTTTTAAATTTTACATGCAAAAATCAAGCCGATAATACACGAAATTCCACCCTGAAAACAGGCTTTTCTTCTCTTAGCATTTCTATTTGCCGACAATCCGGCGAAGGTGCTTGCATAATCAGTTCAACTTCTTGATTGTAAAGTACTTCCGAAAGAAAATTTAAATCAGCCGAAACGATTTTTCCGCTTTTAAAAAAATCCTCTCCGAGCATATTGAGCGACATTTCTAAGTAACGCATACTATACAAATGTCCGTTAATGTCAATATCAGAATACATCACGCGATATTTTAACCGCTTAGCATTTTCTGAAAAATTAAACCGTAAATGCTTATATTTTTCCACTTGATTTTCTTTTTCGAAAACAAGGTCTCCGACACCCGGAAAAGCATCGTCCAAAAATACCGGACGGCGCGTTAAAGTATTGATAATAAGCCACTCAGACGATACATCGGCGACTTTTGCATTGTCAGAGCCGGTTATAAAAAAATCACGTTTACAAGTTATTTTTGAATAGTCGGAAATTTTTGTCTTAACAAAAATAAAAGCATTAACCTCAGGAAAAGAATAAAAATCGAAGTGCAACCCCGAAATCACCCAAGTCATGTTTTTATTTTGAAGAGCCTGCATCGAAATATTCAATTCCATAGCATGAAGCCCCGCCGTATCCAAAATATAATTTCCTAATCTCGGAATAGACAATTTTCCCGTAAAATCAGCGTCATTGTAATTAACTCTGTATTTATTGTTAAAAATTTTTAACATTTCAAATTTTATTTTCTCCAAATTTAAATCTTTTTTTTCTCCCGACAAAAAAAAAGTTCATTTTTTTTTACTTCGGACTAAAATTTGTTGTACTTTTGTCGGAATTTTTTTCAAAGCAAAAGCAATATATGTTAAAACACATTGTCATATTATTTTTAATACCGCTGATAGTATTCTTGACACCCGAAAAGGCATTTTCTATCGGGAAAGACCCTCATATAAAAGAGTTGGAGCAAAAACTCAAAAACGCTCAAACCGACAAAGAAAAAGTTGCGATAGGTATAGAATTAGCCTCATATTGTTTGGACAAAAACGACAAACAATGCGAAACTTATGCTAACGCCGCACTCAAAATCGCCAAAAAAAACAAGATGGAAGACGAAATGGCGGATTTGTATGCAACAATAGGTTCGTTTCATTTTCAAAACAAAACCTACCGCAAAGCCATCAATGCTTTGGAAGAAGAATATAAAATCCGCAAGAAAAAACTTCAAGCCAAACCGCGAGCCATAACTTGTTATAATTTAGGTACTTGCTATATGGAAAACGGCAATCAGCGAAAAGCGTTAACATATCTTGACGAAGCAAAACAACTCGCTAAAAAACTCGGCAACAAAGAACTTCTTGACCTCGTAACCAAGACTTTGGCAGAGTCGGCGGCAAAACAAAAAGACTACAAGGCGGCATACACTTACCTCCAAAAATACCTTCAAGGCGAAAACAAGCGTTTTGCAAAAGAAACCCGCCTGCTGAAAGAACTCAAAGAAATTAAAGAAATCAACGAACAGCAAGAACAGAAAATCGAGGAGCAGGAGCAGTTAATCGTCAAAAAAGATTCGACGATACAAGTGGTTTCTACCGAAAAAGAAGAACTCGAAAGAAAGAAAAAAGAACTTCTGATGGCAAACGAACTTCAAGAAGCAAAACTCAAAAGTCAGGCTCTCGAAAAAGAAAATATGGACAAGGAGATGAAAATTGCCAAACTTCATAACAATATATTTATAATAGTGTTGGTCTCGGTAATTTTGTCCATACTTATTGCGACGTTTTTCGTAGTAAGAGGTTACAGAAGAAGGAAAAAATACAACAACGTATTAAAGGCAAAAAACGAAGAAATCACAAGCAAAAATGCCGAACTTACAAAAAGTTACGACATTATCAAAATCAAAAACAAAGATATTACCGACAGTTTGACATACGCAGGCAAAATTCAGAAAGCCATGTTAAGAGACTTCGGCAATTATACGAATTTGGTAAAGGATTATTTCATATTTTACGCGCCCAAAGACATTGTTTCGGGTGATTTCTATTGGTCGCACCGCGTTGACAACAAGTTTGTTTTTACCGTCGGCGATTGTACGGGACACTCGGTTCCGGGAGCGTTTATGAGCATGCTCGGAATCGCACTTTTAAACCAAATCGTCGTTCAAGAAAGAGAGTTTACAGCCTCAAAAATTCTTGAAAAAATGAGAGTTCTCGTAAAATCCTATTTAGGACAGACCGGCGACAACGAAGAGCCGAAAGACGGTATGGATATGTCGCTGTGCGTGTGGGACTTGGAAAACGGTGAAGGTAATTTTTCGGGCGCATACAATCCGCTTTGGCAGATAAGACACGGCGAAATTAACGTTTTTAATGCCGTAAAATGTCCGGTAGGCGTTCATAATAGGGAAATAAAATTTGAAGACCACTTTTTCAAAATCGAAAAAGCCGACAAATATTATATGTTTTCGGACGGTTATGCCGATCAATTCGGCGAAACGACACAAGAAAAATTCAAAGTTGCCCGATTCAAGAAACTTCTTGTCGACACATGCAGCCTGAGTATGAAACAACAAGGCGATTATATAGAGAAAAAATATTACGCTTGGAAAGGAAATTTCATACAAATTGACGACGTATGTGTTTTGGGTATAGAAATATAATTTTTTTTTGAAAAAAATCATAAAAAAAATTGTATTTGACAAATCAAAACCGTATATTTGCAAAGTGAAATAAAGCGGTGAAAAACCCACTATATTAAAGTTAAAACGGTAAAAAAAGATTAGAAATAAAGATATTATGGAGAATATACATATTCCGGGTTCGCATGACGGTTATTTCGTACCGACGGTGGATTTCAATTATCAAAACGGAGTCTGTGAGATTTCGGGTGAGTCTTTTTTGGAAGAGACGAATGTGTTTTATGCCCCTTTGATTGCATGGATAAGGGACTACACAAAAACCGGATTACCACTGATTTTTAATTGTAAACTGACTTATTTCAACACAAGTTCAACAAAGAGTTTGTTGGATATTTTCAAACTTTTGAAAAAATATGAAATAGACGGCGGTCAGGTTACGGTTAATTGGTATTATGACAACGAAGACCTCGACCTTGAAGAGGCTATACAAGACTATATCACGGATACCGGCTTGAAAATCAATATGATTAATTTCTAAATATTATTCGCATAGTTTGTTTTAGTTTCGGCTGTCGTATTTTTTATGGCAGCCTTTTAGTGTTTAATAATGACGGTAATATTTTTTCAAGATTTTTATCTGAACACCGGCTGTCAGCAACACCGCCTGATTAGTGATTTTTGTATCGTTTCTATCTGAGATGTTAACAAGTCCGTATTCGTAAGCAATTTCGATATTACCTCTGAGATTTCTCAAACCGAGTTCCACACCGAAAGCAGCCCTCGGTCCGAAATCAATTTTCTTGTAATCAAGCCGGGTTCCTGAAAGAATTTTATGATTGAAACAATATCCCGAATACATGCCTAAACCGAGATAAAACAAATCCAAAAAATATGCCCTAAGATTACCGCAGGCTTCAAAATAACTCATAAACGAACTGAATTGTCCGCCGATAGCATCAAGAGGATATTTTTCACCTTTTCCGCAATAAGAAACCTCGCCGTAAAGTCTAAGAAACTCATTAGGCAATTCATGCCCGAAACCTGCCGAAATAGTAAATCCCCGTTGAAAATCAGTAAGTTGTTTTTGAGTTGCAACATCGTCAAAAGGCGAAGAAAACACCGTACCGAATTTAAATTCTAAGAATTGCGTTTGGGCGTAACAAAGGTTTCCCGTCAAAAAAATGACGGAAAACCACAAAAAAACTATTTTATAAAACCAGTTTTTCGGCATATTTTTACGGACTGAACCGCCTCCTTGACATCATGAACCCTGAGAATGTCCGCGCCCTTGTTCAAAGCAATTGTATTCAATACCGTCGTACCGTTTAATGATTCCGCCGGTGTTATATTCAACAACTTAAAAATCATAGATTTGCGTGAAATTCCGACCAAAAGCGGCATCTCAAAAATCTGTAATTTTTCCATATCACGCAGTAACTCATAATTTTCGTCAAGCGTTTTGGCAAAACCGAAACCCGGGTCAAGAATTATATCTTTTACTCCGAGTTGTTTCAATTTGTCGGTTTGACGAACAAAAAACTGCATAACGCCTTCCTCTGTATTATGCGTTAAAACATAACACACCGAATATTTTGCCGCAACGGAAAAAATATTTTCGTCCGCTAAACCGCCCGAAATATCATTTATTATTGAAACTCCGTAATTTTTAACAGCAAATTCCGCAACGCCGCTGCGGTAAGTGTCAACAGAAATCACGGCTTCAGGAAATTTATTCGTTATAAGCCTCAATGCAAAATCTAAACGCTTAATTTCCTCGTTTTCAGCAATTTCAGTGTATCCGGGACGCGTAGAACACGCTCCTAAATCTATAAATTCAGCACCCGAAGACAAATGCTTTTCTGTCTTCTCCAAAATATCCTTTTCGGTCTGACAACGGCTGTCGGAAAAAAAAGAATCAGGGGTAACGTTAACGATTCCCATAACCCTCGGTTCGGAAAAATCAATAACGTTACCCTTGCAATTGATACAATAGTTTTTCATTATTCTTTCGGAACAATTTCGTTAATGTTGAACACACGTTTACCGTTACGATAAGCGATAACGAATGCGCCTTTGACACCCATTTTTTTGATTGCCGCAGCCGCCTCTTCGTAAGTGTTGTAATACCCTACCGAATATCTGAAAATACCGCCGTCCTCTTCGTTACTGATAATATCTTTTGAGGGATAAATTTCACGAAGTCTCTTGATTGACAAAGGTACGACATCGGCAGCAATCTGAACCTTGAAAACGATTTTCTCGGTTTTTTCAACAGCCACAGGCTTTTCTTCAATATCCTCGTAACCGGTTTCTTCTACTTGCGGCTTTTCGGGCTTATCATACCAGCCGAGCAAAACTGCGTATGTCTGAATCTGTAAAGAAATTGCCTCCTTTTGCAGTCGTGAAGCCTCTTCCTTAATTTTCGCTACTTGTTTTTGATCGGCTTTTTTGCCGGTCGGCAGTTTTTTCAAGTTGTCAGAAGCCGAAGTCCAAGAGGTTGTTGCATCAGAGGTAAGAGTTGTAGCCGCTTCCTTTTTCTTGTCAGAAGCCTCCTGGGACAAATCCTTTATGTTAGCAGCATAAATGCCGTATGTTGTGGAATTAGCCTTCTCATACAAGTTGTACGCCGTAATTTTTTGAGCAATAAGAGGCGTTTCAATCGTTTCGGCTTGTTTTAATAATTTTTTTGCTTTTCCTTTTGCCATTCCCGCCGCCTGAGATTTCAGTTTATCGGCCTCGGCTTGTTTCGAAGCGCATTTTTCCAACAACGTTTCGGCTTTTGCGACTTGTTGCTCAGCATCAGAAAGTTGTGAAACTTCCGCTGCCGACAATTGTTCTTTTATGGCTTCCGTCTGGTTAAATTCTTGTGCGTTAACAACTCCGAAAGCCGCCGCAATAATAATTGTAAAAATAATTTTTTTCATTTTCGTTACTTTTTTTCGTGGTTAATCACGGTTGTTTTTATTACCGCTATGCAATAAGAGTTCCATAAAGTGTTAAAAAATAAAAAAAAACAGTTCATAAAAAAAAGTAGAGACGTAGCACGCTACGTCTCTACCAACATTTTTATATAAAAAATTTTAGTTCATTGGTGGTGGAGGGGGCGGAGGAACTGCACCGAAAAGTTGCGAAAGTTCTTGAACCGTACTTGCCGGAGCCCAACCTGCCATACCTTGTTTCCAAACCTGAGTTTGAGGCGTAAACTGTCCTTGCGCTGCCATTTGCTGCAAAGTATTCATATCAAAAGGACCTTGTTGTTGTCCGTTAACTGCCAAATAATACACCGATGTCTGCAACGGAGGAGGCATTGAACCTGTTTGTTGCTGATACTGAGGTTGCTGATAACGCTGCTGATTCATCATATTCTGTTGATTCATCATATTTTGCATCATCATCATACCCATCATACCTTCCATTCCGCCGCCACCGCCTTGATTTGCGGCTGCCTCTTTCATAGCATCTGCCTGCATTTTCTGCGAATAAACATCAACTCCGCCCAAACCTTGAAGATGTGTTCTCTCTTCAAGTACTTTGTCAAGCGACTCAGGAAGATTGATGTTAGAAACAAGCAATTTTGTAAATGTGATACCGTATTCAGGAAATTCCTCATTAATACGTTTTTCACATATCTGACTCAAATCCTTGTAATTGCTTGCAAGGTCAAGGAAAGGTCTACCGCTTTCGCCGATAGAATCAATCAAGTTTGTGGAAATCACGCTGCGAAGTTCTTCTACGCAATCGTCAGTCTTATAAATAGCCGAATTTGCACAGAGTTTCTTCACAAAGTTACCCGGGTCGGTTACCTGCCAAGAATAAGTACCAAATGCACCTATTTGAACCTGACCGAAATCTTTGTCCCTAATCCATACTTTACCCGGAGTACCCCATTTTTGCGCGATGAAAACCGTGGTGTTGATGAAAAGGATTTCACATTTAAAAGGACTGTCAAATCCGTATTTCCAACTTTTTAAAGTTGTGGTAATAGGCATATTCTGAGTTGTCAACTCATAATGTCCGGGCTGAAAAATATCACCGATTTCACCCTCGTTCAAGAACACGGCAACCTGACCTTCATTTACCGTAAGCTGCGCGCCGTTTTTAATTGCGCTGTCTTTCCTTTCAAAGCGTTTCATAACAATATCCTTTCCGAAAGTCGGGCAATAGATATTATCTATGAGTTCGCCTTTGATGAACTCCTTTGCTATATCAAACAATCCCATATTCTTTAAAGTGTTTTTTAGGTTTTTAAAATAAGTAATTTTTACGGCGTAAATGTATAATTTTTATTTGATACACTCAAAGGCTTTTAATTATTTTTAACACAAAAAAGTATGTCTTTTGCGGATATAAATCATAATTTTGAGGAAAATTATTAAACAAATTATGACACAAAATTCTGAAAATAAAGATATTAACAAATCGGAAAGAGTAAAAACCGTTGTCAAGTATTTCTTTTGGGATATAGTTTTGATGACTATTTTGATTATCAACTTTATCCTTTTGATTTGGGATTGGTGTTATTCGATAGAACTTGTCAACAATTTTTTTATTGAAAATTTTCCGGCATTTTCCGCTGTATACGACGACATTCACGCCAACATAAAACTCATTGACTTGACGTTTGTTGCAATATATTTGACGGATTTTATCGTAGGTTGGATAATTTCGGTTGTAAAACACAAAGAAAAAAAATATAGTTACCCGCTAACACATTGGTACGATTTGTTAGGCTGTATTCCCTCGGGCAGTCTTATTTTTTTAAGACTTTTGAGGGTTGTTTCCATCATAATCCGTCTTCATAAAAAACGCCTTATAAATGTAGGCAAATGGTCTATCGTAAAAAAAGGTATCACCATTTATAATATAGTGATGGAAGAGATTTCTGACCGCGTAGTCTTGAATATTTTGAACGGTATACGGCAAAATATAAGTATGGGAACGCCGGTTTCAAAATTGATTTTTTCGCAGATAATAGAGCCTCAAAAGCAAAAAATAATTGACATAGTTTTTGAAAAATTCAACACCGTGTCAAATTTGGAATACGCTGCCTACAAAGACGAAATTGCAAGTTACGTAAAAGCAAAAACCAAAGAGGCAATTTCATCAAACAAAGAAGTTTCGCTTTTGACGAAAATGCCGGTTGTAGGTTCGCAAATAAAAGGCACGCTCGAGAAGTCGGTTTCAGGCACTATAACGGGCGTAATTGACAATATAGCAGGCGATTTGCTTTCTGACACCGGTCAGGAAAAACTTAAAAACATATCGACGGAAATCACGGATTCGGTCACAAAAGATTTGGAAAAAGACCTCCGTCCCGTGATAACCGACATTATTTTGGCGACGGTTGACATTATTGCCAAAACAGCAAACGTTAAGCAGTGGAAACTGTCAAACATAGAAAACCAAATAATGAACGCCAAAAATTCTCCTTATCCTAACGAAGAGAAAATCAAGGCGTTAGAAGAAAAATACAATCAATTACTGATTGAAGGATTTTTTAAATAATATTATACAATGAAACTTAAAAAAGGATTTGTAGTGCGCGAAGTATGCGCTCAAAAAGTAATCGTGGCAGAAGGTCTCGAAGCCGTAGATTTCGGCAAACTTCTCAGCCTAAACGACTCAGCCGCTTTTGTGTGGCAACTCGCTGAAAAACAGGGAGATTTCACGGTAGAAAGTCTTGCTTCGGCTTTTTGTAAAGAGTATGAAACAGACGAAAAAACCGCTCAAAACGATGTCAAAGAACTTTTAGAAAAATGGCAAAAACTCGGCGTTATTGAATGAAATATTTTTCGTGGTTTCTGTCAAGTACTTCGGGCATAAGACTGAATATTTTTGTAAGAATAATTGCGGGACTTTTGCAGGCGGCAATCGGCTTGCAAGTAGTTTGGCTCAGCAAAAAGTTTATCGACATTGTAATAGTTGAAGGCTCTGACGATGATATTTTTAGGACTGCATGCCGGCTATTCGGCGGAATAACGGCTGCGGTTTTGTTAAGACAACTTTACTATTATATGACCGTCAAAGCCGGAACGGTGCAGTCTAACTGCATACGTAAAAATATTTTCGGGAAACTTTTTTCTACACCGCTTTATAACAATCAAACTTTACATTCAGGCGATGTTGCTTCACGTCTTGCAAAGGATATTGAACTTGTCAGCGAAGTTTCAACGGATATTTTGCCGCAAATAACGATTATCGGCGCAGAACTTATCGGTGCATTTCTTCTGATGAGATATTTTGATGCGCGGTTAGCGTGGCTTTTAGTTTTGATAACACCCGTTACGGCAGCATTAGGAAAATTTATCTCATTCAAACTCAGAGCGTTAACTCACGGCATAAGAGCGGAAGAAAGTAAAATTCAAATGCAGGTTCAAGAAAGTATCGAACAAAATGCCGTTTTGAGGTCGTTGTGTTGTCAAAATTTTATGACAAAAACGCTTGACACACTACAAAACGGTTTGCGGGCGTTAGTCTTGAAAAGAACACGTTTTATGGTGATAATCAGAGTGTTAATCGGTCTGACGTTTTCGCTCGGCTATATGACGGCTTTTGTTTGGGGCGGTTTGCAGTTGAAATCAGGAGCGATAACTTTCGGCACGATGACTTCGTTTTTGCAACTTGTGGGACTGATTCAAAGTCCTATTTTAACACTTCTGAATTATTTCCCGAAAGTGGTTCAGGCGACGGCAAGCATCGACCGCTTGGAACAAATGAATGTTTCTTCCGATGAAGTTTCCGAAACCAAAGATTTAAAAAATTCACCGCTCGGCATTGAGTTTAAAAACGTCAGTTTTAAATATTCGGATAACGGCGGTTTGGTTTTGAACAAATTTTCGCATAATTTTACGCCGAAATCCAAGACGGCAATCACGGGCAGAACGGGTATCGGAAAAACGACTTTGTTTCGTTTGATGTTGTCGTTTATCAGGCCCGAAAGCGGAGAAATCATGGTTTATAACGATGAAGAAAATTTGCCCGTAAATGAAAATTTGCGGAATAATTTTGTTTTTGTTCCGCAGGGTAACACTTTGATTAGCGGTACTTTACGTTACAACCTTCAACTTGCCGACCCGGAAGCGGACGATGAAAAACTAAAAAAAGTTCTTCATACAGCATGTGCGGATTTTGTGTTCTCAATGCCTAATTGTCTTGACACAAAGTTAAGCGAACACGGCGGCGGGTTGAGTGAAGGTCAGGCTCAGAGAATAGCAATTGCGCGGGGTTTGTTACGACCGGGGAAAATTTTTCTGCTCGACGAAATCACGTCAGCACTTGACGAAGAAACTGAAAAAGAACTTTACAAACGGTTGTTTAAAGAATACCCCGACAAAACGATGATTTTTATCACGCACAGACCGTCAGTGAGCGATATGTGCGAATTTAAAATACATTTAGAATAATGGAACACTTTTTTTCACTTTTGAGATTTTCACTTTCGATAACTGACAGTTTTGACGAAAAATTGTCGGACAAAGAATGGCTTGAAATTTTTAAAGCCGCTCATAGTCAAGCACTTGTCGGCGTGATTTTTTGCGGCGTACAAAAACTTAAAAAAGAACTCGCCCCGCCGTTTACCCTGATGATGCAATGGGCGGCAGAGGCGGAAAAAATACACGGCTTAAACAAACTTTTTTACGCTGAAAGTCAACGTCTTACAGACCTTTTTACGGCAAACGGCAGAAAGTCCGTCATCTTGAAAGGTCAGGCAAATTCGCGACTTTATCCCGATAAATTTTGTCGTCAACCCGGCGACATTGACATCTACGTTGAAGGCGGAAAAGAAAGTGTCATCTACCTTATTGACAAGTTAGGAATGTTGCCTAAGGACTTGCCCGAAGGTGCATTTAATGCTTATCATCACGTGCATTTGCCCGAAAACGAAAAAGGCGTAAGCGTAGAAGTCCATTTCAGACCCTCGTCAGGATTCTATAACAGCATTTATAACAACAGGTTACAAAATTATCTTGACGAAAATTTAAAAGACATAATCTTTACGGAAGAAGGTTTTAATGTCCCCGATATGAAATTTGCACTTTTGATGCAATTGGCTCATCTTCAAAGGCATTTTCTTATGGAAGGTGTTGGTTTACGGCAAGTTACGGATTATTATTTCTTGCTGAAAAAAGCCTCGAAAGAAGACAGAGAATATGTGTCGGGGCTGCTGTCAAAACTAAATATAAAACGCTTCACGAAAGCATTGATGTGGATTTTGAACAAGATTTTTCTCTTGGAAAAAGATTTTATGCTTTGCGAAATGAGCGAAAAACAAGGCAAAAAAGTTATGGAAGAAATCATCGTCGGCGGCAATTTCGGCTGGTGGAGCAAAACTCCAAACCCGACTGCATGGAGACGTTTTTACGAACGAAGAAGACGCAGTTGGAAAATGTTTACATTCAATCCGTTAGAAATGTGGCCGCACGAAATGGGATATTGGAAATGTTTCTTTAAAAATATGCCTAAACGTATCCGCTACCGTACATTATCATTAGAAACCATAAAAAAAGATGAAAACCACTGAATATTACAAAGTTGCGGAACACGTTTTTAGTGTTTCAGCAGAAAGTTTTTTTGACAATTATAAGCCGTTTTTGACGGAAAAAGTCTCAAAACCGCTATTTTCGTTAGAGATTTTCAACGAAAGTTTTTCGGCGAATTTCACCGAAGAAATCTCTCAGGAAGAAGAAGGTCAGAGGATAGTTTGCGGACATACGGAAGAGGGAAAATCCGTTTTTGAGTTTTGGCTCGAAAACAAAAAAGCAGGCGTTTTAATTTCGCAATCAGACTTTCAGAACAACGTTTTGTATGTAGAAAAAGGTTTTGAAAAATTTTCTACCGACAACGCTCTGATGATAGTTTTTGCGCTTTCAACGGCTTCAAAATCAACACTTTTGTTTCATTCGTCAGTGATTGCTTACGGCGGCAAAGGTTATATGTTTTTGGGTAAAAGCGGTACGGGAAAAAGCACACATTCAAGACTTTGGCTTCAAAACGTTTTGGGCGCAAGGCTGTTAAACGATGATAACCCGGTAGTAAGAATTTTTTCGGAAGAGATAAAAGTTTTCGGCTCACCGTGGAGCGGCAAAACAAATTGCTACAAAAACGAAGAATTACCTCTTGGCGGAATAGTACTTTTAAGTCAGGCTAAATATAACAAAATCAGCGAATTAAAAGGCATTCAAGCATACGCTGCGCTTATTCCGTCGATTTCAGGAAAACGTTGGGACAAGGTTTTGGCTGACAATCTTCACAAAAGCGAAACCGTCATCATAGAAAAAATAAAAATGTGGCATCTTGAATGTCTGCCTGACAACAACGCCGCTATTTTATGCAAAAACACAATATCATGCAACTAAGCAACGATTTTATAATGTCAGAGGCCTTGCGTTTGGTAGACGAAGGTCGGGACGTGATTTTTCCCGTCAAAGGTAATTCTATGCTGCCTTTTATTATCGGTGGCAAAGAAAAAGCCGTATTTTCGCCGGTGAAAAAAATAAAAACAGGCAGGGTTGTTTTAGCATACGTTGACGGTTGCCGTTATGTTGTTCACCGTATCATAAAGATTGATAACAAGAAAGTTACGCTTATGGGCGACGGCAATCTCAAAGGTCGTGAATACTGCACGCTTACGGACATAAAAGCCGAAGTCAATTATGTTGTTGACCAAAACGAAAAAAAACGCTGTCTGAACACCTTTTGGAGGCTTTCAGCAGCGTTATTATGGCGTATTTTAAGACCTGTAAGACGGTATTTATTGAGGCTTACGTCCCTCTAATGCAGCCTGATATTCAAACATTTGGTCGCGAAGTTGAGCCGCCGTAATGAAGTCAAGTTTTTTTGCCGCCTTTTCCATTTCGGCTTTGGTCTGCTTGACAAGCATTTCCAAATCGCGGACTGAAAGAAAACGAATTTCGTATTCTTCCTCATCTTTATTTTTCGTTTTGACGGTTTTCGCATTTTGAGGCTCACCTTCCGATTTTGCCAAAACAAGGTTGTTGTCCTTTTTAATTTGTCTCGGCGTAATGTTGTGGTCTTTGTTATACTGAATCTGAATGTTTCTGTGCCGCTCTGTTTCTTCAATCGTCGTCTTCATCGAGTCGGTGATTTTGTCGCCGTACATGATGACTTTGCCGTTGATGTTTCGCGCTGCTCTGCCCGCCGTCTGTGTCAAAGACCGCGCCGAACGCAAAAAGCCTTCTTTGTCAGCATCAAGAATAGCAACCAAAGAAACTTCCGGCAAGTCCAAACCTTCACGCAAAAGGTTAACACCGACCAAAACGTCAAACAAACCTTTTCTTAAACCGTCCATAATTTCGATTCTCTCCAAGGTCTCAACGTCGCTATGAATATAACGGCAACGGACATTCATCTTGTCAAGATATTTTGTCAACTCCTCCGCCATACGCTTTGTAAGAGTTGTAACCATAACCCTCTCGTCCCGCTTTACAACTTCCTGAATTTCATTAAGTAAGTCGTCAATTTGATTTTTTGTCGGACGGACGCTAATCGGCGGGTCAAGCAAGCCGGTCGGACGAATCATCTGTTCTACAATCACGCCGCCGCATTTTTCTAATTCATAATCGGCAGGCGTTGCGCTAAGGTAAATGGTTTGATGCGTTAACTCCTCAAATTCAGCGAATTTCAGCGGACGGTTGTCCAAAGCCGCCGGCAGACGGAAACCGTATTCCACAAGGTTGACTTTACGACTGCGGTCGCCGCCGAACATCGCATGAATCTGCCCTAACGTTACATGACTTTCGTCAATGACCGTAATAAAATCGTCAGGAAAATAATCTATCAAACAGAACGGTCGCGTGCCGGGTTTTCTGCCGTCAAAATACCGCGAATAATTTTCAATGCCCGAACAGTGTCCGAGTTCCTGCATCATTTCGAGGTCGTTGTTAACGCGGTCTTCTAAACGCTTGGCTTCAAGGTTTTTACCCTCGTCGCGAAGTGCCTCTAACTGCAAACCTAAATCAATGCGAATATTTTTCATCGCTTCAAACAAAACCTCCTGATTAGTCATAAAAATATTCGCAGGATAAATGATACAGTCGTCAACTTTGTCAAGACGGTGTCCCGATTCGGGGTCGAAAATAATTATTTCGTCAATTTCATCGTCCCAAAAACGAACCCGATACGCAAAATCATCGTATGCAACAAAAATGTCAACGGTATCGCCTTTAACTCGAAAATTTCCGCGCTTAAACTCAATTTCGTTGCGGCTGTACATACAATTCGACAAATTCAAGAGAAAATCATTACGCTTAATCGTCTGACCAACTTTTAAATGTATGATGTTTGAATGAAAATTTTCAGGATTTCCGATACCGTAAAGACAACTCACCGAACTCACCACAATTATATCTCTTCTGCCTGATAATAAGGCTGTTGTAGTGGAAAGTCGGAGTTTTTCGATGTCGTCGTTAATCGCTAAATCCTTCTCTATATAAGTGTTGGTTGTCGGAATAAAGGCTTCCGGCTGATAATAATCGTAATACGAAACAAAATATTCAACGGCATTGTTCGGAAAAAACGCCTTAAACTCGCCGTAAAGTTGTGCAGCAAGAGTTTTATTATGACTTAAAACCAAAACGGGACGGTTAAGGTTTTTGATAACGTTAGCCACCGTAAAAGTTTTGCCCGAACCTGTTACGCCTTTGAGAATCTGATAGTTATCGCCGCGCAAAACGCCTTCCGTAAGTTCTTTTATAGCCTGCGGCTGGTCGCCGGTGGGCGAAAATTGTGAAACTAATTCAAAATCCATCTTTTTTTTGACGGCAAAGTTAACAAATAAATTAGTTTGTGGCATTGTATTTGGGGGAAAATTATTGCAAAAAAACCAAAAATTTGAAACAAATTAACATGAAATTTCGTTTATAAAAATATAAAACGATTACATTTGTGGTTTCAATAAGAAACTTGTTTGTTGTTATGATAAAAATAATTCCATATATTTTGGTTCTGATACTTTCAGTCGGGAAACTTTTTGCCCAAACGGATACTTTTAACGTTTCCGCTTTGGTCAAAAAATATAATACGGCAAAAACAGATGACCAAAAAATGGAATATTGCTACCGAATTGCACAACAATCACACTATAACGACACTATAATTCTCTTTGCCCAAAAAGCACTCTCCCTTGCCGAAAAACTCGGCAACAAAGAAATCGAAACGGACAGCCGCATATTAATAGGTAAAGTTTATGCCATAAAACACGATTATGACAAAGGTATAGAAATACTCGGAAAAGCATTAAATTTGGCTCAAGCCTACTCCCTGCCTCTGTTAGAAGCAAAAGCGGACTACGAATTGGCAAATTGTTACAACACCAAAAACGACCAAAGAGCCGCACTCGTGCTTTATAAAGAAGCCTTAGAAATTTACACCGGTCTCAACGACCTCGTACATACGGCGGAGGTTTTCCGTCAAATCGGCGTAAACTGCAATGAAATAGGCTTTTACGAAGAAGCGAGAAAAAATTTTGAAATAGCCCTCAACTTCGACCGCATGGCACATAACGATTTAGGCAAAGCATTGGATTACGCCTATTACGCCATTATTTTAACGCCGAGTTTCGACGAGCCGATAGACAACGTAAACGAAGATTCTCTGAAAAAAGCCCAAAAATATGCCGATTCTATTCCGCTGCTTTTGAAAGACAAACCGATTTCAGTAGACGTTAATTCCGCTTATAATATGTATTATATGACATCAACAAAAATCAACCTGATGGAATACAAACGCAGCAGTTGTACGCAAACTGAATACTTGAAAAAAGCGGAAAGATTCAATCGGGGATTCAATAAAATTTCAAAAAATATGGGCTTTTATGAAGGCAGAATTTATTCTGATATTTTGAATGCCGAAATTTCTATGCTCAAAGGCGACACGATAAAAGCCGTAACAAAAATAGAACACCTCAAAGAAAAAATGCCGGACATAAAATGGATTAAAAACAAAGCCATGGTTTATAAGGTTTCGTCAAGCATTTATGCGGCAACACGTGATTTTGAACGCGCTTACAACGACTATAACACATACGTTTCATACAAAAACCACTATTTATCATCAATGTCCAAAAATGCGGACTTCCGCTCCGACTATACGTTAGGCAAAGAAGTTTCCCGCATGAACGAGGACAAAAAACAAAAAGAATATATTCTTAACATCACAACCACGATTTTGATTTTTACGTGCGTGGCAGTTTTGTTGTTTACGATTCTTTGGCGGCGGTCTTCAAAAAGTGCAAAAATTCTTGCCGAAACCAATCACCGTCTCAGTCAGCAACGTCAGGAAATTGAGGCTCAACGAAACCTCATCGACCAACAACGCGCTGCCGTAGAAAAAGCCAACGTAGAAATTTATCAATCAATAAGTTACGCAAGACATATCCAACAAGCGGCACTTCCGAGTGAAGAAACGGTGAAATCGTTTTTCCCCGACAGTTTCGTTTATTACGTGCCGAAGGATATTGTCAGCGGCGACTTTTATTACGTTACACAAAACTCAGGTTATAACATTTTTGTTTTGGCCGACTGCACGGGACACGGCGTTCCGGGCGGCTTTCTTAGTATGCTCGGCATTTCGGCAATAAAAGACTTGCTGAAAAACCCCGAAATAGACATCTTGCCGGGCATAATGCTTGACATGATGCGGGAATACATCAAGTCAGCACTTTCAAACGATGAATATTACATAAATTCGGTTGATGGCGAAGATGACGAAAGTTTTGCAACTGCCGACGGTATGGATATGTCGATTTGCGCCATTGACATCGACAATCATAAATTGCGTTTTGCAGGTGCGTACCAAAGTGCGTATATCGTCCGCGAAGGCGAAATTATCCGTCTGAAAGGCGACCGAATGCCCGTAGGACGGCACATCAACGAAAAGCCTAATTTCACGACATTATATTTTGACGTCATGCAAGGCGATATGGTTTATATGCAGTCTGACGGCATTGAAAGTCAAATCGGCTATACGGGTCAGAAATTTATGACCAAACGTCTGAAACAATTTTTCCTTGACAATTATCTTAAACCTTGCGAAGAACAAAAAGAAATCATCACCCAAATAATGAACGATTGGATTTTCGGCACTATTCAGGTAGATGATTTGTCAATGGCGGGAATAAGAATCGTTTAATTTCCGACCCTTAATTTATAAATTTTATTTCCTCTTGAACCAATAATTGCGCAATTTCCTACAACTACGGGCGAAGATTCAAAGTTGATACCGATTAAACGGCTGAAAAGTATTTTGCCGGTTTTGCCGTCAAAAAGATAAACGTAACCTTTTGTGTCGCCTGTCAAAACAAACATTTCGCCCGTCTCGTTCAAAAAGCCTACCGGCGACGACCAAGAATAACATTTGAGTTTTGTCTTGTATTTCAGAGTGCCGTCCTTCTTGTTAAAAGCGTAAAAATAACCGTTTTGACCGTCATCGTTAGCAACATAATCGACGAAAATAAGACTATCACAGTTGCCTTTTCCTAAAAGCGCAGTTGCATAATAGCCACCGTCAAAATGTTTACCGCCGGTTTGAAACTTTTTGGCGTCTTCGGAATAGTCCCAAACGTTTTCGCCGGTAAGAGCATTAAGTTTTACGAAATGTGATTTTCCTTGTGCGCCTTGACGATCCATTTCACAACCGGAATACACGTAAACCGCCGAATCAGTTTCTTCGATGACGGGCGTTGCGTCAGAATCGTCATGATTGTTATAAATCCAAACGGGTTTTAAATTGTTAAGATTAATGCAGACGATATTTCCGTGATTGTCAGCAACATAACCGTAATTTCTGTAAACCGCCATCGAAGACTCCATTCCCGGTCCGCCGAAGCCTTTTTTGCGGTATTTCATTTGAGAATGAAGAATTTCGACGGTGTCTTGAACCCAATATTTGTAAATCGTTCCATTTTCGCTCGGACGGAAAATAAATTGTCCCACGCGAATCGGCGACGAATCCGAAGCATGCCAGCCTCTCCACGCCGACTCTTCTGCCATTTTTGTATTTTTGACGGTGTGTTGAAAAAGGTCTAACGTTATCTGACCGTAAGGCAGACGAGCCGGAACTCCTTGTCCTACATAGAGTTTGCCGTTCATCAGCGGGTCAAGCGAGATTGTTCCTTTTATCGGATTGTTGACATCAATGGGTTCGCGGGATTTTTTGCCGGTTTCAAAATTCAAAAAATAAACTTTTGAAGCAAGCGAGCCGAACATTATTTCTTTATTAGAAAAATCGGCAGTCAGTTGTGCACTATGGCTGTTTTTGAATTTTTCGACCATAGAATCCTGCCAATTAATATAAAGCGGTTGACCTGTCCAACCCGTACCGCCGCCCCAACGTCCGTATTTTGTGTCGGTGTTGTCCATATCGGTCGAAAAAGTCCACTCAATGACCACAGTATCAGGCGTTCCGCTTACCGTGCCTGAAAAATCAGCGTTTCTTAGTCCGTTACCTCTAAAAGTCAAAAAGCCGTCAACTTGGTCTAAAAACGAAGTCAGAGTGTCGATTTCGCCGGAATGTACGGTGTCGAGGATTTTGATTTCGTATTCATAATTATTAACGCTGACAAACTGAGTGTCAGGAAGTTGCGGAATAATTTTCTGAACGGTTTCGGAAATAACGGTGTCTTGTTCGGGGATTGTATCCGCAGGTTGTTGTGTTTTGCCCTGACACGAAAGGCAAAACAATAATGTTGTTATTACAAGAATATTTTTCATATTTTTTATGTATTTTATTGCGGCAAAAATAAGTAATTTTTTTTAAATAATCAGGAGTAATTTTTTTGCGATAGGGCGGCGGAATTTGATAAAAAAATGCAAATTCCGCCGCGTAATCCGAGATAAGGCGGCGGAATTTGATAAAAAATGTCAAATTCCGCCGCGTAATATTGCATTTTTCAAGAAAATGTTGTAATTTTGCTGTCAGAACTAAAACTTTTTGTGTTATGGATATTGTAGGACGCAAAGACGAAATTAAGCAGTTAAAAGAGTATTATGACTCAAACCGCCCCGAATTTATAGCGGTTTACGGACGGCGCAGAATCGGTAAGACGTTTCTGATTGACGAGTTTTTTTTCCGTAAATACGCTTTTAATATCAGCGGTGTCATTGACGGTGAAAAGTCGGAACAAATGGCGGCTTTTATGCAAGGTCTGCGCAATATCGGCTACGAACAAAGTACGCCCAAAACGTGGATGGACGCTTTTTTTGAACTCGGAAAACTGCTCGAACAAAAAATCGAAAAAAACAAACGTTGCGTTATTTTCATCGACGAACTGCCGTGTTTCGATACTCCTAAATCGGGTTTTATCAGAGCGTTAGGGCATTTTTGGAATACTTGGGCGCAAAAACGTCCGCAGGTAATGCTCGTTGTCTGCGGTAGCGCAACTTCATGGATGGTCAACAACCTGATTGACAATCACGGCGGACTTCATAACCGCATAACACACGAAATTCACCTCGCGCCGTTCACGCTAAACGAAACCGAGCAATTTTTAAAAGTCAAAAAAATTGTTTTAGACAGACTGTCAATCGTACAATTATATATGGCATTCGGCGGCGTACCATATTATTTAGATATGATAAAGGCAGGCGAAAGTGCTGCAAAAGCCATTGACAGAATTTTCTTTTCCGCAAAAGGCGCATTAGCCGGTGAATATGAGCGACTTTTTGCTTCATTATTCCGCGATCCCGCACCGTATTTAAAAATTATCGAAGTACTTTCAAAATGTCGTCAAGGTGTAACCCGCGAACAGATAATCAGCATATTAGGTAAACACGACAACGGTCATATTTCGGAATATCTCGGCAATTTGATAAAATGCGATTTTGTGCGGTATTATTTCGTCAAGACAAAAAAAGTGAAAAAAACTGACGGATTGTATCAACTGACAGATTTTTTCGTGATTTTTCACAACACGTTTTTGAACAAACCCGTCAATGACGAGCATTTTTGGAGCAACAATCAGTTGTCGTCAATGACAAAAACTTGGTACGGTCTTGCTTTTGAGCGTGTTTGTATGGCGCACATCAATCAAATAAAACACGCCCTCGGAATCGACAGAATAGGAACGCAGTTTTATTCTTGGCGCAGCAAAAGCAGTCAGCAAGGCTCACAAATTGATCTTTTGATTGAACGTGCCGACCGTGTAATCAATCTTTGCGAAATAAAATACAGCGACAGCGAATACCGTTTCACAAAAGATGAAGACATCAAATTGCGTAACCGTCAGGCGGATTTCATAGCCGAAACCGGTACTAATTTTGCCGTACACCCCACAATTATAACTACTTACGGTCTGCGACAAAATACGTATTCCGGCGGAATTGTAGCGCAGGTAACTTTGGACGATTTGTTTGAAAAGTGAAAACAATTGATTCTGAAACGTAAAAATATTTAACCCAAAAAACACATAAAAAATTTCTCTGCGACAATTTTTTTTATTAAAATTGCAAAATTTTTTTCTAACTCTAAATAATTGATGTCATGGCACATATAATTAACGAAATTTCAAGGACTTTCAACGAATATCTTTTGATTCCGGGCTTGACGACTAAGGACTGCACACCGCAAAATGTGTCCCTTAAAACGCCGCTCGTAAAATTCAAAAAAGGCGAAACCCCGTCAATAACCCTTAACGCACCGTTTACTTCGGCAATTATGCAGTCAGTTTCTGACTCTAATATGGCGATTGCTCTTGCTAAAAACGGCGGAATTTCTTTTGTTTTCGGCTCGCAAACAATTGAAAATCAAGCCGAAATGGTAAGAAAAGTTAAGAAATACAAAGCCGGCTTCGTTGTCAGCGACGCTAATTTAACGCCCGAAAACACGCTCAAAGACGTTATCGCGCTGAAACAAAAAACCGGTTACAGCACTATTGGAATCACCGCTGACGGTACTTCAAACGGTAAACTCTTAGGTCTTGTAACTTCCCGCGACTATCGTCCGAGCAAAGATTCTATGGACAAAAAAGTCAAAGATTTTATGACCCCGTTTGACAAACTCGTCGTTGCAAAATATCCGCTTGACTTAAACGAGGCTAACGACATCATTTGGTCGAATAAAATTAACGCTTTGCCGATTATCGACGACAATCAAAACCTTAAATTTTTCGTTTTCCGCAAAGATTACGACTCACACAAAACCAATCCGTTAGAACTTCTTGACAAAGATAAATCTCTGCTTGTCGGCGCAGGAATCAACACCCGCGATTACAAGGAAAGAATCCCGAAATTGGTAGAAGCGGGAGTTGACGTTGTTTGTATGGACTCTTCAGATGGTTTTTCTGAATGGCAGAAAGAAACTCTTCAATGGGTTCGCGAAAATTACGGTGATAAACTCAAAATCGGTGCAGGCAATGTTGTTGATGCAGAAGGCTTTAACTATTTGGCTGAGGCAGGTGCAGACTTTATAAAAGTCGGAATCGGCGGCGGTTCAATCTGTATAACCCGCGAGCAGAAAGGTATCGGTCGCGGTCAGGCTACGGCTATAATTGATGTTGCAAAGGCAAGGGACGAATATTTCCAAAAAACGGGCGTTTATATTCCGATTTGTTCTGACGGTGGTTTGGTTCAGGATTATCACATGGTTTTGGCTTTGGCGATGGGTGCTGATTTCTTGATGATGGGACGTTACTTCGCACGTTTCGACGAAAGTCCGACAAAGAAAATCATGATTAACGGTTCGTACATGAAAGAGTATTGGGGCGAAGGTTCAAACCGCGCCCGCAACTGGCAACGTTACGATATGGGCGGCGAGGCTACGATGAAATTTGAAGAAGGCGTTGATTCGTATGTTCCGTATGCCGGCAAACTCAAAGACAACCTCAACATCACAATCGACAAAATAAAATCGACGATGTGTTCTTGCGGTGTTACGAGCATTCCTGATTTGCAGAAAAACGCTAAAATCACTCTGGTTTCCTCAACTTCAATCGTTGAAGGCGGAGCGCATGACGTTGTTTTGAAAGAACAGAAAGCGTAAAAAATGTGGTTATATTTTATAATCCTTTCGGCAGTTTTTTTAGGCGTTTACGATATTTGCAAAAAAACGTCGCTTAAAAAAAATGCCGTTTTGGTAGTAATGTTTCTCTCATCGTCGGTATCGTTAATGATGATGATGCCGGCGTTGTTGGATTCAGTTTTTTCTTTCGGCTGGTTCGACGGTACGGTTTTCAAAGTGCCGCAAACGTGTTGGAAAGACCAGTTTTATATTATCATTAAAGCGTTTATTGTTCAGGCTTCGTGGCTGTGCAATTTTTACGCAATGAAACACCTTCCTATTTCAATTGTAGGGCCAGTCAGAAGTTCTGCTCCGGCGTGGACACTTCTTGGCGCAGTGTTGATTTTAGGGGAAAGACTATCTCTGAATCAATGGATTGGCGCGGTCATAATCCTTTCGTGTTTGTTGTTCTACGCTAACTACGGCAAAAAAGAAGGCATCGAAATAAAACACAACAAAAAAGTCTTTCTGCTTATACTCGGCACGTTAATAGGTTCTGCGTCAGCACTTTATGATAAAGTAATTTTGAGAACCCTGCAAATTGACAGAATGGAAGTTCAAGCATGGTTTTCTGTTTATCAGTTTTTGTTAGCGTTTTTGATGATGATGATTTTTTGGTATCCTCACAAAGAAAAAACGGACAAATTCGAGTTCAGATTTCCTATTTTGCTGATTGGTTTTTTCTTAACGATTGCAGATTTTCTGTACTATTATGGTTTGAGTATGGACGGTGCGTTAATCGGACTTGTCTCCTTAATCCGCAGAAGTAACGTAATAATTTCGTTCACGGCGGGAGCATTGCTTTTCCACGAAAAAAACATCAAACAAAAAGCGTTTATTTTAGCAGGAATACTTTTAGGCGTGGCGGTTTTGTGCTTATTCAAATAAGCACTTTTCTTCCGCCGTCATTTTCTGAGCGTAAGTATAAAAATTTTCGCAGTCATGTTTTACATTTACGCCGATGATATGGATAGTACCGCCAACACCATTTAACGTTTTCGGCTTCAACGTTGCACCTTCAAGTGGGACGATGAAGCCGCCAACGTTATAATCCAAAATGTGCATATAGGTTATAACTTGATATAAATCAGCAGTTTGAACATTTTTCCATTCCAAATACCATTTATATTTTGCGTCAAGAACTATTTTTTCGTCCTCATTATAAAAGTCAGGATAACAATAGCCTGAATTATCCGTAAATAAATGTTTACGTCCTTTCCCCGTCTTATTTTCAGGATGCTTGAATCCCAACGGCTTCAACACCGTGTTGAGATACTCCTCCCACAGCCACGCACCGTCAAACAATATTCCGTAAACCTGATCCTTTTCCTGTCCGAATTTTAGATTCTCATGCCTTAAAACTTTTAAGCACAGACTTTGCAACGCCGTATATTCCCAAAAATAAGGATGACGGACGAGACGAAGATTTTGGCTTATAATCCTCTGACGTTCAAAAACATTGTAACTCTGTGTGGCGGCAATTATTTGCGAAACGCCTGACTTGGTTTCTTGGTCGTTGTTCAGAATACAACTGCCCGCAGGCTTGGTCTTGATATATTCGATGGTATGACGAACAAGTTGCGTGAGATGATTGTCATAACTATGCTGACGAGTATTGTAAGCCACCGTCCCGCAGAAAGGAATGTTCTGACGGATATGACGGCTGACATCAATCACGCCCCTAAGATTCGCATCATTATGCTCAAAACGTTGGTACTTTTTGAATAATCCCTGCGCCAACGCCTTCTTCAAAAAATACGGAAACAAATACAGCAAAAACTCAAAAATCTGTTCTTGGTTGGACGTGTGCTTTATGTCAAACAGATTGATAGCGAACACTTTCTGCAACATATAATGCAGGAAATAATCCCTGCCGTCGTCCTTGGCAAACCTCGACCTGATGTCCAACTGCGTTTCGTTGACACCCACAAAACCCATAATATTCCCCGTCGAAATCTTGTCGCCGTCGAGGGAAATGATTGATTGTTCGCTTATCTTGTCGCCATACTGATTCAAATCACGCGGAAAAACGAGCAAGTTTGGGTTGTCGTCCAACTTCAAATTCTTGATTTTGACGTCGGCGATTTTTTTGAGGTTCTGTAAGTCAGTCTCGGAATTAATTTGCTTGTTGCTGTTATCCGTTGTTGTTATCTGACTCATTGTCGTATGCCTTTTTTAGTTCTGCGATTTTGGTTTCAACGTCCGACATTCCGCGCAAGTATTCGCGCAAAAGTCCTTCGAGATGATAATTCCAAAGGTCGTCAAAACTATTGTACAGTTCATATTTCTTGAAATACGCCGCGCCAATCTGATAAGCCTTGCCAAGCCCCTCAACTTTTAGAATTTGGGCGTTGAGGTTTCTCATACGTTTTTTGAGAATGTCGGCATTTGGCAATCCATCAAGCATTTGCATCGAATCCTCCGCCGTAACTTCCTTCCAAGCAAAACGCCTCCGCATTGCGAAATCCATACTCTCAACACTACGGTCGATGTCGTTCATTGTGCCGATGATATAGACGTTTTCGGGGACGAAAAAACCTTTCTTAAACGTGTCGCCATCCTCGATAATATTCTGATACTGAGTTTGTACAATACCTGCCTTGCCCCGATAGCCCGGGTCAATCGAGAAAAACAACTCACCAAAGATTTTCGAAATCTCGCCACGGTTGATTTCATCGATGATAAAGACGAAAGGCTTATTAAGATTGTTTAGAGCAGTAGCGCAAAATCTTTTAAACACTCCGTCTTTACGTTCAAAGCCGACATTACCATTATCATCTTGCATTGGTCGCAATCCTTCTACGAAGTCCGAATAATCATACGACGGGTGAAATTGAACAAAACCAATTTCATTGTCAGTGCAGCCCATCGATTTTGCAATCTCTTTTGCAAGATAGGTCTTTCCTGTGCCGGGTGCGCCGGTGAGGATGAGGTTGTGGGTCTTTTCGAGAAGAGTTTTATATTTTTGATAGTTTGTTGACATAGTTTTATATTTTGAGAGTTCGTGAGGAAAATGCTCTAAAAGTTCCCAACAAATATCTTGTGCAAGTAACAAATCGCTTTGCAATAAACCGTTAATTGGACTATTGATAATAATAGAATGAAGTTCACTATCTTTTTTTATCAATTGAACTAACGGTTCTATCAATGAAAGATAATGTTGATATTTTTTACCAGTTTTTTCAGGAAGTATTCTTAAATAATCACAAAGTTTTTGATACACCTTGTCTTTGTAAAGTGTATATTTTTGTGGCTTAAAACACGTGAGAATAGTTGCGGCAGTACGTTCATCATTTGCTTTACTTTTAAAATTAGTACCTTGTAACATTTCTGACATAGATACTTTGAATCCCATCAATCTGTCGTTCAGCGGATACGATTCGTTAATCAAATTATTGAGAACACTTTCTAATTCTTTTGCTTTATTATTTGCGAGATATTTTAATACAGCATTGTCATGTATTGCATCAATTAGATTCACAAAACCACCTTTTTCCGCTTTTGTTGGATTGCTATTATGCGTACAAACTATTTCAAAAGGGGTTTTGTTTTGACAAACGGTTATCAGTTGCCATTTATAAATTTCGTATGCGTTCTTATCGTCAAATGCAACCGTCTGACGATGTTTTTTATATGCTTCAAGTAATTTTTTGTATAATTCGTTCATTTTAATCATAGATATAATTTTCACACCACCTCGCCGTACTCAAAAATCGCATCGCTCGGCAAATCTACAAGGTCGTTCCAATTACACCAACTCCTCACTCCATCCGTGTCCCAAATCCCAATGGATGTCGATTACAAAAACAAAATCTTCGGGAAGATTGAATTCATCTTCAATAAGATAGCGGAAACTTGTCACGTCGGGCAAATCCTCAACCCAATGACCTAGATAAACTTGATACTTGCCGGAGGCTTCGTCCAAAAAGATTCTGCCGCGTGGTATCATTGTATAGTTGTGTTCTTTATAAAAAATTGACTCTCTGTTATTTTCTCTTACGGCACGATGATGCTGTTTCTGCCAATATGTCTTGTGCAACTTCCCGATAGTGGCCTTGCCGTTGATAAACGGTGTCTTGTCGGAATCAATTTTTTCTATTCCGAAAAGGCTTTGCGTTTTGGTGTCGTACCAAAAAATGCCTACCTGAGGATTACCGCTGTCCATAAAGCCTATCATTGCAGAGCAAATGTCTTTGTGCTCTTGCTCGTCAGTGTGATTAAAACCGTTGTTGTCTATGGTCATTGTCTTTTACGCCTTAATTATTCTATCCGCAAAAATACAAAAATATTTTTAATTTCAACAAAAAAACATTACATTTGCGCAAACAAATCAACAAGGCTATGGCAGCACCGCACAAATATCCCACAGGCAGGGCAGATTTTGAGTCAATCATCAACGAGGGGTTCGTCTATGTGGACAAGACCGAGCGTATGTACGAGATGATTGGCGATAGGAAGTTTGTGTTCCTTTCACGCCCGCGACGTTTCGGTAAATCATTGTTGGTAAACACTTTACGCGCATATTTCGAGGGAAAGAAAGATCTTTTCAAAGGTCTGAAAATATACGATATAGAAAAGGATTGGATACAATATCCCGTGATTCAACTTGATATGTCTTCGTACAAAGATATGTCGCCTGAGAAAATGGAAACGGCTATCGCTGATGATATTTACAAGATGGAAACAAAGTATTCCATCGTTCCTAATGAAAAACTCAGCAATGGTGCTCGTTTCAAAAATCTTATCGGAACTGCAAAGGCTGTCACCGGCAAAAACACCGTGGTTCTCATTGACGAATATGACGCGCCGCTAAATGCTCACCTTTACGACGGCAAACTCAAAGAGGTAAAGCCAAAACTTCAAGAGATTTTTCAACAACTCAAAGTCTGCGAAAAAGACGAGCGGTTTGTGTTCATCACGGGCATTTCAAAATTTTCGCAGGTATCGATATTTTCTACCATCAACAACCTCGAAAAACTCTCGATGGTGGAAGATTATTCCGACATCTGCGGCATCACAAAAGACGAACTTTTGAGTTATTTCAAAGAGGACATCAATCTTTTGGCGCAAAAGTATAGTTGCAGTTTCGACCAAATGGTTGAAATGTTAAAATATCAGTTTGACGGCTATCATTTCAGCGAAAATTCGCCTGATATGTTTAATCCGACAAGCATTTTAACCACTTTCAAAGAGAAGAAACTCAACAATCATTGGTTCGGAACGGCAACTTCGTCGTATATCATCGACCATTTGAAACGACACAACGCCGACATCAAAAATCTTGTCCCGAAAAGCCTTTTTTCTGACGATTTTGACGTTTCGCCCGAGGACTACGACAGTCTGTGGCCGATTCTTTATCAGGCGGGCTATCTGACCATCAAGGATTACGACCCGAAGTGGAATACATACGTTTTGGACTATCCCAACAATGAAGTCCGCGTGGGATTGATGCAAAATATGATGACATACTATTTTCCAAGAAACATTTCGTCGGGCAAAATGTCGATGAAACAGTTTTATGCCGCATTGGAAAATTTGCAGGTTGACGAGGCGATGACATACCTAAAAGATTTTTTGTCAGAAATACCAAACATTCTCAACAACAAGGAGGAAAAGCATTTTCAGACAATACTTTACGTGATGTTCACGTGGCTCGGATTCTATACCGAAGCCGAGGTCAATACAGCCGTTGGGCGCACCGATGTCGTAATCAAAAACACCAAAAACATCTTTGTCTTGGAATTGAAAGTGGACGGCTCGGCAGAGGATGCGCTGTTGCAAATCAATTCAAAAAACTATTCTATTCCGTATAAATACGACGGTCGCGAGGTTGTAAAAATAGGTGCAAATATCTCAACCGAGAATAATGTCAGGACAATAACGGATTGGAAGGTGGAGAGGTAAAATAGTAGTAATTTTTCAAATAAATAATGAAGTGAATTATGGAAACTATATTCGATTTCAATCCGACAGATGAAGAACTCAACCGCTTCGGAGGTCGTGAATGTTATGAAGAAGGGAAAAAGAAAGGTCTTGATATAACAAATCCAATTTGGTCTGATGCAAATTATTATCAGATTGGGGTCTTATTGTCTATGCGAGGAGATAACACCACGGCTGATATGTATTTTTCAAAAATAAAAGATAAAGGAATATTAAGAAATTTATGGCAAGATTGTCCTTAGACCATCGTAACTTTTGCCAAATTCTGCGTTATGTCTGTATGTAAATGCCATAATGATAGTATTTTATTCCTGCCTCCTGCGGTATTCACGGGAAGGGGGGTGACAATTTGTCCCCACCCTTTGGCAAGTTGCGTGTCGCGACTTTTCATCTTTTTGATGTAGTCGGTTGGATTTTTGCTGTCGGTCAACACTTCTACCACGTCAACAACAGCAAAATACCACTTTTCTTTCTCATCGTCCCACACAGTGCGGACTTTCTTTTCTTCAAATATCTGTAATGATGATTTTTAGGGCATAGTTTTTAACGTATTTTTTAGATGCAAATTTATAAAAATCCTTTGCTACTCACAAGGCATTTTTTACAAGTTTTTTACAGCGTCCCTTACTTCCATGAGCGTAAAGCCGAGGTTGTTTTCGCCTTTCCAAAGGTTGGGATTTTGAGAATCTGTGTTTTCACGGTTAAGACCTATGCCCCAAACCTTATCTACAGGAGATGCTTCCACCAAAACGGCATCTCCCGTAGAAAGTAAAAAGTCTTTCAGTTTTGGATTTTGCGAAAATTTGGCAAGATTGCCTTCAAAAACTATGCGGCATTTATTTTTGTTCCAAACCGCTGAATCAAAACCCCTTACTTCTTTGCCAAGTTCTTTAAAAGTTTTCGGGTCGTGGGCTTTCATAATTTCGTCGTAAATAGTTTTATCACCGAAAAGTACCGCTTTTTGAGCCATCATATATTGTTCGGTGGTATAATATTTTGTGCCGCCGACATAAAAAGTGCAGTCGTACCAATTACTCAAACACGATTTCGTAACTTTTCCGGGGTCTTCGTAATTCTCCCAAAACATTACATAATTGATTTTTTCACCGTTATTAAAACGGTCGATGAGTTGTTGTAAATTGTATTTCATTTTGGTATTCTTGTTAAATTAGTTGCAACAAAGTTAGAATATTATTTTGAAAAAATCAAAAATTTCAAGCCAAAACCTTCACCACACCTTCCAACCTAAGCAACGCAATTTTAACAGGCGAATCATTTTGTTCAAAAGTATTCGTGTGCTTTTCGGTGATAAATTCAAGACCGATAAGCACTTCGCTGTCGCTTCTGAGCAATATATCGTCAAAGTCAGACGGGGTATGATAAAGGTGAAAATAGGGCATAACCATAAACAAAAATACTCAGCAAAATTACTTAATTTTTTTGCATATAAAAATAAAATACCTATCTTTGCTATCAACTGATAACCAATTAATATACAAAGACAATGACAAAACCAAAAATCGTATTTTTAACGGGAGCCGGCATTAGTGTTGAAAGCGGATTATCTACTTTTCGCGGCAACGAAGGTATGTGGAATAACAAGTCTTGGCGTTATTATGCCAGCGTTGAAGGCTTGTATCACGATCCGAAAGGTTTTCTTGACTTTTACAACTGGCGCAGACAAAAACTCTCCGAGATTGAGCCGAATATGGCGCACCGTTTGATTGCCGAATTGGAGAAAGATTATCAAGTAACGGTCGTCACCCAAAATGTTGACAACCTGCACGAAAAGGCGGGTAGCACCAACATTCTTCATCTTCACGGAGAATTGGCGAAAGTATGTTCTTCCAATAACCGACTCGACCCGAATTATATCAAAGATTATCCGCTGACAACTCCAATCAAATTGAAAGAAGATGCCGGCGACGGCTCTCAAATGCGACCATTTGTCGTCTTGTTCGGAGAATACGTACCATATATGGAAGAGGCTCAGGATTATATCAGCAGAGCGGACATTTTTGTTGTAGTAGGGACGTCATTGGTGGTATATCCCGCAGCAGACCTTATCCGTTATGCTGACAAAGACATTCCCCGTTACGTCATCGACCCGAATAAGATTGAAGTCTGTGATGCTCTCGGCTTCGAACATATTCAAGCATCGGCAAGCGAAGGTATGAAATTGTTGTTAGAGAAAATAAGAATTTAATGTTTCTACAACGCTTGTACCCCTATTTACTGCCGCAAGCACGTCAAAAACCTTGTCGCTCCATCCGGCAATCAGGTAAACGTCTGAATTTAAAATTCTTAGCGGCGACTGACCATAACCGGCAAGGTCGAAGATGTAGAGTTTGGCAGCGGGGGCGAGTTGGCGGTAGCGGTTCCAAGACTTTTCGAGCGAATTGCTTCTGCCCGTGGAATCGTACATTTGGCAATCGGTGAAAAACATCACCTTGTCCAAAACTATGTTGTTTTCAATGAGATAATCAATCACTTTGTAGCCGTTGGTGGAATATCCGACTCTGTTATGGAACTTCTGCATTTCGCCGACGGACATCAGGATATTATCGGAGGGGACGTTGACAGGCTGCCAATTGTCGCCAAAAATTCCCGAAACCACACGTCGGCAGCGGGTCTTGAATATCATTGCCAAAAAAAGTCCAATGTCGTAGCAATACACTGTGCTTTTGGGACTTACGGGCTGATGCATCGAGCCGCTCACATCGCACGCCAAAAGTACGCTCGTATTTTGGTCGAAACCCTCGATATTGGCGGCGGAATGTTTGACGGCAAGTTCCAACGCCGACATCACAAAAGGCGTGTCGGGCGAGTCGATTGCTTTGAGTTCACGGTACGCCGAGAGGAAACGGAATGGCAGTTGCCGCGACTTTGCCACTTGGTCTTCGTTGCTGAGTATTGAGGCGACAATGTTGACGCTCTCCGCCGAAATCTTCGATGCGAGCATATTTCTGAGGTTGCGCAGCATCGCCATATAGCCGAGACGTCCGCTATGCACCAACTCCTCCCACTTTTGGCGGAAGGCTGCGGATTTCTGTTCGTCGGATTCAAATTTTTGCTGACCAAGGGCGGAAAGTTCAGTCTCCCAAGTATATGGAGTTTCAAGTTTGCGGTCGGTTATATTGTTGAAAATCAATTGTTGCGCCTCGTCTTTGGCTTTTGGGTGGACAAGGAACAGGGCGTCGCGGAGTTTCACTTCGAGGTTGTCGCGGTTGTACTTGGCAAATTGGTATTCGTCGAAACGGTTGAACGCCTTTTGCAATCCGTTCTGAATCGTCCGCTCTTGTCCTCATAAAAACTGTTGCTCAGCGCGGTTGCAACCACGGCTGTGTAGAGTTCGAGTTCGGGCGACATCACGTAGGCTTTTGCGCCCTCGTGGTTCTTGGTTTCGTTTTGCTCGCGCAACATAGAATTAAAACTCATCTTCGTAACTTTTTGATTGTTAATAAAAAAACGGTGCAACAAGCGTGGAGACCTTAACATTCAGGCGGCCTTGCGACCCCACTCCTGCTCCCAATCGAAGGAATTCTCCACTACGGCAACCGTTTATATTATAAAAAGGCGGTGCAACAGGCGCAAAGAGACTATTACCCACGCAAAAAAGCGTGAACAGAATTAGCATTTCCGAAGTAACTCTTCACTACGGCAACCGCCCAAATATTTTTCAAAGAACAGTTCGTTGTTGTTTGACGTTGCAAAGTAAAAACAAAGGTACGAAATCTTTTTGCGTAACGGAAATTTTTTTTGAGAATTTTTGATTTTTTTTATTTCAAGACCTCCCAAAAACCGCCGTGGTCAGGTCCTACACGACGAATGTACTTATCACGTAATTGCTTTATATTCCGCCAAATAGTATTTTCGGCAACACCAACAATTTGTGCAATCTCTGTCATCGTAATATATGGATTATCCTTCATTAATAGCAATATCGTAGTTTGAATTTCAGATAATCTTTCTGTATACTTTTCTGTTACATCTCCTACAAAATCACCTACATTACCATTAGAATTTACAGGGGCATTATGTCTCACAACACCGTCAAATGCATCATCTCCTACATTTACAGGGGCATTTGCAGGATTATTGTCTGTTTCTCCTACATTTATAGTGTCATATTGCTCCACAATACCTTCTAAGCAATTATCTCCTACATTTACACCTGCATTTACAGTGTCATTTTCGTTATCTCCTACATTATCTCCTACATTTACACCTACATTTACAGGGGCATTTACAGGTGCATTTACAGGGGCATCAATCTTATGCAAATTGACCCTCAATATAAAATCATTGTCAATTATTTTTGGCTCGGCGGTGCCGTTGGCGTTGAGTTCGCGGCATACACGGTCGATGCCCTCGCCAAACTCCTTCACGTATTCGTGGGCTTTTAGGAAGGCGGCAATGACGGGATTGCGGGAAAAATGCGTATGACGGATGTTCCACGGACGGACAAGTCCGGGCAAATTGCCGGGGGACTCAAACACAATGCGGTCGTCAAACATTTTAATCTGAATCTCAGTGCCTTTGATGTTGTAGGCGCGATGGCAACAGGCATTGACCACCATCTCCTGAATGGCAAACGCAGGATAGTCGCGGCGTGTAACAAAGATGCCCTTGTTGCCCAAAAACGTATGCTCCGCCACCTGCGTCTCGATAAACTCAACCTCTTCTGAACTTGATTGAGTATTGTGCCTTCGAATGTTACGTCCTTGATGACGTTCATCTCCGCACCTGTTTTTTCCTCAGTACCAACGTAACGGATAAAGCGCGTGCGAGCCCTCGGGAAAAACCTTTGGGGATTCTTTCCGAAAAGCAAAATACAGGCGGTGCTTACCTCGTCGTCGCCTGTCTTGGGATTTTTGCGGACAAAATCGTTGTTTTCTTTGAGGTAGTCGAGCGGCTTTTTGCCATAACCAATTCTTTTTACGAACTTTGCGACAGCCGTCATATCAATGTCGGAAACCTGCGCTCCATAGACAGCGGTGTTTTCATAATAACGCTCGCCCTTGTCGTACATCAGTTGGATGCGCTCGTCGAAAGAGAGTTTCCGACTCTTGTCGCCGCAACGCATAAACGCCTCGTCAGCCTGATTGGTGTGAAGTGTTTGGCTTGCAGGCACGTGAATAAGCAAAAGTCGGTCTTTTTCACCGTCCTTGTTGACGCACGGCAGATACTCAAACTTGACGGCGACGGACGGCATACAAAAATCGAAAGGCACGCGGAGGATTTCGTTGAGTTTTTCGGGGGAACGGTCAACGCCCTCGATTTCGCGCTTTCGGTCGGTAACGCCAACAGCCAACACGCCGCCATCAGCGTTAGCCATAGCCACGATTGGCACTGCCAACGCCTTGGGTGCAACCTGAATGCTCTTGCAGTCAAAAGTCTGCCCCTCCTTGCGGGTTCGTATGTCTTTTATGGTCAACATAAGGCAGTTGTTTTTCGCGGGGTAAAGGTAAGAAAAAGATTTGAAAAATCAAAGTCAATTTTATCGTCCCTACTCATACAGCCCCCGCATCCTCGCCGTCTCTTTCCTCATCCAATCCACCACCACTTGCGGCGAAATCACCCTCACGCCCGCACCGTAACTGAGGAAGGTCGAAAACAGTTCAAAGTTGATTACGACTTCGATTTGAAACTCGCACGAGCCGTCGGGATTTTCGGCGATGATTTTTTGGGAATGGTGCAACGGCTTGGTTTTGATGTAGTTGGATTGCTCCTTCGACGTCCAAAACTTAATTCGACGCGGGAAACTCTTTGGCGAAGTGCTTACGCCGATAACATTGTCGAAAAAATGTTCGGGGTCAAAATTTGGGCTCTCAACATACTTGACGTCAACGGGGTCTATGCTGACAATGCGGTCCAACGCAAGGTTGAAAACCTTCTTTGCGTCGTTAGCCGAACCAACCACAAACCAACGGTTCCGAAACTCCTTCAAAAGATACGGATAGAAAATAATCTCCGTCGGCAATTCGGCGTTAAACGATTGATACATAATCCTTAACGTCTGTTTTCGGTCGATGTGGCGATAGAGCGGCGTGAGAAGTTCGATGCCATTCAAATCCTTGACACTGTCGAAATTGATGATTGGTTTGCGCTTGTTGAGACCCTTGGCAAGGCTATCGTCGAGGCGACCAATTACATCGTCGAACTTGTCAAACTGTTCAAAGTCAGAGAGTTGACGCAACATATCCGTCGCCTCCTTTATCACGTCGTAGTCGTTTTGGGAAAGCGGCATCTTGGTGATGGAATAGTCCGGATCGGCGTAGCGGTAAAACTTGTTGTCATAGACCTCGATGGGCGCGTTGTAGCCGAGTTTGTCGCTGCGCATAATTTGAATGTCGCTTTGGACTGTGCGCAACGAAACCCCTTTGGTGATGCCCTCGCAGTCGTACAATGCGTCACAACAGGCATCTACCAAATCTTCAATTGTCCACTGCCGGTACTTGTTTCTCAGGCAGTTGTCTATCGTCTTATAACGAATCAGAGCGTTCTTGTTTGCAGGCATAATTATTCCTCCCCCGCCTTGAAATTGAAAATCGGCTTGATGACCTTTACGATTTCGGCGGTCGGCTCAATGTTGGCAACGATATCGTCCATAGTCTTGTACGCCATTGGTGCCTCGTCAAGAGTGTCGAGGTTGATAGTCGTGGAATATATGCCCGACATCTCCGCCTTAAACTCCTCCAAATCAAGGACTTCCTTGGCTTGACGGCGGCTCATAATCCTGCCCGCACCGTGTGGCGCAGAAAAGTTCCAATCCGGATTGCCCTTGCCGATGCAAATCAGGCTTCCGTCGCGCATATTGATGGGTATCAGCAACTTCTCGCCGTTTTGCGCACTCACTGAACCTTTGCGCAAAATCATATTGTTGATGTCGATATAATTATGAATTGTTGTAAACTGTTCCGCAATATCATTTTCGTTGATTTTCAGACCATTAAGAATACGTCCATCATCGCCTTGCGGTTCATCATTGCAAAATGCTGCATTATACCCACATCGTTAATATAATCATCAAATAATGAGCCGCTTACATACGCCAAATCTTTTGGGATGCCGCAGTCTTCGCCCAACGCCTTCCAAGCCTTTGACTGATAGTGTTTTGCAATTTCGAGACCTGCGTGGCGGCTGCCCGAATGAACCACGATATATAGGTTACCGTCCTCGTCGCGGTCAGCCTCGATAAAATGATTGCCGCCGCCGAGAGTGCCAACGCTGCGGATAGCCCGCGCCTTGTCAAATTTACCTTTAACTTTCTTAAAATCAACCGATTTTGCATACGGATGCGGCTCTTTGCGGATGTCGTAACCGCTCGGAATCTTGCGGCGAATCACACGATCCAATGCGGCGGGATTGAATGTTTCAGCCGTTGCGCTACCCGCCCTGAAAACCACCGTCTCCATTCCGCAACCAATATCAACGCCCACAAGGTTAGGCACGATTTTGTCCTTAATTGTCATCGTAGTGCCGATGGTGCAGCCCGCTCCGGCGTGAACATCAGGCATAAGACGTATTTTTGCTCCCGAGGTAAACTCTTGATTGCAAAGAGTTTCAATCTGTTTGAGCGACGTCTCGTCTACATTATCGGTAAAAATCTTTGCCGATGAATATTTGCCAACTACTTCTTTCATAACGCTCGTTTTTTTAAGTTTGACGCTACAAAGATAAAACAACGCTACGCAATCTATTTGCGTAACGGGAAAAAAGTTGCGAAAAAAATTTGAAAAAATGACGGAAAACGATTATTTTTGCGGAAAATAAATTTAACTGTCGTAATTATGAGCGATTTTATTGACTACGGAAACTGCGATTTTAGACGTGTTAAAAACAGTAATTTCATCGACAAATCAGGATTACTTAACGTCTTGAATAAAAATATAGATACGGAAAATAGTTTTATGTGTATATCCCGTCCGCGACGTTTTGGCAAGTCCATTGCGGCAAAGATGGCGTATGCCTATTACGACAGGTCGTCAAAGTCAGACGAACTCTTTGAGGGATTGGAAATTACAAAATCGCCTGACTACAAAAAACACCTCAACAAGTATCCGACGATTTATATTGATTGGAATCATTTTTCATCATACGACCACAAGACCATAGTCAAGGAGGCGCAAAAAGACATTGTCGCCGACCTAAAAGACTCGTACAACTTCTTGGAAGAGAAAGAGATGCTGAGCAAGGCGTTATCTGAAATCAACAAGAAGACAGGCGACCGCTTCATTTTGATAATTGACGAATGGGATATGCTCGTCAGGGACAGTGACGAGAAAATCCGCGACGAGTATGTCAATTTCCTGCGCTCGATGTTCAAGTCAAACTCCGCCAACAAACTTTTCCTTTTGGTGTATATGACGGGCATATTGCCGATTATAAAATACGAAACACAATCAGCGTTGAACAATTTTGTGGAATACAGTGTAATTAATCCCGGACTCACAGCCAAATATTACGGTTTCACAAAAGACGAAGCGAAACGGCTCTGTGAGGAAAACAATATGGACTTTGCCCTGATGCAACACGCTTACGACGGCTACATCATCGGCGAAGAAAAGTCGATATTCAATCCCAATTCCGTGATGCAGAGCATTCTATTCCGCAACTACAACAGTTATTGGTCCAAGACAGCCTCATTTATGGCAATCGAGTCGTATCTCAACATTGACGCCGACTTTGTGCGCACCAAAATCATCAATATGATGAACGGCTCGGAAGAGGTTGTCAGTGTTACAAGTTTCCGCAATGATATGAAAAACATCGAAAACTGCGATGACGTGCTAACACTTTTGGCGCATTTGGGTTACTTGTCTTACAATCCTGAAACTCAGACAGTAAGAATACCTAACACCGAGGTAGCCGGCGAATTTGTAAATGCCATTCGAGTTGCGGGTTGGAAAGAGTATTCCAAGGCGGCGACATTTTCGAGGGATTTGTTGGAAGATACCATCAACCTCAAAAAAGAGAAAGTGGCGCGTGCCTTCGACGACTACCATTTTGAGGCGTCATCGATTTTGGAGTTCAACGACGAAAATTCTATGGCTTGCGCGATTGCAATGGCGTACAGTGCCGCAAAACCGTTTTACAAGATATTCCGCGAACTTCCCACAGGCAAGGGTTTCGCCGATATGGTCTTCGTTCCGCTGCCCAAATCGCCCCGCCCCGCCATAGTCATCGAACTCAAATACGACAAGTCAGCCGACACCGCCATCGACCAAATCCGCCGCAAAAACTATCCCGCAAGCCTCAAAGGTTTTTCAAAACGGATTGTCTTGGTGGGCGTCAATTACAACAAGGCAGAAGCAAAACACGAGGTGGTGATGGAAGTGATTGAGGGGGGAGAATGATTGATTACCCAATCCTCCTCACCGTCCAAAAGATGAAGTCAGCCGATGAACGCAGTCAAATTGTTGTAATTCCATTATTAACGAACAAGTCCAACCAAACAAATCTTTGTGCTTGAAAGACCTTAGATTGGAATTGACGACAACTATTGCCGATTTCTCCTCTATGGATGTTTCGAGAATGGTATAATACTCTTCAGGGATAACAATTCGCCGAGAGTTGGATTCCTCTGAAAGTCTTTTTATCATAAACGCTAAATTCTGATTTTACATTTAATTTCCTCCCAATGCTCTGCAAAATATTGCATCGACGGGAAAAGCGCATTTGCGCCCTCGCATAACAATTTTTCGTCGGGCAGCGGACCTGTATTGACGGCAATCGTAAAAATTCCTGCGGCGACGCCCGCCCTCACACCGAGCGGCGCATTCTCCACCACAACGGCTTCGTTAGGCTTAACGCCCGCCTTTTTCAAGCCCATAAGATATGGTTCGGGGTTAGGTTTTCCGTACTTGACGTCAAACGCCGTAACCATGTTTTCAGGCGCAAAAATATTGGGAAAACTATGGTTGAGTTTGTCCAAGAGCGACTTCTGACCGCTGCCCGTAACAAGCACGATTTTCAGCCCCGCCGCCTTGATAGCGTTGAGCAATTCAGCCGCGCCCTTCATCGGCTCAGCAACACCGCATGACACAAAAATCTCCGCTTTACGCTTGTAAATATCTTCGATTTCTTGTTGCGTGGCTTCTCTTCCCCACTGATTCATAGCAAGTTCATTGATTGTACTTGCGCCGGTACGTCCTTCATTCATATAGGCTTGTTGTTCGGAGATTTCAAGCCCGAACTCCTTTGCCGCCCTACACCACGAAACCGCATGAAACGGCATCGAATTAAACAACACACCGTCCATATCAAACAGCAATGCCTTAACATTCAGCGACTTTTCGCCACTCCTTGACAGATATTCCGCAATTTCTTTTTCTAA
>JAFPZK010000001.1 GCA_017417315.1 Bacteroidales bacterium
ACACAAATCCGTGTGATAAAAAATTGTCACACGGATTTGCAAATTACTACATAATTTGCGGATAAGAGAAAATAAAAAATACACCGTGTTTTATGTAGTAAAACACAAATCCGTGTGATAAAAAATTGTCACACGGATTTGTAAATTACTACGTAATTTACGGAGACAAGAAATAAAAATGCTTTTGTGTTTTATATAGTAAAACCCAAATTCGTGTGATAAATTTACCCGTAAATCCGTGTGATAAAATTTTATTACATGCGTTTTTTTTACGAACTTTGCAAAAAACTAAATGTTATAAAATTATGTTAAAGTTTAAGGAACAGACCGATTTGATATTGGGTGCATGTATGGAAGTTCACAACGAATTGAAAAATGGTTTTCTCGAACCCGTTTATCAAGAAGCCTTGGAAAGAGAGTTTCAATTACAAGGTATTCCATACGAGAGGGAAAAGAAATTGAATATCTATTATAAAGGTGAACTTTTAAAAAAAGAATACTTTGCTGATTTTTATTGTTTTGACAATATAATCGTAGAATTGAAAGCAGTTTCAAGACTGGAAAGCGAACATAAAGCGCAAGTAATAAATTATTTAAAAGCGATCAATAAAGAGATAGGATTGTTAATTAATTTTGGTAAATCATCATTACAATGGGAACGTATTTCAATATTTGGTTTAACAATATAAATTGAAACTGTTTCCGTGTTTTACGTAGTAAAACACAAATCCGTGTGATGTTTATTTCTTTATCACACGGATTTGCAAATTACTACGCAATTTGCGAAGGTTAAAAAATCCGTGTTTTACGTAGTAATTGCGGAGTTTGCAAAGCGTTTCCGTGTTTTACGTAGTAAAACACAAATCCGTGTGATATTTTTTATATCCGTGAGATAAAAACAATGCGTAACTTTTTAAAAATAACCATATTATCTACATTTTCCGCTGTGCTGATTTCCATGGCGGCGGCAACATTTTTTACCCAAAGCGTCTCTGACAAAAACGTCTATTCCTCCGTTTGGTTTGCGGTTCTGTGGGCGGTTTTGTCGGCGGCTTCGGCGGTGGTTTTCTTCAAAAAATTATGGAAGAAACTACCCGCTTTGCTGTTTCATTTGTCGCTGATAATCATTCTATTAGGCGCATTGATAACACGAATTTCCGGCAAAGAAGGCATGTTACATTTACGTCAAGGCGAGACGGCAGACTTTTTTGTCTTGAAAGAAAATATGTTCAAAGAAGACCTCGGTTTTGACATGCGGCTCGACAGTTTTAAAATCGTTAATTATCACGGTACTCAAATGCCGCAAGATTACGTCAGTTTTATAAACGTCAGCGGTGAAAAAGCCGAGATTTCGATGAACAAAATTTTCAAGAAAAACGGTTTTCGCTTTTATCAGACGAGTTACGACCCTGACGGCTTAGGTTCTTTATTTTCAGTTAATTACGACCCCGTCGGAACGCCGCTTACATACCTCGGATATTTGCTTTTTGCGTTTTCGGGCTTGTGTATTTTGTTTTCAAAAAAGGCGGATTTCATAAAACTTTTAAAACACCCCGTTTTGAAAAAAGGCGGTCTGTTTTTGACGGTGATTTTTATCGGTTTTAATGCTGAGGCTCAAAACCGCAAAATTCCGACAATCAGTTATGAAGAGTCCGACAAAGTGTCAGAAAAACAGATTGTTTATAACGGTAGGATTGCGCCTTTCAACACGATGGCGCGGGATTTCGTGCTGAAAATTTACGGTAAGCCGAAGTATTATACTTTAACGCCCGAACAAGTGGTTTGCGGCTGGATTTACCGTCCCGAAGTTTGGAAAGACGAAAAAATGATTCTCATCAAGGATAAAAATCTGCAAAAACAACTCGGCGTAGAAAAATACGCTGCGTTTAAAGATTTTTTTGACGAGAACGAAAATTACCGTCTCAACTCTCTTGAACCCACAAAAGCGGTTAGAGAAATTGATGAAAAAATCGGTCTGATTTTAATGCTGACAAGCGGAAAACTGTTTGAAGAAACTGATGTAAAACTCCCTGTTTCAAAGATTAAAGCGGAGATTTTTTACAACAAAATCAACTTTGCAAAAATCCTTTTTATGCTGAATTTAACACTCGGATTTTTTGCGTTTTTTTATATGATTTTTGCCCGCAAACAGAGAGAAAGAGTTTATAAAATTCTCAGAATTTTTCTCTGTTCGGCTTTGATGTTTGACCTTTTAGGATACGTTTTGAGGTGGTATGTTTCGGGACGAGTGCCGATGAGCAACGGTTACGAAACAATGCTTTTTATGTCGCTGATAATTATGTTGTTAGCGGTGATTTTTTCTAAACAAAAACTGCCGCTTGTGGCGGGTTTTGTTTTGTCGGGTTTTACGCTTTTGGTGGCGTGGCTCGGACAAAAAAATCCGCAAATAACACCGCTTATGCCGGTTTTAAATTCGCCGATTTTGAGTGCACACGTTTCAACGATTATGATTGCTTATAGTCTGTTGGCGTTTACATTTTTTAGCGGCGTGTTTTCGTTGTTTTTCAAAAGTGATGACAAGAAAACTTTCCTTGCGGTTTTGAGCCGTATAATGCTGTATCCTGCTGAAATTCTGCTCGGTATCGGGATTTTTCTCGGTGCTGTTTGGGCGAATATTTCGTGGGGAAAATATTGGAGTTGGGACCCGAAAGAAGTTTGGGCTTTGATAACTTTTATGGTTTATGCCGTGCCGTTTCACAAGGCGGGTTTAAAATTTTTGCAAAGTGATAAAAAACTTCATTTGTTTTTTATTTTCGCCTTTTTAACGGTGTTGATGACATATTTCGGCGTTAACTACTTCTTGGGTGGAATGCATAGTTATGCTAATTCTTAAATTAATTTGAAATAATTATAGACATGAAAAAATATAATATACAATTTGAAAATTTAGGTGCTTTGGTTGAAATTTCAACATTTGCGCCCGAAAACAAAGTGGCTGAATACCACGCAATTATACATATTGAACCGAGGGACGAAATTTTCCCCGGACAATATTCACGACTTTGTAAAGCCGAAGAAATGTTAATGCAACGTCCTGAATTTCAAGGCACAGACATTATCTTCAAACGCTATTTCGTCAGCGATTCCACAAATCAACGTCCGCTGATGAAAAACTGTGATTCAGCCGGCGTTTCGATTATTCAGCAGCCGCCTTTGGACGGTAGCAAAATTGCAGTTTGGCTTTATTTTGCCAAAGGTATGGACGTTAAAAACCTGAATGACTGTGTTGTAGCCTCACATGACGGTTATAATCACATTTATAAAATGGGCATGTATTCCACCGAAGGCGACAGTGCGGCTCAGACCGAAAAACTTTTAACCGAATACGAGGACGTTTTGGCGAAATTCAACGCGAGCCTTGCTGACAACTGTGTGCGCACGTGGTTTTTTGTCCGCGACGTTGACACTCAATATGCCGGCATGGTAAAAGCCCGCCGTGAAAATTTCATTCAGCAAGGTCTGACCGAAAAAACGCATTATATCGCTTCAACGGGTATAGGCGGTTTGCCCTCAGATACGAAATCGTTGATTCAACTCGGCACTTACGCCTTGACAGGTCATCGTCCCGAACAAATAAAATACCTCTATGCGCCTGAATATCTGAATCCTACATACGAATACGGCGTAACGTTTGAGCGCGGCACTTCTGTTGAATTTGGCGACAGAGCCGAAATTTACATTTCGGGGACGGCAAGCATTGACAACAAAGGCAACGTCCTCTATATCGGCGACATCGAAAAGCAGACTTTTAGAATGTTAGAAAACGTCAATGCGCTTTTGAAAGAGGCAAAAAGCGGTTTTGAAGATGTTGTGCAGATAATAGTTTATTTACGGGATATTAATGATTATAAGATAGTTAACAAGATTTTTTCGGAGCGTTATCCTGACATTCCGCGTGTTATAACCTTAGCACCGGTTTGCCGTCCGACATGGCTTATCGAAATGGAATGCGTGGCAATTGCAGAGAGGAAATAAAAAAAAGCCGGAGCATTAAAAAAACGCTCCGGCTTAATTTTAGAATAACAACTTTCTTATTGTTTTTTGCTTAATGTTACATTTCCTGACGGCATTTTGAGGCTTAAACTCGTCTTGCTTGACAATGTTCCAGAATAGGAATTATTGTCGTTGCCGGTGCCAGAAAATGTGCCTTGCTCCTCATTGAAAGTGTAAGTGATTGTTACTTCTTTCGGCTCAAAAGTTTCTTGGGTCGTTTTTGAAACTGTTTTTACAACGTAATATTTAAGTGTCATATTCGTTGTGTTGCTGACCGTAAGAGTAACTTCTTTCTGTTTTGAGTCTTGACCTGTCCAACTTGAAGAAGCAAATTCCGTTGCGGTCAAATATTTTGCAGTTTTTTCGGGTTCGTCGTTATTTTTGTCTTCTTTTTTACAAGAAACTGTCAGACAAACCATTGCCGCCAAAAATACGGCGAAAAGAATTTTTATGTTTTTCATAATCTAATTTACGGTTTTATAAATTATTTAACAAATACTTTCTTTGTAGTAACACCGGTTTTGACGATGTAAACGCCGCCTTTTGCAAGTGCAATTTCTGCACGGTTGCTTTCAGGACGTACTCTCTTAACTTCTCTACCCGAAGCATTTACGATTACGATTTCTTTTTTAGCGTTTTCAACGATTACTTTGTTTTCAAAAGACCAAATCTTTGCTACATCGTTCAAAACAATGTCGTCGGTTGCAGTTTCGGTGTTTTCTTTTGCTTTTACGGTAACATCAAAAGTAGCGGTTTTTTCTCCGAAAGTAACGGTCAAAGTCTGTTTGTCTGCCTTTGTGTTGTCAAAGCCTTCAATTTTTACGCCTTCTGCGGTCAAAGCGATTTTTTCGGTTTCTTCGTTGTTGTATTTAACGGTTATTTCGCCGCCTGCTAAATCAAGTTCTTCGTCTTCGGTGTATTCAACTTTTGAGGGTGCTTTTACTTCGATAGAAGCAACAGCTTTTGCTATTACGGTAACTTCAAAAGAACCCTCTTGACCTGCGTAAGTTATTTTGATTGTTTGTTTTTCAGCCTTTGTGTTGTCAAAGCCTTCTACTTTTACACCTTCTGCTGTTAAAGCAACTTTTTCGGTTTCTTCGGTGTTGTATTTTACGGTGATTTCGCCGTCTTTTAAATCAAGTTCTTGACCTACAATGTATTCAACTTTTGCCGGTGCTTTTACTTCGATAGCGGTGATTGCTTTTGCTTCGCTTACCGTAACTTTGAAAGTAGCAGTTTTTTCGCCGTATTTAACGGTGATTTCTTGTTCTTTTGCTTCGTCTTTGTTGTAACCTTCAACGGTTACGCCTTCTGCGGTTAAAGCAATTTTTTCTTCTGTACCGTTATCATATTTAACGGTAATTTCGCCGCCTGTCAAATCAAGTTCATCGCCTTTAACGTATTTCGTTTTTGTCGGAGCTGTTGCAAGTTCGATTGAAGCAACAGATTTTGCTTTTACGGTAACTTTGAATGTTGTTTCTTTTCCGCCGTATGTTACTTTTACTTCTTGGTCAGCACCGATTTTTGTATTATCGAACTCTATTTTTTCAGCCTCAGCGAGGTCTATCGGGTCAGCAGTAGTTTCATCTGTATATGTTATCGTGATTTTACCACCCGTCAAATCCAATTCTTGACCTTCGATATATTCAACTTTTGTCGGGGCAGTTACAGCGATTTCTTTAATTTCTCTAATTACTTCAACTTCAAGAGTTGTTTTTGCACCCAAATATTCAAATTCCAAAGTTTGTTTTCCTACTTCATCTTTATTGAACGTGCTTTTCAATTCTGCTTTATCAAGTGCAATAGTTTGTTTAACGTCATTCTTTCCGTTAAGAGTTAAAATACCATTACCTAAACTTAATTCAGAGCCTTGTACATAAGTAGTTTTTGGTTTCTTGGTAATCGTAATTGATTCGGGTACAACGGTTACTTTTTTTACGCCTTTGATTGGTTCGCCAGTTGCTATTCTTGTAAAAGTAATTGGACGCCATGATACACCATTTTCCCACTTGCTACTGAGTCCTTCTTCAAATGTTTCATTTTCAATTGTACTAACGACCTGATAATCATTGTCTGGATCTAATTCTGTAATTGTAAAATCATCTAAATACAAGTTACCATACATTTGTCCTACGAAGAAATTGAACGCATTAATATTGGGTTTAGTAAGATCCTCGTCCTTAATGTACCAATCTTTAAATTCTTTAAATTCTTGCGTTAATTTAACACTTTTCGGACAATCCCAACGATCTCCGTTAGGTAAAACTTGAAAACTATACTCCTCTTGTTTACTAGCGTGTGTTTCAAGTGAGGCTTTGGCTTTGAAACTTATATAATACAATTTATTTTTTTCTAAATCTTCTGTTAACTTAACTACTATTTGTTTATCCCAAGGCCCGTCGTTTGCGCTTTCACCACAATTAATAAGTAATACATGATTATCATCGTATCCTATTGTAACGTTTTGTTCGCCGCAAGCATCAGATTTGAAATTAGTATGTGCATCTGCAATGTTAATTTCTTTCGGCTCTCCCTCTTTATAAATAACTTTTATTTTGCCTGAAAGTTCATCTCCTAAAATCACTTTTTCGGGGATACCACTCAAATCTACTTCCGAAATTTTATCACCTTTAACTGTGATTTTTTTTGTGGCTTCAAGACCTTTATATTTTAATGTCAGAGTTTGTTCACCTATGAGTTCGTTATCAAAAATTATAGTTGCTTCACTAAGAGGTATTATTTGGTCATTACATTTTTCATCAGAATATGTAGCACCAAAAGTTCCTTTTAAATCATTACCATAAGTAATTTCGTCAGCAACATTTGATACATCTAATGCTGTTATTTCTATTGGTGTTATATCTGAATATAAAATAGCAGATTCAACTTGTGTAGGAGCACCATTAGTTTTTTTCGCAAAGAAACATTTAAAGTCTGAGCCTTCACAATCACCGTTGGTAATGAGTTCATTCCCATTTACTTGCATACTCATATTATCAAAATAATATATATTTGATTGCGCAAAACCACTCAAATCAAAAGCCACTGCTTGTACATTATCTGTACTGATTTTACCTGAAACTTCGATATGTTTCCATGTAGTACCAATAGGTTGGGCGGCGGGAAGAAAGCCTCCCAAATATCCCAAATTAACACTTTGTCCTTGCGTTCCTATACCTACCGAGCCGGTAGATTTTGCTGCTTGTACATCCATACTAAATGTGAATTCAGTATCCTTCGATAACGGGTCTGAAAATTTGATGAAGAATTGATTTTCCCAAGCAGCACCTTCTGCTGTTTTTTCTGCTGCCTCAATCTTTAAGCAATGGTTTTCTTGTGCTGAAACCGCCGTTGTCCCTGACACTCCCATCAGAGCTAATACAGAGGTACATAGTACTTTACCAAAAGCACCTCCTCCGTGCATTTTGTGAAAATTTTTGAATCTCATAATATAAAAAAATTGGTTAAATATTAGTTAAAATTGTATTTATTCAATCGCAAAAATATTAAACAAAATTAACAAAAAGAAATTAATTTTAATTAATTTGAAAGAAATTTTAAATAAATGTGTTTAATATATTGAATATTAATCTGTTATAAGTTAATTATTTTTTTTATTTTTTTTGTAACTCTATATAAAACCAAGTCCTGAAAGGACGAAACATCATAGCCGGGGGTGTGAACCCCCGGTATGATATGTAAAAATCAATCATTCCGCATTATATACCGTTCTTGTTTCGAGTGAGCGTGCGAGGGTTACTTCGTCGGTGTATTCGAGGTCGCCGCCAAATGCCACACCGCGTGCTATCTGGCTGATTTTATTAACCTTAGACGAAAACAGACGGCTCAAATAAAAACACGTCGTGTCGCCTTCCATATTCGCACTGAGAGCAAATATCAGTTCATCAACCGCGTTTTCTTCTATTCTTGATTTTAACTGCTCAATGTTAAGGTCTGAGGGACCTATGCCGTCAACGGGCGAAATCAAACCGCCTAAAATATGATAAGTGCCTTTGTATGTGCCGGTTTGCTCTATCGCTATGACGTCGCGGATATTTTCTACAATGCAAATAACCGATTGTTTGCGCTGAGGATTGCCGCAAATCGTACAGATTTCCTCGTCAGAAAGGTTGCCGCAAATCTTACAACTATGAATGTTTTTTTTCAAATTCGTCAGCGACAAGGCAAAATTATCGACAGAGTGTTCGTCGCGTTTTATGATGTCAAGCACAAGCCGCAAAGCCGTTTTTTTGCCGATTCCGGGCAACCGAGAAAACTGGTCTACCGCATTTGAAAGCAGTTTAGAAGGTATATAATCCATTTTCTTTTTTCACTTTAATTTTCAACTTTTTCTTTAACAAATTTTTCGCCCGCCAACATAAAACAATACATCGTTGCCGCTATTACAACATGGGATATGTCGTTGAAATTAAACCATTTACAAAATTCAAACTTCAAAGCCATGACCGGCGGCGTTATCAGCATTATCAAAATACCGATAATCATAAACTTTGAATATTCTGAGCGGAATTTCCTATAAACCACAATTTGCAACGGTAACGCTATTAAATATAGTGCAAAACCAATATGCGCAATCGCGATGTCGTATTTCAAAACCGTTAACAACAACGCATAAACCGTAACGCTTTCTACCGCAATTACTGCGTAATATAGTCCTGTATTCAGTTTAGAAAAATATTTTTTTATCATTATGACGTTTGAAACTTCAAACAGCGTAACGGAAACAACGTTGAAAACCCAGTTTGGAAGGTTATGAAGATTGTACGAGAGTTTTTCGTCATAACTTAGAGCCGCAAGAGCCTCTTTTGAAAGTCTTTCGGGATAAAAAACATACGAAAAAGCGTGAGTGAAAAGTCCTGCAAACAAAGTTCCGAGTCCCATAAAAAGGAAAAACCAAGCGAAAACCCGTAATTGGCGTTTTTCATTTTTTTCGTGTCGTGAAAATTTTATAATCCCTAAAATACAAACTGCCGTTACTATAAAATCCGTCAGAGCGGTCATCGGTTCAAGCACCAAAAGACCGTCTTCTTTGCCCAAAATCCATTGTGTTAATTCCATTATAAATGTTGTTTTTTTGGGCGCAAAATTAATATTTTTATTTCAAAAAAACTATAACTCCACACCGAAAATCAGAATATCGTCAACTTGGTCGTTATCGCCTTTCCAATCGGTGATGAAAGTTTCGAGTTCGCGTTTTTGTTCCGTTATAGGTAAACTGTTGATTTTCAAGAACATTCTTTCTACTGCGACGGTGTGAAGTTTTTTACGGTTTTCGCCGCCGAACTGATCTGCAAAACCGTCAGAGGTCATATAAATAGTGTCGCCTTTTTGAAATTTTATGTCGATTTGCGAAAAAGGTATATTGTCTTTCGTGTGTATTCCGATAGGCATTCTGTCGGGTTTAAAGTACATTAAAAACGACTTTTTATCGGTCGGAAAATTTAGTTTTACCCGTCCTTCTTTTGCAAGTCTTATTATTTCTTCATCAGGGAGGTCCTTTCTTACAAGGTAAGTGAAAGAAAATGCTCCCGAAAAACTCAAAGTCTTTTCACTATAATTTATGACGCAGAGGCTCAAATCCATTCCGTCTTGAGGTTCGCCGATTTTTCCGCGTTGATGAAGCAGTTTTATGGTACGGATACGCATTTCGTTGAGAATTGCGGCGGGTGAAAGACGATCTGATTTTGCGATAACGTCAGATAAGGTTACCTGTCCTAACATCGACATAAAACCGCCCGGAATACCGTGTCCCGTGCAGTCGGCAAGGGCTATCAGGGTGCAGCCTTTGCGGTAGTCAACCCAATAAAAGTCGCCGCTGACGGTATTTTTAGGCATGTTGACAAAGAAATAACCGTTTAGGACAGTATCGACGAAAATTTTCATCGGCTTTATTGCGTCTTGAATTTTTTTCGCATAGTCAATCGACTGTTGGATTTCTGAGTTTTGACTTTCGATTTTGTTTTGCGCTTCTTTTAATTCTGTGATGTCAGAATACACCGAAATAATTTTGTTGATGTTTCCGTTATCATCGAAAGCGGGGGAGAGAGCCGCCTGAATCCAAGAATATCCCTTTTTGGTCGGGACTTTAACCATATATGAAACTGATTGTTTCGTTTCTTTGATTTTGTCATAATATTCTTGAAGATTTATATAGGAAGCACCTTTAATGACATTGTTGGTGTAGAGGTTGATATATTCATCTATTTTGTAGCCCGAATTTTTGACGAATGCTTCGTTAATCCACAAAATATTTCCGTCAATATCGGTGATGAAAATAGAATTATTAGTCCGGCGGGCAACCAAAGAAAGTTGCTCCAAACTGTGATAATTTTTTTCCAACTCGTTTTTTTGTTTTGACAATTGACGGGATTTTCTTTCGAGAAGTTTGGTTTGAAGCCTCAAAAGTTTGTTGCTTTTGTATTGTTTTCGGTACATATAGGCTGCTAAAATTGTTGCTGCCGTAGTTAACGCGCAGAGTGTTACCGTAAAACAATTTACGGCATTGTTTCTGTTTTTAGTATCATAATCTGTCTGAGCCGTACAAAAGTGCGGTAATACCAAAAGCATAATATATGTAACTGCTTTTTTGAGCATTTTTTTTTAAGTTTGAAAAAAATATGTTGTTAAAATTTTCAAAAGTACGAAAAAATTACTAAATTTGCAAAGTAAAAAATAAAACTTTAAAAAAACAAATGTCAAACGTATATTCTTGGATAAAAATTGGCTGGGCTTACGTAACGCGGCATCCGTATCTTTGTACTTTCGCACTTTTTATGGTGTGGATTTCGTTGTTAGACCAGCATAGTATTTATAGTATAATTCAGGATTACCGTCAGAGTAAGAGTTACGAGCGCGAAAAGGCTGATTATCTTGAAAAAATCAACAATTATACAAAAATGCTCGAAGAACTTCAAACCAACGACGAAAACCTCGTGAAATTTGCCCGCGAACAATATTATATGCGTGCCTCTGACGAGGACGTTTTTATCGTTAAAGAAAAGTAGAAGAAAATGGAATTTATGACACAAAACGCGCTTTCGCTTTCGGAGTTGTCGCTGAAAATAAAAATGGCGATAGAGGGTACTTTAACACAGTCTTATTGTGTGGTTGCCGAAATTCAGTCTATAAATCAAAACCGCAGCGGGCATGCTTATCTCGAACTTATCGAAAAAGATTTGTCCGGTACTCAGATAATTTCGCAACTCAGGGCGACAATTTGGGCTTCGAAATATCGGCTTTTGAAACCGTATTTTGAATCTTCCACCGGTTGTACTCTTTCTTCGGGCATAAAGATTATGGCGAAGGTCAACGTGTCATATCATATACTTTACGGTCTTAGTCTTAACATCACCGACATTCTTCCCGAATATACTATCGGCGAAATGGCGTTGCAGCGTAAAAGGACTATCGAACAACTTAAAAAAGACGGCGTTTTTGATATGAATAAAGCGCAAAAATTACCGTCTTTGGTAAGGAGAATTGCGGTAATATCATCTTCTACGGCGGCGGGCTACGGCGACTTTTTGAAGCATTTATCAGAAAATTCTTACGGTTATAAGTTTTCGTGCGAACTTTTTGAAGCCTTTATGCAGGGTCAGGAGGCTGTGCCGTCTATTATCGGAGCCTTGGACAGGGTTTTTGAAAAGGCTTCTTTGTTTGACTGTGTTGTGATAATACGCGGCGGCGGCGGCAAGACGGATTTAACGTGTTTTGACTCTTACGAACTTTGTCAGAATATTTGTCAGTTTCCTTTGCCGGTGATAACGGGTATCGGTCATGACAGGGACGAGTCTATTGCGGATATGACGGCTTTTTTAAGTCTGAAAACTCCGACGGCGACGGCTCAGTTTTTTATTGACAGGACTGCTAATTGTGCGTTAAAGTTTTCTCAAACCGTTGAGAGGATAAACCGCAGTTTGCAAAACATTTTGGACAGAAACAAAAAGCGTGTTGACGAAATAGAAATCCGTTATTTGAGCGCGTTGAAAAACTTTTATCCGCTGATGTTAAGCCGTTTGGAAAAAACAAGCAGCCGTATAGTTTTTCTTTTGCAGAACAATTTGGAAAAGAAAAGACACGCCTTGGAGCAAATCGAAACGAAAATCGAACTCAATTCGCCGAAAACGATTTTGAAAAAAGGTTATACGGTAACAAAAACCGAGGACGGAGGCTTTCTGATGAGTGCCTCAGGCGTAAAAAACGGTCAGAAAATAACCACGTATTTTTATGACGGAGAAGTTTTGTCGGAGGTTAAAGAAGTAAAAAAATGAAAACGATAGGATTGTTATCCGACACTCATAACAGTTTGGACGAGAGGTTTTTGAACTTTTTTTTCGATTGTGATGAGATTTGGCATGCGGGCGATTTCGGGACTTTGGATTTGGCGGACAGACTTGCCTCTTTTAAACCTTTACGTGGCGTTTACGGCAATATCGATGATTATAAAACGCGGCTTGTTTATCCCGAAACTCTTTCGTTTACGGTAGAGAAGGTTGACGTTTTTATGATTCACATTGGCGGTTATCCGGGAAAATACTCTGTTAAAGCGCGTGAAGTTTTAAAAAATAATCCGCCGAAAATTTTTGTTTGCGGACATTCTCACATCTTGAAAGTGATGTATGACGAAAAATACGGCTCTTTGGTGATGAATCCGGGGGCAGCGGGCTGGTACGGACAGCAGGTTAAACGTACAGCATTAAAATTTAACATTTCAGATGACGATATTAAAGATTTGGAAATCTGCGAATTGCCGCGTTAAGCGTTAAAATGTGTATTAAAATTTTTGTTTTGTTCGGAATTTTTTGCAATTTTACAACGAATTTCCTCAAAAGGTTGTGCGTACATGAAAATGGAAAATAACGTAAGTTCTATATGGAATAAATGTTTGGATTTTATAAAGGACAATGTCCCTGAATCGAGTTTCAGGACATGGTTCACCCCGATTGTACCCCTTAAAATAGACGGCAATATCCTTAAAATTCAAGTGCCTTCGGCATATTTTTATGAGTATTTGGAGGAGAATTATGTCGGTTTGTTGCGTTCGGCGTTGCAAAAGAATTTAGGGTTTCAGGCAAAACTTGTTTATAGTATCGTTGTTGATGCAGGTAGGGCTACGGCGGCAAAACGTCCTGCGCCGACTCAGCAGCATGGTTATACCGTGCCGGGCAAAATAGTTTCGCAGCCAGACAACAAGGCTGCTTCGCAACATTTACAACCCGATTTGCCGTATAATCCGTACACATTTCCGGGCTTGAAAATGCCCAAAATAGACCCTCAACTTAATTCCAATTATACGCTTGACAATTTTGTTGTCGGAAAATGCAATCAGTTAGGGCGGTCGGCGGCGGAGAGCATTGCCAAAAAACCCGGCAAAACGCCTTATAATCCTTTTATGATTTTCGGAAATTCGGGTCTCGGCAAAACGCATTTGGCTCAGGCTATCGGCAATTCGGTAAAGGAAATGTATCCTGAAAAGTTGGTTTTGTATGTTGAGGCTAACAAATTTCAGACTCAGTATTCTGACGCTTGTCGCAACAACACCAGAAATGATTTCATTCATTTCTACCAAATGCTTGATTTGTTGATAATTGACGATGTTCAGGAGTTTGCCGGAAAAGTCGGTACGCAGGATACTTTTTTTGCGATTTTCAATTCGCTTCATCAGTCGGGAAAACAAATAATCTTGACTTGCGATACTATGCCGTCAGAACTTAAAGGCTTGAATGACAGACTTTTGAGCCGTTTTCGTTGGGGATTGACGGCGGAGGTTTCTGCACCTGATTTTCAGACGAGGCTCAATATTTTAAAGAAAAAGGTTTATAACGACGGTATGGAAATTCCTGACGATATTTTGGAATATATTGCCCATACGGTTGTTTCTAACGTCCGCGAGTTGGAAGGTACGTTGATTTCCTTGTTAGCCGCAAGTACTTTTACCAGATGTGATTTGACCTTGGAGACTGCTCAAAATCTTTTAGGCAAAATCGTCCGCGAAAGCGACCCTGAATATTCGGTGGATTTTATCGTCAAGACGGTTTGTGAGTATTTCGGCATAAAGGAGAGCGTTTTGAACTCAAAATCCCGCGCAAAGGATATTGCGACGGCTCGTCAGTTGTCGATGTATTTTTCAAAGCAGTTTACGGGTTTGCCGTACAAGACGATAGGGGAGAAGATTGGCGGCAGAGACCACAGCACCGTGCTTCACGCCTGCAAAGCGGTTGCGAAGTCTGCGGAAACCGACCCGAAATTCAAAGAGACGGTTTGTATTTTGGAAGAAAAAATTAAAGAAGGCGAGAAAAATTAAAGAAGGCGAGAAAAATTAACAGCAAGGTTTTAGTCGAGTTATTTTAGATATGGAGTTGCCGACGTGCGGTTTTTTTCCGCATTTCCGGCAACTCTTTTTTTGGGGGGCTATAATGCTTCGGCAACTACGTAATTGCTGCCGCCTAAAAATATGAAATCATCTTTGTCGGCATCGTTTTTTGCGGCTTGGAATGCCTCTTTTACGCTTTGGAAAGCCGAGCCTTGAAGCCCGTAATTTTCGGCGGCGTATTTCAAGTTTTCTGCCGGTAAAGCCCGTTTGCTCTGAGCGTTGCAGAAATAATAAACTGCCTTTTGCGGCAACATTTTCAGTATCGTGTTAACGTCCTTGTCAGAAACAAAACCGATAACAATGCGCAGAGTTTTAAACTTTTGTGCTGCTAATTGTTCCGTAACGTATTTCATTCCGGCGGGATTGTGTCCCGTGTCGCAAACCGTTAAAGGTGAGGAGTTTAATATTTGCCATCTACCGTAAAAACCCGTGTTACGGTTAACGTTTTCAAAACCGTCGTAAATATTCTGTTTTGAGATGTTAAAGCCTTGTTTTTCAAGAATTTCTATTGTTGCAACGGCGGTAACGATGTTTTTCTGCTGATACGCACCGAGTTGAGCGCATTTTATGCCCGTCAAATATGGTTCTCCACATTTAAAGACGTTGAAAATCATTTTTCCGTCTTCGGTCATTCCGCCGCTTGTTGCCTGCAACTTGTTGGAAGCCAAAATTATAGGTGCTTCTTGTTCGGAGGCTTTGTCAAGGAAGACGGAGTTTGTGCGGCTGTCGCTTTCGCCGATTACGACCGGTATGCCGCGTTTTATGATTCCTGCTTTTTCGGCAGCGATTTCTTTCAGCGTTGAACCCAAAAACTGACAATGGTCAAGGGCGATATTTGTTATCGTGCTGACGACCGGTGTGATGATGTTTGTGGAGTCCAAACGTCCGCCCATGCCGGTTTCGATGACCGCAACGTCAACTTTTTTTTCGCTGAAATATTCTAACGCCATTGCGGTTGTAAGTTCAAAAAACGTCGGCTTTAAGTAGGCAAATTTTTCTGCGTAGCGGTTAACAAAATCCGTTACGAAATCCGCACTGATTTTTTCACCGTTAACTCTGATACGCTCCTTAAAATCAACGATATGCGGCGAGGTAAAAAGTCCCGTTTTGTAGCCCGCCTCTTGAAATACCGAAGCCAAAAAGTTAGAAACCGAACCTTTACCGTTTGTACCGGCAATGTGTACGGTTTTGTAGTTTTTGTGCGGATTAAGAAAAAAATTATCCAACGCCGTTGCCGTGTTAAGACCGGGTTTGTAGGCATCGCCTCCCGTTTTCTCGAAAACCGGCAACTGCGTAAACAGATAATTTTCAGCCTCTTTGTAACTCAAATTCATATTTTAATTTTAATAACCTTCTTTTATAAGGATTTGATGTGCGAGTTCAAAATCTGGTATGCCGTAACCGTAAATTTTATCGGGTTTGTCGTATTGAGAACTTGCAGTTTTAATTGCTTTCATCAAAGTCATAATCGGTGCTTTCGGGTGAGCCTGCATAAGACAAATGCACGCACCTGCCATTATCGGTCCTGAAAAAGACGTTCCGTTAGAATAAGTTATGTGGTTTGAAGTTCCTTGAACGGCAGCGTCATAACCTTTTGCGCAAACATCGGGTTTTACGCGCTCGTCGTAAGAGGGACCGTTTGACGAAAAATATGCGATTGTTCTGTCTTTCTTAACTGCGCCGACTGTCAAAACGCTGTCTCCGTCTGCGGGAGCGGTTATCCACGGCCAAGAGAAATTGTCGCCTTCGTTGCCCGCGCTTACGGTTACGAAAATACCTTTGCTTGCTGCAATATCGGCTGCTATCGTGCTGATTGCCGTGTTGCCGTCCATTTCGCTGTATTTATAACTTTTTGACTCATCGTCAAATTTATGATAACCTAAACTGCTGTGTATCAAGTCAACACCGAGACTGTCGGCTCTTTCTGCCGCCATTGCCCAAAGAAACTCTTCGATGATGTTTTCGGATTTTCCGATTTCAGTCCTGAAAAGATAAACCTGAGCCTCGGGAGCAGTACCGATAAGATGTTCGGGGTCGTAACCCGTTATGCAGGATAGAACATTCATGCCGTGAGTGTCGTCTTCATAAACGCTTTCTTCTCTGTCGGCAAAATCCCATGTGCCCAAAACGTGTTCTTTTGCGAGCATAGGTTTAAAACTATTGAGTTTGTCAACCTTGTAAAAACCTGCGTCAAGAAGTGCCGCCGTTATGCCTTCGCCTTTAAAGCCTGCATTGTGAAGTGCTTGAATGTTAAGCATTTGAGCCTGATTGTCGCCTTTACCGTAAGGCAGTTTCATCGCAAAATCTGATTGTTTTTTGCGTTTAATTTTCGGGCGGTCAAGTTTTTCGGGTTCTGCTTTCGGTTTTTCGATGCTGTCTTGTTTGCGCCAAACGTAGTCGTAGTCTACGAAAGAGAGCGGTTTCAACTTTTCCAATTGTGTGGAGTCGCAGATAACAACCGCGCAGTTAAGCCATTTTGAAACGCCTTGAATATCAAAACCTAAACTCTTCAACGAGTCAACATACTTTTTCGTAACGGGCAAATCCCTGTTGTCAAGACCGATAGAGAATTTTTCGCGTCTCAAAAGTGCTTTTTTCGTGAGAAATTCTTCCGGCTTTTCGAGGGAATATTCATTAGAGTTTTTGTCGGTAAATTTAACGGCGTATTTTCCGGGCGACACCAAATATTGCGCCTCGGAAGTTGCTGCAAAAGAGCATGTTAACGCTGCCGTTAAAAGTAAGAATTTTTTTATTGTTTTCATTTTTTTAAGAAATTAATTGCTGCTAAAATTGCTATTGCGCCCACGAGGGCTTGAAGAAAATCACCGTACCATGCGTCAGCGAATTTTATGCCTACTATCGGACAAAACCACCCTGCGAGAAGGCTGCCCAAAATACCGATAACACAGTTTACAATAAGACCTAAGCCTTGTTTTTCTTTTGTCATAAGTTTAGCAGCGACGTAACCCGCCGCAATTCCTATTAAGACAAATAAAATTTTGTCGAAATTTAATCCTGTTGCCGTTTCTTCCATTTTAATAATTTTTTTTAGTTAACGCCGCAAAGGTAATAAAATTATCAGGTAAAATTAATTTTTTTTGACGGAATTTTTTCCTTACCTTTGCAAAAATTTTTTGCTAAGATGGTAACCGAATTTTCGCAATTATTTTCTTTGGCTCAAAACGCGGGCAAAAAAAAATTGTCCGTGGCGTGTCCATACGATTTTCATACGTTGTGCGCAGTTGAAAAAGCCCGCAGCGAATCCCTTATAGAAGCTGCTTTGATTGGTCAAAAAGCAAGAATCGAAAAAAACGCTTCTGAAAACGGCATTTCTTTGGACAATTATGAAATCATTGATTCTCCTGACGACGACAATGCTTTGGAGGCGGCGGTAAGAAAAGTTTCTTCCGGCAGAGCGGATATTCTGATGAAGGGGCTTATTAGTTCGGAGCGTTATCTTAAAGCCGTATTAAACAGAAATTCAGGACTTTTGACCCTTGACAGCACAATTAGTCATATCGGAATTATCGAAAATAAAAATCTTAACCGACTTTTGATTTTTGGTGATGCGGCAGTTTTGCCTGAACCTGATTTCAAACAGAAACTCAGAATCCTAAGTTCGCTTGTTAAAATGGCGAAAAAACTCGGCAACGAAAATCCGAAAGTTGCTTTGATTGCGGCTACGGAACTTGTTTCGACAGCCATAAAAGCCGGTCATGATGCGGCAATAATTTCAAAAATGAGCGAGCGCGGACAACTTGGCTGCATTGCTGACGGACCTCTCGGTCTTGATGTTGCAATCGACAAGGAAGCCTCTGAAATAAAGGAAGTTAAAAGCGTTATCAAGGGCGATGCCGATTGTCTTATTTTTCCGAATATTGAGGCGGGAAATGCTTTTTATAAGGCTAATACAAAAATTGCAAATTCTTTTGTTGCCTCTATTCTTGCGGGGGTGAAATGTCCCGTAATTTTGACTTCACGTGCCGACAGCATAGACTCGAAATATTATTCGATACTTTTGTCTTTGGCGACGGGAGTTATTTAGTTTTTTTTTAGGAATGAGGAATTTAGTTTTTTTTTCGGCGTTGTTGTTGACGGTTTCGTGTGCGACAAAAAAGATTTCAGGCATTTATCACAGCGAAAACTGCGACGGCTATGCCACGAATTGTTTTATTTATAATTTTCATTCTGACGGCACTTTTACTTATTGGTATTCCTCTGAAATGGCGGGTGAGGTTACTCTTTACGGAAACTATTATTTGATAGGCGATTCCGTAAAACTGACTCCGGAAAAATATATTTTTCACGATTCTTCTTCCGTAGAATATTTACCTCAAAAGGAGAAAAACAGGATTAACGTTAAAATTTCGCTTATTCCGGGTTATTTGAAAAATAAGCCCGACACTATGCACGTTCCGTGGCTTATCAAAACCGATAAAATGCTTTTCTTTGACGAAACTGATGAAGAAGGTAATTATGTAATTGAAGATGAAGGAGTTAAAACTATTGAAATAGCGGATTATTCAATGAAATTTCAGTTGGAGGAGGCTGACAAGAGTTCGTCATCGCTGATAAATGTGGAGCAGCAACATTGCGATATAAGGGTAAATTTATCGTCAGAAGATTTAGAACCGTTTGTCATAGAGCCGGTAAAAAAATTCTTGATTTTAGGGAAAAAACTTATTGCCGTTTATCACGAAAGCGACACCTTAGGTAAATTTTTGAAGCCTCCGTCTGAGGTGTATGTTAAGGAAAAATTGTAAAAAATGTTTATGAAAACTTCTTTCGCACGGTTTGTGAGTTTTCACAGTGGCAGGTGCAGCATTGTAAGCAACAACAGATTTTATGGAATTTCAATTCGTGCCGTGCGTTTGCATAGAGAAAAAAACTGCGAATAAAATAAAATTGTTTTGAATTTTTTTCTACTTTTGCGGAAAATTAATTTCAAAACAAATGCAAAAACAGACTAATGATTTTTTTTGTGAACAAGATTGTGTTCAAGAAACTACTAAAAATTTATCATCTCTTGATTTAACAGTTACATCAGGTATAATTGATGTTTTGGGGTGCGGTATTTATATCGTAGATTATGAGGCTAAAAAAGTACGCATTGTTTCTGACAATATCGCGAAAATGTGCGGATTGAATCCTCAGGATATTGAAGGAGAAAATTGCGATATTTATTTGAAATATGTCCCTGATGATGATTATAAAATGCTTTTGGAAATCAATAAAGCGGCTTTTTCGTTTTTGAAGAAAATGCCAGATTGGAAAATTCTGCAATATAGTGTTTCGTATAATTTCCATCTCAACGGACTTTTATTGCACCAGACTTTTAAACCGTTGAAAGTTAAAAACGGATTTATAAAACTCGGTTTGTTTATTCTTACGCTTTCTTCTAAAAATGACATCGGGAATATAGTTATGCAGCGAAAAAACGATGTTGATTATTATGAGTATTCGCTTTCTGGACATATTTGGAGATTAAAACACGGCATAAAACTCTCCGAAACAGAAAAGTTGGTTCTTTGTCTTTCGGCGCAGGGGCAGACCTCGGAAGATATTGCCTCTGCAATGCACCGTTCTGTTGATACCATAAAACGCTATAAAAAGGATTTATTTAAGAAAATGAACGTCAAAAATATCACCGAAGCATTAATCTGTGCCATAAATAACCGCTTCTTTTGAGGTTTTGATTACCCGAAAGGGTAATTTTTCTCTGAAACGCAAAAATTACCCGAAAGGGTAAATTTTTTCCGATTTTTTTTGTATATTTTTGTGGCGGAAAATAGATGTCAAATTTTTAATAATTTTATAAATATGAAAAAAATTACTTATTTTTTCGCCGCAGGAATTACTGCGCTGTCTTTCGGACTTACGTCATGTGCGGAAGACGAAGTTGTATTACGGTTTTTCTGTCCGTTATGTTTTTGAACCCAAGCAATTGTAAAATATTTAATGCAGAAATTAGGGAACAAAAAATATTTTGTTCCCTTTAAATCTTGATTTTATGAAATTCATAGCACTAATACTTATAGTACTTACCTTTGAATGTCAAGCACAAAAAACGGATTATAATTGGGTAATAGAAAATTATATTATTGATTTCAATTACAATCCGCCATACAATAATCCGTATAGTATTAATATGGATAAAAATGCAAACAATGCGTGTACATTATCCGATGTAAACGGAAAAATGCTTTATCATTATAGTGGTAACAGATTATATAATATATCGGGGACAATAATATATACCAATACTATGGGTGCTATAATGGCTTCACCATCTCTGATTCCTTTCCCCGGACATCAAGACTTATCTTTGTTTTTTTATTGTTCTTATAAGGAAGGAGGTTTGATTTGCAAGACTTTAAATCATAACAACGATAAAGATATTAAACTATTAAAAAAACTCGGAAAAAACTATAAGTTTACCTTTATTCAACAGGAAGGTACAGAAAATATTTGGTATTTATCGTCTTCAAATAATCAAGTGGAAGTTACATTGATAACGAAAGACGGATTTCAAGAAATAAAAACGTATGATAAAAAACTTCCTCTACGTAATGCAAAAATCTCGTATGACGGAAGTATGATAGCAGCTAATTATGATAATGAAGTAACAGGCAAAATCATAATATTCGGTTTTAATCCGAAAACGGGAGAAGTGAACGACATAATATTCAGTTTTGGGAAAAATTATGAATGTGAATTTTCCCAAGACTGCAAATACATATATGCAATTGAGGACAACCATTCTAAAATTGTGCGGTATGATATAAAAAACAGCAAAACGCAAACAGAGTTTATTAATTCGGCAACCAAAATATATTCGGTACCGAATAATGGTATGGAAATGAGGGACATTAAATTAGCACCTAACGGTAGCATTTATATTCTGTTTAACGGCAATTATTTGTTGTCAATAAATAAGGACGGCGAATTTGGAAAAGAAAACAGAATTAATCTTTATGGCGCAAACACTCCTTATTTACCATATACATTCCGCTACGAGTATTATGACGAAATTCTATGTCCAAAGACACCCAAAATAAAAGAACAAAAATGAACGTTTTACATTTTTAATATTATAAAAATATGAAAAAAATTAAGTATTTTTTTGTCGCAGGATTTTCTGCGCTGTTTTTCGGACTTGTATCATGTGCGAAAGACGAAGTTGTAAAAGACAAAGTTGTTACTGAATCAAAGACAATTACATACGGTAATTGTGCTGAGCAAGTAGAACAACCCCAATTATTGTTCAAAAGTAGAAAAAGTATCAGTAAAGGCTTTGTGACCGATTACAGTGGTAGTCAATATGATACAATGTTTTCTACCGTTAAGGATAATGCCGGAAACACTTACAAAATTATGAAAGTGTGGAGAACATCAAATCCGAATAAATATTTTTGGATAATGATTGAGAATTTTAGGTATGCAGCCGGAAAGGGGTGTTATCTTTACCGCAATGATGCAAGTGAAGTAAATGAATATGGCAGATTGTATCATTGGGAAACTGCAAATGACTGTGGCGGAAAAATCCATATGGATTTGCCATACAGAAAAGCAAGTGGTAAATACACAAAGAAAAACTATACGACATACGGTCATCTTCCCACTAAACAAGATATCAGTGATTTGATGGAAATACCGAATTTTCAAAGAGGCGGTCTTAATGAAATTTCAGGACTTAAATACTATGATGTGTTTTTAGTAGGAAGAGATAAGACGGACATTGAAGACGATTTTTCTGTTTTCCATTCTATTGCTGGATATATGGATAATACCGATTATCCGTACAGCGATTTTGATTCGCGCCATAACTGCGGAATGTATTGGATGCAGGAAGGCACCCGAGATGCACATCAACCGCTACGAATTGAATACGATGATGATAATTATACAGCATATTATCACGTATGGCATCATAATCATTATGCAATGAGTGTACGTTACGTTTTTGAACCGAAACAATTGTAAAATTTTATAAAATATAAAAAAATGAGAATAAAATCAAATTTAATTTTATCGGCATTTGCCGTTACATTGTCTTTGTTTTCTGTCGCATGTCAACAAGATATTGAAACAGAAGTACAGACAGAACAACAACAGTTTACGGATTTTCACGATTATTGTTTGAATGTCCCTGATACGTCTGCGGATAAGTGTATTTCAAAAGCCGTATTAAGAAAGAAATACAGCACTGTTGTAATTAATGATACAGAATACCGTACCATAAAAATCCGCAATAGAGAGGCTACAATTATGCAAGAATGGCTTTTGGAGGACTTACATGAGGATATGTTCACATATACTCCCTATCATCAAGATAATGATCCGTATGGAAAACTTCATGGATTTTATTATCCGTGGTGCGGAGAGTTAGATGATGTAATTCAAGCAGATTGGGATGAATTTATTCCTAATGCTCCCGGATTTCGTATCCCTACTGCCAAAGATTTAACCGATTTAGGTGCTGTTGTCGGGAAAAATAACCGTCGTAGCATTTTAGAGGTTGAATATGATGGTTTTTGTGAACCAAGTACCCCCGCAGACTTTTCTTATAGAACTAACAATGGCTGTGGTTTTTGGGTAAATTGTCAAAACGACCCATCTCGTGTAGACGGTTGCGGAGTTATCGGTAATTGGTATAAAGATGATGCCTTTGTATTATCTTTTACCAATATTAAGGACATTTGTTGTAATGTACGTTTAGTTAGAACTTTAACAAAATCCCAATGGTAAATATCTTCCATAAAAATAATGCAACCGGCAAAATTATATTGTCGGTTGTATTTATATTTTCATTTCTGACTGTTTTTGCACAGAGCAAACATGTTTCAAAGTTAAATTTAGGAAATTATAGTTTAGATTTTAATTCGGAACCTATTATTAAAGAACTTCCGTATAAATATTTAGGAGATTTATTATACCGCTTTATCAGGTATGTTGATGATAACGGTAAAGTTAAATTAACTGCTAATTTTTGGAATAAAGTAATATTAGATGAAAATTTGGAACCTATAAAAGGTTGTGAAAAGTTTGGTGAATATATAAGAATTGACGGAGATAATCATTTAAATTTTTTTGTACCTAACCCTTGTGATGAGAATTTGGTTTACTATTTTGATTGGGACAGATATTTTGTTATAGATTTAAATTTAAATGAAATAGTATCTGATGATGTAGTATGGTTGCACAATCTTCATGGTTTTTTTTCAACTGGTGAACTAACTCCCGTTTTGGTTCATCATAAAGATAATAAAAATATTTGGCTGATTTATGTAGGAGATTCAAAGTACTATCAGTTTTTAATAACGGCAAACGGTGTAGAAGAAAAGGAAATTGTAAACCTTGACCCAAAACAATATAATTTTGACATTTCAAAAGACTGTAAATGGTCTATTAATATGTCAAGAGATTGTAAATATTATTCTGCGTTTTCGCAAAAACTCAATCATAACACTGTTTATTTCGGAGAATTTGACAGAGAAAACGGAATTTTCAAACCTATCTGCAATTATACATTCAAAAAATATTGGGAAATATACAGTTCAGTGTTTTCTCCTGACGGAAAACGAATTTTTTATATAGGAGCAGCATCGAATGGTATTATAGAAATAATATCAGTTGATATAAAGAATGGAATTCCTGATTATGAAAGTTCAGTAAATTCAAAACCTTACTATACTATGAAAAAAACGGGTACAAATGTTGCAAATTCCTGCTACTACGGATTAGACGGTAATATCTATATTGCATACAAAGCGAAAAGGGAAATTGCAATAATTCCTTTTGATGAATCAGGCAATCCAAAACAATATGAACCCGAAGTCAAGAAAACCGAACGTATGATTTGGACACGTTTAACTCTTGTATCTACTTGGTTTTCTGATGATTACCGACCCGCAGTTTGCACCCCTAAAATTTCCGCCGAAAATTCCTGTTTTGGAAGTATGACAGATTTTTCCGTTATTAATTTTTCAGGTGCAAAAACTTTTCTTTGGAATTTTGGCGATGATGAAACTTCTAACGAAATTTCTCCGTCGCATTTATATAAAAAATCCGGCAGTTATAAAGTTAAACTTTTGATTGACGGCAAAGACGAATACGAAACGGATATTGAAATTTATCCGCAACCTAAATCCCCGAAAGTAATTGAAACACAATAAATATGAAAAGTAAAATTTGGTTAACATTTTTTGCGGTGCTTGGTTTTAACGCCGCAAATTCGCAAACGGCAGAATTATCCCCCGTTTGCACCTCCTCGGTAAAAACTTACGGCGTAGAGGAGACGGAAGAAAACACGGTTTATTATTGGGAAGTCTCAGGCGGTACTTTAAGCAGCAGCACGGGTGCGGAAATTTCCGTTACTTGGGGCGACACCGAAGGCGAAGGCTCAATAAGTGTTTATGGCAAAAACACCGAAACAAATTGTACTTCCGAAACTGTCGTTTATACCGTTAAGCGCAAAAAAGCCCCGTCAGTAGCCTTTGAAAACGCTGTTGTCTGTTACGGCGAGCCGCTAAAAATAACGCTTACCGGCACTGCTCCGTTTGAAGTTTTTTATACTTTCGGCGATGAGGAAAAAAGTATAAAAACAGACAAAACCGAGTATTCTTTGGACAATGTTTCGGGAAAGTACAAAATCACGAAAGTAAAAGACAGCGTGTGCGAATTTTTGCCGAAAGAAAATAACGAGGCGGAGATTTTCAAAGCCGTAAAAACGCCGAAAATCATTTCAGGGGATTAAAAAATCCCCTTTATCATTTCTTCGCCGATTTTGTAATAGGTTTCGTAGTTTTCAATCCAGTCGATTTCTACCGTCGTTGAAAACTTTAACTCTTTGAAATTCAAGAAATTCCACCAGTCAGCAGTCATGCCGCCGTATGTCTGCTGATTGTCGGGAATCGGACGAAACCGTGCCGCAGATATTCTCTTGAAATATTCTTCTAAATTCCGGCTTTTTTCTTTGTCGCCTTTTAAGTCAAAATACGAAAAATCTGCCGTCCCTAAATTTCCGCACGGAAACGTTCCGTGAACGTCAAAAAACATAAAATATTTGTATTTTTTCGCACTTTCCGTGATTTGGTTTTCTAACATTTTGATGCGGTCTCGGATAGGGGAGTCCCAATCTCGGTTGTAATCCCTCGGCTTTGACATTCTGCCCGATAGTCCCGCAGCCACATTTTCAACGTCTGTCATTGGAACAATTTTGAAAACATAACGTTTTAATAATTTCTTTTTGCAATCTTTTGATAATAAGTACTTTAACATACCTTCCATAACGTAATTCGCCACCGATTCAAAAGCGTGCTGACGGCAGATTATCCAAATAAGTTTTTTTTTCGGCGAATCTTTTTTCGAGGTTATTGTCAATAACGGAATATAAAACGAAGATGTCGTGTCAAGATTTTCCGTCTTGACGAGGTTTTTGTGCGGGGTGTTTTCGTCGAGAAATTTTTTTAAGGTTTCGTAACTGTAAGGATAACCCGTCGCAAAGAAAACCGTATCTCTTTCAGGCTTTAAAACGGCGGAAAGATGTTTGCCGCTGTAATGATTTTTTAGCGGAAAAAACTCTTTGTTGTCATAACTGAAAACTAAGAAATAGGGATTGTAAGTACTTTCGTCAAAGGTGCTTTTAACGGTCAAAACGGTGTCCTTTCTAAAACTCGTCAGCCCGAAACGAAACCATAAAGCACAAGTGTTGAGAGAATCTTTTTTAGGAGAAAAACTGACGGTATTAGTCTTAAAATCAAAACTTTCGTTGCATACGCCGAAATTTTCTTTGGACTTAAAAAAAACTGTTTGGGCGTTAACCTGACCCGTCAAAAAAAATAAAATAATAAAATACGGGGCAAAAACCCCGTATTTTGTTTTGAAATTTTTTATTCGCATGCCACGCCTAAAATATGGTCATCGGGCAAAAAGCCGAAATATCTTGAATCGTCTTTGCCGGAGCGGTTGTCGCCCAAAACAAAGTAATAATCTTTGGTGAAACGGTAAGAATCCGCTTGGGTGTCGTTGATGAAAATTTTGCCGTTTTTAACTTCAACTTTGTTGCCCTCGTATGCTTCGATGCAGCGGCGGTAAAGCGGAAGTGTGTTGGCTGAAAGTTTCAAAACTTTGCCTTTTTGCGGAACAACAACGGGTCCGAAATTGCTTTGATTCCAGTGTTTTGACTCCAAATACGGGAAAACCGTCGGTTCAAACAAATCCTTCGGAAGAACTATTTTTTCAACCTTGTTTATTGACGAAGATTTTGAAATTTTGTCTGCCGAATTTTCGTTCAAACTGTATATTGCGAGGTTAGAACTTGACGCAATTTTGTTGCGGTAAAGTCCGATGAAAGTTTCTGCATAGTCTTCTTCGCTTGTCATGTCCTCGTTTTTCAAGCCCAAAGAATCCAACATAGTTTTGCTCATAACTCTGTCGTTAGCAACTATGAACGGATATTTTGAAGTTTCGGGGTCGGCTATTGCGGCGTTGTTTAAATAAACTACGTTGTTTTTGATTTCAACGAGCGTGCCGGGCGTGCCGTAAACCCTTGACAAATAAATCGGACGTTTTTTGAGTTTCTGAAAAACGACTTCATTTTTTGAACACCAGTTCGGTCCGTACATTCTGCACATTTTGTAATAGTTTTTGTCATGGGCAGTAGGTACTACACTGTCGGTTTCGGGGTGACGGAAAACCACAACGTCCAAGGTTGCAGGCGTAGAAAAACGGTTGAAAAACACTTTGCTGTTTTTGCCGATTGTTGCCTCCATAGACGAAGATACGTTTTTAGCCCTGCCGAAAACTATCAGCAAAACCGCTCCCGCAATAATTAAAACACAGCCGGCAATCAAAGCGGCTTTCACCGCCGTTTTAAGTCCTGACCACCAACCGCTTTTTGTTTTTGTTTCCGTTGTCGTGGTAACGGTGGTCGTCGTTACCGTGGTTGTTTCTACAATTTTTTCTTTCTGTGCCATTTTTTAGTTAAAGTTAGAATTGGAAATATATAAACGGCTGCAAATCAGATGCTTTCACCTGATACAGCATAAAAACTACTCCTACACAAATCAGGATTTTTACCCAAACCGACGTGTTAATAAACCAGTTTGTGTATCTTTCCTTATAATTTGCAGAAAGCCAATGCACTATCATTCCGAACAGAATAACCGCAAAAACTTTCTTATAACTCATCATCATTGTCGGAATCAGCGAAATGTCAGACCAGCCGTTAAGAAGTCTGTCAAGTATTCCGCTGACGGTGTCCGTGTCGGGGGCTCTAAACCATATCCTCGTAAACGTTATAAAGTTGAACGTCAAGAAGATACCCCAAATATACACGATAAATTTTTTCGGTTCTTTAATTTGTTTTTTGGTGATGTAAAACAAATGTGCCGCCAACAAAACCGTCGCTGCAAACATCCAAACCAAATTCCAAGTACCTGTATAGCCCCAAAAACAAAATCCCAAAGATATAACAAAATTTGTCCAAACAAAAACAGTCCACAAAATATTTTTTTCTTTTTTTTCGCTCAGATAATAGTCGAAGTTGTCGGCTATGTAAAAAGTAACAGATGTTAAAATTGTGAGTATCAGCCAAGAGGCATATTTTATGTCGCTTTGCCAAAAGCCTGTCAGCACCACTGCACACAGCGAAAAAAATGCAATTAAAATAAAACCGAGAATATTTTTCAAACCAATCAGTTCTTTGTTAGACCATTTTACGACCCATACAAAATATGCGTAAAGGAAAATAAAATCCAACGCAGCCCACAAAACTATTCCGTTAGGATTATGCCAAACATTCTGATTATAAGTGATATACGCAGCGATGTTTAAGACGGCAAACGTTATCCAGCGGATAATTTGCGTTTCTTTTTTCCAAAGTTTGTAGATGACAAGACCGATACCGTTGTACGCGCCCCAAGTTACGAACATCCAACTTGAACCGTGCCACAGACCGCCGAGCCACATCGTGATAAAATTGTTCATCGACGTTGTCAGCGTTAGTTTAAAGTTCGGGTTGAAATACGCAATCACCGCCAAAACAGCCATAATTCCGAACAATATTCCGCCGACCAAAAGGCTTGACGATAACATCGTGATAACCAATAATATAACCACCCAGCAAATATAACCGCCCGCCGAGCCGTTACGGTTTCCGCCGATAGGAATGTAGAGATAATCTTTCAGCCACGTTGAGAGCGAAATGTGCCAACGATGCCAAAATTCAGCGGTGGATTTTGCTTTGTACGGCGAGTTGAAGTTTATGCTGAGACGGAATCCCATCAACAAAGCCAAGCCGATTGCGATGTCGGTATAACCGCTGAAATCGGTGTAAACCTGCAACGAATAACCGTAAAGCGACATCAAAGTTTCAAAGCCTGAATATTTTCCGGGCGAGTCGAAAACCCTGTCGATAAAGTTTATCGAAATATAGTCAGAGATAAAAACTTTCTTGATTAATCCTTTGAGAATCATAAAGATAGCCGTTCCGAACTCTTGTTTTGTCAGGGAATAAGGCTTGTAGATTTGCGGTACAAATTCCGAGGCGCGGACGATAGGTCCGGCAACGAGTTGCGGAAAAAACGACACGTAGAATCCGAAATCCCAAACGGATTTTACGGGTTCGATTTGTTTTTTGTAGACGTCAACGCAATAACTTATCGCCTGAAAAGTAAAGAACGAAATTCCGACCGGCAGAATAATTTTATCGGTTATGAAATCTGTTCCGAACAGTCCGTTAGCGGCAAGCGAAAAATAGTTAACTACGTGAAAATCAGTTCCGCAAAATTCGTTTATTGAGTTGACGATAAATGCGGCGTACTTAAAGTAAAAGAGTACGAAAAGGTTTACCGTAACGCCGAGGGCGAGAATAAGTTTTTTCTTTATTCCTTCCTCCTGACGGTGCAGCCAATTAGTTATGTAATAGATAGTTAGAATGGTAAAAAATAGCAGAATGACAAAAATTCCGCCTGTTTTGTAATAGAAAAAGAAACTTACTGCGAGCAGATAAAGGTTTCTCATTGCTATTTTTTTGTAGACGAAAGTGTAAACTGCCAACACAATTACAAAAAATCCCCAAAAATAAAACTGCGTAAACAGCAGCGGTCTCAGCGGATTGTATGTAAACAGGCTTTCTATAAATTCAAATGAAAAAAAGTTTTCCATTTATCTGTTTCCTTTTGCGCGGTTATGAGTTTTACAAAGCATTTGACAGTTTTTTATATCGGTTTCGCCGCCCTTCGACCAAGCCGAAACGTGGTCGGCATCCATATCTTTTAACAGCCAAATTTTCTTAGCGTTTGAAGTGTTTTCCAAAGCGCAGTACGGACAATTTGAAACGCCGTCTTTTTTGGCTTTTTCAGTTTGTTTTTCGTAAACTGCTTTTTTGGTCGGCTCGTCAAAAAATCTTACGTCTAACAATTTTTTGTCTTGTTCTCCGCCTAAAAGATATTCATAAATGCCGCGTTTGTTTTTTACATAAAAATCGGCGTAAAGTTCGTGTACCCGTTTTGAAATTTGTTCTGGGTCGTAGATGTTGTTATGGTATTGTTCGTACAAACGTCCCCAATCCAAGCCGCACATTTCCGACTCAGTATCAATAAAAACTGCATCAATCCAATCAATTACGGTATTAAAATATGTTTCAAGTTCTGTAATATTGTCATCATGTCTGTGTGCTGACATATATTCAGAAACATTACCTTTGCTGACCCAGTCAAGAGCAATATGTAAAAAATCTTGACGGTTTACCGAGCCTTTTATGTAATTGCTCCAAAATTGAAGATTAGGAGCAGTTGAATTTGAAAAAATTTCTTTGGCTTTTGTTACAAATTTGCCTGAATATATTGCATTTAACAATTCTTGTTCATTCAAAGGAATACCAGCAATATTTATAGTTTTAAACCATTCTTTAATTTCGCTTTCTGTACCTTCACATTCGTAAATTGTTAGTTTTGACTGCAAAATTTTGTCTTGTAAGTTTTTAGCAATACCTGTAAAAAACTGAATCATTCCTTTGTCATCCTTAATGGGAAATTTATCCGTTACAAATCTTCCGAGACTTGTTATACGTTGTTGACCGTCTAAAACTTCATATTTTCCGTCAGAAGTTTTGACAAAATAAATTAATCCGATTGGATAACCTTTGAGTATAGATTCTATGACAGCAACATCTCGTTTGCCGTCTGCATAAATATAATTACGTTGATATTCTGGCTGAATTATAAGGTTGCCGGATAATCCGAACAATCCTTTGCCCTCATATTCATTGTAAACAAAGCCATCGCAAATTTGTGCGACGGTTATATCGGTGCGCAAATTTGTTTTCATTTTTTATGCCTTATTAAAATGCGTTGATATACTTTTTCATAAAGACCGTTTTCGATGATAACACCGCTTGCATTTAAATCGTATGTGCCTTTTTTGCCGAATTTTGCGAAATAGGCATTTTTACATTCTTCTGTTGTGTACACTTTGGTTTTAAGACCGTATAAATCTTCGTTTTCACACATACCGAGAATTTCAAACTGTTCGGGGCAATATTTATCCAAAAAACTTATAGGTACACCCATAACCCCCTCGTAATCAGAAGGAATCGAGTCTGTATACGGTACTTCAAGTGCATCATAATTGTCATACTTCTTATAGCCGATATTTTTGATTTCTTTGTGGTTGCTACCTTTAATATTTCTTGCCATAGTCATAAATGTGAGTGGATTGTGTCTGCGACCGTGTTCTATGTTCGTAAACCAAACGGCTTGCGCTCTTGCATAAACAATTCCGTCTAAAATACGATAACCGCTGCCTATACTTTTTTTATTTTTAAAAGTCTCACTTTCAGGAACATCAAATAGTAAATCTTTTGACATCGGTGTTTTTCCTATCCACAATTTGTTTTCTTTAATAAGCGGAAATATCTCCTTGTAGGTGATTGCGTTTTTATTTCCGATTACGGCAAATTGTTTTTGTTCGGAAAAAATCCATGCCATAAATTCCCGAAACAGACTGAACGGCGGGTTTGTTACCACAATATCAGCCTCTTTTAAAAGTTTCGTAACTTCTTTACTTCTGAAATCTCCGTCGCCGTCTAAATAACGCCATTGAAGTTTTTGTATGTCTCTCGGAGGTTCTTCCCTGTTTGTCAGCGTAAAAATTTTCCCGTGTTTGGGTGATTTTATTGCATCAAAATTCGGATTTTCTGTTTCAAACAAAGTCGGTTGCCAGTCAAAATCGGGCTTCGGATTTTTGCTGTCGTAAGCATACGAAGTACTGATAAGTTTTTTTAAACCTAATGAATCAAATCGTTGTGCGAAAAATCTTGTAAAATTGCTCCATTCGGGGTCATCACAAGGACACAAAACGGTCTTGCCCCGAAAAACATCGGGGTTATACTCTACATACGCATTAATTTCGGTTACAATATCTTCAATTCGCGTATAGAACTCATCGTTTTTTGCGTTTTTTGCCGCTGAAAGATTAGTGTTTGCCATAATAAAAAACTTTTTGCAAAGTTAGAAAAAATTATCGGTTTTGAAAATTTTTTTTGTCCAAATAATTGCTGTAACTCTGCAAAAATGCGTTGAAAAACATATCGGCGCAAAACGTGTAACCGGCAACCGTCATGTGAACTTTGTCGTATGCCATAAGTCCGTGTTTCACCCATGTTAACGACGAGCCGTATCCGCCCATAATGTCATAAATACTGAACATCGATTCGCCGTATTTTTCAACTAATTTTTTTACGACTTCTTCTTCTTTTTCCATTGCCGGATTAGGACGGCGGCGGAAAAGATAAAAATCATTCGGCACTACAAACGTCCAAACCGCATTCGGACAATACCTTTTGACCCTTTCGATAAAAGTTACGTAATTGTTGTAATAAAAGTTTTCGTCGAAATGTGCGGTGTTGGCGTCGTTGACGCCTAAGAAAATCACGAACCAGTCAGGCTGTAACATTTGAAGTTGTTTTTCAAAGTGTGCACAGCCGAGCCAAGACGAAAAACTTGCACCGTTAATACCTAAGCCTGAATACGTTACGCCCGGATTGTCGTTTTCAAGCGAAAAACCGTAAAGCGTAAAACCGTTTTGGTTTTCGTCAGTTTTTTCAAAGTGAAACTTCGCAACTTCCTGATATTTTTCAAATTTTATGTCGATATAGCCGAGATTGTCGATTTTTTCAACGGTGTATTTTCCCATTTCAATATCGGGGACAATTTCAAATTGTCCGAGATGAGGCGCACAGAAAATTTTTACTTCGTTGAAATCGTATTTTACCTCGTTTTTAGGGTTCATAGTGATTGAAATTCTGGCGTTTACGTCGAGAGTTGTGGCTGAGGCGCCGGAGATTCCGAGTTCGCAAGTGCGTTTCCATTCAACGTTTCGGCATGTTGTCCAAAAGCCTGAATACGAGATTATATAGTTTGACGGATTGTTGGATTTTGTCATTCTGTACGGAAAAACAAAACCTCTTGCGCCCACTAATCCGGGGTGAAAGGTTTGAAGTCTTACCCTCAAACGGTGCGAAAAAATGTCCGCCTGAGTGTGTGAAGCCCCGATTTGAACTACATTTAATTTTCCTTTACCGAATTTTATCAAAGAATCGGTTTTCTGAAAGACTTTTTCAAATTTTGAAGAATCTTTCGAGAAAATCAATTTTCCGCCTTTGTAATTAACAAAGGGATAATACGTTATGTCAAAGGGATAGTCTTGCGCGTTTAAGTTGTTACTGCACAAAAAAGCCAAAACAATAGCGAATAAAAATTTTTTCATTTTTCAATATTTTTTTACTTTTTCTTTCTTAACCATTCATTATACCTCGAAATTATCGCTGTATAAAGCATTCTTGCCATAATATTTGCACCGTTAGGGGTGAAATGCACGAAATCTTTTTCGGCTAATTGCGGTTCGTGATAAACCCAATCCGGCATACTATTTTCGCCGCCCATTGCCTCGTACATATCCCAAAAAGCGCAATCATTGCTCAGGGCTGCTGATTTTAAGGCTTCAACCAAGGGCGGTAAAATTTCGTAAGTTTGATATTTATCGCCGACCTTTGTACTCATGTCCGCCGGTCCGACAACGATGATTGACATTTTCGGACAAAGCCTTTTTATGTAGCGGATTTGAGCGGCAAACATACTTTTAAAAGCGTTCAGACGTTCTTCGGTCATGTACGGCACGGCATTTCCGCCGAATTGAAGAATAACGCATTTTACGTTAAGTTCGTTGTACATTCGCGCTAACATATTACCGCTTATTTTCGTGAAAATAGTTCCGCTGCAACCTCTTAACGCAATGTTGTCGACAGCTACGCCGCTGTTGCCGTCAAGTGCAAACCCGTAAATTTCAGGGCTTTGCGGCGACGAAAATTCCATTTTTAGATTCACCGGCGGTTCAGAAAAATTGAAAAGTTTTGACGAATAAGAATCAGTCGGTTTTAATTTTTCGTCATACAAAACCGTTTCACCGTCAAGGACTTTTATGTTGCAAATCGCGTCGGTATTGCCGTAAAAAAGTCTGCATTTTTTTATGACTTTAAGATTTTGTCTAAGAGTTGACGGTGTAAACGAAATTGTTCCCGTAAGAGTTTCTTTCGGTTGTATAGTTTCTTCCGGTTTTGTTATAACTGGCATTGAATCAACTGTTTGCACGGAATCATTTTGAATAGAATCATTTTTAGTGATTTTCGTGTTTTTCGTAGTTATTTTTCTCAGCGGTCCGAAAGTGCAAAATGCTCCTAAAACGCCGTAGTTTGTGTGTTTTACGGCAGTGTCAATTGACGGAAAAACCGTGTAACGTTTCCAGTTGTCGGAGTTTGAAACTGCGCACGGTGATTTGTAGTCGTAAGCGGTTTTTGCGGGAATAAGTCCGGGACCCGAACCGCCGAATTGTTGTTGCAGTTTATAACGCAAATAATTTGTTATTCTGTCCGTTTCTATCTGAGAATCACCGTAGTGCATAATTCTGACAACGTGTTTTAATTCGTCAGGGTCGATAAGCGAAGAAAATAGATTTTCAAGGCATTTAAGACCTGAGGCGGGTAAATTCAAAGGTTGCCTTAACGAGTCCGTTGAAATTGTCCTCGGTTTAAACTCAAATACCGAAGAATCAATAACTTCCGTATGTTCTACGAATTGAGCCGTGTCGCTTTCGATAACCGCCAAATCGTTGTCGGCTATGAAAATTGCTTTTGTAGAATCAACGGAGTCTTTTGTAGGCATACTTTCTTTCATAAACTCCTTTAAATCAGGAAAATGTAATGTTAAATCATTTCCGATTGTGATTCCGTTTTTCGGGAAAATTATAGTCAACAAACCTAACAAAATCAGAATGAAGACAAAAAAAGTCAGTGTTCTTTCCGGTTTTACCATTTTTCAATTTTTTTTCAAACAGCAAAATTAGAGTTTTTTTGCGTGAAAAACAAAAATATTATCTTTTTTGCTTAAACTTTTTTGATTTTTTTCTGTCAAACATAGTGTTTATTGATAAAGATGAAACTAAATTGGATAAGATGAAAAAAGTTTTTTTGTTGATGACGGCGTTGTTTTTTTTGACTATTTCGTCGTTTGCACAAGAGAGAGAGATTTCGGGCGTATTGATTGACAGCGACACCAAAGAGCCTGCGTATCAGGCTACCGTGCGTTTGTTAAAAACTGACAGTTCGTTAGTAACGGGTGCTATTACTAATGAATACGGCATTTTCAAAATGAATGCTCCCACTGACGGAGATTTTGTGATAAAAGTAACAAGTGTGGGTTTTGAGCCGCTTGTAAAGCCTATTTCAATAAAGCAGTCCAAAAACGTTAACCTCGGTAAACTTATGATTAAACCTGCTTCCGTAGAATTAGAGGAGGCAGTTGCGACGGCGTATGCGGCTAAAATGACCGTCAAGCAAGACACCTTTGTTTATAATGCTGACGCTTATCGCACGCCGGAAGGTTCTGCTATTGAGGAACTTGTCAAAAAACTTCCCGGAGCGGAGGTTGACGAAGACGGCAAAATCACGATTAACGGAAAAGAGGTAAAAAAAATACTTGTTGACGGCAAAGAGTTTATGACCGGCGACACGAAAACGGCGATGAAAAACCTTCCTACTTCGATTGTCAACAAGATAAAAGCCTACGACCAAAAGAGTGATTTAGCGCGTGTTACCGGCATTGATGACGGCAACGAAGAAACCGTTCTTGATTTCGGATTGAAACCGGGCATGAATAAGGGTATGTTTACGAACTTGGATTTAGGGCTTGGGACAAAAGACCGTTATGCTTGGCGCGGTATGGGTGCGTATTTTGCTAATAAACAGCGTATTATGCTTTTTACTAATGCCAATAACGTTAATGACAGAGGCTTCGGAGGCGGCGGACGTCCGCGTTTCGGTGGTAACGGCAACGGTCTTAACGCTACAAAAATGGTGGGCTTAAATTATAATTTTGAGGAAAAAAACAAGTTGAAAATCGACGGCAGTGTGCGTTGGAATCACAGCGACGGAGACATTTTCAGCAGACAATCCGTTGAAAATTTTGTCAGCAAAAACGGTGCGTTTTCCAATTCTACTACTCAAAATTATACGCGCAGTGATAGTTGGAATTTTCAAGGTCGTTTGGAGTGGCAGCCTGATTCTATGACGAATATTATGTTTCGTCCTACGATGTCATTTTCTACAAATGACGGCAGTTTAACGGGGCTTTCGGCATCGTATAACGATGATCCGTACTTTTATGTTTTTGATCCCTTGGCTCAGGCTTCGATAGAGACTTTGGCATCTGATACTTTGATGGTTAACTATCGTCGTAACAGCAATCTTTCGTATGGGTCTACTAAAAGGCTTAACGGTACTTTGCAATTAAACCGCAAACTTAATAGTGACGGACGTAACGTTACTTTGCGCGGTGAGGGCGGTTATACCGATTCTGACAACAAACAAATTACTACGAGTGATGTTATTCTTTATCAGATAAAAACGGCAGCCGGCAACGATTCCACTTATTATACGAGCCGTTATAATCTAACGCCTTCTGACAATTGGAATTATGCAATTCAGGCCTCTTACAGCGAACCGTTATGGAAACGTACTTATTTGCAGTTCAGTTATCAGTTTCAGTACAAATACAGCAAGAGTGACCGTTCTACATTTGATTATAGTTTGTTTAATCAAAATCCTTTTTCCGGCGTAAAATCCGAATACCGCAAATGGGACAACTTTTTATCGCACGTTGACTATCCTTTCGGCGACAATTATTACGATGAAGCGTTGAGTCGTTATTCTGAATATCAAAACTACATTCACGACATGAACGTCAACTTCCGTATGGTTCGCGACAAATATCAGTTGAATGTCGGCGCGATGTTTCAGCCTCAGCAAACTAAGTTTGTTCAGAATTATCAGGGAATTTATACCGATACGTCCAGAAGTGTGTTTAACGTAACGCCTACTTTTGAATATCGTTACTCACCTAACGAGTTGACGCGGTTGGAAATAACTTATCGCGGCACTACTTCGCAACCTTCTATGAGCGACCTTCTTGACATCACCGACGACAGCGACCCGCTTAATATTACCAAAGGTAATCCGGGGTTGAAACCTTCGTTTACAAATAATTTGAGATTGAATTACAACACGTATATCCGCGAACACATGCGTACCATTATGACGTTTGTTAATATGAATACTACCAAGAACTCGATTGCTAATATGGTAACGTACAACGAGCAGACCGGCGGACGCATTTCCCGTCCTGAAAATATCAACGGCAACTGGGGCATTAATTCCGGCTTTATGTTCAACACGGCACTTGACACAGCCGGAGTTTGGAACGTTAACACTTTTACTATGTATAATTATAATAATTATGTCGGTTATATTTTATTGGACAATGTTTCTAAAAAGAACACAACCCGTAGCAATAATGTTATGGAACGTTTACAAGGCAGTTGGCGCAAAGGTTGGGTTGAAATTGCGCTTGACGGAAGTATCAATTATACGCACACTAATAATGAGTTGCAAAGTCAGAGCAATCTTGATACGAGACTTTTTTCGTATGGAGGTTCGTTTAATATCTATATGCCGTGGGGAACGAGTATAACAAATGATGTTCATAATCAGAGTCGTCGCGGTTATAACGACAATTCTATGAATACGGACGAACTTGTTTGGAACGCTCAAATTTCGCAAAGTTTCTTAAAAGGTAAACCTTTGACAATTTCGGTTCAGTTTTTTGATATTTTGCAGCAACTCAGCAGTTATAGTCGCAGCATTTCGGCAATGCAACGCAGTGATGTTGAGTATAATACCATTAATTCATACGTTATGTTGCATGTTATATATCGTTTTAATAAGTTCGGTAACAAAGATTCACGACACGGTGGATTGCCGGGAGGCGGTGGATTTCCGGGCGGCGGACGCGGCGGATTTCCGGGTGGCGGCAGACCCGGCGGCTTCGGCGGCGGTCAATCTCCGAGATTCTAATTGATTTTCAGTTTTTCTCAGTGTTCAGAATATCTTCCACTTGCTGTTGGCTGATATTCATAATTAGTGCAATTTGAGCCGCTGTGTTTGTCGCGGAAAGGGCTTTGATGGCGGCGACAAGTTGCGCTTTTTGTTGAGATAGTTGTTCTTCCTTTTCCGTGAGTTGTGCCTTCTGTTGTAAGATTTGCGTTCCCATTTCGTCAATGCGACCTTGAAGTGCTTGGTTGCGTTGTTCCATTTTCAGTTGATTGTTCCAAGCGTATTGCTCCAAGTCGAGGTTGCCGCGCAGTTGCTTGTCGGCAGATGCCTTTTGAAGGACACGCATAATGGTGCGATAGTCTTCTGAATCGTCGTAATATTCGTCCAACTCAATGACTTGGCTGTTAGGTTCTGTGTCGCTGAAAATCGTCAGCAATTTGTCAAGATGGGTTTTAACGTTTTTCTTTGTAAGCGGCGCAATCACAAACGTTACGGTGTGAGTCAGACCGTTAATGTAGTCGTTGTTGTCAGGAATTTTAATGATGTTGCCTTCCTGATCCTTGAAAATGTTTTCACCGTGCATCACCGATTGTTCCAAGCCGTCGCCGAGTTCGTGTCCCAAAATATAAATCGAATGGATTGGCAACGGATGATCCACAACGGTTTCGATATTGGTTTTGGGATTTTTGATGGTTTCCTGATATTTTTTGGTTTCGTCCATATAGATGGCACCGAGGTAGGAGCGGAAACGCATTATCTCACCCTCCTCCAACGCCTTCTGAACCTCAATATGCACAAGTTGATTCTTGCCGCTACGATCTAAGATTGTGGCGGAAAAATCCAACTTGAAAATCTTCTTGCCGTCGGGCAGCAATGCCGAATATTCGTTGTTGTTCATCTGAATAGACACCACCTTTGTCTTCAAGATGTTACCTATCAATACTTTTGCAACCTTTTCGTCCTGCATCAGGTACTTGAAAACAGTGTCATATATGGGGTTTACAACTTGTGCCATTTTTAATCTTTTAATTGTTTGGACAAAGATAACTGATATTTATCAAATATCAAAAATAAATTTTCTTCACCAATTGTCTTTAATAAAAAAAAACACGAAAGTCTAAAAAACAGACTTTCGTGTTTGCTAACATTTAAATTTATTCACTATGGAAAAAAACTATTTTTTTCTGATTTTGATAACCTGACCGATTTGGAGTCTGCGTACATCAGAGGCCGAAAAACCGTTGATTTTCATGATGTCTTGGTCGGAAATTCCGGGGTAATGAGCCGCTATCGTGTTGAGGTTGTCGCCTTTGCGGATTGTGTAATATTCATATCCTGCGTCCAACTTCTTACCCGTTGTATTTGATTGAGCCACAATCTGATTAGATTGTTGAGCCTGTTTTTGGTCGAAAGTCATATTGTCGATGTTTTTGTAAGAGTTGAGACGTTTTGTCGGAACATAAACCGTGAGTTTTTGTCCAACGTTAAGACGGTCGCGTGAAATGTTGTTCCAGCATTTCAGTTTTGCAACTTTTACGCCGTACCAGTTAGCAATAAAACCGAATGTATCGCCTTGTTTTACGGTATAAGTCAGTTTTGACGACCCTGCCGGTACTGAATTGTCGCAAGGTTCGGGAGTGTAATTTGCGTAACGCGAACTTGACGGATTTGTCGGAACGGATTGACGTGCAATTTCGAGATTTTTTTGCGGTGAAAAATATACCGAATCTAAATAAGTGTAAATTGTTTGTTCGTTTTCAGCAAATTTTGCAGCGTAATCACTCGGAAGTCTCAAACTCATCGGTTTGATGTTTCCCGGAATGATGTCTTTTTTGTATTGCGGGTTCAAAGTACGGAGTTCGTCAACGCTTACTCCTAACATTCCTGAAATCTGACCGAAATGCAATTTGTCGTGAATTATCACAGTATCAGAGTATTGCGGCATATTAACGTTGAACGGTTTGTAACCGTGAGCCTCGTAATTGTTCATAATGTAGTTGACGGAGATAAATGCGGGAACATATCCGCGTGTTTCTTTGGGCAAATATTGGTAAATCTCCCAAAACGATGTCTTACCGCCCGAACGTTTAATCGCACGGTTAACGTTTCCGGGTCCGCAGTTATAAGCCGCGATAACCAACGCCCAGTCGCCGTAAATAGAATAGAGGTCTTTCAAAAATTGTGCAGCCGCTATCGTTTCTTTGTCGGGGTCGCGTCTGTCGTCAACCAACGTCGTAACCTCCAAACCGTACATTCTGCCCGTGCCGTACATAAACTGCCACAAACCCGTTGCGCCAGTCCTCGAAACTGCAAGCGGGTTCAACGCCGATTCAACGATAGTTAAGTATTTGAGTTCCAAAGGAATACCGTATTGGTCAAGTACTTGTTCGATTTTCGGGAAATAATATTGTGAAAGTCCCAAAAACGTAGGAATCAAGTATTTACCTCTGCGGAGATACATTTCAATCCAATCTTTAACTTTCTGATTGTAAACAAGAGGAAACGTTGTCGGAATGTTTTTCAATACGTTTTCGTAAACCGAATCGCCGAAATAAACGGGGCTTTCCAAGACCATATCGCGTGTGATAGCCTCGGAGTTGATAGTGTTTTTAACATACCAAAGCGAAAGCATACTGTCGATTTCGCTTGTAACTTGATTTTCTTCAATCAGGATTTCAGAAACGCTGCCCGTAACCAAAGAATCGACCGATAAAGAATCGTTTTCCGTTAAATCCTGAGCAAAAATACCGCCGGTGCAACAAAGAGTTAAGGCGGTTAATAAAAACTTTTTCATGATAATTTTTTTGAATTTTTTATTAGTAGTTAACAAATTTTTTTTTTAAAATCTGATGACAAATCTCGCTCCCATTGACGAACGGCAACCGAAAATTTCAGGCTGTGCATACGGCTCAACTCTGAGCGTTATGTCATCTGTAACATTATAATCATAAAGATGGGCGTCGACAACCGCATCAAATATATTCATAATATAAACTAAAAACGTGCCAAGATAGCATAAATCTCTGTAACGGCGGTATTTTCTCATATATCTGACGATGTCTGCCTCGTTTGTGAGTCCGTAAAACGAAATTCCCGTGTAAGTAGTGTCATTGAGTTGTTGTGCTAAAAAGAATCTTTCGTCGTTTTTCAATTGTTTGTACCTGACGTTATAAAATTCTGACACATAAATAAGAGTTCCGAATGCACCGTAAATAATCGGAATTTTCCAATACTGACCATTATAAAACTGTCCCGAACCGGGTACGACAAAAGACATCCAACCTGCAAGTTTCGGATTTTTTTTTGGTGGTTCGTATGTTGTATCGTTTAAGAACTCGCTGTCTTCCACGTACTTATAATCTTCATCACCGCCGGTTGAAAATCTTGCCCGAGAGGAATCACGTCTTCCTTCGCGATAGCCTTGTTTAACGGCGGGGTCGTTTAAATCGGGTTTGTCGAGACTATCCAAATCTTGGGCGTAAACTTCTACGCCCAAAAATGCCAATAAGAAAAAGAGCAGAAAAAATTTCCCCTTTTGCATCTTGTTTTTAAAGTTGAATGTTGCTTAAAAGTTCAATAATTCTTCCGTATTCCTCTTCTGTTTTGAGGTTGAAAGTAAGTTTGCAGCCGCCTTTGCTGTCGGTTTTAAGGTCTACCGGCACAGAAAATTTCTTTGAAAAATCCTTTTTAATCTGTTTCTGTGCATCAGAAAGTTTAGGTCTTTGTGCTTTGACCATAACTTTTTTCTCCTGATTTTCAGGATTTTCCTCCGGATTTTCTTCGTCAACGACATGCTCAAAAACAAAACCATCGGGGTCTTTTACGAGTTGTTCTACCTGACGTGCCGAAAGTTGGTAGTTAAGCACTTTTTGAAACAAATCCAACTGTATTTCAGGGTCTTCTACACTGATTAACGGGCGGATTTGCCCGACCGTGATTTTTTTGTTTCTTAATGCTGCCTGCATTTGATCAGGTAACTTCAAGAGCCTGAGTGAGTTAGTAATCGTTGTACGACCTTTTCCGAGTTGAGTGCTGAGTTCGTCCTGTGTCAAATGACACTCTTCTATAAGGCGGTTGTACGTCAAAGCGACTTCAATAGAGTTCAAGTCCTCTCTTTGAATGTTCTCTACGAGAGCCATTTGAAGCATTTTGATGTCATCTGCCTCGGTGATGTATGCGGGTACTTTTTCAAGTCCCGCAAGTTTTGAGGCTCTGAAACGTCTTTCGCCCGAAATTATTTCATATTTTCCGTCGTCAACTTTTCTTAGTGTTAACGGCTGAATTATACCCAACGCCTTGATTGACTCGCTTAATTCGGCGATTTTTTCCTCGTCGAAATCCGTCCTCGGTTGAGTAGGATTCGGTACGATAAGAGAGATGTCAACCGCAGCAATTTCGCCGGTGTTGACAACCGCTTCCGGATCGGGATTAAACGTCGAATTGTCTGCTAATAAGGAATTTAATCCGCGCCCTAATCCGAGTCTTGGTTTGTTGCTCATTTTGTGTTTTTTGCCGTTAAAAAAAATAATTAATTAAACAAAATTAGGCTTTTGCGTCCTTTTCAAGTATTTCTTTTGCGAGGTTAAGATAGTTAACCGCGCCGTTAGAGTCCGCATCGTATTCAATAACGGGTTTACCGAAAGACGGAGCCTCCGAAAGACGTACATTTCTGAGAATGAGTGTGTTAAACACCATATCCTGAAAATGTTGTCTTACCTCTTCAACGACTTGGTTCGAGAGTCTTAGCCTTGAATCGTACATCGTAAGCAAAAATCCTTCGATTTGGAGTTGCGGGTTAAGCCTTGCCTGAATCATTTTAACGGTGTTCAGGAGTTTACCGAGACCTTCCAAAGCGAAATATTCGCACTGAACGGGGATTATTACCGCATTTGCAGCGGTTAAAGCGTTGACGGTCAGCAGTCCCAAAGACGGAGAGCAGTCAATCATAATATAATCGTAATCGTTTTTTACTTTTTCGAGAAACGATTTCATTTTATATTCCCTTTGTTCTTGGTTCAGGAGTTCGATTTCAGCACCGACGAGGTCAATGTGCGAGGGAATCAAATCAAGTCCGTCCGTACAAGTTTTAAGGATAACGTCCTTAGGTTCAACGTCATCGGTCAAACAGTCGTAAATACTTTTTTCGATGTTTTTGAGTTCAAAACCCAAACCCGATGTACAATTAGCCTGCGGGTCTGCGTCGATGAGAAGAATTCTTTTCTCCAAGACCGCCAAAGACGCTCCGAGGTTAATAGATGTTGTAGTTTTGCCAACACCGCCTTTTTGGTTGGCAATTGCAAATACTTTTGACATGTTTTATGTTGTTTTTTTACTGTCTAATCATAAAATATTATCCGAGCGCAAAGGTAGAAATTTTTTTCGGATTTCAATAACAAAAGAAAGAAAAATTTACATTCTGTTAATATTGACGTTTTTCAGCAACCGATTTTTACTCTTTAAATGTAATTTTATCAGCGAGTTTCAAAAAATACTCATTTGACCAGATGTCAAGGTCGTGAGGATTTTCTACAAAACCGGCAACATCGTCTTTAACTCGTTCAATATCAGTATTTGATAATTTTTCTTTGAGTAATTCGATAAAATTGTTTTTATCAATTTCTGTTCCGTTAAATTCCCGTATACGTTCTTGTAAGTGCTTGAAATCAAGAGGAATATCCCATCTGACATACCATTCTAAATCATACCAGTCGCGCCCTTTTACTCTGTTTTTCCAATTGCGGTAAATCAAAGCGTGCATTTTTCCAGCAAAAAGGCTTGGTAAAGTAAAACACCGTGTATAAAACGAATAAGGTTGCTGCAATAATAATTGTTCAGTCTCAAAGTTTAGCGGCGGGTCAGTGTCTAACTCTATTTTTACTTTGAGATTTTTCTTGGTTTGAAACTTAATATCGTATGCCTCGGTACTTTCTTTCAAAAACGCCGATTCTACGCGTCCGAATTTTTTTTTATCTTTTTTTACTATTTCTACTTCGTGTCCCGAAAGCCGGAATTCTTCTATAATTGCCGGAAAATAATCATTTATGTGGACATCGTTTCGTTTTTCAATCAGCGAAAAATCCATATCTTCGGAATATCTCGGTAAGCCGTGAAAAAGTCTCAAACACGTGCCGCCGTAGAATGCCGCATATTTAAAAAAACCGCCTCTGTACAGACCTGCAAGGGCAATACGCTGCATTACTTCTTGTTCGATATTGACGGTTGCCGTCCCTTTTTTTTCAGACAACACTGCCAGCATTTTATCATATATTGTCATTGTTTCAAAATTTTTATCAGGTTATTTAAAATTCTCGTTTTTCTTCCTTTTTCGGCACATTCTTCTAAAACTTTTAAGTTGAAATTTGATAATTCGTCCATATCAAACCGAATATCCTCTTCAAGATATTGCCAAAGACCTTTGACGGATTGCGGCGGCAGATATGTGTCGTGCATTATCATATCGCACAAGGCTTTTTCCGGACTTGCAATCAAAAAAGTAACGCCGTCTTCTTCAATATAGTTTATTCCTATTGAAAAATATTCGGGTTTGACTTGCTCGTAAGTGAAACGTCCCAATGAATTTTCGAACATACGGGTTCGTTTTGTTGTAACCGAAGTCATTGTATAAACTTTTTCGGGAATCAGTCCGTACCATCTTAAAGCCCATTTTTGTGAAACATACGACGGTCCGTAAATATGGTTTGCACATATACAGGGATTGATTTTTTGCCTGCTAATATCTTCGCTTACTACGTATAGACCTCGTTTAAGGCGGATAAGTTGTCCGTCTTTTTCTAAGGCGCGTATTTTTTCTTCCGGAGAAAGCAAATTTGCAAAGTCTGCCGTCAGAATATTTGATAGTACGGGAATATTTTTATATTTCAGCAGAGGATTTTTTTTCATTGTAAAAATATTTGCGGCAAAGTTATAAAAAATTGCACAAAAAACCAAGAAAAAGTTTGTTTTCCGTGCAATTTTTTGTATTTTTGCGCCGATAATCAATACTAATTTTTATGAAAAGAAATTTTTTAATTATGGGAATCATTGGTTCGGCAGCATTATTTTCCGGCTGCAACGGTGGAGAAACTACCGTCAAACTTTCTGAAAACACTGTTGACGAGGTAATTGCCGCAATGACTGAGGAAGAAAAAATTCTTCTTCTTTTGGGTTGCGGACAAAAAGACGTTGACGAGCCGATTGCGGTTGTCGGCGCAACCGATGACATTATTCCGGGTGCCGCCGGAACAACTCACGGCGTTGAAAGACTTGGTGTTCCGCAAATCGTTTTAGCGGACGGACCGGCGGGGCTTAGGATAAAACCTCAGCGTGAAGGCTCTGAAAAAACGTATTATTGTACGGCGTTTCCGATTGCTTCGTGCCTTTCGTCAACATGGAACAAAGAACTTGTACAACAAGTCGGAGAGGCTATGGGTCAGGAAGTTAAAGAGTACGGCGTGGACGTAATTTTGGGTCCGGGCGTTAACATTCACCGCAATCCGCTTTGTGGCAGAAACTACGAGTACTATTCCGAAGACCCCGTTCTCGCTGGAAAAACCGCTGCCGCAATCATCAACGGCATTCAAAAAAACGATGTCGGAACTTCAATCAAGCATTTTGCTGCTAACAATCAGGAAACTTTCCGCACGAGTACCGATTCGAGGGTTTCGCAACGGGCTTTGCGTGAAATCTATTTAAAACCTTTTGAAATTGCTTTAAAAGAGTCTTCTCCGTGGACTGTTATGACCTCGTACAATTATCTTAACGGAACATATACTTCTGAAAGCAAAGAACTTAGCGGTGATGTTTTGAGAGGTGATTTCGGTTTCAAAGGTCTTGTGATGACGGACTGGTTTGCGGGTCTTGATGCCGTTGCTCAGGTTAACGCCGGCAACGATTTGCTTATGCCCGGCATCGACCGTCAGTACACACAAATAAAAGAAGGCTTGAAAAACGGCACGTTAACCCAAAAACAACTTGACGAAAACGTTAAGCGTGTCTTGGAACTGATTCTTAAAACGCCGCGTTTCAAAGGTTATAAATATTCCGATGAGCCTGATTTAAAGGCACATGCAGCGATAACACGTCAGTCGGCTGCCGAAGGTATGGTTTTGTTGACAAATAAGAAAAATGCTTTGCCGCTTTCAGGAGTCAAAAAGGTAGCAGTCTTTGGCACAACGAGTTACGAATTTGTCTCTGGCGGTACGGGGTCGGGCGACGTCAACGAAGAATATATCGTTTCGCTGATGGACGGCTTGAAAAATTCGGGCTTTGAAATCGACAATTCGTTAGCGGAAATTTATCAGGCTGAAATCGTAAAACAGAAAAAAATCCGCGATGCCGACCCTTCGCGCAACAACGATTTTGTTTACCGTTTTATGCCCGAAAATTTTTCAATTCCTCAGAAAGACCTTGATAACTACGCTAAAACCAATGACTTTGCCGTTTTGACAATCGGACGTTGCAGTGGCGAGTTCAGAGACCGCCGTATTGCGGATTTTTATCTTTCTGACACCGAAAAAGAACTTTTAAGTTCCGTAAAAAAAGCCTTCGGAAAACTTAACAAAAAAGTTGTCGTAATTCTTAACATCGGCGGCGTTATCGAAACAAAATCTTGGATTGACACCCCTGATGCCGTTTTACTTGCTTGGATGGGCGGTCAGGAGGGCGGAAATGCCGTCTCTGACATTTTAACCGGCAAAACGAATCCGTCTGGAAAACTTCCCGTAACATTTGCCGAGGATTATTTTGACTATCCGTCAGCGAAAACTTTTCCCTACGATTACGAGGCTAACAACAAATCGATGTACGGCAGAGGCACGGAGCGCGGCAATGACGAAAATCTTGACTTCACTAATTATAAGGAGGATATTTTTGTGGGTTACAGATATTTTTCTTCATGGGACAAAAAAGTTAGTTTTCCTTTCGGTTACGGTTTAAGTTACACGGAGTTTAAGTTTTCGGATTTTAAGGCTGAATTCGACGGAAAAAATACCGTAAAACTCTCTGTCAGCGTTAAAAATACGGGAAAAGTTGCCGGAAAAGAAGTTGTTCAACTTTATGTTTCTGCGCCTCAGACGGGATTGAAAAAGCCGTCAATAGAGTTGAAAGATTATGGCAAGACACCGCTTTTACAGCCTAATGAAAGTAAAGTTTTGAGTTTTGAAATTCCTCTTTCTGCTTTGTGCAGTTTTGACGAAAAAACTTCGTCATGGGTTTTGGAAAAAGGCGTTTATAAATTTTCAGCAGGAAATTCCTCTACACACCTTTGGCAAGCACAAGAAGTTGATATTCAAGCGGATTTGTCGGTTAAGTGTGCCGATGTGCTGAAAGTACAAAAAGAATTTGAAAAGATATATTAAAAAAAGTGCCGGAAGATTAATCAAAAATTATTCTTTCGGCACAGTTTTTTCTGAAATTTTTTTTGTACATTTGTAAAAAATTTTTTTTCTATGAAATATCGGTCGGTACAATACGGAGTTGTTCTTATATCGGTGCTTTGCATTCTGATACTTGTTATCACTATGCTCTTTTATTATAAGGTGCAGCAAAAACAGAGCGAGGACATCAAAGACCTCACTTTTGTAAGACGTAACCTTATGATTGAAAGCGTTTTGAAAATAAAACGTCAGCAATATGAGGGAGTTGTCAACGAAAACTCGGCTTGGGACGAAGTCAAGGAAAGAGTTGTCTCTAAAAAAAATGACGATGAATGGTTTGACGAAAATATCGGGGCAATGATTGACTCATACAGCGGTGCTGACGTTTCGGTTTTTGATAAAGACGGAGTGTTGGTTTATAACAATTTGGGCGAGAAATACGAAAATTATGATTTTTTCCGCGACATTAAAGTTGCTCAATTGTTGAAAAACGATTCTAAAAACGTGTTTTTCAATTATAAAGGTGAAAAACTTTTTGAGTATTTCTGTTACGGAATAGTTTCGTCCGACGATATTGAGTTAAGAAAAGAAACTCCTTCCGGCTTTTTGATTATGGTAAGGGAAATCGACACCGACCTTTTGGCTGAATATTCAGAGGTTTTGGGCGGTGTTTCTGTAAGAATCGCCAAGAATGAAGGTCTTTTGGAGGAGGCAAAAAAGGAAAACGGCGATGATTATTTTTATAGTGTTGACCTTGTCAATCAGTACGGCAGGGCTATGGCGTATATGTATTTTTCGGCAGAAAACGACGTTGAAAAGATTTTTGCAAGAACACTTCCCGTGCTTGTTTTGATAACCCTTATCGTTCTTGTGATGTTTATGCTTATGATGGTTTATATGCGGCAAAACATTATACGTCCGATTTTGACGATGGTTAAAATTTTTGACAATGACGATATGTCGGCTGTAAAGAAGCTGCATAAAAACAGAACGGAGTTCGGACTTTTGGCAGGTTATATCGAAAAATTCTTTTCGCAACGCTCTGAACTTCAAAATCTTAATGCAGAAATGCAGGCAAATCAAGAAAAACTCGTTTTACAAAACGATGTACTTTCTTCACAAAAGCAGGAAATTGAAAGTCAAATCGAAAACATTAAGGTTCTTAACACTCAGATTATGGAGCGTAACAAAGAGACCGAAAAGAAAAACGTCAGGATCTTTGTTCAGAACGAGCAGTTGAAACAGCAGGCTAATACTTTGAGGGAAAATCAGGCAAGTATCGAAAAACTTCAATACGAACTTCAATTCAACGGTAAGTTGTTGAATGAGGCTAATACCGAAATGTTTAACAGTAAAAATTATGCTTTGAGGTTGAAAAGTGTTTTGATGGTTGCTTCTACGCCGACAAAGCATATTTTTCACGATTTTTTTGTTTATCAGCATTTTATAGAGAAAGTCGGCGGCGATTTTGTTTGTGCGAAAAAGGTTGATAAATATGTTTTGGCAGCGGTCGGAGATTGTAATATGAGGGGTATTCCGGGTTCGTTGCTTTCGGCGTTGGACGTTTTCTTTTTGAACGAAACTATTGATTTGGCAAAACTTTCGGAATTACGTCCCGATTTGCTTCTTAATACGTTGAACAAAAAAATTATCGGCACTACCGGCGAAGAACTTCAAACGGATTTAGACCGCGACGGACTTCATATTTCGCTCTTTATGTATAATACTGAGACTATGAGGGCGTATTTTGCGGCTTCTAAATGTACGGTGATAATTGTAAGAAATGGTGAAATTTTAGAGTATTTCGGCGACAACCTTTCTGTCGGTAAAATTCACGATGACAAACAGTTCCGTTGTGTTGACATGGAAGTTTTGCCTGGAGATATTGTTTATTTGTATTCTGACGGTTGTACCGAAATTGTCGGCGGACCTTTCTGCAAAAAACTTACTCACGCCAATTTCAAAAAAGAAATCTTGAAAGAGCACGTATTTCCTCTGTCGGTTCAAAAAACCGGTTTTAAGCGTTTTTTTGAAGAGTGGATAGGATATTTAGACCAATCGGAGGATATTTCGCTTTTTGCCTTTAAAATTTAAGTTTTTTTGATGGAGAGCAAGGGAAATATTCGTAACCGTCTTATAATCACGGACAAAGAGATTGAAGCAAATCGCGAAACTTATATGCAGGGGTTTTCAAAAAACTATTTTGAAACCTTCTGCGAATATGTGCTTAATCCTATCAGAAAGGTTTGGTATAGGGCTGAGTTTATCGGTTTTGACAGTTTGCCAGAAAGAAACAATCCTAAATCTCCGCTGATATATGCGACGAATCATTCGGGTATGGCTTTTCCTTGGGACGCAATAGTTTTTGTTTCGGAAATTGCTGACAGAAAATATCCCGACCCTGACGGTGTCCGTGCTTTGATTTCGCCGATGCTGACAAAATATCCCTACATGTGTCCTTTTTTGATTGATGGTTTGTGGTGGAAGGCTGGTTGTATCAACGCTACGTTGCTTAATTTTGAGACCGGCATGAAACTCAACGGCTCTAACATTTTGATTTTTCCCGAAGGCATTGACGGAATAGGCAAGGGGTTTGACAAACGTTATGAATTGCAAAAATTCAGGACTTCGTTTGTGAGAATGTCAATTCGTTATAAAAGTGACGTAATCCCTTTTTATACCATTAACGGTGAGTTCAACAATCCGCTTGCATATAATATAAAGGCGTTGACAAAATTTGTCAGAAAAATCGGTATGCCGTTTTTCCCTTTGGGACCCGTGATTTTTTTGGCGGTTTTTCAGCCGTGGATTTTTTATGTTTCCCTGCCGTCAAAACTTACCTTTATAATGGGCAAGCCGATAAAGGTTTACGATATGGTAGAAGAAAAACGTTATGAGGATTTTTCGCAAAAAGAATTGAAATTAACGGCTGAGGAAATTCAACAAATAATGCAGCAGGAACTCCTTAATTATAAGAAAAAATACGGCAAAAAGTTTTATGACATACGAGGATTATTTAAGGCAATGTGGAAAAACCGCCGCTTCTTTTTTCGTTATTTTCCCATGTTTTGGCCCTTGGTGATGACCTATTTTGATGTCAACTACGATGAAAAAAAAGGAAAGGAATCTTTGAAATTTTCATTAAAAAAATGTCTGAAAACAATTTTTAAACGTCCTATTGTTTTGGCGATGTATATTCCTATTTTGGGTTGGCTTTTTATTTGGCTGAAAACGCGCAGCATTATGAAAAAAAAGTGTTAAAAAGTTTGGCGGCTTTAATAAAAAAGCATAATTTTGGCGTGTATTTTATAACTTAAATTTTTATAACCATGATAAACTTAAAACAAAATTTTCTCAACGCTTGGATTAAGTGTCTGACTTTTATTCTCGGTGTTCTCGGCTTTAACTCTTGTAATGTTTTCAACGAGCCGGAAATGTACGGTTGTCCGCCTGATGATTACAAACGTCTTAGTGTGGAGGTTAAGGGCAATATCGTCAACAAGGAAAACCAAAATTTAAAGTGTATTGTAACGGTAAAAACTACTGAGGACGGCGTAAATTATATGCCGTTTGACACTATAAAAACCAATGATTATGGTTTTTATCAGTTTAATCACCTCTTTTATGACCGGTGCGTAGGTCTGCGCTTTGTCGTCTCTGACGATAAAAATTATTATCTCTCTGATTCTGTGGACGTAGTGTTGATTTTTCATGACGGATATTCTGTTTTGAATAAAGAATTTAATTTTACGCTTACTCCGAGAATTGAATTTTAATCGGCTATACTTAATTTTTTTTAACCTTAATTTTTTTATACCATGAGAAACTTGAAACAAAAATTTATTCAAAATTGGGTTAAGTTTTTAACTCTCATTTTGGGCGTATTGGGCTTTGCAGCCTGCAATCACGAAAATGGTGAAGACGAATACGGTCCTTGTTTGTACGGTCCGAATCCTATGAATTACAAGGCTGTAATCTTGCAAGTTAAGGGTAATATCGTTAATAATGTTCAGCAGAATATTAAGTCTACTGTCGTTGTCAAAGTAACTGAGGACGGTGAAAATTACGACACGTATGCCACGGTAAAAACCAATGATTTTGGTTTTTATCAGTTTGACGAATCTTTTTCTGAGGCATGCCTCGGACTGAGGTTTGTAGTTCAAGACGATAAAAATTATTATCTGCCTGATTCAGTGGACGTAAAATTGAAGTTTCCAGAGGAAGACGGTGTTTCGTATGAAAAAAAAGAATTTAACTTTACGCTTACTCCCAGATTAAAATTTTAAGCGCAAATGTCAGAACTCTCTTTTAAAAAGCGTATCGGGCTTTCTTTGGCGCGTAGTGTGAAAGAAGCCCGCAAAAAACAGCATGTTTTAGGTCAGTTGTTTTGGGAATGTACGTTAAGGTGCAATCTCAAATGCCGACATTGCGGAAGTGCGTGTCTTGACAAAAGTCGAATAAAAGATATGCCGAAAGAAGACTTTTTTCATGTTATAGATTCGGTTACGCCGCACGTTGATCCGCATCATACGATGATTGTCATTACGGGCGGCGAACCGCTTTTAAGGAATGATTTGGAGTCAGTCGGCAAAGAACTTTACAAGCGCGGCTATCCTTGGGGAATGGTTACAAACGGAATGTTGTTGACGGAGGAAAAACTCAAAACCCTTATTCTCAGCGGTTTGCGTAGCGTTACTGTAAGTCTTGACGGCAACGAGGATGACCATAATTTTATGCGCGGCAACCCTCAGAGTTGGAAACGTGCATTTTCTGCAATAGAACTTCTTTGCAAATATTCTCAGCATTTGGTGTTTGACGTTGCAACTTGCGTAACGCCTCATAGTTTGGGCGGTCTTCAAGAACTAAAAGACAAACTTTTCGGTATCGGCGTAAAAGATTGGCGCGTGTTTTCGGCGTTTCCTGCGGGCAGGGCTAAGGACAATCCCGACTTGCAGTTAAACGGTGCTCAAATGCGTGAGTTGATGGAGTTTATAAAACAATGCCGCAAAGAAGGCAAACACGTAAGTTTCAGTTGTGAAGGTTTTTTGGGTCGTTACGAAAACGAAGTTCGGGACTATTTTTATAGTTGTGAAGCGGGAGTTTCGGTGGCTTCGGTTATGAGTAACGGCGATATTTCGGCGTGTCCGGGTATTAGGGCGGTTTTTTCGCAAGGCAATATTTACAAGGACGATTTTTGGGACGTTTGGCAAAACCGTTTTCAGAAATTCCGCAATAGGGATTGGGCTAAAAAAGGAATATGTAAGGATTGTAAATTCTTTAAATTTTGTGAAGGAGGCGGTATGCACCTTCATAATGCTGATGATTCATTAATGTTTTGTCATTTGGAAAGATTGAATTCATAAAAATATTATAATTATGGCTGATAATACTCAGGTTAAACTATTTCAAGATAAAAAAGTCCGTACTGTTTGGGACGGGGAAACCGAAAAATGGTATTTTTCGATTGTTGATGTAATTGCTGTTTTAACGGACAGCGAACGTCCGAGAAAGTATTGGAATGATTTGAAGAAAAAATTAATTGCCGAGGGCAGTCAGTTGTCCGAAAAAATCGGACAACTGAAAATGCCCGGTAGCGACGGTAAAATGTATAAGACTGATGTTGCTGATACAGAGCAACTTTTTCGTTTGATTCAGTCAGTGCCGTCGCCCAAAGCCGAGCCGTTTAAAGTTTGGATGGCTGAGGTTGCCAAAGACCGTGTTGAGGAAATTCAAGATCCCGAACTTACGATTGACCGTGCAATGCAGGAATATAAGGCACTCGGATATTCTGATAATTGGATTAATCAGCGGCTAAAATCTATCGAAATCCGCAAAGATCTTACCGATGAATGGAAAAAACACGGTTTAAAAGAAGGTGTGCAGTTTGCTACTCTTACTGATATAATTTACAAAACATGGACAGGTAAAACAGCGAAAGAATACAAAGAGTTCAAAGGATTGAAAAAAGAGAATCTCCGTGATAATATGACGAATAAAGAGTTGGTTTTGAATATGTTAGCAGAACTTTCAACCAAAGAGATTTCCGAGGCGGGTAATCCGAAAAACTTTTCCGATCATATTCAGAATGCTGTTGACGGTGCTACTATTGCAAAAAATGCACGTAGAGAACTTGAACAAAAAACCGGTAAGGCTGTTGTTACGCCGCTTAATGCCAAAGACGGAATCGGACTTTCTTCAGATACAAAAGCATCTGTTTTGCCTATAAATGAGGAGAACAAATAAAAAACAACAAAGGGGAAGTTATCACAACTTGCCCCTTGCCTAATTATTAACCTAAACCTTTATATTATGAAAAAAAATACTTTTATTTTGTACGGCAAAGGTACATATATTTTTTTAATTTCCAATATCAGTAGTCTAAATAAATGTTAAAAGATAAAAATATTTTTTCCCTGCCGTTTTATTGCATAAAATTTTGTAATTTTGCAGTGTTAAAAATTTACGAAAATGTCAGTACATAAAGAAGTAAAAGTTGTTACGACACAGGTTTTTCAGAATATGAAAAACAACGGCGAAAAAATCGCCATGTTAACGAGTTATGATTATTCTATTGCGCGGTTGGTAGACCAAGCGGGCATTGACGCTATTTTGGTCGGAGATTCTGCCGCAAACGTGATGTTAGGGCATCATACTACGTTGCCTATAACTGTTGACGAAATGATTTTTTTCGCTCAGAGTGTTGTAAAAGCCGCAAAACGTGCGATGGTGGTTGTAGATATGCCTTTCGGCTCGTATCAGGGCGACGCGCATTTGGCTCTGAAAAATGCTGTCAGAATTATGAAAGAGACAGGTTGTCAGGCAGTTAAGATTGAAGGCGGAAAAGAAATCGAAGAGTCTTACAAAGCCATTCTTTCGGCGGGCATTCCGATAATGGCGCATTTGGGTTTGACACCTCAGTCTATTAACAAATTCGGCGGTTATGCTTTGAGAGCAACCGAAGATGCTGAGGCACAACTCCTTATCGAAAATGCAAAACTCGTTGAACAGTTAGGTTGTTTTTCGGTTGTTTTGGAAAAAATTCCCGCTTCGCTTGCCAAAAAAGTTACCGAAATGCTCTCGATTCCTACAATCGGAATAGGTGCGGGCAATGTTTGCGACGGTCAAATTCTTGTTTTTCAGGATATGATTGGTATTAACGATGAGTTTAAACCGAAATTTTTGCGCCGTTACGCCGACCTTTCCACAATTATAAAATCGGCAGTAGGAAACTATGTAACAGACGTTAAAGCAGGTGATTATCCGAATGAAGAGGAGTCTTATTAATATTTGTCTATTGGCTACGGTTTCATCTTTTTTTTCGTGTTTTTCTGTTGCGGAAAAGTTTGAAACCTTGCCTTCGGGCGTAGAATATCGTTTTGTTAACAAAGCGGAAAACGAAACGGCAGTTAAAGCGGGCGATGTTTGGAATTTGGATATAACTTATTATAATTCAGCGGATTCGCTTTTGTTTAATTCAAAAGACGTGGCGCAGAATTTTGTGATGAACGTTCCTGAAAAAACTTCTGTTGAAGGCTCTGTTGAAGAAGGCATTTTTTTGATGACCAAAGGCGATAGTGCGGTTTTTAAAGTTTCGGCTGAAACTTTTTTCAAAAAATCGCGAAAAATTGATGTTCCTAAGTATATTTTACCTGACGAAAAGTTAACTTTTTATGTTAAATTGAAAGATATAATTGACGGTAAAGAATATCAAAAGGGCATTGACGATTGGATTGATAAAATGAACGCTCAGGAACTTTTAATCATAAAAGATTATCTTGAACGGGAAAATATTCAAGCCTCAAAACTTGATTCCGGCGTTTATAAACAGGTTTTAAAAGAGGGTAGGGGCAACCTTACTGCTTCGGGTAAAACGGTAATTATCAATTATATAGGGAGTTTTATCGACGGTCGTGAGTTTGACAACACGTATAAAAGAAACGAGCCTTTTACGTTTTTGCAGGGCAGCGGCAAAACTGTTCCGGGTTTTGAGGTTGCGCTTGCCACAATGAAAAAAGGTGAAAAATCGCGGTTTATAATTCCGTCAAAACAGGGTTACGGTCCTGAGGGCAGAAAAGGTTTTATACCGAGGTTTGCAACTTTGATTTTTGAAGTAGAAATGATTGATTTTGAATAGTTTATGAAAAAGATTTTATTTATATTTACGCTTTTAAGTTTTTGTTTGTTTGTCTTTTCTTGTAAAGAAAAAGACGGCAAACAAGCCGAAGAAGAGGCGTTGGAAAGTTTTTTTAAACCTTATGGTGATACATGTTTTGTAAAATATGACGGAATATATCTTTACTTGACAACCGAAGGTGAAGAAGCATACGAAGACGGTGATTCTTTAATACTTTATTATTCAGGCAGAACATTAGAACATGCCGTAACTTTTGCAACTCAGGAAGTTATTCGGACTGTTTATCCCGAAGGTGATTTTGTTGAAGGCTGGAAGATTGCCTTAAAGCATATTAACAAAGCCTCCGAAGGCATTTTGGTAGTGCCTTACAAAAAAGGTTTCGGTAAAAAACGTGTAGGCATTATAGAGCCTTTCAGCACGCTTGTTTATAGTTTTAAAACAGAATAAAGGGTTTATTTTCTAATTATAAACCCTTCGCTTTCAAATAGTTGAATGTCGTTTCTGATGTCTGCGCCTTTGGCGTTGACCAAAAGTTCGCCGACTATTGAAGAGTTCATTCCGGTTTTTAAGGCTTCTTTTTCTATGATTTTTATCATTGAACGTCCGCGTGCGAACCGCAATTTTGCTTTCGGATTGATAAAACGGAAAATCGCAAAGGTTGTCAAAATTTCTTGATTTGAGAGCCTTGCTTGTTTTTCCAAAGGCGTTCCGGGAAACGGCAGCATTATGTTCAACGAAATGGCATCTACATTTAAACTTCTGAGTTTCAGAGCCATATCTATTCTATCTTCCATACTTTCTCCTAAACCGATTATGCCGCCGCTGCACGTGTAAAAACCGAGAGATTTTGCTGTTTTTAGGGTTTCATATTTGTCTTCGGGTTTTATCGTGGTGCAGACGTTATGATAAAAACTCTCTGAGGTTTCTATGTTGCAATGATAATAATTTATGTTAGTTTCGTTTTTTAGTCGTATCAACTGTTCGCGACTTAATATACCGAATGAAGCACATAATTCTATGTCTACTTTATTTTTTATCGCGTTTAACATACAAATCATTTTGGATAAATTTTCATCGTTAAGGCTTGAATGTGTGGAATCAATTTCAACTTTTCTAACGCCCTGCGCCCGCAAAATCCGCATTGATTCTGCTTGTTTTTCAACGGTTTCTATATTGCATGTTTCGTCGCAAGTTGCATAATAGTCTACTTTCGTAACATTAGACATCGGACAAAAAGTGCAGTCGTTTTCGCAGCGACCGAGGTTTTGATGGTAAACCGACCACATCTCGAAATACTCTCCGCAAAACTTTGCACGGATTTGGTTGGCACTATAATACAATGCCTCCAAATTTTCGGTGCTGACAAGTTTCAACGCATCTTCCTTTGTTATTTGATAACCGCCTAAAATCTTGTCTTTTAGTTCTTTAATCTGAGCAAAGTTCATCTTTAATTTTCAAAAATTCGTGTTCAAAATTTGGTGTAAAAAATTCTTTGCCGATGTTTTCTTCAATTTCGTCAAATGAGAAAAAACGACCTTCGTCAATTTCGTTTTTTGCAATTATTTTCGGGTTTTCGTAACGGCATTTATAAACGTGAATAAATTCAGTTTCTAAGGGACATTCCCAAAGATAATCCGTAACGTGCTGAAATTCACCGCTAATAACGCCTGCTTCTTCCCAAGCCTCGCGTTTTAGAGCGAGAGTTATTTCTTCGCCGAAAGTTATATGACCGCCGACGGAAGTGTCCCATTTTCCGGGCTGAATCAGTTTCTTTTTGCTTCGCTTTTGGAGAAAAATTTTTCCCGCTTTATTAATAATATGTACGTGTACAACGGGGTGAATCAGCGTTTTGTCTTTATGACAAATACTGCGCAAGGCTTTTCCGATGATTTTGCCGTTGCGGTTGCAAAGCGGTAGCATTTCTTCGTTATCAGCCGCTAAATTGTTAATATCCAAAGTTTTATTCATTACAAAAAACTAAATCTTTTAACACCCCAAAAATATTTATAAATTTTGAGAAATTCAATTTTTTATTAAGTTTTTATTGACAAGGAAAAAAATTTTTTTAATTGCGTTTTATTTTATACTTTTGCGCAAACAATTTTTGACGATGGAATTAACAGATTTGACAGCCGTTTCTCCGGTTGACGGACGCTATCGGGGTAAAACCGCCGAGTTAGCGGAATATTTTTCTGAATTCGGACTTATAAAATATAGGGTTTTGGTAGAAGTGGAGTACTTTGTTGCTCTCTGTGAAATACCTTTGCCGCAACTTCAAGGCTTTGACAGACAGTTGTTTAAGCCCTTGCGCGGAATATACCGTAAGTTTTCTGAGGTTGATGCTTTGCGCATTAAAGAAATTGAAAAGACCACAAACCACGACGTTAAAGCGGTCGAGTATTTTTTGAGGGAAAAATTTGACGCGCTTAATATACCTCAGTACAAGTCCTTTATACATTTCGGACTTACTTCGCAGGATATTAACAACACTTCAATTCCTTACGCTTTGCAGGCTGCAATAACGAATGTATATTATCCTTTACTTGATAACGTTATCCTGCAACTTTACCACAAAGCGGGCGAATGGGCTGATATTCCGATGCTTGCACGCACACACGGTCAGCCGGCAAGTCCGACGAGACTCGGAAAAGAGATTGAGGTTTATGTTGAAAGGCTTCATAACCAGTTGGGACTCTTGAAGTTAGTGCCTTATTCGGCTAAGTTTGGCGGTGCGACGGGTAATTTCAACGCGCACAACGTGGCTTATCCCGAAATCGACTGGACAAGATTTGCAAATTCGTTTGTGAACCATGTTTTGGGTCTTGAACGTTCACAGGTTACAACGCAAATTGAGCATTACGACAATTTTGCGGCACTCTGCGATGGTTTAAAACGCATAAACACGATTTTAATTGACCTTTGCCGCGACATTTGGATGTATATTTCGATGAACTACTTCAAGCAGAAACTCAAAGCGGGTGAAGTAGGTTCGTCGGCAATGCCGCACAAAGTCAACCCGATAGATTTTGAAAACGCGGAAGGCAACCTCGGCATGGCAAATTCGGTTTTCACGTTTTTGGCGCAGAAACTTCCGATTTCAAGACTTCAAAGGGATTTGACCGACAGCACGGTTATCAGAAACATCGGAGTTCCGATTGCTCACACGTTGATTGCCATGAAGTCGCTGTTGAAAGGTCTTGACAAACTTATTCTTCATAAAGAGTCGATTGACAGGGATTTGGAAGAAAATTGGGCTGTCGTTGCGGAGGCTATTCAGACGGTTTTGCGCCGCGAATGTGTGCCTAACGCTTACGAAAAACTCAAAGAACTCACCCGCGTTAACCGTCAGATTACGGAGGAAGACATTCATAATTTTATCCAAACGCTTGATGTTTCTCAGTCCGTAAAAGAAGAGTTGATGAAGATTACACCGTTTAATTATACGGGAATTTAATAATTTTCAACTACGAAAAACACGAAAAACACGAAAGTATCAAAGAATCATATTTCGTGTTTTTCGTGTTTTTCGTAGTTATTAATAAAAAAAATACTTATGCGTTTTTTTATTTTAATATTTTTGCTGTTTTTTTCATTATCTGCTAAAAGTCAACAACTTAAAATTGCCTTAATGAAATATTCGGGCGGCGGCGACTGGTATGCTAATCCTACCTCGCTGCCGAACCTTGTAAAATTTTGCAATCAAAACCTCAAAACCGACATTTCTTCGGACATTCCGTCGGTAGAGCCGTCGAGTGCTGAAATTTTCAACTATCCTTTTATCCACGCTACGGGACACGGAAACGTTATTTTTTCGTCTCAGGACGTTGAAAATTTGCGTCGTTATCTTATTGCGGGCGGTTTTTTTCATTTTGACGACAATTACGGCACTAAGGATTTCGTTTTCAGGGAGATGAAAAAAGTTTTTCCGGAGGCTGAATTTGTAGAATTGCCGTCAAGTTTTGAAATTTTTCATCAAAAATATCCTTTCCCTAACGGTTTGCCGAAAATTCACGAACACGATAATCACCCGCCTGTGGCTTACGGAATGTTTTACGAAAGCCGTTTGGTTTTTCTTTACACTTGGGAGTGCGACCTCGGCGACGGTTGGGAAGATATTGACGTTCACAACGATACGCCAGAAGCACACGAAAAAGCATTAAAAATGGGTGCAAACATAATTCAATACGTGTTTAATCATAATTAATTTGCAGTATTATGAAAAGACTTTTTTTATTTTTGCTTTTTGCGCTGACAGTCAGCACTTTATCGGCGCAAAAGGACGTAAAAAATTTCGGTAAGGTTGACGGTGATGATTTCAAAGAAACGGTTTATGATGTTTTAGGTTATGATGCCGTTACGTTGCTGAATTATAGAAAAGTGTATTTTGACGTTTATAACGGTTCGTTAAGATTTTTTAACGAGTATCGTCTTAGAATCAAAGCCTTAAAAGACGGTGTTTTTGATTCAGAGACTTTTGAAATTCCGTTTTCAGGACGATACGAATACGAAAAAGTTGTCTCACCGAAAGTTATCGTTTATGCCCAAAACGGTAAAAAAATCGTCTCTCACAAGCAAAAATTAAGTACCGCTGAATATGTTGACAGAGATTCTCTTAACAGCAAAGTTATCGTACATTTGCCTCAGGTTAAGGCGGGTGAAATTCTGGAATTGAGATATTATTTTATGTCTTTTGATTTTATGCTGCCGCCGAGGTTTGAATTTAGCGGCAAATATCCGTGTTTAAAGTCGGTTTTGGTTGCCGAATTTCCCGAACACATGAGATATAAATTTGATGTTTATGATCCGGAAAATGTAGTATATCATTCTGAAAATCAAACTTTTGTGTCAATGCCCTATACTTTTGTCCCCTCCGATAATCCTAAGTCGTTTTATTATATGACAAGCAGAGGGCGGCGTTACAATTTAAATTTCAGATTTTCAGCCCTGACCGATACTTTTATGGTCTCTAATCTTTTGCCTAAAAGCGAATATGAGGAGGATTTCACCACGCCGAAAATCATTTTTAAGGCGTATAAGTTTACACAAGATACAAAACATAATCACCCGATTTATCAGGCAGGCTGGCAGCAAATGACACATTTACTTTACACTTACGCCGACCCTGACAACAGATATTTGTCGCAGTCGGAGGCTTGGTTCAAAATATATAATCCGGGTTTTGTGATTATTAAGGCTGACTCTTGGGAATATTTTCATAAACGTATGAGAAAATCACCCGATTTTTGGAAGCCCGTAATGAAATCTTTTGCTCTTAATGATACGCTTCAAAAAATTATTGACGGTGTAGAATTTGCTGATTCAATACAAACGATAGAAAAATTGTATAATTTTGTAAATCAAACCGTTGAATGGGACGGAAATTTCAAAAATCATATAGATAAAAATCCAGAAAAAGTTTTGAAACAGAAAAGCGGCTCGTCAGCGGAAAAAAATATGACCTTGGTTGCGCTTTTACGGCGTGCCGGTTTTGACGCTTTTCCGGCTCTTGCTGCCACTAATGATTTCGGCAGAATTGACACTGCATACGCTGACAGAATACAATTCAATCATGTTTTGGCTGTTGTTAGAATATCCGGCGAATGTATTTTGATGGACTGCTCCGAAAAAGATACGCCGTTTAGAAAAATTCCCACAAGAGATTTAAATAACTGCTGTTGGGCTGTTGCTCCCGAAAAAGGCTTTTTTATTTGGTTTTAGATGAAATTTTCTTACATTTGCGGTACTAACGCATGGTCGCCTAATTCAATGCCCCAAAGACTGATGTCGTCCCTTTGTTCTTCGAGACCCTGCCAGTTGTTCAGCAGTGTTTCTACGGCGAGTTTTTGGTCTTGAATTTTCTCTGTCGTTGTCAGCGAAAACATCATTTTAAGGCGGTTGGTGCCGAAACGTTTACGCATAACGTTGTTTTGGTCTTTTATTCCGTCGGAGGTAAGATAAATTCTGTCGCCGATGTTTAGGTTGTAGTCTTTGTCTTCAAAGAAGAATATATCTGCATACGACTGACCTCCGATGCCACGGCGGTTAGCCTCGATAACCTCTGTTTCTTCGTCGTTTTTGCGTTTCAAATATATCGGCTGTTTTGCGCCTGCATATTGAAGTTCCCATTGGTGATCTTCTTCGTTGACAAATTTGAAACGGCAAATCGCGATGTCCATACCGTCATTGTTTTCGGTAGTGTCCTGTTTGAGAGCCGCTTGTATTTTTTCGTGCATGGTTTCAAGAATGATTGACGGACGGTCTATTCTCATCTCGTTGATTAATTCGCCGAGAATCCTTATGCCTATCATGCTCATAAAAGCACCCGGAACACCGTGTCCGGTACAGTCGCCTAAAACCACAAACGTATAATTTTCCGTTACAGAAAGCCAATAGAAATCTCCCGAAACAATGTCTTTGGGTCTGTAAACCACAAAGTTATCAAAAAAATTTTCCATTTGTTGATTATCGGGTAACATTGCCTCCTGAATCGTTTGAGCGTATTTTATGCTATCGGTAATGTAATTGGTTTTTGTCGTAATCTGCTTGTTACGGACTTCAAGTTCGTCCAAAGCATTTTTCAGGTCGGAGGCCTGATGTTCAAGTTGTTTGTGCTGATCGGCAAGAATTTCGTTCTGCTCTTTGATGCCCGCCTGCTGAACCTCCATTTGTGCGGTTATTAAAGTCAGCATTTCGTTCTGCATTTTTAATTCGCGTTGCTGGTTTTCGATACGCTCAGAGGCTTCTTTTAAGTTTGAAATGTCGCTTATTGACATGCAGACAAGTTTTTTTAAGCCCGGATATTTTATTTTTGAAATCGAAATATGAAGCCAATAATTTTTTTCCAACAATTTTGCTTCTGTTTCGTAGGATTGTGTTTCACCAGTTTCCAAACATTCTTTAAATTTTTCCTCGGCATCATTACCGCTTAAAAGTACTTTGATACTTTCCTCGATGTTTACACCCTGAAAAAATTCTACTTTGTCGAGGTTAGACCAATAAACTTTTTTGTCAGCCTCCAAAATTAGAATAGGAACGTTTGCGATAGAGGACATTTCAGCGACAATTCCGCTGTATTTTATCCTTTTGTAAAATGCGATGTTGAGCCAAATGCAGAATATCAGCAGCAAAATCAGAGCCGCGTCAATGACAATAAATGCCGGATTGTTATAACGGCTTATTATAAAATTAAAAAAACCGTAATGCAATTCTAATGCTGAATATGTTTGATATTCGCGGTATAATATCACAAAAACCGGCACAACCAACGCTGCTATAACAATGCCGGTTAGTGTTTTATTATTTTTTTGTGCGGACGTCTCTGCTTTCATTTTTACAAATATTTTTTGTTACTTTTTCCACGGTTGCAAAATCGTTGAATTTGGCGAACCGCTGTATTTTTGGCTCGGCGTGTTCAGTAAAATTGGGTAACGGCTTTTGTTCATGATGAAACTTGCCACCGAGTCTGCCCACATAAACGCCGATTCTGGCTTCGGGTGCGCTCCGTCAGCATAACGTTTGTAAGTTAAGTTTTTTGACGGAAAATATCTTCTGCTGCCCACGTTTGCCAAAATCATTTCGTTGATTCCCGTGTCGTCTCTCCAATTCGGAGGTCCTACCCAAATGTACGGAATATCGCCTATTTGCTCCAAAATGTGTTTTACATACGGAGTTCTTATTTTTATGATGTCTTTGACAAACAGTTCGTTAGCACCTAAAATCAAAATAATGTAAGTCGGTTGTTCTTTGTTGATAAAATACTTTAACGTATCTGTTGTGCCGTACCATTCGGTTTGAGAACTGTACCAGATAACGCTTGCCATTTCGTGTCCGTTTTCTTTGCAATAGTCCCTCAAACGCCAACGAAACTGCTCCAACATAGAATCGCCGATTAACAGAATTTTCTGTTTTGAAGAGTCTATGCCTACTCTCGGTTTGTATTCCGAGGTGTACACGCCTTCTATAAATAAGGGTAACGTGTCTCCTATGGCAAACTCTGCTATTTTAGACTTTTTGAGGTCTTCTCCGCAGATTGTTATTTTGGGTTTTGCAAACGAATATGCTGACAACAAGGCTGTTACGACAACCATAATTATCACTATTCTGAATCCTGATTTCATTTTCTTTTTCTATTTTTTTGAGTTTGAAAAAAGCCATTCGAGATTTTTATTGTCAGAATAGACTTTGTTCCAAATAAAATGTCCTGTGTTTGGAAATTCTTGATATTCAATGTTTTGTCCGCCTGCTTTTTTTATTGCGGCGGTTATATTTCTCGACCGTGAAACTTTTACGGCTTTGTCTGTTGTGCCGTGAAAAGTACGAATCGGAATTTGAGTTAACCTATGAGCCTGATTTTCGTCAGCACCTCCGCAAATCGGCATTGCTGCGGCAAATTTATCGGGAAATCTTGAAATCAAATCCCATGTCCCGAAACCGCCCATAGACATACCCGTTACGTAAAGTCTTGATTTATCGGCTTTTGCGTTGTTGACTATGCTGTCTAAAAGTTCGTTTGCGGCGTTTAAGTATTTTGAAATTTTTTCGGGCATTGTGTGTTTGTCCCAAGTCCAATCCACTTCGCACCAGCGGTAATTTTCAGCGCATTGCGGCAGAATGACGTAGCAAGGAAAGTTTTCAGCGAAGTTTTCAGTGCCGAAAATTTTGTCCATATATGTTAACTGTTTTTCGTTGTCAGAGCCTCTTTCGCCCGCGCCGTGAAGAAACAGTACGACGGGGAAAGTTTTGCCGGGTAGATTTTCAAATTGCGGTCTTAGCAATCTGTAAGGCAGCACCGTGCCGTAAGAATCGGTAAAATATGCCGCTTCAAAATCCTCGTTTTGCGCAAAGACTGAAACTGATAATATCAAAAAAACGGTTGTAAATAATATGCTTTTCATTTTGCTTATAATAAAATGCGTTGCAAAGTTAATAATTCTTTTCTTTTTTACAGCATAAAACGTGCCTTAAATTGCGGAATATTTTTTTGTTATTTATAAAATTTTGTTGTAAATTTGTAACAAAATATTTTAAAACCGCAACAATTATGGGAAATTATATTCGTTTTGATTGGATGATAAAACGTCTTTTGCGCAACAAAAACAGTTTTGTTGTGTTAGAGGGCTTTTTGAGCGTGCTTTTAGAACGTCAAATAAAAATAACTCAAATTCTTGAAAGTGAAAGCAATCAAGAAGACAAAGACCAAAAATTCAACCGTGTAGACCTTTTGGTTGAGGACGAAAAAAAGGAGAAAATTTTGATAGAAGTTCAAAATGACCATGAGTTGGATTTTTTTCAACGTATGGCATTCGGAGCATCAAAAATTATTGCTGACTATATGAAAATCGGCGAGGCATACGAAACTTTACCGAAAGTTTTTTCTATTAATATAGTATATTTTAGTTTGGGTCAGGGTAAAGGTTACGCTTATCACGGCACAACTAATTTCAAAAATATGTATAATCCTGACGATGAGTTGAAACTTACATCAGTTCAAAAGTCAAAATTCGGTGTTGACGAAGTTTCCGGCATTTTTCCTGAATATTATATTTTGCGTGTCAACAAGTTTGACGATGAAGTTGTAACGCCTTTGAAACAATGGATTTCATTTTTGAAAACGGGCGAAATACCTGATGCTTTTACTGCTCAGGGTTTAGAAGAGGCGCGTAATGTTCTTCGTGTGGATTCTCTCAGTAAAGAAGACCGCCTAATTTATAAGCGTTATTTGGAAGGACTCAGTTTGGCAATGAGCCTTGATGATTCGAGCCGTTACGAGGGTTATTATGACGGGATTCAAATTGGACGTGCCGAGGGGCGTGCCGAGGGACGTGCCGAAGGTATAGCCGAGGGCGCAAAACAACAATCCATTGACATGGCTCGAATAATGAAAGCCGACAACGAACCGCTTGAAAAAATCATCAGGTACACCGGCTTGACCAAAGAAGATATTGAAAAATTGTAGTTGAGCGGTGATAAAAAGGTTTGGTATGTTTTTTGATTTTATGGTAATCGGTTATGAAAAAAAAGGTTGCCATATTGATTTTGTTGATGATTTTTGGGACATATACAGAGATTTTTTCGCAAAACTTTCTGTTAACGCCCGGTGAATTGTCATGTAAAAAAATCTATGCTGACTTAGACGATGCTCTTGCAAATCCTGATGACGTTTACGTTTTATGTCTGAGTTATTGCGAGTTAACCGAAGTACCGAGAGAAATTTTGAATTTTAAGAACTTACAAAGGCTTTCTTTGGACGGCAATTCTATCGTGTCTTTGCCGGAGGGTTTTGAAAAACTTAAAATGCTTCAACATATTGATTTGAGCGACAATCCGGGGCTTTATGCACGGCAGGTTATAAAAAAACTTGCGATGTTGCCTAATTTGACGAGTCTTTCGCTTTCGGGTTGCCGGATAACCAAACTGCCGGAAGAAATTAATTTGCTGAGAAAACTTCAAATCCTTAATCTTCAAAGCAATTATATTCCTGAAATTCCGTATGCGGTTCAGAGTCTGAGGCAGTTGAGGGTTTTGAATCTTTCGCTTAATCGTATTATGATAGTCCCGCCGGAAATCGGCAATTTAAGAAGTCTTAAAGTCTTGGATTTGGCGGAAAATAGGATTCAAAGATTGCCAAAAGAAATAGGAAATCTTTGGTATTTAGAAGAATTGATTTTAGCGGACAACAGAATCGAAATTTTGCCTTTTTATCTTATTAAATTAAAGAGGCTCAAAAAGTTAGATTTGCAGCGGAACAAAATTCCGAAGTCCGAACTCGACCATATTCAGGTTATTTTTTCGAGAACTAAAATTTTGTTCTGAAAAAAAGTGTAAAAAAATTTGTACGGTATGAAAACTTTTTGTTACTTTTGGCGAATAAGTTTTCATAGAAAAATTAACGTTTGAGGAAAAATTAAAATACTGAGAAACAATTAGTTGAAAAAAATATGCATTGAAAAATAAAAAAAATCGTTTAAGAAAATTAAAAATGGTTTGATTATTGATTAATGTAAAAATAGGAAAACTTGTTAAAATAAACATTATGGAAAGCGCGGAAAATAAAAAACATCGGACGACTGATAATATTGCAATCAGTTATACGGGTATTTTCGATACTGAAATTTTGTCGGTTTTGGCAAAAGAAATCGAAGGTACGCTTTCACCTGATGACAAGATAAATAAAAAGGTGTTCAAGATTTTTATTGAACTTGCCCAAAATATTTCGATGTACTCCTTGGAGCGGGAACCTAATTCCGAGGGGACTGATATGGGTGTAGGTACGATGATAATCAGAGATTTCAATGATTATTATGAGTTTTCCGCCGGAAACCGCACGACAAAAGATAGCATTATCCCCGTTATGGAAAAATGCGACAATATAAATTCTATGACACGGGATAAGTTGCGGGAATACCGCCGTTTGCAGCGTAATATGCCGGCAGGCATCAAGGGAGGCGGAAACATCGGACTTATTCAGGTTGCTCTGACGGCTTCCAACCCGATAGAATATGCACTTGTCAAATGTGAGGACGGCGAATACTTCTACATTGTCAGTGTCAAGATTAATAAAGAATAACAAACTTTAAAAAATAGTTTTTTGTTATGGAAGATATTCACATAAAAGGTGTGCACGAGGCTTATTTTATGCCGACGGTTAATTTTGAGGTTGCTACCGGCAACTGTGAAATTTCCGGAGAATCCTATTTGGAGGAAACGACAAAGTTTTATGCGCCTTTGCTTGCTTGGATTAGGGATTATATTGAAAACGTCAAAGGTCCGTTGAATTTTGATATAAAACTTAGTTATTTTAATACGAGCAGTTCAAAATGTTTGGTTGATATTTTGGATATGTTAAAGACATATCAGAAGAAAGGCGGACAAGTAACCGTGAATTGGTATTATGAGGACTCTGACGAGGAATTGGAGGAGGTAGAGGATTTTATTCTTGAAACCGGACTTCAAATAAATAAAATTCCTATGGAGTGAAAAAAAATTTTTATTATTTAAAAATTTGTTATTACTTTTGCAACAACCAAAATTATAAAGGATATGGAAAAAAAAGACGGTAAATACGATTTCAGTCTTTATGAGTATCATAATCTGCTTCACCAGAATATTTTGGTGTCTTACAAAGGACCTATTGATGAGAGAGTTATGACGGTAATCGGCGAGAATATCGAAATACTCCTTAACGACGGCAACGATAAGACACGAAGCAAGATTTTTAAGATATTCATGGAATTGGCGCAGAATGTGTGGCTGTATAGTGCCGAATCGTGCAAAACCGTATCCGGCAAGAAGTTGGGTATGGGAACTTTGGTGATAGGCGAGTTCGGTGATTCATATACTTTTGTGACGGGTAACATTGTTAAAAACAACGATATAGAACCTGTTATAGAAAAATGTGAAATTATTAACTCATTGGATAGGGATTCTTTGCGGGAATACCGTAGGGAGCAGCGCAGGCTTGCTAATAGTACAAGCAAGAAAAATTCGGGCAATATCGGGCTTATTCAGGTTGCTTTGACAGCCGAAAGTCCTTTGGACATCGAATTAACTCCTGTAAGCGACGAAGAATCTTTTTTCTCAATTGCAGTCAAAATTAAGAAAACATCAACGAAATCTTGAAATATCGGCACGGATATTGAAAAGATTTTGATATATAAATAATAAAAAGGAATTGGTCAACAGAAAATATAAAAATCGAATATGGAATTGGAAGACATTGTGATAGAAGGCTCACACAAAAACTTTTTTACGCCTTCAGTTAATTTTAATGCCAAGACGGGTATTTGTGAACTTTCGGGCGAATCCTTTTTGGAGGATACGGCTGAGTTTTATAAACCGCTTATTGATTGGCTTGTGGAGTATACGGAAAAAATCAAAAAACCGATTGCTTTCATTATAAAATTAACTTACTTTAATACGAGTACTTCAAGATGTATTCTTGACCTTCTTAACGTTCTCAAAGATTACGAGGACGCCGGCGGAGAGGTTGTCGTTAATTGGCATTACGATGAAAACGACTCTGATATGGAGGAAGATATTGAAGACTATATGATTGATACCGGTCTTAATATCAATATTATACCTTTTTAACAAAAACTAAGTTAGAGGAAAATGGAAGATATTCATATTCAGGCGAGTAAAAACGTATATATACAGCCTCAGGTGGATTTTTATCTTTCAGAAGGTAAATGTCTGATTAAGGGAGAATCTTTTCTTGAAGAGACGGCAAAATTTTATGCACCTTTGGTTGATTGGATAAGGAATTATCCGAAATACGGTAGCAAAATAGATTTTACGTTTTCGCTGACGTATTTCAACACGAGTACTTCAAAATGGATATTGATGTTGCTTGCCGAATTAAAAAAACTTGAAAATAACGGCTTGGAAATTAATACAACATGGTATTATCATGAGGACGATTTGGATATGCGGGACGATATTGCCGATTATATGTCTGATACCGGACTGAATATAGAACTCGTACCTTTCAAATAAGAAATTCCTTTTCGATATAGTTTGATGCCGCTTTCCCTGATGTTGACCAATAAAGGGGAAACGGCTTTTTTAGTTTTTGGTAATTTCAGACACAAAACGCCGAATACAGCGGGCGGTTTTCCATCCAATCCTGCTTTATATAGTCTGACATCGAAAACCTTATTGCAGAAAGTTCGGGGTGTTTGCTGATAAACTGAAACAGCGAGCGTGATTTCAAGTTTACTTCGGCTTTGACTTCTATCGGGATAATCTCGGATTCTTTTTGTATCAAAAAATCTAATTCGGCTTCCGAGCGGTCGCTTGCCCAATAATATACGGAAATATCTTGTTGAGTTGCCAATTGTTGCATAACGTATTCTTCTGTGAACGCACCTTTGTATTCTATGAGTGTATTGTCAGATGTTATAATCTGAGCCGCAGGGACTTTGCTCATACAACCCATCAAACCGACATCTAACAAAAACAGTTTGAACGCCGAAAAATCTTCATAAAATTTCAGCGGCATTTTCGGGGCGTTTACGCGGCTGATTTTGTAAATGATGCCGCAATCAATTAGCCATTGAATTGCGATTTCAAATTCGGTTGCCCTTGCGCCTTTTTTCATTGCGCCGAAAATGAATTTTTTGTTTTCTTTTACCAACTGCGACGGAATCGAATCCAAAACCATATTAATCCGTATGACATCTTTCTTTGGAGCGTGCTTTGAAATGTCTTCTCTGTATGCCTTCAAAATTTCATTTTGTGTCTGACGTACTTGTTTTAAATCTTGGTTTTTAACGTAATCAGACACTACTTTCGGCATTCCGCCAGTGAAATAATATTGTCTTAACAAGTTGATAGCCTTGTTTTTCAGCACTTTCATCATTTCCCAGTCGTGTTTTTCGATGATTTCTTTTAGAGCCGTTTCGTTCATTGCATCAAGAAATTCGCCGAAACTTAGCGGATAAACGTTTATCATATTCACTTTTCCGACCGGAAATGACGTTCCCGGGTGAAGTGCGATTCCTAAAAGCGAGCCTGCGACAACGACATGGTATTCGGGGGCGTTTTCGCAAAAATATTTCAAAACGCCGAGACCGCGTTGTACTTGTTGGATTTCGTCGAAGATGATAAGGGTTTCGCCTTTTTCTGGTTTTATTCCTGTAAATGCTTGAATTGCAAGCAAAATACGTTCTATATTGTAGTCAGTTTCAAAAAGATTTTCCAATCTGTCGTCCAAATCGAAATTCAGGTAAACAAAATTTTTATATTCGTTTTTTCCGAGTTCTTTCATAAGCCAAGTTTTACCGACTTGACGCGCTCCGCATAATATCAGCGGCATTCTGTTTTTTGAGTTTTTCCACTCTACAAGTTCATTATATACTTTGCGTCTCATAATCAATACTTTAAAATGTTTTAATGCTGCAAATTTACATTTTTTCGGACATAAAAACAAACTTTTTTACATTTTTTCGGACACAAATTTCTTATTTTTTACATTTTTTCGGACATAAAATTTCAAAAAATTACATTTTTTTGGACATATACTTTTTCATTTAAAAAAAACATTATTTTATTATGTACTTTTTAAAAAAATTGTTAATTTCGCCGTCAGATTAATAATTTAAAATTTAAAAATACAAAATTAAACTATGTTTGTCTTAATGGTAATAGTTTTTGTCATCGGCTATGCTTGTATAGCCCTTGAACATAAACTAAAAATTGATAAGGCCGCCACAGCCTTAATGCTCGGTGCATTAATGTGGATTCTTTTCGTAATCGGTAAACAGGGCATTTTGAATGACCCTGACATTACCAACAAATCGTGGGACGAGTATTGCGCGGCTAACCCCGATAAACCTCACGATGATTCATTTTTCAACACCTTTATCATTCAGGAACAGAGCCTTCACCACTTGGGCGAAACCTCCGAAACGCTCTTTTTCCTTCTCGGTGCAATGACTATTGTTGCGATTATTGACAAGCACAACGGCTTTTCAATCATCACCAACAAAATTACAACCCGTAACAAAATGAAACTGCTTTGGATGTTAAGTATTTTAACATTCTTTATGTCAGCGGTTTTGGACAATTTAACGACGACAATCGTCATGGTTACGCTGCTGAATAAACTTGTCGCCGACCGACATTTGCGTTGGACGTATGCCGGAATGATTGTTTTAGCGGCAAATTCGGGCGGTGCATGGTCTCCGATTGGCGACGTTACGACTATTATGCTTTGGATTGGCGGTTACATAACGGCAGGAAAAGTTATCGCAATGCTTATCGTTCCTGCGCTTATTTCGATGGTTATTCCGCTGATCGTGTTGGGATTTTCGTTGAAAGGCGATTTGGAAACGCCTCAGGCTTCAACCACACTTACGAGTGCTTCTGAAAACAAACTTCAATCTTTCTGTTTGTATTGGGGTATCGGTTCTTTGTTGATGGTTCCCGTTTTGAAAACTTTCTTGCATTTGCCGCCTTATATGGGTATGATTTTGGTGTTAGGACTTTTCTGGGTTATCACCGATATTATCCACCACAAAATCGGCGACCACAAAGAAAACTCTGTTATTCAAATCCTTACGAGTGTTGACACCCCGACGATTCTCTTTTTCCTCGGTATTTTGACGGCAGTTGCTGCGCTTCAGACCTCAGGACACTTGGCTGCAATGTCTCACGTTTTGGATACGGCTTTCAATCAAAACACATACGGAATCGGTCTTACAATCGGTATACTTTCGTCAATTGTTGACAACGTGCCTTTGGTTGCCGGTGCAATGGGTATGTATGATATGGGTGCAACGGTTGATTTGGTTCAGGACGGCACTTTCTGGCAGTTGTTGGCGTATGCAGCTGGTACGGGCGGAAGCATTTTGATTATCGGTAGTGCAGCAGGCGTTGCGGCTATGGGCTTGGAAAAAATCGAATTCGTATGGTACTTAAAACATATCAGTTGGTTGGCATTAATCGGCTATTTTGCCGGCGCATTATGTTTTTGGTTGCTTCATAGCGTAATGTTTGCTTAAAAAGAAATATGAAATTCAGAATATTAACATTTATGGCATTTTTGATGAGTTGGCTGTGCGGTTGCGCTCAAAGCGGCTTTCAAAATGCTGATGTTCAGGAATTTGAAAAGATTACGACGGGGAAAAACTCCGTCGTAATTCTTGATGTAAGAACCTCACAGGAATTTGCTGACGGTCATATAAAAAGTGCCGTTAACATTGACGTTAAGGCTGAAAACTTCAAAGACGAAACCTTGAAAACTTTGACGGACAAGAATCAGGTAATTGCCGTTTATTGTCGCAGCGGACGTCGCAGCGTTACGGCTGCAAATATCTTGGTTTCAGAAGGTTATAAAAATGTCGTTAACCTCAAAGGCGGCATTTTGGCATGGCAGTCAGAGGGTAAAGAGGTAGAAAAATAAAGTTAAATGAACGCGGAGAATTTAATACTTTTTGAAAAAAAAGCGGAGTTCGTTTCATGGTGCATTGAGGAATATGCCGCTCAAACCGCTCAGAAGGCGGACGAAGTGGCGAAAAGGTTTTCTCAAAATGCCGTAATTGACTTTCTTGAAAACCATTATGATGTCTTGCATACTCAGGGTAAGCAGTATATATTGGGTGCAATAACTGATTTTATGCAATAGGGAGGCTGTTTATGATTGTTTATCACGGCGGATTTTCGCGGGTTACAGACCCTAAAATTTTAAAACCGAACCGTACAATGGATTTCGGGTGCGGGTTTTATACAACGACAAGTTTTGAGCAGGCTCAAAAATGGTCGTTGATAAAACGGGATAGGTTTCATTATGACCATGCCATTGTTTCTTGGTATGATTTTGATGAGTCGCTTTTGTCAAACGGAGTTTTGAAGTGTTTGGTTTTTGAAAAGCCCGATGAAGCGTGGCTTGATTTTGTTGTTTCTAACCGTCGCGATATTAATTATAGTTATGATTATGACATCGTAACAGGTGCGGTTGCTAATGATAACGTTTATGCAAGTCTTAACCTTTATGAAAGCGGTTTCATTGGTAAAGACGAGTTGATAAAGGAACTTATGGTATGGAAATATGTTGATCAAATATGTTTTCATACGGAAAGGTCGTTGGATTATTTAAAATTCTTAAAATCAAGGGAGGTGTTTTAAGAAATGGTGAGACCGGAGGTAACACAACAAAATGTGCATCTTTTTATTCCGTATAAGGTGTCAAAGATGTGCGGTGAGATGGTAAAGCATGAAAATCTTACTCTTAGTCAGGCGATTATGAGAATTTATAATTCTGACGTTTATAAAACACTCAGTAGAGAATCGTCCAAACTTTGGCAAGAAGGTTGGGTTTATATTTATCAGTTATTGACAAATAAATGATTGGAAATGATTATGATTTGGTTTTGAGGCTGTTGGTCGGCTCTTTGCTCGGCGGAGTTATCGGTCTTGAAAGAGAATACCGCTCAAAAGTCGCAGGATTTAGAACGCATTTTCTTGTGGCTTTGGGCAGTTCGCTTTTTATGGTCATTTCCGTTTATGGTTTTGACCGTTGGGACGTAAGGTACGATGCTTCGAGAGTTGCGGCGCAAATTGTTTCCGGCATCGGTTTTATCGGTGCGGGGGCGATTATGTTTCAAAAACATGCCGTTAAAGGACTTACGACTGCTGCCGGACTTTGGGTTACGGCGGCAATAGGTGTTTGTGCCGGCTCGGGACGGTTTTTTCTTGCGGTTTCGGCCACCGTTATGGTGCTGTTAGGGCTTGAAACACTGAATTTTGTGTTGTCAAAACTCGGTAAAAAAATCGTTTCGCTCAGCATTTCGGCTCATTCAAAATCAGAAATCAATTCTATCCTGACAAATTTAAAAAATGCGGGTTTTGAGGTTGACACCTACAATATGGAACTCAAACGCCGCTCTGACGGAGACGTTTACGTCCTGACTATGGAAGTAAAAGTCAAACGCAAAGAATACGAACAAAAAGTTACTGAATTGTTCGCAAATTTCGACGAAGTTTCAATAGACACTATATAATTATGATAAATTTTACTTATTATACGCCGACAGAAGTAGTTTTCGGCAAGGGCGCAGAAGAAAAAACAGCCGAACTCGTTAAAAAATACGGCGGTACAAACGTCTTGATTCATTACGGCGGCAAAAGTGCCGAAAGGCTCGGCCTGATTGATAAAATTACGAAACAATTTGACAATCAAGGTCTTAAATATACACTTTTGGGCGGTGTCGTTCCTAATCCGAGGCTTTCTTTGGTGAAAAAAGGCATTGAAGTTTGCAAAGAAAACGACATTGATTTTATCCTTGCAATAGGAGGGGGGAGCGTTATTGATTCCTCGAAGGCGATAGGCTATGGTCTTGATTATCAAGGCGATGTATGGGACTTGTTTGACAACAAAGGTGTTGCTGAAACCTCAAAACCCGTCGGCGCAATTTTGACGATTCCCGCTGCCGGCAGCGAAATGAGCGATAGTTGCGTTATCACAAACGAAGACGGCGACCTAAAACGCGGTTATAACAGCAACGTCTGCCGCTGCAAATTTGCGGTTATGAATCCCGAATTTACGTTTACGCTGCCTGAATTTCAGACTGCCTGCGGTGCAGTTGACATAATGATGCACACGATGGAGCGTTATTTCAGTCCCGATACGGATATGAAACTTACCGATTCTATTGCCGAGGCGTTGATGAGGACGGTTAAAGACAGCGTTTTTGACGTCTTGAAAGACCCGCAGGATTACAACGCAAGGGCGCAGTTGATGTGGGCTTCGAGCCTTGCGCACAACGATTTGACGGGTTGCGGCATGAAACGCGATTTTGCAACTCACAGACTTGAACATGAACTTTCGGCAATGTTTGACGTGGCTCACGGAGCGGGGCTTTCAGCGTTATGGTCGTCATGGGCAAGATATGTAATGAACTGTAACATAGCGCGTTTTGTACAGTTTGCAGTCAATGTTGCAGGTGTAGAAAACATTTTTGCAGATCCTAAAAAAACTGCTTTGAAAGGCATTGAAGTGATGGAGCGTTTTTATAAGGCGATAAAAATGCCGACAACGATTCCCGAACTTTTAGGCAGAAAACTTTCTGATAGCGAAATCCTTGAAATGGCTCAGAAATGCAGCCGTAATGACACTTTAACGCATGGAAGTTTTAGGGTTCTGAAAATGCAGGATATGATAGAAATTTATAGAATGGCTAATAATTAGCGGTTTATTTGTTTCTGATTTTTTTGATGTATTCGCTCGGACTAACTCCGTACTCTTCTTTGAAGCAGTCGCGGAAGTAGTCCGTTGAGCCGAATCCGACTTTAAAAACTATTTCACTGATTGTATAACGTCCTTCTTCCAAAAAGGCGGCGGCTTTTCTTACGCGGAATTTTTTGATGTATTCGTTTGCGCTGATGAGGGTCAGTGCTTTGATTTTGCGGTAAAGCGTGCTTGACGAAATGCACATTTTTTTGCAAACCGTTGCTACCGAAAATTCCGAATTTCCGAGGTTTTCTTCTATCAGAGCATCTATTTTTTTCATAAATTCCGCGTCGGTTGCCGAAAGTCCTTCGAGAAATTTTTGCGAGGTCGACTGCGCCGAAAAATAGCCCGCAAGTTGACGTTTTTTCTCCAAAAGGTTTTCTATACGGCTTTTCAGCAGACTTGCGCTAAAAGGCTTTGTAATGTAACTGTCCGCGCCCGAAACATAGCCTTCCGTTTTGTCTTCAAGACTGTCTTTTGCCGTTAAAAGTATAATCGGAATATGACTTGTACGGAGGTCGTTTTTTAAGGTTTTGCAGAGTTCTATGCCGTCTTTTACGGGCATCATAATGTCAGAGACAACGATTTCGGGCGTTTTTTCTATTGCGGTGATAATTCCCGCTTCGCCGTCTGAGGCGGTTAAAACCGAATATTTTTCCGTCAGTGCCATCTTGACGTATTCCAAAATGTCGGCATTGTCTTCAACTACCAAAACTATCGGTTTTTGATTTTTTGGGTCTTCTGTTGTGAGTGCTTCTTCCGCTTTTTCTTCCGGCGCGGCAGCCTCTTTTAGAGACGGAATTTCAATGATAAATTTAGTGCCTTGTCCGAGAGTGCTTTCAACTGCTATCGTGCCTTTATGAAGTTCTACGAGGCTTTTAACGAGAGACAAACCGATGCCCGTTCCTGAGGCTTGATGAGTGCCTCTTTCCTGAAAATATCTGTCAAAAATTTTCGGTAATGCGTTTTTCGAAATTCCGTAGCCCGTATCTTCAACGCTTAAAACAGCCGTGTCCCCGTTTTGGGAAAGAGATACTTTAATGTAACCTTTTGGTGTGTATTTCAGAGAGTTAGAGAGCAAATTATTCAAAATCGTCGTAATGCACTGATTGTCGAAATACATTTCATAATCGCCCTGAGAACAATTATAAAGTATTTCTACTTCGCGGTTTTGGTTTAGTTCGCGGTAGTTGACGGTCAGCGAGCCGACTGTCCTGTTAAGATAACCTTTGGTAACGCGGAGTTGGAAGTTTGCGGTTTCGGTTTTGCGCAAATCCAGCAGGTTGTTGACCAGGGAGAGCAGTTTGCGGCTGTTGCGGTTGATGAGGTTGATTTTCTGGGCAACCGTTTCGTCTAAATTTTTGTCGGTGGCGAGGTCTTCTAACGGGCCGGCTATCAGGCTGAGCGGCGTGCGGATTTCGTGGGCGGCGTTAGTGTAAAAACGCATTCTTTCCTCGTTAAGAGCCTCCTGTTTTTCGCGGGTTTGTTTTTCGGTTTTGAGTTCCGCCCGCATGTTAACGCGCCGTTTGTATGCTTTAAACGAGAAGAAAATTATTGTCAAAGCGGTCTAGATGTAAAAAATCTTTGCTAAAAAAGTCAGATACCACGGCTGCAAAATGGTGATTTTTAAGTCTGTGGTCTCTAAAGAAAAATCCCTGCCAATAAATCTGGTTTTGATTTTCAAGGTGTATTTTCCGGGTGCGATGTTCATAAAAAACACGTTTTCCGGGTCGGGGACGGTGTAAAAATCTTTGCCCGAACCGTCAAGTTTCAGTGCGTATTCTATCATGCCCGAATATGCATAATTATCCGTAAAAAACGAGAGCGAAAAGTTGTTTTCAAAATGTTTTAAGACAACTCCGTTTGGATTGAAAGAGGATATAACTCTCTGATTGTTAAGTTTTAACGAATCGGGAGGTAGAAAAATCCGCATTTTGCCAAGTTGTGCCTTTGGCGGGGCTTTTTCACTGAGGACGTTTTGTGGCAAAAATTTGCAAACACCTTTTATAGAAGCAAATACGAGTTCGCCGGTCGGTAATTTTGTTACCGCACCGGAAGAAAATTCGCCGGAAGGAATATTGTAATGCGGACTGTAATTTTTTACCTTGCCTTTGCCGAAAAGATAACACGAAATTCCATCATTTGTACTTACCCAAATGTTTTTTTCAGAGTCCTCTGCTATGGCGCGGATATGTGAGTTAAAAAGTCCGTTTTGCTTGTTGTAAATCGTAAATTTGAAGTTCCTGCGGTTGTCAAATAAGACAAGACCTTCGCCTGTTGCCACCCAGATTCTAAATTGAGAGTCTTCGGTAATGTGGTTGACAGTGTTTGAGGGAAAACCGTTGTCAGTGTCAAAATTGCATATCACATTGAATTTATCGTCCAAAATATACACTCCGCCGCCGAAAGTTCCTGCCCAAATATTTCCGTAACTATCTCTTAATACGCATCTTACATTGTCGTGAGGCAGCGGAAATAGTTTTACGTTTTTGCCCGTTAAGTCCACTTTCAGGATTCCTGAATTAGTTGCTAAAAGTATATTATTTTTATCAAATTGACAACCGCTCCTTACGTCTAACTTGTGAAATTCTTTTGGCAATGGATTGAAAAAAGTTTTCGTTTTGGTGTTGTAGACCGCTGCACCGTTTTTGTAAAAACCGAACCATAGATTTGACGAAGAATCTCTGAAAGCGCATTGTATAAAGTCGCTCGGAATTGTACTGCTTTTTGTCGTAAATGTTTTTGTTTGAGTGCCTTTGTCTATGACGCGCAGTCCGTCGCCGTCAGTGCCTAACCATAGTTTGCCATCGTTGTCAAAGGTTACGGCGAGTACGCTTTCGTTGGCATACGTGTCAAAAATATCGCTGTCAAGGTTTATGAAATTAAGTCCGCCGTTCCAAATTCCAGCCCAAATGTTGCCGTATTTATCTGGCATAAGACATCTTACGGAATTTGCGGAAAGACCTTTTGTGGAGTTTTTTTCTTCGATGGAGAAAGATTTTTCGGGGTTTTCTAAATCAAGAACTGATATTCCGCCGAGTTCCAAAGCGAGCCATAACTGATTGCCGCCAAGAAGTTTGATGTCAAAAACGGCGTTTTTGGGGCTGTCAAACCGTTTGAATTGTTCCGTTGTCTTGTCAAAGAGTGCAAGTCCCAATCTTGTACCCACCCAAACTCTCTGATTTTCATCAATATAAATTGATAAAACTTCGTTGTCGGGCAGGGAATTTTCATTAGAAGGTTGGTGTATGAAATTCTTGAAAATTCCGTTTTTCCTGTCAAAATAGGCAAAACCTTTGTCTGAATATCCGAGGTAAATTATACCTGACGAAAAGTCTTCTTCAAGTGTCCAAATATTGCCTTTTATCCAATTTTTTACGTTTTTTTCGTTGAAAGCGGTAAAATCTTTTTTGGCTTTTGAATAATAAAAAATTCCGTCCCAATATGTTGAAATCCAAATACTTCTGTCTCTTGACGGGGTGATGTGCGTTACTGCGCCGAAAGACGGAAATTTAGAGAATTTTTTTCTGTTGTAGTTGTATGCGTTAAGTCCCGCCCTTTGAGTTGCAATCCAGAGAACGGAGTCTTCGGGGTCGTCGAGAATGCAGTTTAATTCGTTGCCGCTGAGAGAGTTGAGGTTGTTGGATTTGAAAAAAGTTTCAAAGCCGTTGCCGTCAAAACGGTTGAGACCCTCTTCGGTGGCAATCCACATAAAGCCGGTTTTGTCGTGCGTGATACTTACGACACTGCTGTTGCTCAAACCGTCGGTTTTTGAAATTTTTTTCACCGAATAGTTTTGAGCGTTAAGCAATGCGGACAAAAATGTCAATAATATGGTTGTTATGATTCTATACATAATTAAGAATGTGCAAATATAATATTTCCGAATTATATTACAAAATTAATTTTACCCCCTGTAAATCGTTCAAAACACCATAGTAAATCGTTCATGAACGATTTGTAGGGGCTTTTTGAACGTTTTATCACGGTTTAAGTTAAAAAAATGTTTATACGTTTGCGGCGTAAAAAAAACACAATTTTAAAACACTGTTAAAAGTATGAAAAAAGCATTTTTTTATCCTAAAACATTTATTACCGCCCTTTTTCTTTCGGGCGCAATAATCGCGGGTTGCTCTGATGACGACGGTTTTTCTGCCGTTGACAATCAAAAACCCGTCATCTCTTTGGAAACCGACGGTATTCATTGGGAGTTTGAAAGAGAGTTTTATATTAAAGCCAAAATCGAAGATGCTGACGGTATCAAAACCATCAATCTTAAAAACGCAGATTTGATGTTGGACAAAACCATCGACATTCTTGCTATTAAAGGTTCTGATTGTAAAAGTTATGACCTTGATTACAAATTCACTGCTCCTGACAGTCTCAAAACTGAATTTTTCCCGGTTCTTATAACCGTTGAAGACCTTGTGGGAAACATCTCAGAGACTACTTTCAACGCTGATATGGACGGCGATTTAACTGATCCGAAATTTTCGGTTGAACCCTCCGACACCGTTAACGTCATTATGAGTAGTTTCAATTTGAAATTTGCCGTTTCTGACAACAAGAAGATTCAAAAAGTAACCGTCAATTTTCCTGACCTTAACATCAACGATGAAATCACTAATGACAGCAAAACTTACGAGTATAAAAAACTCATCAATTTGGGCGACGAAAACCGTTTTTATGACGGTGTTGTTGCAGCATACGATGCTTTCAACAATAAGGTGGAAAAGAAAGTCGTAATTTCAAGAGGCGAACTCAAAGATTACGAAAGAATGTATCTTTGCGACGTTGAAAACGAAGAAGACCTTGTTGCCGATGTTTGCGGCGTTCCTATGCTTATAGACCATTCAGGCGAATTTGAATACACCGCTTATTATTATAATGCAGTCGCTGGAACAAAAATCCGTTTTACTCCTCAAAACAATTCTTTTGAACCCGTTTGTTTCGGTTTAGACCCTGACAATAATAATGCACTCAGTCCCGACCCTGCTCTGTCTCAACCGATTGTGCTTGACGAGGCAGGTGTTTATTACAAAATTGTTTTCAACACCAAACAAGCAACTTATACAACAAGCACTTATTCTATTAACGAGGCTTACGACCCGATGCCCGGAAAACTCGGCAGCGATGCTCCCGGTTTAGGTCTTAACACTTGGTGTACAGGTCAGTGGAACGCCGAGAAGGGCGAATGGGAAGGCGCAGACGATGCTTGGTGGCAGACTTTCAAAGTAGGTCTTATGAAAGACAATCCGAGAGAAGTTGACCCGTGTTTTGAATACAATCCTCAAAACCCGCACATTATTCAAATTCTTAATTGTCCTCTCGAAAAAGGTACGGTTGAATTTCATCCTCATAACTGGCATCATGACGGCTGGTGGGATTACTGCACTTGGAAACCCGAAAAGGCTACCAAAACAAATCCTGAAATTTGGAAATATGTCGGCTCTTATGTTAAAGTGCCTTACGACTTAAAGACCACTTCTTACAACAACGATGTTGAAAACGACAATCACTGTAAGTTGACGATTCCCAAGACGGGCAATTACGACATTATTTTCGATATTCATTTAGGACGTATGAAAATCGTTCCTTCTAAATAATTATATAACTTAGTAAAAAAAATTTTTTAGATATGAGAAAAATATTATCATTATTAACGCTGATGTTGTTAACCGCAACCTGCCTTTTTGCGCAGAAAATCACGTTAAAGGGTACGGTAGCGGACAAAAACGGCGAAATCCTTATCGGAGCGGTGGTTTTGGAAAAAGGCACTACCAATGGTACAATCACCGATGTTGACGGTAATTATACGATTACCGTTCAAGAAGGTGCAACAATGGAATGTTCCATGCTCGGTTTTGAGACCACGCAGATTCAGTTGGCTCCCGACCAAAGAATCTTGAATTTTGTTCTTCAAGAAGATACTAAAAACATTGACGAGGTTGTCGTAATCGGTTACGGTACGGCAAAAAAATCCGACTTGACTTCAAGTATTTCTTCGGTTTCTTCCGACGACATTACCTCGTTTAATTCAGGTAACGCAATGAACGCTTTGCAGACCAAAGTTAACGGCGTGCAGATTAGTTCTACCGGTAAACCGGGTGAAAATCCGAGGGTTCTTATCCGTGGTGTAACAACGGTCAACGGTTCTAACCCGCTTTATGTTGTTGACGGTATGCCCGTAGGCGACAACATCAACTTCCTTAACCCCGAAGACATCGAGTCGATGGAAGTTTTAAAAGACGCTTCTGCTTCGGCAATCTACGGAACGAGGGCTTCTAACGGCGTTGTCATCATCACGACAAAAAAAGGTAAAGCAGGTGAAACAAAATTTCAGTTTACCTCTTCGCTCGGTCTTTCTGTTATCGGCTCTCCCGATGTGGCAAAAGCCGCTGAATACGAAAAAGTTTTCAAAAAACGTTACACTAACGACAATCAGGTTCCTACTTATAACGGTATCGAAAATATTACTGACGGTCAGGGTACTGACTGGTGGGACGAAACCGTCAACAAATATGCTATGACACAAAATTACAACCTCTCTTTCCAAGGCGGTACTGAGAAGTTGATTTACAGCGGTTCGTTCGGTTATTACCGTTCTCATGCGCATTATAACTACGGTTGGTGGGACAAATTCACCGGCAGGGTAAACACTGAATACACTTTCAACGACCACGTAAAACTCGGCGTAGAACTTTCTCCGAAACTTGAACGTTGGGACGATACCCCGAACCTTATGGGTGCTGCAATGGCTATGGACCCCACAACTCCGATTTTCCGCTCTGACTGGCAGGAAATTGACAACGAGTTTTCTTGGTACGCTCGTTCCAACAACAATCAGGAACACAACCCCGTTGCTAACCTCAAACGTCAGACCGCACACTCTAACGAATACGGCTTGTTGATGAACCCGTATTTGAACATCGAAATTATCAAAGGTTTGACTTTCAGAACTCAGTTCGGCGACAACGCAAGATTCAGAGTGTCGGATAATTTTGCTCCTCAGTTTTATATCGACAACCTCGAAAAGGCTGATGTCAGCACTGCAAAAAGAGAGTCAAAAGTTTGGAACGATTGGAACTGGACAAACACTTTGAACTATCAGAATATTTTTGCCGAAAAACACAGTCTCAACGTTATGGCTGGTTATACGATGGAAAAATTCTCATATTATTGGTTGACCGGTAGCCGTGATGCCGTTCCCTCAAACAACGAAAATCTCCGTTATGTTGCAGCCGGAACCGAAAATCAAAAAGCCGACGGTAGAGACGAATTTTCAACCCTCGTTTCATACCTTGGCCGTGTGATGTACAACTATGATTCACGTTATTATATTACGGGAAGTATTCGTTTTGACGGTTCGAGTAAATTCCCCGAAGGCAACAAATTTGCTATTTTCCCCGCAGTTTCAGGTGCGTGGAGAATCACAGGCGAAGAGTTTATGAAAAACCAGCACATTTTCACAAACCTCAAACTTCGTCTTGGTTGGGGTAAGGTCGGCAATCAGTCAATCTCCAACAGTGCTTACCTTTCTACTATTGGAACTACTTACTATGTTGTTGACGGCAACCTTGTTACGGGTTCATACGTAAGTTCTACCGCTAACCCGAACATTCAATGGGAAACGGTGGAAGACTACAACATCGGTTTGGATATGGGCTTCTTGAAAGACCGTTTGACGGCAACTATCGAACTTTATAAAAAGAAAACCTCCGACATGCTTTTGAAAGAAAGCAACCTTAACATTCTCGGTTATCCAGAGTGGAACGGCGAAATTTGGACAAATGTCGGAAGTATGGAAGCAACAGGTTGGGAACTTTCTTTGAACTGGAAAGACCAAGTGAAAAAAGATTTTAATTATGAAGTAGGCGTTAATCTTTCTGGCGTTAAAAACGTTGCAAAAGACCTCGGCATTTCTTCGCCGATTTTAACTCAGGGTTTCAACGGCGACTACATTATCCGTAACGAAAGCGATGCTGAGATTTCGAGATTTTACGGTTATGAGACTGACGGACTTTTCCAAAACTGGACGGAAGTTATTTCTTACACTAATGAACACGGAGACCCGTTGCAACCGAAAGCGCAACCCGGTGATTTAAAATTTGTTGACCGTAACAACGACGGCGTTATCGACGAAAACGACAAGACATACATCGGCAATGCTTTCCCGAAAATGTACATGGGAATTAACCTTAGTGCAAACTACAAACAATGGGATTTCTCAATGAACTTCTACGGCACTCTCGGCAACAAGATTTTCAACAAGACGAAAGGCTATTATTCAGGCGTTTCGGGTCAGAATGTTTGGGCAGGCACTTTGGACGATGCTTGGCATTACGAAGGACAGTCAACCGACATTCCGAGACTTTCTTACAACGATGCTAACGGCAACTTCACGACGGTCAGCGATTGGTTTGTTGAAAACGGTTCTTATCTCCGTTGCAAACAATTGCAAATCGGTTACACGATTCCGCAAGAAAGACTTCGTTTTGGAACGCTCAGACTGTCTTTATCAGCACAAAACTTGTTTACGATTACCAAGTACAGCGGTTTTGACCCCGAAACGGCAGCAACCGGCTCGGTAACTTCAAGCGGTGTTGACGGCGTTGCATATCCGAACACAAGAATTTTCTTATTCGGTGTAAATCTTAATTTTTAGTCAAAATAAAAATCACACGGATTTGTAAATTTCTACGAAATTTACGATTTGAGAAATTTTTTTAGTGATTTTCTATCGCAATTTGCGTAGTAAATTGCAAATCCGTGTGATAAAAAAAAATTGTATAAAGATGAAAAGATTATTAAAATACAGCATAATAGCGGCTGTTGCGTTGAGCGGCTGCACTGATGATTTTTTAACGCAGGACGTTAAAGGAACTCAGGTTTTGGACAATTATTTCAACAACGAGCAGGAGTGTTTGGCTCAGGTTTACGGTTGTTATCAGTCATTGGCTTTTGACGATTGGTGGCAGATTTACAACACCTATATTCTCGCCGATATGTGTACTGACGACGGTTGGATGAACAATACGACCCAAGGTCAGGACGGTTATAACGACCTTGTGCTTTATCAGGGCAAAACCACTTCCGGCACATTGGCTAACTTTTGGCAGTACCGTTACAAAGGCATTCACTATTGCAACACGGTTTTGGAATACGTTCCGAATGTTTCCTCAATCAGCGAGGAAAAGAGAAACCGCATGATTGCCGAGGCAAAATTTTTACGCGGTTACCAGTATTTTGAACTTGTAAGAAACTTCGGCGGCGTGCCTTTGGTTATCACTATGGCGACACCCGAAGATGCAAAAAACATCAAACGTGCATCTTTGGAAGAGACATACGCTCAAATCGAAAAAGACTTGTCGGAGTCTGTTGACGCTTTGCCCTTACGCAGCGAAACGATTAAAAACGGCGAACTCGGACGCGCAACCAAAGGTGCTGCAATGGCTGTTTTGGCAAAAGTTTATCTTTATCAGGAAAAATATACTGAGGCTGAAAAATACTTAGATGAGGTGATTAATAGCGGCGAATACGCTTTGTTGGACGATTTCTCGAAAGTATGGAACATGGATTATAACAACAGTGAAGAAGGCGTTTTTGAAATTCAGACATCAGGGGATATTACATATAATGTCGGCGAAAGAATCTCCGTCGTAGCGGGCAGCCGTGATGACAGCGGTTGGTCATGGGGCGGACCTTCGTCTGACCTCGAAAACGCTTACATTGCAGAAGGCGACGACATCAGATTGTTCTGTACGATTATCAAGCACGGAGCAACGGCGATTCCTAACGAGACCGATGACAAAATTTTCAAAGATGAGGAAGGTAATGTAATCGGTTATCAGATTAAACCTGAGAAACACAAATCTGCCCGCGTAAATGCAAAACTTTACATTCCGCAGGCAAAACGTATCGAAGGTAACTATGACGCACCTCATATTGCTTTGAATTACAGACTTATGCGTTATGCTGACGTATTGCTTATGGCTGCCGAAGTTAAAAATGCACTCGGCAAAGACGGCGAGGCTCAGCAGTATTTGAACCAAGTTCGTTCGCGTGTTAACCTCTCTGACGTTACCTCTTCGGGTGCAGAACTTAAAAAAGCAATCCGCAACGAGCGTCGTCTTGAACTCGCTTTTGAAGGCAACCGTCTTTACGACATCCGCCGCTGGACTGACGACAACGGTAAAAAAGTTGCCTGCAACCTTTTCGGACCTAACGGCTCTTGGGTGGTATACAACACTCAGATTTCTACTGACGAGTTTGAAACCACCAACGGAAAAGAACCTCAGGACGAAGGCAAGGATTTCAACGAAAACAGAGACTTGCTTTTCCCGATTCCGAATGCAGAGGTTGTTCAGTCAAACGGTATGTTGGAACAAAATCCGGGTTATTAAAATAGAGAGAATCAACCCATGAAAAAATTATTTTTAATCTTGTTAGTTGTGTCGGCGGCATCTGTCATGGTCTCTTGCGACCATGACGATGTTAAGCCTGACCAATCTAATACGGGTCAGAAAACAAATCCCGATGACGAGCCCGGCAGTGAAGAAGTAAAACCTTCGGCTTGGAAAGTTGTTAACACTTCCGACGAGCGTTCCGATGACGAAATTTCAGTTACGATAAATGCCGCAACACTTTATCAGACGATGGAAGGTTTCGGTGCGTCGGATTGTTGGCTCGGCGAATATGTCGGCACGAAATATTCGTCAAAATCCCAAATGGCAAAACTGCTTTTTTCTCAGGATACCACAGCCGACGGCAAGTTGCAAGGTATCGGGCTTTCGATGTGGAGGGTTAACCTCGGCGGCGGAAGCGCGGAGCAGGGCGACAAATCGGGGCTTGAAGACGTTACCCGCAGGGCAGAATGTTACCTCAAAACCGACGGCGTAACTTACGACTGGTCAAAATGCAAAGGTCAGCAGTATTTTATGCAGGAGGCTAAAAAATACGGCGTTGAAAAAATGCTGCTTTTCTCTAATTCTCCGCTTGTTTTTTGGACTAAAAACGGCAAAGCGTTTTCAAACAGCGGCGAGAATGCAAACCTCGAAGATGAGGGTTACGAAAAATTTGCGGAATATATGGCGGAGGTGTCAAAACACTTTTCGGAAAACGGAATCCCGATTGATTATATTTCTCCCGTCAACGAGCCTCAATATAATTGGGACGGCGGACAAGAGGGCAGCGGTTGGCAAAATTCCGAAATTTCAAAACTCGTAAGAGCCTTGGACGAAAAACTCGGCTCTCAAACCACTCAAATCGTTATCCCCGAAGCCGCAAAATGGACTGCAACGTATTCCAACACTTATAACGGCAGGGCAAACCAGATTTCGGAATTTTTTGGTGGCGGCGAAAATTCGGTAAAGGATTTGAGCCACGTTCATAAAATTATCGGCGCACATTCTTATTGGGAAGACCGCAACTGGGCTGACCTTGAAAAAATCCGCACCGCTGCTTACAACGAAGCGCAAAGTAACGGCATAGGTCTTTGGCAGACGGAATGGTCAATGCTTGACGAATACGCAGCAACGGACAATTATCCCGGTTTGGAGGGCGCAAAATACATTGACAACGCGCTTTATCTTTCGCGCGTAATCTATTCGGATTTGGTTTGGGCTAACGTTTCTTCTTGGTGTTATTGGACGGTTTGGGGTCAGGAGCGTTGGAGTCAGAAAAACAGATTTTACTTGATAAAACTCGGCGGCAACGTTGAGGATTATGCTGACGACTACGGCGACGTTACAACCGGCACTAATTGGGCGGCTAACGTCAACCTTTATGTTCTCGGTAATTACAGCCGTTTTATCCGTCCGGGTTATAAGCGTGTTGACATGAACTGCGGTGCTGACAAATCGTTTTTCGGTTCGGCATTTTTGTCAGGCGACGGCAATACGTTGGTGGCTGTTTACACGAACTTGTCAGACCAAAAACTTAGGGTAAAACCCTCGGTAAGCGGTTTTTCTGGTAACACTAAGTTTTTGCGTTTTGTTACCGACGAGAGCAAAAAACTTGAACGTACCAACATGAGCGACGACAATATCGTTGTTCCCGCAAAATCCGTTACTACGGTGGTGTATTGTAAATAGTTATGAAAAAATATTGTATCATATTTTCATTGTTGTTAACGGGTTGTGCGGAAAAGTACACGCAGAGTGCCGAAATCGATGAAAGCCTGACATTTCAGACGGTTGACGGTTTCGGGGCTTCTGATGCGTGGACTATTCAGACGATAGGCTCTTGGCAGGAAGAAACCGTGAAAAAAGCCGCCGATTTGCTGTTTTCAAAAGACAGCGGAATCGGTCTTAGCATCTGGCGTTTCAACCTCGGCGCGGGTAGTGCATATCAGGGAGAAAACGCTCAGATACAGCCTTTTACGCGGACGGAATGTTTCTTGATGCCAGACGGTGAGTGGGACTTTTCCAAGCAAAGTGCGCAAGTCAACTTTATGAAAGAGGCTCAAAAACGCGGTGTTGAAACTTTCATCGCTTTTTTGAACTCACCGCCGATTTATTTCACTCAAAACGGTTTGGCGACAAATACGGGCAGGGGCGGTACTTTCAATTTGAAGGCTGATTGTTATGATAAATTTGCTGATTTTATGGCGGAATCTGTGAAAGGACTTCAAGAAAAGCACGGCATAAAAATTTCGTATATTTGTCCCGTCAACGAGCCTGACGGTCATTGGAATTGGTTGGGACCGAAACAAGAAGGCACTCCCGCGACAAATGCCGAAGTCGCAAAAATAACCCGCTCGTTGGATTCGGCTTTGACGGCAAAAAATCTTGACACCAAAATTCTCGTTAACGAATCTTCTGATTACCGCGCTATGGTCGGTGTTTATCAAACGGATAGTAACAGGGGTTACGCTATTCAAATGCTTTTCAACGCGGATTCGGTTTCTAATGTTTTGGGCTTAAAACACGTTGAAAAACTTATCGCCGGACACGGTTATTGGACTAACACTCCGCTTGATTTCTTAAAAAAGATGCGTGAAAATCTTAATGACACGCTCCAAAAATTCGGCGTAAAGTTTTGGATGACGGAGCAGTGCATTATGGGCAACGATGAGGAAATCGGTTTCGGACACGGTTTTGACACGACGATGAAAACGGCTTTGTATGTTGCGCGGTGTATTCATCACGACTTGGTCTACGCTAACGCGGCATCTTGGCAGTGGTGGCGTGCGATAGGCGAGGATTATAAAGACGGTCTTTTGCAGGAGTTCGGCGAAGAAACGGTTAAAAGCGGAAAACTTAACGACAGCCGTTTGCTTTGGGTTTTAGGCAATTACAGCCGTTTTGTAAGACCCGGCGCAAAACGTGTTTTCATAAAATTATCTTGTGAAGAAAATCCTAACGGCTTGATGGCGAGTGCGTTTAAAAACTCTGACGGCAAACTTGTTGCGGTGATTATCAATTATTCCGACAAAGACGAAGCTGTGAAATTTCCGCAAAAAATTTCGGAAGTTTATTTGACCAACGACGGTTTAGGCAACAAACTAAAACGTCAAACCGATGTTAAAACAGTTGCAACCATTCCAGCAAAAAGCGTGGTTACGGTAGTATTAAATAAATAATTATCACACGGATTTGCAAATTTCTACGAAATTTTCGGATTGGTTTACACAAATTTTTTGAATTGATATTTTATGTATTTTTGTGTTCCCGTGATTTACGTAGTAAATCACAAATCCGTGTGATAAAAAAAAATCTCACATAATGAAAAAATTACTCTTACTATTTTTTGCCGCCTTGCTGCTTGCGAGTTGCGGCGAAAAGCAACCTCAGACGGGCAGTTTTTCTGCCGGCGACAAGACCTTTTTGCTCAACGGCAAACCTTTTCTTGTAAAAGCCGCCGAAATCCATTATTCCCGTATCCCGAAAGAATATTGGGAAAACCGTATTCAACTTTGTAAAGCCTTGGGTATGAATACGTTGTGTATTTACATTTTTTGGAATTACCATGAAATGGAAGAAGGTAAATTCGACTTTTCGGGCGACAAGGACATCGCTGAATTTTGCCGTTTGGCGCAGAAAAACGGAATGTACATCATCGTCCGTCCCGGTCCTTACGTTTGTGCTGAATGGGAAATGGGTGGTCTTCCGTGGTGGCTGTTGAAAAACGATTCAATTCAACTCCGCACACTCGATTCAGATTACATGAACCACGTTGAAAAGTTTATGGCGGAAGTCGGCAAACAGTTGTCGCCGCTGCAAATCACTAACGGCGGAAATATCATTATGGTTCAGGTCGAAAACGAGTATGGAAGTTACGGCACGGACAAGCCTTACATCAGTGCAATCCGCGACATCGTAAAAAAATCGGGGTTCGACAAAGTGCCTTTGTTTCAGTGCGATTGGAGCAGCAATTTTACGAACAACGCTCTTGACGATTTGCTTTGGACGGTTAATTTCGGCACGGGCAGCGACATCGACGCGCAGTTCAAAAAGTTGAAAGAACTTCGTCCGAATACGCCTTTGATGTGCAGCGAATTTTGGAGCGGCTGGTTTGACCATTGGGGACGTCCGCACGAGACACGTCCTGCCGACGTTATGGTCAGCGGTCTTGAAGAAATGATTGAAAAAAACATTTCGTTCAGCCTTTATATGACACACGGCGGCACGACATTCGGCTTTTGGGGCGGTGCTAACAATCCGGCTTATAGTGCGATGTGTTCGTCATACGATTATGACGCACCGATTTCAGAAAACGGTCAGGTTACCGAGAAATACACTTTGCTGAGAGATATGATGGCAAAACATCTTTCTGAGGGTGAGCAACTTGCTGAAATTCCTCAGCAAATAAAAGCGGTGAATTTAGCCGAATTTACGCTCAAAGAATACGCCCCTGTTTTTGAAAATCTTCCGGCGGCTATCGAAAGCGAAACGATAAAACCGATGGAAACATTCAATCAGGGTTGGGGTTCGATTCTTTACCGCACAACGCTTGATGACAAACTCAAAAAAGGCTCTGAAATCAAGATTGATGAGGTTCACGATTATGCTTTGGTTTTTGCTGACGGTGAAAAAATCGCCGAACTCGACCGCCGCAAAGGTGAATTTTCGTTCACTTTGGACAGAAACCTGAAAAAAGGCTGCGTTCTCGACATTTACGTTGAGGCTTTGGGACGTGTTAATTTCGACAAATCAATTCACGACCGCAAAGGTATAACGAAATCGGTTTCGGCAGACGGTGTAGAGTTGAAAAATTGGAAAGTTTACTCTTTGCCGTTGGATTACGGTTTTGCCGCTCACAAAAAATATACGGCTTTAACAAAGACGGATATGCCTGCTTATTATAAAGGTGTTTTCACGGTTGACAAACCCGAAGATACGTTTTTGGATTTTTCTACATGGGGCAAAGGTTTTGTTTGGGTTAACGGTCATGCTTTGGGCAGGATTTGGAAAATCGGACCTCAGCAAACGCTTTATATGCCGGGTTGTTGGTTAAAAAAGGGTGAAAACGAGATTATCGTTTTGGACATCTTGTCGCCTGAAAATCCGGTTGTTAAAGGTCTTGACAAACCGATTCTTGACATGCTCCGTGTCAGCGTTCCTCAAACTCACCGCAAAGACGGCGAAAAACTTGATTTAACGAAAGAGCAGCCCGTGGTTTCGGGTTCGTTGCAAAACATAGCATCGCCGCAAGTGATTGAATTTGAGAAACCTGTCAGCGGACGTTACTTATGTGTTGAAGCCCTGAATAATTTCACCGGCGACAATATAACCTCGTTTGCGGAGTTGGACGCTTTTGACAAAAAAGGCAAACTTATCAACCGTAAAGATTGGAGAGTTGTTTATGCTGACAGCGAAGAGACCCGTTCAGGCGAATATACGGCAGACAAACTTTACGATTTGCAAGAGTCTACATATTGGCAAACGGTTGACAATGTGGCTTTTCCGCACGCTGTTGTCATCGACCTCGGCAAAACGGAAACGATTAAGTCAATCCGCATTATCCCCCGTCAGGAAAAAGGCAATCCGGGACTAATGAAAGATTTTAGGATTTATATAAAGGAGAAAGAGTTTAAGAAGTAAAAAAGGTAGGGCTGCCCAATTCGACAGCCCTATTTCGTTACTCAATTTATCAACTCTTCTAATTGTTTAGCGCTTGAAGCCCCGACAATTACCGTTGTAACGGCGGGGTTTTTCTTTACGAAATTCAAAGCGTATTGAGCAGGAGTAAGTTGTTTTTCGTCAGCCTCCTTTTTGAATTTTAAAAGCGTTTCAATCATTTCGGGCGTTAAAGCGGCTTTTTTCAAGAAAAAATCTTTCGCCATGCGGGAGTCTTCGGGAATACCGTTAAAGTATTTTCCCGTCAGAAGTCCTTGTGCCAAAGGCGAAAACGCCGCAAATCCGACCCCGAATTTTTCACATTCAGGCAAAATTTCTGCTTCCGGCTCGCGGTCAAGCATATTGTATTTTCCTTGGTAAAGCAGACAATGAACGTCTCTGTCAGAGAGATATTTATACGCAAATTCGGCTTTGTCGGCGGGATATTTTGAAATTCCGACGTAAAGGGCTTTCCCTGAACGCACAATATCGACAAGGGTTTGAAGTGTTTCTTCGAGCGGTGTTTCTGGGTCGTAACGGTGAGAGTAAAAAATATCCACGTAATCAAGACCTAAACGTTTGAGGCTCTGGTCGATACCGGCTATAAGATGTTTGCGCGAATTAAACTCGCCGAAAGGTCCTTCCCACATATCGTGTCCGGCTTTCGTGGCGATAAACATTTCGTCTCTGAAAGGCTTAAAATCCTTCTGAAAAATATATCCGAAAGTTTCCTCCGCTGAGCCGTAAGAGGGACCGTAATTGTCAGCGAGGTCAAAATAATTGATACCGTTATCGAAAGCGAACCGCATGATTTGCCGGCAGTTGTCTAAGACATTAACGTCGCCGAAATTATGCCAAAAGCCTAAGGCAATTTCAGAAAGTTTCACGCCGCTTTTTCCTGCTCTGCGGTATTGCATTTTGCCGCCGTAACGGTCTTGATTAGGTGTGTATATCATAATAATAATTTGCTTAATAAATTTCCTCCATTTTCTCCACTTCAAACCCTTTGAACACCATCACAATTTTATGCAGTTTTGACGTGCCAATCATTTTTATAATCTGAGCATCGGCTGCGTAAAGGTTTAATTGCTTGGTAGCGGCTTCTAACGCCTCTG